>WRFR01000048.1 GCA_009778715.1 Coriobacteriia bacterium | reverse complement strand
GCGCCAGCAAGCTGGGAGGCCGCAAGAAGCGTGCTTATCGCCTGGTAGCGGTGACTGGATTTGAACCAGTGACAACTCGGGTATGAACCGAGTGCTCTGACCAACTGAGCTACACCGCCGTGTCCTCTGCACTACGTACTGACGCACAGCGACACAATACTCTGTTCGTACAGGCGAAACTAAGTGTAATGGAGTTGAGCGGCCCCTGTCAACACCAAACCACGCCCCCGTGCGTATCTATAAGTTACAGCGCTTTGCCTCTTTCTTTATGCAAGTTTACCGATTTGTTGTAGCTTAGGCGGAATGAGACCGGGTCAGCGTTGATTTTGCATGGTGGTGACCAAAAGTGAGCGTGAGAAGGAGGTTCTCCACAAGCCAGAGCTTGAAACATGCGGCGAAGTTCGCGAACGTTGGACGATTGACCCAGCCCTCATCAAGCGTTTCGAACAGGATCGGCTGCGATCCGTCGAGTATCTCCTGCCCCATCTCATCGAGGCCCCGCTGGTACTCAGCAGCAGGCAGCGCGCGCAGCTGGTCAATCTTGCGCATCGTCGCCTGTGACTGGCGCAGGCGTTCGCGCACGATGCGCGCAGCCTCAGGTGAGGTCACCCCCACGTCTTCCTTGATGTCGTTGGTGATATGGGCAGTCTCATAGACCAGGTCGGCAAACTCATCGGTCGGAAGCAGCAGGCTCTCATAGTTCATGATGTGCTTCCACGAAGGCTCAAGTAGCAACTGGCGGTGTTCCTCGACCGTGTGCGCCTTCAGACGGTAGCCAAAGTCCTGCGGGTTATCGAACACCCTTGAGCCCACGTCCAGGAAGGGCGCCATCGGGCTGATAAACGGAAAGATCCGCTTGTCATTGTTGTTGATCTCGTAAAGGCGGCGCAGATACTGGGCGCTCGCGCGGACGCTTTCGACGCCCTGCCCGGGAATGCCGGTCATGAAATAGACATCGTAGCGATTAATGCCAAGCTCAAGAGCCAGCTTGATGTTTGCCTCGAGCTCCGCCGTGGTGTACTGCCCCTTGCCAAACTTGTGGCGGATCTCGTCATCGTGGGACTCCGCGCTGACCTCGATCGACCAGTCATCGAGCTGTTCGGCCATAAGCGCCAGCTGGTCGGGCGTCGGCGGCGCGAAGAACTCGAACGCGACCGGCTTGTGCAGCTTATACGTGCCGAGCTGCCGGATCAGCTCCTCAAAGTAGGCAGGTCCGCCCTGCAACGGGTCGTTCAAGATGAAGATGAGGCCCGGGATGAACTTGCTCGAATGCGCTACGTCGCGCGCCACCAGCTCCGGATCGCGAAAGGCGATCTTCTTGCGCCCCAGGTACTTGCGGTAGGTGGTTGCCGAGCCGCCGCAGGTCGCGCAGTTGTTTTTGCAGCCGCGGCAGACCAGGCCCGCCGATGCTGGTTCGCGCATGAACTGCTCAAAGGGCGAAGCGCCCAGCATGTCGCGGTAGCGGATGACCGCCTTCATGTTGTAGCTGAAGTCGAGCGACGGCAGGTTGAAGTCCTCCGGGCTGTAGGTAATGTCGTTTATGACGACGTCCCCGCTCGCGTCGCGCCAGCTGAGGTTCTGGACCGCGCGCAGGTCGGTTGCGCTGGCGAACAATCCCCCTGAGCCGGTGCTGGCGTCCGTGTGAGGCGTCGTGAGCGCGGTCAGGAGCTGGCGAAAGGGTTCCTCGGTCGAGTCACCGCGCAGCACAAAGTCGATCTCCGGATACTCGCTGAGCAGCTCCTCATGAAAGACCGATGAGCTGTGCCCGCCGAAGATGACCGGGATATCAGGGTGATATTTCTTGCAAATGCGCGCCAGCTCGATCGCACCCTGGCAGTGCGGCATCCAATGCAGGTCGATGCCGAAGCTCTTGGGGTTGAGGCTGGCGATCAGACGCTCAACGTTGAAGCTGGCCGAGTGCAGCATGAGGTTTGCGACATTGACAATGCGCACGTAGAAGCCATGGCGCTCGAGGTACTCGCCGATCGAGGCGAAGCCGAGCGGATAGATATCGAAGATGGGGGTTGCCGGAACAAGGTCAGCCACCGGACCGAAAAATGACGGATGTGTGCGGAAGTCATAGACCGAGGGAGCATGAAGGATGATGAGGTCGTTTTGCAGGGTGCTCACCTTCCGTCGGAGTCACAAACGTTTCGTTAATGCTGGAGCCCACAACCGGACTTGAACCGGTGACCTCTTCCTTACCAAGGAAGTGCTCTGCCGACTGAGCTATGTGGGCCTGCTGCTCGTCTATTTTCCATCTAAGCGGCGCCTTCGTCACTCACTTACATGAAAAATATCCTTCGCATCAGGAGCTTGAGCAACCTGAAGCGAAAAACATCCGGCGTCCAGGAGTCTCACGAAACCTGAGCGCCTTCTTTGCCGTTCTGATGGTGGGAGCGCATGGATTCGAACCATGGTAGGCATAGCCAATGGGTTTACAGCCCATCCCCTTTAGCCACTCGGGCACACTCCCACGTAGCACAACAATGCCTTATGAGTGTATCTGAG
>WRFR01000047.1 GCA_009778715.1 Coriobacteriia bacterium | reverse complement strand
GTAGCATTTGACTTGGCCATTGTTCCTCCTTATTCGATTGTCGTTACAACAAACAATCTTGAAGGACAATGGCCATCCTTGTCGATGGCTATCTGATTTTACAGAACTTTTTTGACGCTACCCTTTTGGACTATATCCTCGGCGCTCCAGGTAAGGAAGGATGCGCTTAATAACTGTTTCGGTTTCAGTCCTTATACTAGACATTTTCTCTTCCTTAGCTTCAATTGGCTTTAAATCGGTATCTTCTTATCATTATAAACTACGGTAGTGACAAGACATCATCATGCGTGAGCAAGAATTCACCTCATTCGTTTGAGCGCGGAGGCATCAACAAAAAAATTATTCTTTATGTTAGTGCTAGTTAAACAGAAGTCAGCGGAAGCTCAACCGTGAAGGTGCTACCCTCGCCGAGCTGGCTCGTCGCGCTGACCTGGCCACTGTGAGCATTGACGATCTCTTTGACAAGCGCAAGGCCCAACCCGTTGCCGCCCGCTGGCAAAATTACCCCAGGGGTGATTTTGTCAGCCAGCCTGTTGCCACCTTCGCTGCGACTGCGGCTTTTATCGGCCCGGTAGAAGCGCTCGAAGATATGCAGGAGTTCCTGGGGAGACATGCCGACGCCCGTATCGCTGACGGTGACGACCGCCTGGTTTCCGGTCGTGGTCAGCGCTACGTTGACTTCGCCCCCCTCAGGCGTGTACTTGCAGGCGTTCTGAAGCAGGTTGATCCAGACCAGGTCAAGCAGCTCGCGATCACCCTCCACCAGGACGGGCGTGAGGCTAACCTGAAGTTTCAGGCCTTTTGCCTGCATTTGCGGCTCCAACAGATTGGTCACTGAGGCAAGTTGCTCGTTTAAGACGATCGGCTCGCGTGCCAGCGTCGCCTCGCGATCCTGGAGCGCCGAGAGTTTGAGCAAGTTGTCGCTGAGCTGCGAAAGCCGCTTGCTCTCCGACTCGATGATTTCAAGATAATGATCGCGTGTAGCCGCATCCAGCGCGGGATTGTGCAGCAACGTGGCAAAGCCGCCGATCGAAGTCAGCGGCGACTGGATCTCATGGCTGACGTTGCTCACGAAATCGCGGCGTTGCTGGTCGATGTCTCCTAAGTCATGGGCCATCTTGTTGACGCTTGCCGCCAGCTCGGCCAAAGGCTCACGGCTGTCCTGCGACACGGGGAGCACCACGCTGAAGTCGCCTTGGGCGATGCGTTCCAGCGCCTGCATGATATTTCGCCCAAAGTGAGAGTTGCGATGCATCAGGCGCCGACTCGCGTTAAAAGCGACCGCCCAGAAAAGGAACGCCAGCACAGCAAATGAAATGAGAAATTCGAACAGATACGCGACCAACGGCGTCGGGCGCCACTGCGTGACATGAAAGAGCAGCTGGCTGATGCCGTAACCAGCAAGGAATGGCCCGGCGAAAAACAGCAATACTATGAGGATCTTTCCCGCTACCTCCAGGATCCGCCAGGGCAGAGACCGGGGATGCGCAGGGTGATGATTAAGGAGCAACTGCTCCCTTTGCGTATCAGCAGAAGAGGGATCCCCATCAAACATGCTCATCGGCGCCCCCTTCCAATCGGTAGCCCAGGCCGCGCACGGTCACGATGCCAAAACCGCTCTCCGCCTGCGGGAAGCGCGCGCGCAGACGGTTGATGTGCACGTCGAGCGTGCGGTCGGTCCCCTCGTGCTCAAAGCCCCAGACCTCGTCGAGCAGGCGCTCGCGGCTGACGGTCTTGCCCGGCAACGACGCCAGCAGGAACAGCAGGTCGAACTCCTTGTGGGGAAGTTCCTGCGCGGAGCCCTCGGCGTCGATCACCTGATAGCGATCCTTGACGAGGCGCAGCGTACCGAGGCGTGCCTCGGCGGCGGCCACCTTGCGGTAGCGGCGCAGCAGCGCGTGTACGCGCGCCAACAGTTCGTCGGCGTCGAAGGGCTTGGCAAGATAGTCGTCAGCGCCCAGGTTAAGCCCCGTGACTTTGTCGATGGTCTGCCCCTTGGCGGTCAGCATCAGGATAGGGAGTTCCTCGTAGTAGCGCTTGGCCAGCGCGCAAAATTCGTAGCCGTCCATCTTGGGCATCATCACATCGAGCACGACCAGGTCGATGGTCTGCTCCCCCAGCTTTGCAAGCGCATCGGCCCCGTCAACAGCCTCGACTGTCGTGAAGCCAGCGCCGGAAAGGATGGCGCACTCAAGCTCACGGATATGCCGATCATCATCAACGACCAGAATAGTGTTCACGCGCGCCTCCTCTTCCTACTCTGCACCAGCTGACAAAACGGTGCCTGACCCCCTTCTGTCAGCCAATTGTGTTCATACCGATTATACCCACCCCAGGTAAACGCGAGGTAAACTTAGAGCAGCAGGCCGTTATACATCACTAACGCGCCGATCCCACCACAACGGGCGCAGGGCTTACCGTTGATCTTGCCCGTATTTTTGCAGTCTGGGCAAGCCTGCCCGCCAGCCTGCTCGGCCGTAAAGTTAACGGGGGCTGCTCCCGGCAAAGTGAGTGTCCCGGGAAACGTCTTGATTTGGATGTTACCGGTCAACGTTGCTTTCCCGGCCCCGAATTTCACGACCAGCGTATGGGGGTCGAAGTTCTCGATCGCCACGTCCTGATAGTTCTTTGAGCTGACGATCTTTCCGCCCTGAATATCATAAAGCCGCACCGCAAAGTCCCTCATCTTCTGCTGGCTGACCGGCGCCGGGTTGCGCTCCCAGTCTCCCAGCACCAGCGTATTGTACGCGCCGAACTTTCCCGTAGCGACCCAGAGCTCCATGACGTAGCCGCCATGCCAGTCAGCATCGCTGACCGGAGTTTGACCGCCGCTCTCATAAGGGGTCTTGCTGGGTTTGCCATCCAGGCTCAATGACGCCAGGTACTGCATCGCCTCACCACGCATCATCCAATTACGCCTCACCGGCGCATTCTTATCCGCCAGGCACTTGCCCAGATACTCCAGGTGCTGCAACCGACCAGTACGCGCATTAATGATGACCACCTCGGTGTCAACGTACAGGGTGTACTCGTTTACATCCGCCTTAACGCCGCTCACCATGAAGGAGCGGATAATCACGAGCGTGTCACACTCTTGCGGGTTGCGGGCATAGCGGGAAGCGTCAAAAGGCATCGAGGCCTGATGTTGATTATCCAAATAAGGAGAAGCGTCCACCACTTCATCATGGAGAGGGTACTGAGTTTTGGGATCGTACGGCAGACGCATGCTGTCGGTGGCGATCTCTTGAAAGATCGCGATCTTTCCGGTCAGTGCGCCCGTG
>WRFR01000046.1 GCA_009778715.1 Coriobacteriia bacterium | reverse complement strand
TTGTAAGCCGTACCCATGTGGATATGCCCATTGGCATAGGGCGGCCCGTCGTGCAGGATGAAGTCCGGCGCACCCTCGCGACGCGCCAGTATTTGCTTGAAGAGCTGGTTTTGCTCCCAAGCCTCGACCCAGGCAGGCTCGCGTTGCTTAAGGTTCGCGCGCATGGGGAACTCGGTTTTGGGCAGGTTCATGCTGTCTTTGTAGCTTGCCACGATACTCCTTTTGTTATGGACGAGCGGTGTTTCTCATTTTAGCATGGGCTCACTTCTTGCAAGTAAGAATGCGAGCCAATCCTGGATGGTATGGAATACGCGGTAAACCCATACTTTTTGTGTCTCTTTATCGAATATATAACTGATTGCATAGCGCTTTTCACAGATCAGCACGCGATACGGCGTCACAAAACCATCAGGCGCAATGACTGAAACTCCATTTTCAGGAAAATCACTCAGTGCTTGGATGGCATCAAGTATGAGAGCAAGGGCTTTATTGGCCGCTTGAGGCGAACTCAGCTGAAACTCAATATAGTCACCGATACCAGCCAGATCGGAAAGAGCATACTCCGAGAACCTGATCTCGGTGCTCATGTGTCAAGACCAAGACGCGTTTTGGTTTCATCAACAGAGAACCACTGCGTATCGGGCCGGTTCACTTTGCTCATCTCTTCTAAAAAGCGCAGGTACGCCTCTTTGTAATCATGAGCCTCGGAAGTCTCAACCACATACTTATCATGTCCGCCCTTTGTGAGGCGAACCGAAGTGCTATCAGTCACCAGACTGAGAACCGTATTATAGTTGGTGAGCGCAGAAACAGGCGCTGAAATCATCGGATCCTCCTTTGTTGTAGCTGATGTCAGTATAGCAGTTTTAGAACTTTATTTCGAAATATGCACCGAGGCCCAGAATAGTAGGCGACGAATAGAATGACAAAAATTACCCCTGGAATGGTTTCTTCAGCCTAAGGTTCTTGCCGACTTCCTGGATGAATTCCTCGGTGCTTACTTTGCGCTTCTCGGCAAGGCTTGAGAGCGCGTAGAGGTCGCCGGTCATCACGCCAGACTCGATCGTGGCGATGGTCGCCTGCTCCAGCGCCTCGGCAAATGCGGACAGCTCAGGCAGTTCGTCAAGCTCCCCGCGCTTTTTCAGCGCTCCCGTCCAGGCAAAAATTGTTGCGACGGAGTTGGTGGAGGTCTCCTCGCCTTTGAGGTGCTTGTAATAGTGGCGCGTGACCGTGCCATGCGCCGCCTCATATTCAAACGCGCCGCTCGGTGACACCAGCACCGAGGTCATCATCCCCAAGCTTCCAAACGCTGTGGCGACCATATCAGACATCACGTCACCATCGTAGTTCTTGCAGGCCCAGATATAGCCGCCTTCGGAGCGCATAACGCGCGCCACCGCGTCGTCGATCAAGGTGTAGAAGTACTCGATGCCCGCTGCCTGGAACCTATCTTCATACTCGCTCTCGAATATATCCTGAAAGATGTCCTTGAACCGATGATCGTACTTCTTTGAGATCGTGTCCTTGGTAGCAAACCAGAGGTCCTGCTTAGTATCGAGGGCAAAATTGAAGCAAGAACGCGCGAAGCTTGAAATGCTCGCGTCCGTGTTGTGCTGTCCCAGGATTATGCCGCTGGTATTTACAAACTCGTGAATAAGCTCGCTTGTGGCCTCCCCTGTCTTGTCGGTCACAAGCAGCTCCGCTTTCGAGCCAGCTTCGACCACCATGTCGACGCTTTTATACACGTCACCGTAGGCGTGACGCGCGATCGTAATGGGCTTTGTCCAGGTCGGCACCAGTGGGTCGATCCCGGCCGCGATGATAGGCGCGCGAAACACCGTCCCGTCAAGCAAAGCACGAATGGTGCCGTTCGGGGACTTCCACATCTCTTTAAGCTGATACTCCTCAACGCGCTGCGCATTGGGAGTGATCGTCGCGCACTTCACTGCCACCCCAAGCCGTTTCGTCGCGTTGGCACTGTCGACCGTGACCTGGTCATCGGTGGCGTCACGGTGCTGGAGCCCCAGGTCATAGTACTCGGTCTTCAAGTCGATATACGGAAGAAGCAACTCGTCCTTGATCATCTTCCAGATGATCCGCGTCATTTCATCCCCGTCCATCTCGACGAGCGGAGTGGTCATTTTGATTCGATCTGCCATTGTTATCCTTTCGCACCTACTGATTGACATCACAGATTATTACATCCAGGAGCCTTGAAATCCTGCCAGTTGGTAAACTGAGTCGCATTGATCGTCAAGCCATCGGGCCCGTCGTAGACTACAGAAGCAGACTTCTCGGCAAGATTATTTTCACCAAGGTACGACTTCAGCGTATGGGTGAACTTCTCATTAGCCGTCTGCGCCGCTTTGATCTCATAGAGGAGCGGGCCGCCAGAACCGTCGAAGACCAAGTCTATCTCTTTCTGTGGGCCTCGAATCGAGCGCCAGTAATAAGCTCGCGACTGCTTATTTACATGAAAGCGTTGCTTATAAAACTCCGCGATGACCGCATTTTCAAAAATATGCCCACGCCGATCATGACTCCTTAAATCAGCCCGAGTCTCGATTCCCAATAAAGAACACAAAAGGCCCGTGTCATAAAAATACAGCTTGGGCGTCTTGGTAAATCGCTTGCCGTAATTTTTATAGTAAGGCATCAGGCGAAAACAGATATAGCTCTCCTCCAGGATCGAGAGCCACGAGCGCATTGTCGCGTCATTGGCAGAAACATCACGGGCAAGATCAGAGTAGTTGACAAGCCCGCCCGCCCGGACTGCGCACGCGACCATAAAATTACGAAAGCGCGCCAGATCATGTACGCCGGTTTCAAGCGCTATGTCACGCTCGATATACGTGCGGATATAATTCTCATAAAACAGCCGCGTGTCGATCCGCTCAGCTATGTTCTCAGGATAAGCGCCAGTAAAAAGCCAATCATCTGCGTCTTGATAGAACTGCCCAGCCTGAGGCTGGCGAACCTCTGGCAATGAGAGTGGCAACAGCGTAGCAATGCCAGTACGGCCAGCCAGCGATTGTGAGATAGCGCGCATCATCTGAAAGTTCTGCGAACCCGATAGGATATATGAACCGGGTGCGCGCTGTTCATCCACTCTGACCTGCAGGTACGAAAACAGTTCAGGCGCCCGCTGAGCCTCATCTATGATAAGCGGCGCCGGATATCGGGAAATAAAACCCCGCGGATCTTCAGTCGCCGCCCTGCGGAAGTCCAGATCCTCAAGGTTTACGTAGCCATAGGATGTGAATTCGTGCTTAAGGAGCGTACTTTTGCCACTCTGGCGCGGGCCAGTCAAAAAAACAACAGGAAACTGTGATGTCAGTTTTTGAAGAGGCTCTGTGATGTCGCGCGGAATATAGGGCATAAGTTTCTCTTTCATAAGTGAGTTGATCCATTGATTAGTGTGAGACGATTATATAGTATTGATTGAGACAATTCACTAATAATACATGCGCTAATTCAGTACTTATGATAAAAGCGAGCGGTGATGAAAACAGTTCAGGAATAGAATTGCGAATCTGATAGCCCGATTGTACCCGGTCGCTTAAACTGCGTTATGATGAAGCTATGACACCGAAATCTTCAGAACGGCACGCACCCCACTACCCATCCTCTCTCAATGAGAGCATCGTGCGGGTAGGGGTCATCTCTGACACCCATGGTCAGTTCTCGCCTCGTATTATGGACGCTTTTGCGGGCGTTGACCTGATCGTCCACGCAGGTGACGTCGGCCCGCAGTCGATACTCCTGCGCCTTGCCAACATCACGCCTGAGGTGATCGCCGTGCGCGGCAACAACGATTACGACCTGCCGCTCAAGCTTGTTGAGAAGACCTGGGCCGGAGGCCTGACGATACTGGTCGCCCACACACCAGCTCACCTGCACCACGCCTTGGCCGAGGAACGCCGAACCAACCAAGGGCCTGTGCTTGCCATTCACGGGCACACCCATGTCCCGGCTTTTGAGCAACTAGATGAGATCACCACGATCACTTGCCCGGGATCGGCGACCCAGCCCCGCGTCTCCGGTGGCCCTACCGTCATGATCCTGCAACTAACGAATGGCGCTGTCCTCTCACATCAGCTCATCAGAGTCTAAGAGCGGCTACTCAGGTGGCTCAAGCAGCTCCTGGTATTCGTCGCGACTCAGCGCGGCGCGAGCCTGGTCGCGGTAGTCGTTGCTGCGAGCTAAGGTCTCGCGCATCAGCGCCACCAGGAGGTAGCGGCCCTTTGGCGTCAAAGTCACGGCTTCTTCGTCATTTTGGTCGAGCGCGCCCACCAGC
>WRFR01000045.1 GCA_009778715.1 Coriobacteriia bacterium | reverse complement strand
TGGTGAATCGGGACATCCCTCTTGTCCCATTCATATACTTGCAAGGGGCAGCTATCCATCCCCCCATTCCCTTGAGCTGCCCCTTGCCCTAGTTTTACTTTGATGAGAAACACAACATGAAGCTGGGCAGGGGAACATGAGTACCCTACGATCCGGCTTTAGAATCTCAGGCAGCGCGCCGCAGGGACCTTACCTATGAACAGAAGCTGTCACCTTTCATCGCTCCGCTCATCTGTGTTGATCGGATGAGGGACGCTTTGTTTTCGTGTATAGTATAAAAACACTTTCAAATGGAAGAGCGCGGGGATATCCGCCCTGCTTGCCCTGCTCTAAGAGAGGAGCCCTTTATGAGTGAACAACGTTTTGTCGGCAAGACTATTCTGGTCACAGGAGCCGGGTCCGGCATCGGGAAAGCGACAGCCGAGCGCCTGATGGAAGAAGGGGCGCGCGTTATTGCAGCCGACATCTCCGAGAAACGCCTGCTCGATCTTGAGGCCGCGCATCTCAATGATCCCCTGGTCGCGGTAGCGGGTGACGTTTCTGCTGACGAGACGGTCGAGGCTTTGGTCGCTGCCTGTGATGGCAAGCTTGACGGCCTGGCCAATGTCGCGGGCATCATGGACAACTTCCTGCCGCCGCATGAAGTCGACGATGCCACCTGGAACCGCGTGATGAGCGTCAACCTCACCGGACCGGTGCGTCTGACACGCGCGCTGCTCCCCATGTTGCGCGCGGCGAAGGGCAGTATCGCCAACGTGGCAAGCGAGGCCGGGTTGAAGGCCTCCTCCGCTGGTGTCGCCTACACCTGCAGCAAGCATGCCATGATCGGTTTCACGCGCAGCCTTGCGTTTTACTATGGCCTTGAAGGCTTGCGCGCCAACGCGGTCTGCCCGGGAGCAGTCGCGACCAACATCGAGGTCGACATGGCCTGCTCTCCGTTTGCGATGAAGCGGGTCGGCCCGGTCATGGCGGCAACGGCTCCTCCGACGGCTGCGCCCGAGCGCATCGCGGCGGCGCTGTGCTGGCTGCTCTCCGATGATAGCCTCAACGTTAATGGCGCCATCATGCCGAGCGATGGCGGCTGGTGCGTCTACTAGCAATTGATTTTTGATGCGCGCCCAAGGGTTTGAGCCTGAGGGTGCGCATTTCTCTTTGTGGAGATTCTTTCACAACCCGCGTTTTATGCATTTTCCAGTTCGATTGGTAAGGATTTGGTAAGGGGCATTTGCTACAGTACTCCTGAGATCCGTATCGAATTGCATAGACGAATGCGCTCATTCATGCGGAAATTTCTCAGGAGCTCTTTACAGTTGTTAGGTTATAACCTAACATAGGAGGTAGGAAATGGCATGTCCGTATGAACCATTTGTACGAAGCTCATGGGGGCAAAAGGCAACAGATCGATCCTGGTACACTGAGGCAAGCCAACCAGCGCGCAAGAGAATGCCTGAGATGGCTTAAGGAAGAAGGAGTGTCAAGTGGAGCGTATTGAAGAACTTAAAAAAACTTGGGAATTTGCTTATGCTGAAAAAGTTGGTGATATCGCGATCTTCGCTTCGTTGAGGGTGAAAGAACTTGGGATTACCCAAGCTGAACTTGCGCGGCGTATGGGGATCAGCCGTTCAACCGTGTCAGAGATGCTGGGCGGGGATAACAACTTTACGATCAAGACGCTCGCAAAGCTTGCAAAGGCGCTTGATATGACTATCGAGGAGATCGTTGCGTATAAACGCCCCAAATTAAGCGACGCTCAACCATCTCAACCTGCGCGCCTAGCGACTATCACTGACATCACCTCTGATCGATCATATGCTTTGCAGCAATGATTACTAATAGCAGAAAATCTGAGTGTCTATCACTAAGATATGTGGATGATTTATGATGTTTCCTCTGTGGAGGCTTGCGCCCGCACGGTACTCTTTCTAGAATAAGACTTACGGGCGCTCTCGATCAGGGCGCTCATTTTTGGCAACAAACGGGCTGCGCGCAATGCGGCTCATCAAGTAACAACACTTCTAAGGAGGAGAAAGCGATGAAACTTAAGCCACTGGGCGATCGTGTAATCGTTAAACAAGCCGAGGCGGAGACTCAGACCAAGTCGGGTCTGTTCCTGCCGGATTCAGGCCAGGAGAAACCGCAACGCGGTACGGTCCTGGCGGTCGGTGATGGGGCGCTCAACGATAAAGGGGAGCGCGTACCTGTCAACGTCGCAACAGACGATGTGGTCATTTACAGCAAGTATGGTGGAACCGAAGTCAAGCTGGATGGCGAGGAATACGTCATTTTGCGTGAGTCCGACATCTATGCCGTGGTGACTGACTAACACGGCGCCGAGAGTTCTATCGCGGAAAAGGAGATATAAACATGTCCAAAGATATTCAATTCAATGAGGAAGCGCGTCACGGCCTTGCGGCTGGTGTCACCAAGCTCTCCGATGCGGTCAAGGTAACGCTTGGCCCCAAGGGCCGCTATGTGGTGCTGGAGAAGAAGTTCGGCGCGCCGACGATCACCAACGATGGCGTGACGATTGCTCGTGAGATCGACCTGGAAGATTCCGTCGAGAACATGGGCGCCCAGCTTGTCAAAGAAGTTGCGGTCAAGACCAACGATGTAGCGGGCGACGGCACTACCACCGCGACCCTGCTCGCCGAGGTCATTGCCAACGAGGGCCTGCGCAACGTGACTGCGGGCGCTAACCCGCTCGCGCTGCGCCGCGGCATCGAGGCCGGCGTCGACGCAGTGGTCGAGGCAATTCGCGCTAACAGCAAGCCCGTTGGCGGCAAGGACGACATCGCGCATGTCGGAACGATCTCTGCAGGCGACGAGACCATCGGCACCAAGATCGCCGAGGCGATGGATGTCGTCGGCAAGGACGGCGTCATCACGGTCGAGGAGTCCCAGACCTTCGGCATCGACATCGATACCGTCGAGGGTATGCAGTTCGAGAAGGGCTACCTGTCGCACTACATGGTGACCGACCAGGAGCGTATGGAAGCGGTTCTGAGCGATCCGCTGATCCTGATCGTGAACCAGAAGATCAGCAATATCCAGGCCATCCTGCCGCTGCTTGAAAAGGTCATGCAGTCAGGCAAGGCTTTGCTCATCATTGCCGAAGACATCGAGGGCGAAGCGCTCGCGACGCTCATCCTGAACAAACTGCGCGGCACGTTTAACTGCGTCGCCGTTAAGGCGCCGGGCTTTGGCGATCGCCGCAAGCAACAGCTTGAAGACATCGCGGTCGTGACCGGCGGCCAGGTCATTTTAGAAGAGTTGGGCCTGTCGCTTGAGAACGCCGAGCTTTCGATGCTCGGTACCGCCAAAACCGTCAAGGTGACCAAGGATTCAACCGTGATCATTGATGGCGGCGGCAAAAAGGAAGACATCGATGGGCGTGTCAAGATCATCAAGGGTGAGATCGAGAACAGCGACAGCGACTTTGATCGCGAGAAGCTGCAGGAGCGCCTGGCCAAGCTGGCCGGCGGCGTGGCCGTTATCAAAGTCGGCGCAGCCACTGAGGTCGAGCTCAAGGAGAAGAAGCTGCGCGTTGAGGATGCCCTGCAGGCGACTCGTGCGGCTGTCGAGGAAGGCATCGTCGCCGGTGGTGGCGTGGCCTTCATCAATGCTGCTGCTGCGCTGGGCAAGCTGGAAGGCCTGTCCGAGGACGAGCAGGTGGGCGTCAACATCGTCGCTCACGCGCTGAACGCGCCGCTGCGCACGATCGCTGATAACGCTGGTTTTGAGGGCTCCGTCGTGGTCGAGAAAGTCAAGGGCCTCAAGAAGGGTGAGGGACTGAACGCCGCGACCGGCGAGTACGGCGACATGCTCAAGATGGGTGTCATCGACCCGGTCAAGGTCAGCCGCAGCGCGTTGCAAAATGCTGCCAGTGTGGCGAGCATGATTCTCATTACCGAGGCGACCGTTGCCGATGTCCCGGAGCAGAGCGCTGCGCCAGCGATGCCGGATATGGGCGGCATGGGCGGCATGATGTAGTTTTGACGGCGTCTGGTACGATCTGAGGTCGTTCCCGCCCAGCTCACGTGGCGTACTACGCCACGCTGGGCGGCGCCTACTCAGATAGCACCAGCCACTCGTCAAACAGACTTTGCCTGAATTGATGTTTACTGAAAGAACCCCGTGGCACTAGCTGCGGGGTTCTTTCGTATCAAGATGACTGTTTCTGGAGCCCCTTCCTGTTGAAAAGTTGCATTTTTGACATTACAAGCCTATTGTTGTGATGGAGGATACTCTGTATTGATCAGGGAGAGATCGATTAATGTTCTTTCACTAAAAGTGCAGAGGAGAGAAGTGCTTGGTCAGAGGCTAAGGCGGGGTTATGAAAAAGATTTTCTGGAAAATAGGGTTGGTTGCAGCAGTCGCGCTTTGTTTTGTGTTTAGCGGAGCGGTCTCTGCGATGGCAGCGACGCCGACGTGGATGAAGCTTTCGATTGGTGCTATGAATACGGTTGGGGTTAAGTCGAATGGCTCACTTTGGGCTTGGGGCAATTATTCGGGCACTGGGGGGTATGCTCAAGCTTCGCCGATGGAGTGCTTGGTGGGTACCACTTGGAACGATGTTGCAGCGGGCGACAACTGTGATTTTGCTATCAAGTCAGATGGTACACTCTGGGCATGGGGAGACAATACTTATGGCCAACTGGGCATAGGATCAACAGACGCGCAGCAAGCTGCGGTTCAGGTTGGCATCTCTACGAATTGGGCAAGTATCTATGCGGGTCCCTGTAATACGTTTGCTATCCAAAAAGATGGCTCACTTTGGGCTTGGGGCGACAACACGAACGATCAACTTGGGATTGGGACGTCGAACAGGGCACTAAGCACTCCACCACCGGCTGCAGGAACAGTTGTTGTTTCTTCACCGGTGCGTGTTGGAACAGATACAAACTGGAAAAGTGTTGCTATTTTGGATGGCGCAGTACTCGGTTTGAAAACAGACGGATCTCTCTGGGCATGGGGAAATAACAGTGCAGGTGTGTTTGGCAATGGCAACTCGGATATGGAGGGCATGTCAGCCGATAGCAAGATTCCCTTGCGTATCGGAACCGCGAACGACTGGGCAACTCTTTCTGCTGGAGCTGCGCATGTTGTTGCGCTCAAGACTAACGGTACGCTTTGGACTTGGGGTATGAATTCTGAGGGTGAGGTTGGCGCTGGGGACACAACCCTTCTCCATCCAACGGCGACCCAACTGGGGACTGCAACGTGGAAGTATGCAATGGCAGGCGCACTCTCTACGGTCGCGGTAAAATCGGACGGTACGCTTTGGACTTGGGGTTTTAATGGCTACGGTACAAATAATCTTGGTACGGGCTTAACGGATACTTACGTTACTAGTCCTACCCAGATCCAAGGTGCATCCAACTGGATATCCGTAGTCTCAGGGAACGGGCGTTCCCTTGGACTAAAGAGCGATAATACTCTCTGGGGATGGGGAAACTGGCCCGTTGGCGATGGAACCAATGAGGACCGTACCGTGCCCGTTCTTATTTTCGACAAAAGTATGCTTGTCGATCTCACGAGTCTTACCAACTCAGCATCAGGCCCGGTCCTTAAGTGGACTCCTTTCCCGAACGCCACTGGCTACCGCATTTATCGTAATGCGGTAGAAATCGCTGAAGTTGGTCCTGGCGGTCTATCCTCCTATACCGATACAAAAGCGGTGTCTGGAATGAGCTATGGGTATTCGATATGTGCCTATACTGGTAATATTTATAACCAAACTGGCAGCATCCTTGATAATACACTGACGATTACCTATTTGGCGCAGCCTACCCTGACCAGCCTTACTAACTCAGCTACCGGTCCACTTCTCACGTGGACCAGGTCTAAAGGCGCTACCGGCTACTATATTTATCGCAAAGTGCCAGGAGGCGCCTTTGCAAGAATCA
>WRFR01000044.1 GCA_009778715.1 Coriobacteriia bacterium | reverse complement strand
TTCTAAATGATTTCGATCTTTAGGAAAGGAGGTTTTCCGCTCAACTTCAGATAAGGTGAGGAGGTGGTGGCGATTGATTGATTATCAACTTGCAGGATTTATCCTGTGGTTGCTCTGTCAATTTGGAGTCAACCTGCTGTGTGTGTTGAGGTACCTACACAGCAAGCGTCGCCCTTGGCCGTCTAACAAACACTAAGGGCGACGTTTTGTCCCCGAGGTGGGCGTTGTGCTGGCACAGGCCTTTACCTCGACTCCAGTATAGCAAATTTGCAAAAGGGATTATTTTGACCATCGGCAAGAAGATCAAGATCAAGAAATAAGAGGCTTGCCGTGTGCTTTAGAAAAATTTTCTTGCAACCCGGGCGTATTCCAGTACAATAAGAACACGATGCGCGGCTTCGTTCGCGCATTGTCTTTTTTATCCCCTCCAGAGAAAGGATCGCGATGTCTGCTACTCTTACAGAAATCCGCTGGCACGCGCGCGCAGGGCAGGGGGCGGTTACCGCAGCCAAGCTTGTCGCCGAGTCAGCGCTCTATGAGGACAAGTACTTACAGGCTATGCCTGAGTATGGTCCCGAGCGCACAGGCGCCCCGCTCAAAGCCTATACGCGCATTTCCCCGGAGCCTATCGAGGTCTGCAATAATATCGAGCACCCTGACATCGTGATCGTGCTTGATGAGACCTTGTTGGCCGTCGAGGACGTGGCCGAAGGCATGAACCAGGACGGCGTTGTTATTGTGAACACGATGCGCACTCCCCAGGAGCTCCGCTCCGCCGAGCTGTCAGCGCTGCCGACCACGGTCACGCTGGCTACCGTTGACGCCAGCGGCATTGCAGTTGCCACGATCGGCCGTGACATCCCCAATACGCCTATTGTGGGCGCGCTCGCAAAGGTGCGGCCCATCGTTGCGCCTGAATCGATCAAGGGCCAGCTCGTTAAGACCTTCGGCAAGAAGTTTGCCCAGGAAATGATCGACGCGAATCTGGCGAGCGTAGATCGCGCTTATGAGGAGGTGCACTGTGAGTAATAACAGCAACAGCTGGGATGTCAGCAATTACGAAAACTGGACACCCGAAGAATTCCCGGTCGGCATGTGTGCCCTTGAGGGCGGCAAGGCGGCGGAGTACATTACGGGCAGCTGGCGCAGCATGCGCCCACTCTGGGACAAAGAGAAATGCACCAACTGCCTGATCTGCTGGGTGAACTGCCCGGACAGCTCGATCATAGTCAAAGACGGGCAGATGACCGGCATTGACCTTGATCACTGCAAGGGTTGTGGCATCTGCTGCACCGAATGTCGTTTTGACGCCCTGCGCTTGCTTCCTGAGCACTGCGATGAGGTCAAGTGCAGTGAGGGCCCCGTTCTTGACGAGGCTGCAGAGCCGTCCACGATGAAGACGGAGGTGTAGCTCATGACCATCGAACAGAAAACGATAGCTGCGACCGGAAACGGCATTGTCGCTGAAGCCTATCGCCAGATCGAGCCTGACGTTATTTGCGCCTACCCGATCACGCCTCAGACGACCATTGTCGAGGACTTTGCGAAGTTTGTTGCGGCTGGCAAGGTCCGCACCGAGTTTGTCACGGTCGAGTCGGAGCATAGCTCGATGTCGGCCTGCATCGGCAGTGCCGCTGCCGGCGCGCGCACGTTTACCGCGACCAGCAGCCAGGGCCTGGCGCTTATGAATGAGGAACTCTATGTCGCCTCCGGCTTGCGCCTGCCGATCGTCATGGTAAACGCGAACCGCGCGCTGTCTGCCCCCATCAACATCCATGGGGACCACAGCGACGCAATGGGCGCGCGTGACACCGGCTGGGTCATCTTCTTTGCGGAAAACGCGCAGGAAGCCTACGATCACACGGTCATTGCGCCGCGTATCGCGGAGGAAAACCTGCTGCCGGTCATGCCGACCCTCGATGGCTTTATTACGACCCACGCCATCACGCGCTGTGAGCTTGCTGACGACGCTGCGGTCAAAGACTTTGTGGGCCCGTATCACCCGGCGCATACGCTGCTTGATGTCGATCCCATCATGGTCGGTGGTTTTGCTAATCTTGGCAATACCTACATGAAGATCAAGCAGGCTCAGCGTACGGCAAACGACGGCGCGCTGGCCTCCATCAAACGCATTGCTGACGAGTGGGCAGGACTGACCGGACGTCCCTACGACCACGTTGAGGGCTATGGCCTTGAAGATGCCGAGCTTGTCATCGTGATCATGGGCAGTGCGGCCGGTAACGCCCGTGCGGTTGCGCGTGAAATGCGCGCAGATGGCAAGAAGGTCGGCATCCTTAAGGTCCGCTGTTATCGGCCTTTCCCAACGGCAGAGCTCGCCAGTGCGCTTGCAGGCGCAAAGGCGGTTGCCGTCATGGATCGTTCCGACAGCTTTGGTTCTTACGCCGGGCCGCTCGCGCTCGACACGATGACAGCGCTCTTCGCCCATGACCTGCACCCGCAGATGCGGCGCTACATTTATGGCCTGGGCGGCGCTGATGTAAAGCTCGATTACTTCCGCAAGGTATATGCGGATCTTGAGGCGTCGCTTTCCGGCGCCAGCGATCCCGGCCTGACGTATCTGGGCACTGATTAGGAGGAGATAACATGGCAACTATCAAAGAACTCACCTATCTGCCCGAGCGCCTGAGCGGCGGGCACCGCCTGTGTGGCGGCTGTGGCGCGTCTATCGCGGTGCGCCAGGTTTTGCTGGGAGCAGGTGAAGCTGAGGTTGTTTCCTCAGTGGCGACCGGCTGTCTGGAAGTATCGTCGACGATCTTTCCGTACGGCGCCTGGGAAGGCTCGGTCATCCATAACGCGTTTGAGAACTCGGCGGCGACGATCAGTGGCGTCGAGGCGGCGTTCAAGTCGCTCAAACGCCAGGGCAAGATCGATCCGGAGCGCGAGCTGAAGTTTGCGGCCTTCGGCGGCGACGGCGGCACCTACGACATCGGCTTTCAGTCGCTGTCTGGCGCGACCGAGCGCGGGCATAACTTCGTGTATGTGTGCTACGACAACGGCGCCTACATGAACACGGGTATTCAGCGCTCAAGCGCGACGCCCCAGTATGCCTGGGCGACGACCTCAGAGGTCGGCAGTGCCCAGCCCGGCAAGCTTCAGCGTCGTAAGGACCTGACGAGCATCATGGCTGATCATCGCATTCCGTACGTGGCGCAGGCTTCTGTTGGCTACTGGAACGACGTGGTCAAAAAGGCGACCAAAGCGTTTGCGGCCGAGGGCCCGGCGTTTCTTAACATCATGGCTCCGTGTCCCCGTGGTTGGCGCAGTGATGCCGCACAGACGACCGAGCTGGCGCGCCTGGCGGTCGATACCGGTTTCTGGCCCAGCTTCGAAGTGGAAAACGGCGAGTGGCGCATGACCATGCCAGCGAAAACCCGCAACGGTCTGACGCCCGTAGTCGAGTTCCTCAAGCCACAGGGTCGCTTCAAGCACCTGTTCAAGCCGGGCAATGAAGCCCTGCTCGAAGAGATCCAGCGCGACGTTGACGAGTATTACGCCTACCTGCAAAACCGCTGCGCTTAAGGCAAGCCTAAACGCTGTCTGAGTTCGTTGCCGCAAAGCTCAAGTATCGTGAATACGATACGCTTTGCGGCGCCTGCTCAGGCAGCGTTTATTTCTTGCCTGCTAAAATAAATCAGGTAAACGCCGATCACGTTTTATAGAGAGGGGTACGGCGCCTGCTGAAAAATGCCTTGAGTAACTTTTTCAGAAAAATTCCCACTTATATATAACATGGATGTTTTTAGTCGATCGGGAAAAATCTGACATGAGTGTTTCTGATAACAAAGGGAGACAGTCTTCCGACATAACGCAATTGGTACTACGTGCGCAGGAGGGTTCCGAGCAGGCATTCGCGGAACTCTACAAGGTGTACTTTCCACAAATTTACTATTACACGCTCAAACGCCTGCGTTCTGACGACTTGGCTTCGGAGGCCACGCAAGCTACGTTTCTGGGCGTCTGTACCAATCTGAACCAATTGAAGTCGCCCCAAGCCTTCCGCTTCTGGATTTTCCGCATTGCCCAGCGCGCTGTAAGCCTGGTCAAACAGGAGTCTGAGCACGGAGGCTATTATGAGCTTCCTTTGGTCGATGATGACGGCAGCGTTGGGCAAAATGCTGGCGTTTCCGACCTTGAGGATCACACGGCCCCCGACCCTGAAGCATCCTTTGAAATGGAGGAGGTGCACGACGCGCTCCTCACAGGAATCAATCGACTGCCCGATCAACAGCGTGAGGCGATTATTCTGTTCTACTTTGCTGGGTTCAATGTTGCAGAGATCGCCAAGATCACGGGCATCAAAGCAGGCGCGACACGCAAGCGCTTGTTCGACGCGCGCGCAGCGCTCAGGAAGCTCTTCGT
The DNA here is from genome assembly GCA_009778715.1 of Coriobacteriia bacterium. GTDB lineage: Bacteria > Actinomycetota > Coriobacteriia > WRKU01 > WQUG01 > WQUG01. The sequence continues at coordinate 1,572 of WRFR01000044.1, read as the reverse complement.
TGCTCCGCTTGATACCATTGATGATGAGACGCCCGTTGAACGTGCTGAGCGCCAGAGGCAGCGCCAGATACTGGCAGAGTTCTTCGAGCGCGATCTGCATGAGCTTGACTTCGAGAGCGCGCAGTCCCAGGTAACGACAGGCTTAGCGGCTGCACTGCCGCTGGCGCTTGCCCGGGCGGATGCGCCTGTCCTGGCACTCGCGCGGGCGCAAAGTTTCCTGCGTCAGGCGGCCGCGACCACGACCACGACCGCGCAGGCGCCATCTGCGGCCGATACATCGTCAGCGTCACAAAGCGCAGAGCGTGTCGCGCAGATAGGCCAGGAAGCTGCTTCTGCGCAGTCTGACGCCTTCCTCACTGGCATACAAAACGGTGGCCTGATCCTGCAAATGGCGGCTCATAAGGGAGCGCTCGGCGTAGCTGCCGCGCTCCTTCTGGCAGTTGGCTTAGGAGCAGCCCTGTACTTCCATGCGCAGGCAGGACACAACGGCCAGGACATGCCGCTGCCGTCCGCTGTGGCTACCGCGCATCCTGACACGCCGACCGTATCGGTTCCTGCAACGTCTGCGCCGTCCTCAAACGAGGCAACTCCTGTGCCACAAACGGTTCCAGCGCCTGCCCCCAAACCAGGATCAACGCCGACCCCTGCGCCCAAACCGACCCCTGCGCCCAAGCCAACGCCGACCCCGGCGGTGGCTACTCCTCCGACGATCACAGTCTTGCGCTCGGCACTCACCTACCCGGTGGGGACGTCAGTATCTGCGGCCAGGATCCTGGCCGATACGGGAGCGCGCGCTCATGCGGCGGATGGCTCGAAACTACCGGTCACTCTTGCTGCCTGGAACACGATCGACTTCATGCATCCGGGCGTTGCTCAAGTGTATTTACGTGCTCAGGACAGCGCAGGACTTGCAAGAACCGTAGTCGTCTCTATTACGGTCACCGCAAACGTCCAGTAACTTTTTTCTCAGTTCTCCCTACTTTATGTATCGGGTGCAGTTCTCTGTATTAATTTCTGTTCAAGGAGTTTCTGACAGGGGCCACGAAGGGAGAATTTTTTGTGAACAACAGCAGGCGGCAGTCCTCTTACTTCTTTAAGCGTTTGGTCCTGGCGACCATCGGTATTGCGCTGGTGGTCTCGCTCTTTGGCAGTACAACCACCCCAAACGCTCATGCAGATACGGGCGATCCCCCGGTTAAAAGCGCTCAGGTCAATGGGAAAGACTGGGACAGCGGCACTGAGAAAAACCCGGTACCGGTTGTAGCAGGAGATGAGATCAATTATAAGATCTCTGCCAATCTGCAGGATCTGGCCAAATCCAACAAATACGATATCTTATTTGACGTGGACTGGTCTTCTACTATGGATGACGGCATGATGACCAGCACTCTGAGCGCGTTGCAATATACCAAGAACCTTTGCGATGACATGAGCCAATATATCTTAGGTAACTACCCCGGCAGCCGCGTAGCGGTTATGGGTCTTGCTTCAGAAGACGGCTATAACAACCGCAATGATCCGGCCTACACCTACCTGTTTGTCGATACTCCTTTTGTCGACAATATCTCTGAC
>WRFR01000043.1 GCA_009778715.1 Coriobacteriia bacterium | reverse complement strand
GTACGCGCCCAGTCGATCTTCATGCTGTGCATGGGCCTGGGGCTCACCGCTTCAATGATCGCGATGCAGCTTTCGATGGTTGGCAAGCTCTCGGCTAACATTGCGGGGCTGATCATCATCGTGGCGACGGTTCTGCTGCTGGTGGTACTTGTTTGGATCAGCCTCAAGTACGGACAGTCCGGCGCGCGCCTGTCGCATCCGGCGCAGGATAGCGATGAGATATCACGCGACGATGACCAGTACTGGAAGCTCGGCGTTATCTACTACAATCCGGATGACCCGGCGCTGTTTGTGCCAAAGCGCTTTGGCGTGGGCTGGACGAGCAATATGGCCCGTCCCCAGGTATGGGCGCTTGCTGCTGGCCTGGTTGTACTCTGCGCGGGCCTGATCTGGGCAACCAAAGTGTTGGGGTAGTGATACACCCGCCTCGCAAGTTGACAGCATTACTCCTGGGGTAGTTTTGTCAGCTCTGCCTCCCCACCGGGACGCAGATGCAATACTTTCTATCTTTTGTATCAAAGTCGTTGTTTTGAGGTGGTTTTTTCTTCTGAAAGGTGCAATTTGCTCCTATTAGGCGAGCTTATCACTGATTAATCACCTCAAAACGGAGGTTTTGGTACATTTTTCACACGTGTGCGAGTTGCTCCATGCGCTGAAGCAAAGTGGGGTGCGAGTACTCCCAGAACACGACGAGCGGATGCGGGGTAAGGTTTGAGAGCGCCTTGGCTGAGATCTTCTTGAGTCCGGAGATGAGGGGATCTGCCAGTCCCATCTGGGCGGCGAAGGCGTCGGCCTGATACTCATGGCGCCGCGAGAGCACGGACTGACCAACAGAGAGCAGCTCAGAGACCGGCGTAAACACCAGTGAGAACGCGATGAGCCCCAGTGCGAAAGAAGGCGCCGCCGCGGGGCTGCCCATCGCCAGCGCCGCCGCGGGGCTGCCCAGGAAAAACGACATGAGCCACAGTTGGATGCCTGTCATCACAACGCCAAGCACCAGGCCGATCAGCGTATGATGCTTGCGATAGTGTCCGATCTCGTGAGCCAGGACGGCCACGATCTCGGCGATTTCCAGATCGTCAAGCAGCGTGTCGTAGAGTACGATGCGCTTGCGCTTGCCGAACCCCGTGAAGTAGGCGTTGGACTTCGTGCTGCGCTTTGAGCTGTCCAGCACGTAGATGTTGCTGATCGTAAATCCCGCGCGCTCACCAAGCGCCATCAGCGCGTCGCGCAGTTCGCCCTCCTCCAGCGGCGTCTGCTTGTTGAAGAGCGGCACGATGAGCTGCGAGTAGAAGTAATTGACCCCCACGCTGAAGAGCGTGAGGACACCCCAGGCGATCAGCCAGAACCAGGTCGTTGTCAGGTGGTAGAAGAACGCGACGGCGGCGACCACAACGCCTCCCAGTAGAGCGGTAAGCAGAAGCCCCTTTAGCGCGTCGGCGAAGAAAAGTCCGCGTGACGATTTGTTGAAGCCAAAGCGCTCTTCGATCGTGAAGGTGTCATAGTAGTCGAAGGGCATGTCGAGCAGCGTGATCACAAGAAAGATGATCCCAAAGAAAAGCAGCGGCAGCAGAAGGTAGTGAGTGGTGAGATGTTGCAGCCGCCCGTAGAGCCAGCCCGCCGCGCCAATCATGAGGACCACCAACATCAGCACGGTGGTAAACGTCGACGATAAGGTCGCAAAACGGCTGTTGGCGCGCTGGTACTGCTGTTGGCGCGCGTACTCCTGCGGCTCATAGATGCCGGCAAGCTCCGGCGGCAGTGTGTCGCTCATGCGCGACCGGTTAAGCGCCGTGAGTATCTGGTCCCAGGCAAAGCTCACGATAACGATAGCGATGATGATCCAGAACAAAACGTTGTAGTGCATGTAGTCTCCTGTGTAGTTCGACAGATTCTGACAAAGGGTCAGGTACTTTGTCACATTAGATGACAAAGTACCTGACCCTTTGTCACCTACACCATGATAGTGTGAAATGGCGGTTCATGGCAGCATCTCTGCTATAAAATAGGTACGGGCCAGAAAGAGGGGGATATGGCCCTCTTATGTGATTAGAGATGTATCGTATGGCAAGAAAAACAAGTACCGGTAAAAAGCTGACCATGCTCGCGTTTTACGCGCTCACCGTTGCGATGGTGATGGACCTGCACGAGTACCCACTCTTTGCGACATCGGGCCTCAGCCTGGTCTTTTTCCTGGTCGTCGGCGGAGTGCTGTGGTTCTTGCCGGCTTCGCTGTGTTCAGCAGAGATGGCGACGGTGGAGGACTGGGAAGCTGGCGGCGTTTATGTGTGGGTTAAGAACACGCTCGGCGAGCTCTGGGGTTTTGCGGCAATCTTTTTCCAGTGGTTACAGGTGACGGTCGGCTTTATTGCGATGCTCTACTTCATTTTGGGCGCGATCTCTTCGGTGATCGGCGTTCCGGCACTCAATACCAACCCCCTGTTGAAGTGCGCGGGTGTTGTCATTCTTTTTTGGATCATCACCTTGATACAGTTTGGCGGCAGCAGGATCACCGAGCGGATCGGAGACATTGGCTCTGTCGTGGGCATCATCATCCCAACCGTGATCCTACTAACGCTGACCGTCTGGTATCTGGTCTCTGGCGGTCACTCTCAGGTGGCGTTCTCTACGCATGCGCTCATCCCGAATTTTACGAAGCCAGCGACGCTGGTGGTGTTCATCTCGTTCATTTTGTCCTACATGGGAGTGGAGGCGTCGGCGTCGTATGCCAATGACCTCGATAATCCCAAGCGCAACTATCCTCTTGCAATGATCCTGGTCGTGATCTCAGCCATCGCGCTCAATACGATCGGCGGAATGGCGGTGGCGCTGACGGTGCCGATCTCGCACTTGTCGTTGAACAACGGCATCGTGCAGGCGCTCGTGGCGCTGTTTGCCCATGCAGGTGTGTACGCGCACTGGGCGGCAAACTTGGTTGCGCTCATGATCGCGGTTGGCGTGACGGCCGAGGTTGCTGGTTGGGTGATAGGACCTGCGCGCGGGATCTATATGGCGGCGCAACAGGGGCTGCTGCCGCCGGTACTGCGCAAGGCAAACCGCCATGACGTGCCGGTCGTGCTCGTGCTGGTCCAGGGCGTTATCGTCACGATCTGGGCGATCGTTCTGACGATCTTCGGTGGCGGGGGGACCAACCTTTCTTTCCAGATCGCTATCTCGCTGACCGTTGTCATCTATGCGGTCACGTACTTCCTGTTGTTTGCTGGCTATTTCAAGCTGTTATTCAAGCAGCGTGACCTGAAGCGGCGCTATCAGATCCCGGGAGGAGTGGTAGGCAAGACGGTCGTCGCCGGGATCGGCCTGCTTGCGACCCTGGCCGCTTTTGGGATAACGTTTGTGCCGCCATCGACGCTCAGCAGCGGCCAGTCAACGTCGTATCTGGTCATCCTGATCGCAGGCTTCTTCGTGTGCCTTGTGATCCCGTTTGTTCTCTATGCGCTACATGACAAGAGTGCGCATACGAGTATTGTCGAGCCAAAGCACTTGCTTGTGAGCGAGGTTCGCCGTCTTGCGCGGCCGCTCTGCCGAGGAGAACACGGCATCCATCCCGCGCCGGAGGACTATCTTTCAGCACCATCCAGTGGACAAGCGAAGAAGTAGCTGACACAATACTTTAAATGGCAAAACATCCTTGGGGGGTATTTTGTCCGCTGATAAGAAAGGCGAGCGTGATAAACACCCCTGGGGTGATTGTCACTGCTAATGATTGACAGGCAAAGGAGCAGAAATGACCACATTCGCGTTTCTCGGGCCACGGGGGACGTTCTCTGATGAGGCCGCGCGGCTTTTCGCAAGCGCGGCTGCCGGGGAAGAAGCGCCTGTTTTCCTTGAATGCGCGACGATACCTGAGGTGTTTGAAACGGTCCGCTCGGGTGCGGCAGACTTTGGAGTAGTTCCTATCGAGAACTCGCTTGAAGGTTCGGTCACGGCGACGCTCGATGAGCTGGCGTTTGGCCGCCGAGTCGTGATCATGGAAGAGAGAGCTCTCGATATTCATCACTGTTTGCTTGCGACTCCTGGCACGGGCAAAGCAGATATCACTACGATCGTCAGCCACCCTCAGGCCCTGGGCCAGTGTGCGCAGTGGATCCTACGTACGTTTCCAGGACGCCCGGTGATCGCACGGAACTCGACGGTCGATGCGGTCCAGCAGGCGCTGGCGCATACGGGTTACGGAGCGATCGCTTCCTCGTTTGCCGCTGAGCTCTCTGGCGCCGAGATCCTTGAGCGCAACGTCGAGGATCATTCCAACAATCAGACCAACTTTGTGCTGATCGCGCAAGAAGAGCGTGCTGAAGCGTACCTGGCCACGCGCCGCGCCGGGAAAGATCAGGACGGCCGTGATCGGCCACCCAAGAGTTCAGTCGCACTGTTCATGTGGGCCAACAAGCCCGGCGCGCTGCTCATGATCCTGGCGGAGTTCGCTTATGCGGGCGTCAACCTCACCAAGATCGAATCGCGTCCTACCAAGGAGGCAATGGGCGAGTACATGTTCTTTCTTGATTTCGAGGGGAGCGCAGATGACCCGGACGTCAAGATCGCGCTTGACTCTCTGCGGCTGAAGCTCCGTGAGGTCAAAGTGCTGGGAAGCTATCCAGTCGCATAAGCACCCCTAAAGAACAAATGGTGACAAACACCCCTGGGGTAATTTTGTTAACACTAAAGAGCGAATAGCATGAGAAGGCCTGCGAACGTGCCAAGGACGGTCAGGCCGATCAGCACTCGCAGGATGATGCCGCGCAGCTTCGAGGCGCCGCTCTCGCGCTGGTTCCAGAAGATGAGCGCAGCGTTCTGGAGCGCTGCGATGACCGCAAAGATGATGACAGCTTTATGGTAGGCCTGGGCTCCCTGGCTTGCGAAAACGTGGAGTCCGATGGTGCTTCCGAGGTAGGGAATGATCCAGATCCCCAGGCCATAGAACGTTATCGCGACATAGCCGATAAGCCACATGAGAGGCAACGACACGACAAAGGTGACGGCGGCTCCTGCGATGGCAGCGGGTATGCTGCTCGGTATGGTGGTCTTTGCTGGTCTTTTAGTCTTCATAGATTTAAGTATCTTCTTTCGTAAGAGGCTATCATTGCACCAACGAGCACCTAGGAAGTTCCATGGTTATCTCTGTGTTGATTTCTCAAGATATTCAAGCAGGACAATGGCATGATTGATGGTTGGGCTTTTTGCTGCGTAGAGGAGCGTAACGGTGCCGGTTTGGCTCAGTTTGCGGATCTGCTCAAGTTCCGGCTGCTTTGTCTCGTCGCTTACAAGCTCCTGGAGGTATCTTTCCCGGAACTCCTCATAGCGCTCAGGTTTATGTCCGAACCACTCGCGAAGCTCAGGGCTGGGCGCAACATCTTTGAACCAACCGTACAGGTCGGCGCGTTCTTTCGAGACACCCCGCGGCCACAGGCGGTCGATCAGGATACGCTTTCCGTCACTCGGATCATCAGAATCGTATATACGCTTGGTCTGCAGGGGCATGTGGCGTCTCCCTTGTGGTTTGCGAAGGATATATCCATTCTATATGAACTACCAAGGAGGAACGACTAAGATAGCTTTCTGTTTTCATCAAACCGCTCCACTTCTGAACTGACCTCGTGGAGCAATTCTTCTTCTGTTGGTAAGCACTATAGTAACAGGGCGCCATGGTTACATAAACCGCTACTTGGACAGTTTAGTAATGTGCGTACGTATCATAAAATACTACGCACGATACTCACAATGATTGTCAGCACAAGATAATCCCATCTGATTTTTCGTACGCTATAATGAAATCATGTATTCTCTTGCGGAAATAAAACGAAGAGTAGCCCCAATTGCCAGAAAGCACAAGCTTGCTGCGGTGTATCTCTTTGGCTCATACGCGCGTGGTGAAGCTACAGAGACGAGCGACGTCGATTTGTTGATCGATTCTTCAACATCACCTTATTCGGGCTTGAGTTACTTCAATATCCACACTGACCTTGAACGTTCTTTTGGAGAGGACTCAGTTGATATTGTTGATATGAAACAGGTTACTGGT
>WRFR01000042.1 GCA_009778715.1 Coriobacteriia bacterium | reverse complement strand
TGATTCTTGCAAAGGCGCCTCCTGGCACTTTGCGATAAATATAGTAGCCGGTAGCGCCTTTAGACCTGGTCCACGTGAGAAGTGGACCGGTAGCTGAGTTAGTAAGGCTGGTCAGGGTAGGCTTTGAAGGAGGCGCAGGCGCCTGCGTGATAGCCCGGATGCAAAAGTTGCCGTAGGTAATCTTTAGAGTTCCACTCATTCCTGAATTATTCGTAGCGAACGTGTAGAGATCTGACCAAGCGGCGCCCGGTGAGGCATAACTGCTCTCACCCTTTTTGATATAAGCGGTTCCCGTTGATGGGGTATTTGGAGAAGAGGGATACGTCCAGCCAAATTCCGTCGTTAAGCCCGGGTTTGCCGCGCTCGAGAGATTGTAGGCGACGACCACAGAATATTTCCCGGTCGCCGGTACCAGGTAGGGATACGTAAGCGTCTTTGTCTGATAGCCTTCTTGCGAAACGGTTCCGGTCGCGACCGGGTTCTTCAAAGAGCTCGCCGCAATTGAGGGCGTCCCATTGGAGGCTGCCGGTACGATATAGATAGAGTAGGTTGCGCCTACTGAGGCGGAGTAAAGCATCACATCAGAGACTGTTGTAAAGGCCGTCATCTGGTACGTGTTCGCAGCATACTGCGTTGTGGTGCCCAGAGTTACGCGAGCCTCCTGCGGCAGATGATCATCTGACAGCATGGTCTCACCCGACTTGGGGGCGCGATCCTGTGTCACCACATAGTAGGCCGAATTGAATACCGATGAATTCAGGCTGGCGTCCTGATATGAGAGCCAGAAATACCCACTCTGACCCGCACCTATGCCCCAGCTGTTGCGCACCAGCCAAGCACCCGGACTGGTGGGGCGGCATACCGCGTTGAAGCTGGTAGTTGGGAAATTATCGTTCCAGCCGACCAGATCGACATTATGTGCAGAAGTGGTGTCCATATTCGACGAGGTGCCACAGGATGCATAGTTGCCCGCATTATAATACGGGCTCGATAGAGACATTATGCTGCCATCGATGCTCACGTTGACCGCGCCATACTTCATGATCGCGGACTTCACATTAGCCGCTTTCATCGGGATGCTCGCGGTTCCCATGACATGGTCGACGACCGGGGCACTCATCTTCGTGGCAGGCCAGACCGGAACAGTAGTGGAAGTGATGGGAGGAGTAGCACCCTCGTTGGTGCTTGGCGCGGGAGGAAACGGCGCGGCGGAATCGAGCGCCATGCCGGTCCAGTTGGTCATATAAGCCGAGGCCAAGACGAAATTGCCGCCGTCATCAGCATTGCGGCCATATAACGCATCGACTGGCGCCGGGTTCTGCTTGCTGACAGAGAAACGCATATGTTCTTCTGAGTACAGGATCGGAGTGCCTTTTGTGATGCCGTCATAGATGTCAACACATCCCGTGGATCCGAAGGCCCAGCAGCAACCCGTTGAATTCTGGTTCCTTATCGTGGGAAGGTAGTTACTGGTGACACCCTGAAGGTTCCGGGGGTCATAGATGATCGGGGCTGTAGCTGACGAGAAACCATTGGCCAGTGAAAGGGGCGCAGCCGGAGTGTTAAGACTGGGGATCACCCCGGAATGTTTCCCCAGATTTCCCGCCTTTACATTCTTCAAATACTGCCTGAAGGCTGGCGAAGAATCTACAGACGATGTTGATTGTAACGAAGCGCCAGATGCGGCTACCGCCGAGGGCACCGCCGTGTTGACCGCTCCCAAACTGAGTGCGAACGCGAACGCAAGTACTAAGCTGATAAGTTTCCGTTTCATAAACCCTCCCTATTAAAAAACATGGTCCCTCATTAGTATAGCGCCTTTTTGCGGCTCAGTCAGTTACAAATGTTCAGGTGCGCCGTATATCGGTAGGTCCCAGAGGAACAATGGCCGTGCGACGCGCGGCCATCAGCTCGTCGCGCAGGATCTGGCGCTTAAGCTCGCGCAGTTCCTCACGTACTTCCTCGACCTCGGCTTTGAGGCGCTCACGCTCATTCCCCAGCTCGATGATACGCACAACGCCGGCCAGATTGATCCCCTCGTCCTGCGTGAGCTGCTGAATAAACTGCAGGCGTTCGATATCGGCCTCAGAGTACAGGCGGGTGTTACCACCGGTACGTTGGGGCTCGACCAGGTTCTTGCGCTCGTAGATGCGCAGCGTCTGGGGGTGGACGCCCGCCAGCTCGGCCGCAATGCCGATCATATAGACGGGACGGTTGCGATTAGGTTTTGTGGGGTCTGCTCCCCTATTTGAGCGCGGCACGGATATCCTCCTTCTGTAAGTCTTGCAACTCCTCCAGGAGTTCCTTTGTCCGGCCAGAAATATGCTTAGGCGCTGTGATTTGAGCAGTCACCAGGAGGTCGCCAGCGCCCTTGGCTTTCAGCTTCGGCGCTCCCTTGCCCTTCATGCGAAACACCTTGCCACTCTGTGTTCCCGCAGGGATCTTTAGCTTGGCCTTAGTGCCGTCAGGCAGTGGTACGGTCACGTGGGCGCCGAGAGCCGCTTCGGTATACGTCAACGGCAGCGTCAAGGTGACGTCTGCGCCGACACGCTTGAAAAAGGGATGCGGCCGGATATGTGTGACAACCTCAAGATCACCACGTGGCCCACCGCCCACGCCAGGTCCTCCCTTGCCCCTGAAGCGCAGCCTGCCTCCGTCGGTCGCGCCTGCGGGAATACTGACCGAGAGCTCCTTGCCATCTTCAGTTACAGCCCGGCGGCTCGTGCCTGCAAAAGCCTCGGCAAAATCAATATCGAGATCCATTTGCAGGTCCTGACCGCGGCCCGCCGCCGCGCGTCCGCGCGTCTGGTAGCCGCCAAAACTGCCACCATGTTTGCCACCGCCGAACATCGACCCGAAGATATCGCCCAGGTCGAAGTCGACCTGCTGGTAGCCTCCCGGGCTGCCGGGGCCGGTGCTGTAAGTGTAAGCTCCCCCGCCAAAGGGGTTTGCTCCGCCGCCTGCCGCTGACCCGGGGCCATAGCCCGGCCCGGGACCGTTGGGCCCGAAGTACTGGCCATATTCATCGTATTGTTTACGCTTCTCTGTGTCAGAGAGGACCTCATAGGCCTCGTTGACCTGCTTGAACTTCTCTTCATCACCACCGGCGTCGGGGTGATATTTGCGCGCGAGCTTTCTGAATGCTCGCTTTATGTCATCAGCCGAAGCGTCTTTTTTCACGCCAAGCGTGTCGTAATAATTGTTAGACGCCACTGTTATCGCTCCTTGGTATTAAGATTTTGAGACGATCACCATGGCCGGACGGATGACCCGCGCGCCACGGTGATAGCCTTTTTGGAAGACCTGGGCCACGCTCTGGTCAGGCAGGTCATCACGCTGGACCACCTGCATTGCGCTCTGCGTATCATGATCAAAGGGGTCGCCTTCCTGCGGATCGATGACCTCGACGCCCTCGCGCGCGAACGCCGCCAGGATCTTCTCGCGGATGGCAGACAGCCCGGCGCACAGGTCGCTTCCGGCCTCCTGTCCATGGGCAATGGCCAGGTCCAGGTCATCGACCACGGGCAGCAAGCCCTCGATCACGCGGTCGGTCGCGCGTCCCAAGGCTTCTTCCTGCTGAGCGGCCAGGCGTTTTCGCGTGTTCTCGAACTCAGCCTGGGCACGGGCAGCACGCTCTTTCCACTCAGCGGCCTCGGCTTGGGCAGCAGCAAGTTCGATAACAGATACCCCAGGGGTGTTTGTCACCGTCACCTCTTCATGCGCGGCGGCAGGGACCGAAGCCCCTGCCACATCACTGTCATGCTGAAGTACTGCCCCCGCATGCTTTCTGTCGCTTTTACTTGTCATCGTCGACAACCTCGAAGTCACCGTCAACGACCTCGTCGCCACCCTCGGCAGAACCGCTGTCCCCAGCGCCTTCACCCTGGGCCTGAGCCGCATCGGCCTCAGCCTGTACCTGCTGGTACGCGATCTCGCCCAACTTCATGCCTGCCTGCTGCAGCGCCTCGGTCTTGGCCTTGATCTCATCGGCATCGTCGCCTTCAAGAGCCTTTTTCAGGTCATCGACCGCGGACTGGGTGGAAGACTTGACGTCGTCGGGCACCTTGTCGCCCAGGTCGGTCAGGGTCTTCTCCGTCTGATAGACCAGGCTGTCAGCCATGTTGCGCGTCTCGATCTTCTCCTTCTCTTTGGCGTCCTCGTCGGCGTGAGCCTCGGCGTCATGAACCATCTTGTCCACTTCGTTGTCAGAAAGCGTGGTCGATCCGGAGATCGTGATCTTTTGCTCCTGACCCGTGCCACGATCCTTCGCGGACACGTTCACGATACCGTTGGCGTCGATGTCAAAGGTGACCTCGATCTGCGGGATACCGCGCGGCGCTGGCGGGATGTTGGCCAGCGTGAACCGCCCGAGCGTCTTGTTGGCTGCCGCCATCTCGCGCTCGCCCTGCAGGACATGGATCTCAACCGACGTCTGGCCATCGGCCGCCGTCGAGTAGACCTCCGTCTTGCGGGTCGGGATCGTTGTGTTGCGATCGATCATGCGGGTCATAATGCCACCCATGGTCTCAACACCCAGGCTCAGCGGGGTCACGTCAAGCAGCAGAATGTCGCCCTTGCCGAAGTCACCGGAGAGCACGCCGCCCTGGACCGCCGCGCCCAGCGCTACGACCTCATCAGGGTTGACGCCCATGTGCGGGTCTTTACCCGTGAGCTTCTTGACGAGCTCCTGGACCGCTGGCATACGCGTCGAGCCACCTACGAGGATGACCTCGTCGACCTCGGCGAGTTTGATGCTGCCGTCCTTGATGACCTGCTCGACCGGCTTCTTGGTACGGTCCAGCAGATCGCTCGTGATCTTCTCGAACTCTGCGCGTGAGAGCGTGTAGTCAAGATGCTTCGGACCATTGGCGTCTGCCGTGATAAACGGCAGATTGATGTGGGCCTCAGCCGCGCTGGAGAGTTCCATCTTTGCGCGCTCCGCCGCTTCTTTCAGGCGCTGCAGGGCCATCTTGTCGCTACGCAGGTCAACGCCGTTATCGGCCTTGAACTTATCCGCCAGCCAGTCGATGACCTTCTTGTCCCAGTCATCGCCGCCCAGGTGGTTATCGCCCGCAGTCGCGAGCACCTCGACGACGTTGTCGCCAAGCTCCAGCAATGACACGTCGAAGGTGCCACCGCCGAGGTCAAAGATCAGGACCTTCTGCTCCTTGCCAGCCTTATCCAGACCGTAGGCCAGCGCTGCCGCAGTCGGCTCATTAACGATACGCTTGACCTCAAGGCCCGCGATCTTGCCCGCGTCCTTGGTGGCCTGGCGCTGCGCGTCATTGAAGTAAGCCGGAACCGTGATGACCGCCTCAGTGATCTTTTCACCCAGGTACTTTTCCGCGTCAGCCTTGAGCTTTTGCAGGATCATCGCGCTGATCTCTTCCGGTGTGTAGTTCTTGCCTTCGATCTTGACTTCGACGCGCCCAGCTTTACCGGAAACCACATCGTAGCTGACCGTCTTGATCTCTTCTGAGACCTCGCTGAACTTACGTCCCATAAAACGCTTGATCGAAGAGATCGTGTTCTCCGGGTTGGTGACTGCCTGGTTCTTGGCCGGCTTGCCTACCAGGCGCTCACCCTCCTTGCGAAACGCCACGACCGACGGTGTGGTGCGGTCGCCTTCTACATTGATAACTATCGCAGGCTCGCCACCTTCAATCAGCGCCATTGCGCTGTTAGTGGTGCCAAGGTCGATTCCCAATACTTTACTCATAATTACGTACTCCTTCTTTTATTGATATTACTAACGAGAAGGCACACCCGACCGTGTGAGCCCGTGTTGGCCTGTCTCAGATCAGTACGTATCAAGGTTACTAATCTGAGTGTCCCATTGTCAAGTTTTATGAGTGTAGATTATGTGAAGAAACGCTACAGCGCCTGCAGGGCGCCTTGGCCGAGACCTCGCCAGAGATAGAGGGAGGCGACGGTGCGATACGGGGCCCAGTCTTCTGCCAGGGCTTCGATCAGTGCGGCGGGAGCATCGGCGTCAACGCCCTTAAGCAGCGCCACGCTGCGACGCAGGCCGCCATCGGCCACCGCGAACACATCCTCGCGCTCCAGAGAGAAGATCAGGTACATCTGAGCGGTCCAGCGACCCACACCCTTGACTGCGGTCAGGCGTTCTATGACCTCTTCGTCACTAAGGGTAGCCAGTTCATCAAAGTTGAGAAGTCCCACGGTCACATGGTGAGCAAGGTCAAGTTGATAGCGCGCCTTCATGCGCGAGAACCCAACCGAGCGCAGCGCCTCCTCATCAAGGTTTGAAACTGCTTCAGCTGTCACTTCCCCGCCACAGAGCGCCTCAAAACGATTCCAGATGGCCGTGGCCGCCGTGCCTGAAATCTGCTGGTCGCAGATCGCCCGCGCTAACGCCAGGTAGCCCTCGCCATCAACATCGACGCTCACCTCGCCAACCTGCTCGATGAGCGCGCGCATATCTTCATCCTGGTCCATCAACGCACGTACCGCCGGATGCCCCAGATGATACTGGAGCGTGGAGTGAGCGGTCTGTGTTGCAGGGCGAACCATGACTTACATGCTAGCATTGTCCCGCTCAACAATCTAATCACTACAAAGGTAGAGCAGCCGCGAAATAGGCGGCTGCTCACGAGGATATGTATTAGAGGCAGGGGGGGGAAGGGCGCCTCTAATCACCAAAGTTGGTGGCCCGTCGCCGACGCTTGAACACAATGGCCAGCGCGGCTACGATCAGGGCCAATGGGGTTGCGATTGCAATACTGTCGCCCGTCTTGGGCAAGCTTGAACCTGCCGGAGTTTTCACCGGCGCATTCGGGATATAGATCACCCAGTCGCCATTCTTGTCAATGCCCCACTCAGTACCTTTGGGAGGTTTCACTGCCGGAGGGGTCTCACCGGGCTTGGGCTTACGGATATTTTCGCTCTGATCCATGACGAAAACAGTGATCTCACGATAAGCCGCCGCCAGGCCAGGCGTGTCGCTGACATTCAGGCGGATGACATAGCCTACCCCGCCTGGATAGTTGACTTTTGTCCAGGTGATGCCGGGGTAACCAGACACCAGGAGCTTGGAGAGCGGGATGTCCTCTTCTGCATCGGTGATCGTAACGCCCGCGAGGCGCAGGATGTCTTCAAGAGTCAGCTCGACGGGTTTGCGGACATAGATTACGTCGTTTTCGACATTGATGACCGGTGGCGTATCAGGATAGTAGATATCAAAGACATTGCTTCCTGTTGCGGAGACTTTCCAGTTGCTGCCGACCGGAACGCCATTGCCAAAGCCAGCCTGCTTATACGCATTCAGGAATGCTGTTGGATCGATGACGTCCCCTGGTTTCCAAGTGCCCGGAACAGACACTGTTTTGATTACTTCACCATCGGCAGTCCACAGGTGGTAGCGTATCTTCACGGTATAGACCGGTACGGCATTTGGCACAACCTCTGTGTAGTAAAGCTTCAGTACCAGGGATCCGTCTGGCGCTATCGTGCCGGAGGCCACCTCTGTGTTGCCGTTCTTATCGTATCCTGGACTGTAGGTATAGCCGGTATAGCTCTTTGGAGTAGCCGTA
>WRFR01000041.1 GCA_009778715.1 Coriobacteriia bacterium | reverse complement strand
GCCGCCGTTAACTTGGGCTGTTTTCTCGGGAGTCCATCCCGAAGCCTGTACCGCTTGCGGCGCCCAAGCCCCCAACATGCTAAGGACCAACGCGCCCGCTAATACAAAGCTGGCAATGCGCTTGCCTCGCACGGACATTTCCCTACCAATGGCTTTCAAGCTCATTGTTCCCTCCCTTTCGTCCCCTATACCCCAAAGAAACAGATCAGAAATGCTGGATCATTTGGCGATAGAGTAGCAATCCCCAGAAAAACTCTATCCTACCGCCACCGGCCATTAAAAGAAGCGACATAATACCGTCAACTTGAGATATTAGAACGTAATTGTCTGAGAATCAGCCGGAAACCGTAATTACCCAAAGACCGGGCAGCCTCTGGCGGCCAGCGCCTCGATATCGCCCTGCCTCTGGGCGGCAAAGAGCTGCGCGAGTGTGAAATCATACTCCGGGATCGGTAAATCAGCACTTTCCCCATCGCCCGTAAACAGGAAGAGCCCCGTCGCAGGCCCTCCTTTGTAGCCCTGACCTGTCGAGTGCAGATAGCGCGGACCGTAGCACAGGGCGACCGGAAGGCCATAGGTCTGCTCCAATTTGCAAGCTTGCTGCTGCAAGAGATCATCATTGCCTTTTGAGTAAGGCAGCCAGGCCAACAGCGCCAGATAATGCACGGCGCGGTCAGCGACCACTGCTGGCAGTTCGCTGAGAGGTCGCAGCAAGATCTTCCCATCCTGCACATCCGTACTCTCCCCAGCCAAAATATGATTGGTCGCTTCTTTGCTCGCCGCAACATCAGGCTGATCGAAGGGGTTAATACCCAGTCGCTCACCACAAGCCGCGACCGCAAACTCCCAGTCAACAAACAGCGCGCCAAGGTCATTTGAGCCAGCAAGATGGTAGACACAAACTGGAACATCCAGAGCTTGCGCGGTCTCGCGCACGCGCGAGGATGACAGAATGGGGTCAGGCACCGTTTTGTCATTTAATGACAAAACGGTGCCTGACCCCATTCTGTCATCCTCGCCGATCGTTACAACCGAGATGATCGCCCGTGCCCGGGGGCTGAAGAGCAGTAGCTCCTCGGCGCGTTTGGGCGTCGTAACAACAGGGACCAGGCCACGGCCCTCCTTGCCCAGTGATTCAGCGATGAGCTGTTCCAGCCAGCGGCCGACGGATGTGAGTTCTGGCGGCAAGACCAGCAGGATAACGTCACGCCCGGCCTGCTCGCTCTCGGCCAGGAAATCCGTAAGCTGGCTGCTTCCCCCCCTGCTCTCTGCAGCTTGGGCACAAGCAATCAGGGGATCCACTTCAGCCTCGGCAAGCACGACGGGCGCCAGGCCAAAAGCCGTCAGCGCAGAGTAGCGGCCGCCTACGTCGGCAGGCGTCAGCACCACCGCAAGCCAGTCCTTCTCGCGCGCCAGCGCTTCCAGCGCGGTACCCGGGTCGGTCAGCGCAACACAGTGCTGCGCTGCTGCCTCGGTAGAACCCAGGCGCTCGGCCAGACGCTGCGCGAACACACGATAGAGCACATTGGGCTCCAACGTCGTGCCAGACTTACTCGCCACGACCAGAAGCGTGCCCGCGCCATCCATCTCATCCAGAACGCGCTGCACATATGCGGGAGCCGTCGTGTCAACCACGCGTACCGGGACGCAAGGATCAAGCAGGGACTTCAGCACATAGGCAGCTAAGGCGCTGCCTCCCATACCGCAAACGATGATCTCATGAAGTTCAAAGGGGAGCCGCTCGCGCAGTTCACGTAACTCAGCGGCCACTTCAGGGGCATCATAAGCTGCGTGCTTCCAGCCGGTCATCTCTCTTGTCACGTCAGTCGCCCCGATCTGCCCGCACTCGCTCGCGCTCACAGATTTCGGAGCGCGGTCTTTAACGAGGCGGCACGGCGGCGTGACACGGGGATCACCTCATCATTGCCGACCAGTGTCAGGGTCTGCGTCCCGCCGGGCTGTGATTCAAGCGTATCCACTTTGTGCAGGTTGATCAAGTAGCGCCGATGTGCCCGGAAAAATCCCTGATCCATAAGCTGCGCCTCGATCTTGGCAAGTGACGTGCTCGAGATGAAGCGATCCTCAGCGGTGAACAAGTACGTGTAGTCATCTTTGGCCATCGCGAAAAGGACGTCAGGGACCGCGAGGAACTGTTTTTTGCCGGCACGATCGACCATCAGGCGGTTTGTCGTGGGCGGTTCGGTGCGCGCGGCAGCAGCGTTGGCAACCTGATCGGTCTTGATGCGCTGGCGCACTTTGCCCAACGCCTGCGCGAGGCGCTTCGTCTCGACCGGTTTGACCAGGTAGTCCAGGGCGCTTAACTCGAAGGCCTTGACCGCGTATTGGGTATACGCCGTTACGAACACGATCGCAGGGGGCGAAGGATGAGTCTTCAGGCCTTCAGCCAACTGGACACCGCTGACGCCCGGCATATTAATATCAAGAAAGACCACATCGGTCGGGACCTGCTTGATCAGAGCGACCGCGTCACGGACGTTATCGGCCTCGCCCACCACCTTAACGTCATTGAAATCCTCTAAAAGGAAGCAGAGCTCGCTGCGAGCAGGCATCTCATCATCGATCACCAATGCGCGGATCATGGCGTATCCTCCACCTCGATCGCCTTGAACGACCCGGTTAAGGCCGAGCGATCAACCGTGCGCTCACCGCTGAACAGCGGATGCAGCGCCACATCATTCCACAAACGCTCGACCATGGTCGGCCACATGCGCTGGAATGAGAAATAGTCAGAACAATGCGCGCAGGCATAGCGTGTCGCATCACCGACAACGTGCAATGCAGCTTGCCAATAAACCCCGCGTTCCGGACCCTGGATCGCGCGCAGCAGGGCCGTGATACGAGCGCGCATCCCAACCGACCCATCAATGAAGTCACCCGGATACGGAGAGAGTTGCTCGGCGGTCACCTGCGCCAGGTCGACCTGGGATTTCGCAAACTCGAGCTTGCGGTGCTCATAGATATAGCCAAAAACATCCTGACGGAAGCGCAGGGGCTGGCTGACGCCTTCACCCGAAAGATGCAGCACCGTCCATTGATCATCCACAAACATCTGTGAACCAAAGAGTCGCGTGTTGATCACATAGTCAGTGTCCTCGCCCCGTGTGATCCACGGGTCAAAGCTCACGCGCGCGAACAGTCCGCCATGCAAAGCCAGGCACCCACCAAAAGCCAGCTTGGCTGGCGTCAGGCGCGGAGGCGTCAGAAGCTCGCTGATGCCACGATTGCGCGATTGGTCCCAGTGCCAGAATCGGTCGGTCGCACGGCCATCCTCCTCGGTCAGGTACCGGCCCTTGGCATTCATGGCAAGTCCTGTTTTGCCCAGCAGATGCCCGCCCGTATGGATCGAGTCGCCCAATCCGAACAACGCTTTTTCTAAAAACCCTGGGTCATCGACCACGCAGTCATCGTCAAGGAAGATCACCTTGTCGTAGCCCTTGATAGCAGCAACCAACAGGCCCAGATTGCGTGTCGCACCGTAACTGTGCATACTGAGCGCAGACATCGCACTCAGCAGTTCAAGTTGCTCAAGCCGGCGCGTGAGCGAACCCATCTCTGTGGGCCCAAACACGAACGTATTAAGACTGGGGAATTGTCGCGTGATATCGCGCACCCGCTCATCAGCTCGCACTTCAACACTCTTGTCGTTGGTGTTCACGATCAGCGCTACACCGAAAGACCCCGGCAGGTGCGTCAGGGACTCAAGCAGGCGCTCCAAAGGCGGATGCTCCTCATCTATGCTTGAGGGATGTTCGTACAAAGCCTGCGCATCGGCAGACATCACCCGAAAGTCACGCTTGTTCTGGGAGCCCTCATTGTTGCGCCGACTTTGCTGCTTGCCCCAGAACGTGGGGACGATGATCAAGGGACCCTTTGCTGACATGCACTCTTCCTGCCTCTCTTGGCTTCGCTTACGAAAAACAGGAGCTGCAGCAGGTAATGAACCTGTGTTGCAGCCCCGAACAAACACTGATTTCAGTTATTCTATTTTATCAGGAATACTCTCAATCATCGACTCCACGTAACCTATTGCGGCGCCGAAGTAACAAAACAAGCGGGTAACCGAGTCCATAGACCACCAGGGCCTCACCTGCGCCAACGCCGATAAAACCAAAGAGGTACATGAGCGGCCAGCTCTGGGCAAAGCTGATGTGTGTGAAAGGAATGACGTAATAGCCTTCGACACCCATCCCTTTGAGCATGACCGGCAGGTAAGCCGCCACGATAAGGGCGTTAGCCAGGACCGGGCCTGCCAGGGCGAGCAACGAACGGTGGCGCAGGCGTCGGGTCCAGAGCGCTCCAAGCACCGTGGCAAGCGTACCGAAGACCACATCAAAGAGGGCGAGCGGACCGGCGCCGGTCAGGCCCATGTTCAGCAGGTTGGCAAGCGCGCAGCCGATGCCCAGGCCCGGGATGGCTGCTGGTGTAAATATCGGCAGGATCGTGAGCGCCTCAGAGACGCGTAGCTGTACCGGCCCCCAGGAGAGTACCCCGAGCAGTTGGTTAGCCAGCAGCGTGGCAGCCGCATAAAGCGCAGCGATAACCCCCGCAGTGACGATCAGCCGGGTGCGCTTGTGATGACGTTCAGAGGGCGCCAAAAGAGCCTTACAGCAGGAGTTCGGCGATCTGGACCGTGTTGAGCGCAGCGCCCTTACGGAGCTGGTCGGCCACGACCCACATCGCAATGCCAGCCGGCACCGTGTCATCGATACGCAAGCGACCCACATAGACCTTGTCAGTACCGGTCAACTCGAACGGCATCGGGTAGCGTTGCGCCGCCGGATCGTCATCCATGATAATGCCGGGATATGCTTCAAGCGCCGCACGGCACTCATCGAGTGACGGAGCAGGCGCCCCGGTCGAAGTGTCGAACTCAACCATGACCGCCTCGCTGTGGCAGCGCAGCACCGGTACGCGCACGCAGGTCGCCTGGACAGCGACTTCAGGCGCATGCAGGATCTTCTTGGTTTCGACGACCATCTTCCATTCCTCTTTGGTCGAGCCGTCGTCAAGGAACACGTCGATCTGCGGGATGCAGTTAAAGGCGATCTGATGCGCGAAGGCATGCGGAGGATAGTCTTCGCCTGCCTGCAAGGCCCGGGTCTGCTCCTCAAGCTCGATCATGCCTTTGCCGCCAGCGCCGGAAGATGACTGATAGGTGCTGACCACCACACGCTTGATCGGGCAGAGTCCCTGGAGCGGAGCGAGCGCGACCACCATCTGGATCGTCGAGCAATTGGGGTTGGCGATCACCCCCTGATGCTGGAAAGCGTCCTCCGGATTGACTTCGGGCACCACGAGCGGGACATTGCTCTCCATCCTGAAGGCGCTTGAATTATCAACAATGACACAACCGGCTTCAGTGGCAGCCTGAGCGAATTGCTGGCTGATCGAGGCGCCCGCGGAGAACAGCGCAATATCGACCCCGGCAAAGCTTGTCGGACTCAGCTCCTCTACGGTCAACTGGCCAGAAGCAGGCGCACCAGAACCGGCATACGGCAGCTGCTTGCCCACACTGCGCGATGATGCCAGGGCGCGCACCTCGGCTGCCGGAAAATCACGCTGCTCAAGGCAGAGCAGCATTTCGCGGCCCACTGCACCCGTCGCGCCGCACACGGCGACGACCGGATTTGCCGGCATCGGCTTGTTCCACTGGGCGGGCAGATACGGAAGATACGACGATGACATCACGAGCCTACTTTCCAAGTGTTTTGCACGTATCCTCAGTATAACATCCAGTAAACTTATCGGCCGCAGGATTCAGACAGGAAATAAACGTCACCTAACAAGGCGCCGCGAGACGATGCGGGCTCATGGCCCATGAGTTTTGCGAGAACGCAGTCAGGCGATGTTTAGGCCTATCTAGTTGCTTTCGTCAACAGCAGAACTGTCATCCAACCCGAACTCCGTGTGGAGCGCGCGCACCGCATCCTCCATCTGATCCTGGGCGACCACGCAGCTCAGGCGGATCGGCGAAGTGCTGATCAGGTCGATGTTGATACCTGCCGCCGCCAACGCAGAGAACATCCGCGCCGAGACGCGCGGCTGGGTCTTCATGCCCGCGCCAACGATCGATATCTTGGCGACATCCTCGTCGACGACCCAGGTTCGGGCGCCGATCACCTCGACTGCCTCACGTACCGCCTGCTCAGCGACGTCCAGCTCTCCCGTTGGAGCCGTAAAACTGATGTCGGTAGCGCCGTCCTCAGAGATGTTCTGGATGATCATGTCGATATTGATGTCGTGATCCGCCAGCTTCGAAAAGACCTGGGCGGCCACGCCAGCCTGGTCGGGTACAGCACGGATCGTGAACTTGACCTCGGAAGTATCGAAGGTCACACCGGATACGATGGCCTGTTCCATATCTGCGTCCTGCTCCTTTACGATCGTGCCAGGCTCGTCGGTAAACGAGCTGCGACAGTGGATAATCACGCCATGGTTGCGTGCGGCCTCGACCGAGCGCATCGAGAGAACGCCTGCTCCGCTGCTGGCCATCTCGAGCATCTCCTCGTAGCCAATGACGTCGATCTTGCGCGCCTTCGGCACGATCCGGGGATCAGCCGTATAGACGCCAGCGACGTCGGTATAGATCTCAGCCAGGTCTGCGGAAAGGCCCGCAGCCAGGGCCACCGCTGTCGTATCGCTGCCCCCACGACCGAGCGTGGTGATTTGCCCATCGGGCGTGCGGCCCTGGAAACCCGCCACGATAACGATCTTGCCCTCATCGAGCGCCTCGCGCACACAGGCCGCGTCAATGGCAAGGATCTGCGCCTTGCTGAAGGTCGAACTGGTCATGATGCCGACTTGGGCGCCCGTAAACGAGATCGCGTCGACCCCGCGCGCCTGCACGGCCATCGCAAGAAGCGCGATCGAGACTTGCTCGCCGGTGGTGAGCAGCATATCCATCTCGCGCACGGAGGGATGCGCGGTGAGCTGATGAGCCAGATCGACCAGGTCATCGGTGACCTTGCCCATGGCAGAGACCACTGCGACGACCCGATCGCCCGCTTCATGGCGCGCGATGAGGCGATCCGCCACGCGGCGGATATGCCCAGGCGTGGCGACCGAGGTTCCCCCGAATTTCATTACAATAAGAGACATGATTGATTCATTTTAGCAAGAAACGGGTTCCAGGTCCGTTTACCGGCCGAAAGCAGCCCGGAGTAAGTGAGGACGCAGCTCATTGAGCGGCAGCGAAAATGAGCGGGCCGGGTCATGAAGGCCGCGCGCGCCAGCGACGTCGGGAATCAAGAAACACCGTCCCCGCTATCGCCAGGCCAAGCGGAGCAATAGACACGAGGCGATCGCCAGTCTGAAGTAAAATTTTGCCCGCCAGTGAACCTGAAGCCGTTGCCGTCGGAATATAGATCACCCAATCACCGTCTGCGTCCAGGCCCCAGGCAGTACCACGGGGTGGGTACTCTATGGGAAGGGTCTCCCCTGCTCTTGGGACGCGAATCATATCACTCTCTTTCAGAACAAAAATCGAGATCGTGCGATAGGCTGCCGCAAGGCCGGGAGTGTCGTGCACGTTCAAACGAACCTGATAACCGATGCCGCCGGGAAAATTCACGATACCCCAGGGGATGGCAGCATACCCGCTCTCCTTAAGTTTTGAGAGTGGGATATGCTCTTCTGCATCGGTAATTGAGACGCCAGCTATACGCAAGAGATCGGGATAGCTCAGTTTCACTGGTTGGCGAACATAGATTATGTCACGCTTAACATTGATCACCGGAGGAGTATCGGGATAATAGATATCAAAGACACTCACGCTGGCGGTAAGTACAGTCCAGTTTGTTCCCACCGCAACGCCACCGCCATAGCCATAGCGCCAATGGGCATCGAGGATCGAAGTTGGATCAACGCTATCCCCTGGTCGCCAGGAACCTGGTACGAGGTCATTTGCTATCACTTCTCCCTTTGCCGTCATCAGGTGATAGCGTACCCGCACCGTATAAAGGGGCCCCGGCGGAACAGAAGAGGTCAGTAGATGGTAGGTAGTATTGGTGGGTTCTGTCTCTGAATAGGCGGTGTTATCAAAGGTTGTTCCCGGAGGCTGGCCACTGTCAACGGTGGTCTTGACAAAGACATCATCAGGCAGCATTGAGACTGGTATC
>WRFR01000040.1 GCA_009778715.1 Coriobacteriia bacterium | reverse complement strand
TTCTCAACGCCGAGCCCCTGTTTGCTGCGGTCATCGCCTGGGCCTGGCTCGGCGAGATCCCCAGCCCCCTGGTCGCGATCGGCGCCATCTTCGCCATCGCCGGCGTCCTGATGGTCCAGCTCATAAAACCTGGCGATCCTGGCCGCTTCCAGCGTCAGGATAGTGTTGAACAATGAACAGGAGGCCACCGATGATGTCCGATTTTAGCCACGCGATCAAAACTGAGCTTTTAAAGCTGGGCGCAGACCTCGTAGGTTTTGGCAACCTGGATGAATTGCCGGGTAAGGTGCGGGGTGGTATGCCCGTCGGTGTCAGTGTGGCGGTCATCTACCCGCCCGAGATCATTCGCGGCATCGCGGAACTCCCTACGCAGCAGTACTGCGACTGGTATGACTCACTTAATGAGAAGCTCGACCAGATCGTAACGCGTGGCGCCGAGATGCTGCGTGCAGCAGGCTATAAAGCGATCGCTCAGACCCGCGGACAGGTGGGCAACGGTGAGGAGGGCAACCGCACCACGCTGCCTCATAAAACGGTTGCGCGGCTTGCCGGGATCGGCTGGATCGGCAAGAACGCCCTGCTTATTAACGAAACGTACGGCTCCGCGATCCGACTTTCTTCTATCCTGACCGATGCGCCGCTCACGCCTGATATACCAGCTGATTTCCCGCGTTGCGGCAGTTGCAGCGCCTGTATCGACGCCTGCCCCGCAGGCGCTCTCTCTGGGAAGGCATGGGAGCCCGGGATAGACCGTGATAAGCTGGTCGATCCGGTGAGGTGTCGCAAGGTCGCGCGCGCCCGTGCCAGGCGAGGCTTTGGTGGGATCGATATCACCATCTGCGGGAAATGCATTGAAATCTGCCCCTACACGCGGCACTACACTATGACGGATAATCCAGAGATCGATTGATTCGTTGTATTTCCGAGGCTGTTTACGCCTCAGGCTATTGCCTGAGCGAAACCAGCGGGATCATTAAGCCCGTCAGTAAAGCAAGTTTCGCAATGAGAGCGGTCGCAGTAAGGCTTCAAGTGGCTCTGACCGCAACGGCAGAGCGTGACCCGATTGCGTTTCTCATAAGGTTGCCCATCGGCGCCGAAGATCGGAATGCCACCGCGTACCCATAAGGCCGAACTTATCCCCTTTTGGGGCCCTTCCAGCAAGGCGATGCTTGGTTCCAACTCTGGCTCATCTACTGCGTCCAGCTCATCGACCCACATCATCAGTCGACTTGAAGGGCACTGCGCTGCTGAGTGCCGCGCTGACGCGGCAGCAGCTTCACCTTTTGCTCCCGCATCAGTGGAGTGATGCGTCTCTTCCCAGGTTCCCCGGTCCTGATGGCAAAAGAGCGCTCCCATGCAGTAGCGCTGAGTATCAAGCAGAGTGATCCCTGCGCCTGTCAGCGCCTTCGCATCATCACTGATATCGTGATGGCCTTCGGTCTCAGTACCGTCGAAACCAGCAGCCACATGTGCGCCGTCGCAGAAGGGCTTTCGCCCACTGGCGCCGCAGCGACAGAGCGCATAGGTCTCTTGCAGAGGATAGCGATGAATTTCATGGTAGGTGATCGCCGCGCCAGACTCATCGGTCTCGATCCTCACCACCAGCAGCGGAACTCCTCCTTTGACCACATAAGGCCCGTTCTCTTGTATGTCGATCCGCATCATAGCCATGCTCTCCTATTCCAGCCCGGCCTCCGGGTTTGACTCGTCGACCATCGCTACGCGAGCCGTACCGCCCAGGTAGTGTTCGATGCCCTCTGCCAGCGCATCAGCCGCCACACGCACCTTCTCTGTGCCCGCGCCGGTTGCTGGCACATCCTCAATGAAGAGTACCACGTTACGACTATCCGGCATGATCTTAGTGAGGTCAGACTCGCGGTAGTTGAAGCTCCCGCAGAGTACCGTCTTGCCACTGCGATACATGATCTCGCCGACCGGCGGATGTTCCACCTCTGTCTCCCCCAGCGGTATAAACTCTTCGCTCCCATCGGCAAACGTCAACTCAATATCGTCATCGAGCACGTCAAGGTTTTCGCCGCCGTAGGGCAGCTCGTAGGTCAGTGACAGCAGGTTATAGAGATCGACCAGCGGGTTGATGCTCGGCGGGAGTTTACCCTTGATGGTGCGGCGGATCAACGCCTCGACTGAGCAGCGATTATGCTTCTCCCCGAAGCGCTTATAGGCGTCACGCCATGCCCGGATGATCGGATACTGCGCCAGCTCGACGCCCTCAAGCTCGTCTGCCAGGCGGGCTTCCTGCTCCGCGAACTCGGCGCTCAGGTCAAGCGAGACAGTGTTGTCAAACCCGCGCGCCACCACGACCGCTATGCGCAGGCCGGGCAGTAGCTCGAACACCCGCGGGTCGATACTGAACTTTGTCGCTGGCATAACAGCCTCCTCAGTTATGACAAAGGGTCAGGTACTTTGTCACGTTTTATCACGAAAGGGAGCCAGACCCCCTTTGTCAGCTGGCGCTTTTTGTTAATACTTACAACTCGCTCACAATGCTGGCAACATCAGTGATGTCGGCTGCATAGGTCTCTTTAAGATACTTAACGCCGCCGTCAAAATCCTCCTGGGTAAAGGACTCGACACCATCAGTCGGGACCACAACAGAATAACCCCACTGATAGGCATCCGCGCACGTGTGCCGGACGCACATGTGCGCATGCAGGCCCGTGATGATGAGCGTATCTACTCCCAACTCACGCAGCAGGATGTTGAGGTCTGTCTGGAAAAACCCGCTGTAACGGCGCTTGGGCACAACGTAATCACCGTCAGTCGGAGCGATCTCGGGGATGACCTGGGCGCCCGGCGTCCCTGCCATCGCATGCTCTCCCCACAGCTCAAGTTCATGATCAATGCCCGGCAGATGAGCGTCATTGCTGTAAATGACCGGTATCCCATGCTCGCGCGCCGCCTCGACGAGCTTCTGCAGGGGCTCGATGATTCGCTGCGCGCGCTCGCAAGCGAGGCTTCCGGTCACAAAATCATTCAACATATCAACGATGATCACTGCTTTTTTGCTCATACAAATTACTCCTTTTGCTCAAAGATATTAGAACGTATTATACACGAGGCCCCTTTTCCATGCTGCGCTCAAGGAAGCCACACATTTGGAGTATCATCTATAGAAAGAGAACAAGTATGCGGAGGAGGGGCCACCATGGCCGAGCGAATGACCGATAAAACACAGACGCCAACCCCTGCCGAGATCGACGCCTTCATCGGCGCGGATGCACAGCGTCGGCTGAAGCTTTTGGAGGGGCAACTTGCCGCTCGCTACGACCTGTCCCGCGAGCTTCGCTTCCCCTTTGGCAAGGACTACGGCTGGGGCTACAAGTTCTCACATAAGAGCGCGCACCTGCTCTATGTGTTCTTCGCGCGCGGGGGTCTGGTCGCCACCCTGCAGATCGGCGACGCCCAGGTTGCAAAGATGGAAGCAGCTCTGCCGGCTCTCTCGCCCAAAGCCCAGCAACTCTGGGAAGACCGCTATCCCTGCGGCAAACAAGGCGGCTGGATCCACTACCAGATCGACACCGACGACGACCTCAGAGACGTCCTCGCCCTGATCACTGTTCGCAAGAAGCCTGCCCGCTCTGAAAGTTGATCGGTCTCACCGGCCGATGCTGCTGATTCTGCGCAGGGCGCTCATTTTGCGCTATGCTACGCGTATGCAATCAACCATACAATCGATATCACCAGCATCTGCTGAGGCCGCCGCATGCCGCCGGTAGGAGGACCGGGCAGAGCCCTGCGTTCCCTGCGGCTGGACAAGTCAGTCACCAGCCAGAAAGTTGCCAAGGGCACCACACGGCGCATCCTCAGCTTCGTCAAGCCCTATCGCAAGCTCCTCGTGCTGTTCCTGATACTCGTGAGTATCGACGCCGCGGTCAGCGCAGCCAACCCGCTCATCTATCGCGAGATCATCAACAAGGGCATCATGGGTAAAAACATCCGCCTCATTGTCTGGCTGGCGGCGCTTGTTGCCGGGCTCGCGCTTGTTGACGCCCTCCTCTCGCTTGCGCAGCGCTGGATCAGCGCTAAGGTCGGCGAGGGTCTTATCTACGACATGCGCACGAAAGTCTTTGACCACGTGCAACGCATGAGCCTCGCGTTTTTTATGCGCACGCAGACCGGCGCGCTCGTCAGCCGCCTGGCCGACGACGTCCAGGGCGCCGAAGAGTCGTTTACCGACATCCTGTCGACCGTCATCGGCAACCTCATCTCAGTCGCGCTTGTGCTGGCCGCGATGTTCTTCCTCTCCTGGAAGCTCACGCTGATCTCACTGGTACTGCTGCCGGTCTTCGCCCTGCCCGCGCGCTGGCTGGGCGACAAGCTCCAGAAGATCACGCGCGAGCAATACGACCTCAACGCCCAGATGAGCTCGACGATGGTCGAGCGCTTCAATGTGGCCGGCGCCCTGCTCGTCAAGCTCTTCGGTGATCACGACAAAGAGAGCGCGTCATTCGCCGGCAAAGCCAGTCGCGTGCGCGACATCAGCATCACGCGCGGCCTCTATGCGCGCTTCTTCTTCATCTCGCTCATGCTGACTGCCTCGATCGCCACCGCCATCGTCTATGGCTGGGGCGGCGCGATGGCCGTGCGCTCGATACTGGACGTTGGTACCGTGGTCGCGCTGACCGCCTACCTCAATCGGCTGTATGGGCCGCTGACCGCGCTGTCCAACGTCAACGTCGACATCATGACGACGCTCGTAAGCTTCGATCGTGTCTTTGAGGTGCTCGACCTGCCGAGCAACGTCACGGAGAAACCCGACGCCTGCGCTATCCCGCGCGGCAGCGACGCCGTCACCTTCGACCATGTGAGCTTCACCTACCCGAGCGCCGCCGAGGTCTCGCTCGCCTCGCTGGAATCGACCGCTGTGCCGGACAGCCTGCCCCAGCAAGAGATCCTGCACGATGTGAGCTTTACCGCCGCGCCCGGCCAACTGGTCGCGATCGTTGGCCCCTCAGGCGCTGGCAAAACTACAATGTCTTACCTGATCCCGCGCCTCTATGATGTGAGCGCGGGCGCGATCCGCATCAACGGCATCGACCTGCGCGACGCGACGCTGGACTCGATCCATGACGTCATCGGCATGGTCACCCAGGACCCGCACCTGTTCCACGACACGATCCGCGCAAACCTGCTCTACGCCAAGCCCGACGCCACCGAAGCCGAGCTGCATGACGCCCTGGAAGGCGCGCAGATCCTGCCGCTTATCGAGTCGCTCTCCGACGGGCTCGACACGATCGTCGGCGACCGTGGCTATCGCCTGTCCGGTGGCGAGAAGCAGCGCGTGGCGATCGCTCGCCTGCTGCTGAAGGCGCCTGACATCGTCGTGCTTGACGAGGCCACGGCGCACCTTGATTCCGAGAGTGAAGTAGCCGTCCAGCGCGCCCTGGATGCGGCGCTTGCCACCCGCACCTCGTTTGTCATCGCCCACCGCCTGTCCACCGTGCGTGGCGCCGACAAGATACTCGTTATCGAGAGCGGGCGCCTGGTCGAGTCCGGTACCCATGAGGAGCTGCTGGCATCCGGCGGCCTCTATGCCGAGCTTTACCACACGCAGTTCGCCGATCAGAAGAGCGCCTTTGCCGAGGCCGAATAGAGAAACGCACCGGATCATGTACCTTAACCTCATAAATGCCGCAGGAATTTGTTTGAAAAACAACGGAGAACGGCTGCGAAGGCCCGTACAATTGAAACATTGTAGTATGGCTCACTGAAAATGAGGGGATTATGGCAAAGACATTAAAGACGAAGAAGTTTACCCGTACACTTATGTTGTGGGGGATCGCCCTGGCACTGTCCGCAGGGGTAGTCGCTTTGAGTGCCTGTGGCGCCAAAAAGGCGCCGGCGAACTCTCAAGCGCAGACAACCACCGGAGCTCCGCAGGCTTTTCCCACCGTAACGACCGCCACCAACATCAAAACGCCTGCGGACTGGAAGTCAATGTTTCCGGAGGAAGTATCAAGCTTTTTGGCCGATACCACTCCTTTGACTCCCGTAAAAAGCTATCTTAGTATTTTCCCGTTCATGAAAACGATCTATGCCGGCAGTGCTTTCGCCAAATCCTATAACACACCCGAGCCGCATCAGAGCGCTCTCCAGGATGCGAAGAACAGCCCGCGTATCACTCAAAAATCGACCGCGACCTGCTTCTCATGCAAGACTCCTCAGTATGCAGTCGCCCAGCAGACCCAAGGGGACAAAATCGCCAGCGTACCTTTTACGTCTGAATCGCGCACTATGACGATGAGCATCACCTGCTATGATTGCCACAAGAACTATCCTGGCAAGGGGTCGCAGAACAAGGCACAGGATAACGGCACGTTCCTGGGCTCCACCAGGACTGCCTTTAACACCGCTTTTGCCAGCACGATCAGCACAGGCAAGATGAACCCTGCCAACGCCGCCTGCGGTCAGTGCCATAATGAATACTACTTCGACCCTAAGACCGGAGCCGTGGCAATGCCAAAGGGCATGACCGACCCCTTCCAGATCTTCGCGTACTATAACAAGATCGGCCTGACCGACTATGTAAATCCCAACACCGGCGCCCACATGCTCAAGGTCCAGCATCCGGAGTATGATATGTGCGCTGACGACACCAGCCAACACGCTTCGCTTACCTGCGCTGATTGCCACATGGAAAAAAATGCCGACGGCACGACCAACCACAAAATGACCGGCCCCCTGTACTCGTCTGAGATCAGAAAGAATGTCTGCCTGACCTGTCATACCGGGACTACTGACGCCGAGCTGCTTTCAGAGCTCCAGCAAATCAAAGTCGCCTTCGAAGGTCAGATCACCACAACCGGCAACGAGATGGCAAAGTTCACTGACCAGCTGGCCGCCGCCAACAAGAGCGGAAAGTACACGGCCGCGCAACTTGATCCCATCCGCGCGCAAGAGCGCGATGCCCAGTGGTTCCTTGACTGGGTGCTGACCGAGAATAGTAAGGGCATGCATAACCCCACAGAAGCTGCCAGCTGCATGAATCATTCATTGGAAGTCGCCAAAGCAGGCGAAGCCGCCATTGCCAAGCTCCCCAAATAAGCATGGCAGGACGCGAGGGACAGAAAGGAAAAGAGCGATGAGCATGGATCTTTATGATGAGATCGAACGAAGAAAATCCTGCCGAAAGTTTTCTGATGAGCCGCTTTCTGAGGAGCAGCTCCAGGAAGTTGAAGTCGCTCTGCAGGGTTTTGACCTGCTTTATCCTGAAGTCACGCTCAAACATCGCCTCGCCACTGAGGTCAAGGGGATGTTCGTCGTACGTGCGCCACATTATCTGATCGTAAGCGGCCAGGGTAAGCCGCATGAGCTTGAGAGCGCGGGCTTTCTTTTTGAACAACTCATCCTCTGGTTCAGCGCCCAGGGTCTCGGCTGCGTCTGGCAAGGTGGCGCCAAAAGCGCCGATAAGGACGTAAGTGGCAACGACCTGATCATCATTGCCTTCGGCGCGCCGAAAAAGCCGCCCTATCGCCAACTGATCGAGTTCGACCGCAAGGCCATCGACGACATCACGAACGCGCCCAATGACCCCTGCATCCAGGCCGTACACCTGGCGCCCTCTGGCATGAACCTCCAGCCCTGGTACCTGGAACAAACCCGCAACGAAGTTCTGCTCTATAAGCAGAAGATCTCAGCGCCACAGGGCCTGCTCTACAAACTAGCGGATCTCGACTTAGGCATCGCGCTCTGCCACTACATGCTCGCCTGCAAACACCTCGGCAAGTCGTTCTCTTTCGAAGGAAGCACCGACCTGCCTGCCAAAAAGGGATGCCAGCCTTTTGGCGTCATCACTTCAGAAGGATAAGCCTTTAACCCTTACTTCTTGACTGTAATCTTCCAACCTGTCGTATTCATCGCGCTGATATTTGCCGTAGAAGTCTTATAGGCCCTGATCGAATAGTAATAGGTCTTGCCCTTAACGGCTGTCGTATCAGTTCTGGTAAGGGTACTGACTGATTTGAGGGTGGCAATGTTGACCCAGGAGCCTCCTGACAGCTTGCGGTAGATAAGATATCCCGTTGCGCCTGTGATCTTGCCCCATTTAAGCACGGGTCCTGACTTTGAGTTTGCTAAGCTGGTCAGCTTGGGCATAGCTACATAGATGACCTTCTTGCCGGTGATGTCATAGCTGCTTACGTTCGCTGAACTCGTCTTGTAGGCTTTTACTGTATAAGTATAGGCGCTGCCGGTAGAGACCGCTTTGTCAAGATAAGAGACGGTAGCCGCAGAGGTTATCGTCTTTACCTTGGTCCAGGCGCCAGTGCCGATCCTCCGGTAAACATAGTATCCGGTAGCTCCTGATACCTTGCCCCAGGTAAAGGTGACGCCAGTAGAAGAGTTGACTGCTGAGGTCAGTTTAGGCTGAGCTACATAGGTAATCGTCTTGCCGGTGGTGTTATAGCTTCCTAGTACCGGACCTGTTCCTGCGTAGGCTCTTACGCTATAGGAATAGGTGCTACCAGAGACTGCTGTGGTATCGGTGTAGGAAAGCGTTGCTGCTGATGCGATGTTCTTGATAGTTGCCCAACTACCGGTACCGCTCTTTCGTAAGACGTAGTAGCCTGCAGCTCCAGCCGCTTTGTTCCACTTAAGCAGAGGACCTGTTGTTGAGTTAGCTAAACTGGCAAGAGCCGGGGTTGCAGGAACAATCGTAAAGGTGAGTGTCTTGAAATAGGTCGGGTCATTGAACGCAGTAACCGTAACAGAGCCCGCGCCTACGGCGGTATTGGTTCCGTAAGTGACTATATAGTCCAGAGCGCCTAAGGTCACCCCGTCGCTTGTCACTGTTACTGCCGGCTTGATTGCACTTCCTGTATAGATATATGAACTCGCCGATATCGTAAGTTTCGAAGCAGTGATATTTGCAACCCACTTAGCCCAGAACGTTTGATCTCCTGTACTCGTGTTGCTGATGGTCGTAACAGGATCGCCGAAAAATGTCGAGTTATTATACCAACCTTTAAACAGATAGCCAGCTTTTGTCGGCGGTAGCAACGTGACAGGCGTCCCTTGCATGTAGGTCGACGGCGCAGAAGGCGAATTGGCCCCGCCATTTAGGTTGTAGGTAATCTTATAGATGTTGCCTGAAGGATCGCCACCTGAAGAACCCCCATCAGTCCACAGCGCGTATAAAGTCATATTGTCTGTTACGGGGGTATTGACCGTGTTAACAACAGCTCCGCCGGCGCTCAGTGACCATCCCGCAAATGCCTTGCCCGATGCAGTTGGTACCGGCAGCAGCTGAGTGTTAAGCGCGTCGCCCTTGGTGTAGCTGAGCGTACCGATCGTCTGGTCGCCGTTCTTAAACGTCACTTGCGCTGTAGTCGAGCTGACTTTGACCTGGGCGGTCGCAATCTTTCCGCCGTCATCAGTCGTGACCGTCACAACAGCAGTACCCAATCCCTTGACAGTAGCAACCCCATCAGCGCTGACACTGAGCACATTACTATCAGAGCTTGTCCAGGTGGCGTCCTGATCAGAGGCATTCGCAGGCGTAACCAGATAGTTCAGATACAGCACGCGGCCAATGTCATCGCTTGTCAGCGCAGCCAAGCTTGCCGCGTCATCAACAGCCACCGACTGCACGGCAACCGTTGCAGGCGCCTCGCTCAGCTCAGTCGGCGCGGTCGTAGTCTCTGTTGAGAGGATGACCGTCTGCTGGTTGTTACCCACCAAAGTCTCCTGG
>WRFR01000039.1 GCA_009778715.1 Coriobacteriia bacterium | reverse complement strand
GAGCGTTACTATCACGGCAAAGGTACTCGACACCGCGGCAGGAACTACTATCGTAAATACTGCTATAGCCTCTTCAGATAACGATGATGATATCGTTCCTGAGAAAAATGAGACACCAGTCAACGGTACGACGACAGTCACTATTAAGTATTACTACTTAAGTCCCACGGGTCCTCTTGCTGGTACCAAGGAAATCCCGAACGTA
Source organism: Coriobacteriia bacterium (assembly GCA_009778715.1). Taxonomy (GTDB): domain Bacteria; phylum Actinomycetota; class Coriobacteriia; order WRKU01; family WQUG01; genus WQUG01. Next base: position 10,377 of record WRFR01000039.1, on the reverse strand, counting down.
GAGATCGGCTCATCATTTGACCCGACCCCATATCTCAATGAGTACCTGACGACTGGTTATGACGATGGGACCCCGGTGGTACCAGGCCCCTGGACGATCGATAGTGAGAACCCTGACTTTACGGTTTACTATCCAAATAAGCCCCCGGAGATCCATTACGAGCGCGATCTGACTGTTCGTACTCCGGTCCAGCTGACCCAGGATGATATCCTGCGTATTGCTGGTGTCAGCGTCACTGATGCTGAAGAGAGCATTCCGTTATCTGCTGTGAAGATCACTGGCTATGATGATATCGACTGGAGTGGAGCGAATGGTCCTCAAACCTATACTCTTACACTAAACGTTGAAGATACGCCTGGCAGCGCAGCTGATCCGGTCACTCTTACGATCACCGTAATGCCTGCAGGCACTGCCGTCACCCCTCCGACTTCAAGTGATCCTGAGTACACGGGCTTGCCGACGCTTCCCGAGGATGACCTTTGGGGCGCCCAGGGAGGCAACCAGCCTATCATCTATATCCCGATCTCGGTCCATAGACTGCAAAAAAAGGTAAGTGGTCCTACGGCCGCAGACGGAAAATATCATATTGGCGATATCCTCACCTATACCATCACTGCCTTTAATGACTCGGACGCAGTTGACGTCTGGCAAAATGTGGTAGTGACCGATAACCTGCCGCAAGGCCTCTCGTTGGTATCAGTTACGGGCGCCACCAATACAGGATCGGGCAATACGGTCAAAGTTGCGTTAGGCGATCTCTCAGGCGGACAGAGCAAGTCTTTCACCATCCAAGCTAAGGTTCTGGATAACGCGGCTGGAACGACCATAATTAATACCGCTATAGCTACCTCTGACAATGACACTCCGGTCACACCGCCTTCTAATGAAACGAACATTAATGGCATGGCAACGGTCACGATCCGTTATCATCTTCTGACTCTCGGTGGCACAGCGTTTGCAACTGAAACAGTCAGCAATGTTGTTTTAGGCACGACAATAGATCCGACGCTCTACCTTGATGCGCATAGGCAATATGGTTATGGGCATGGGGTATTGCCACAAGGCGTTACGTCCTGGAAAGTAACGGCAGATGGCCAGGTCTTCGATGTTATTTATCCCAATACGGCTCCTGTCATCAATATCGATCCTCTGCATGAGGTCCTTTATATTCGTAAACCAGCCGTATTGAGCCTGGCCGACATCCTCAGAATCTGTGGGGTGAGTATCAGTGATAACGAAGAAACGATCCCGCTTTCTGCTCTGCAGGTATCAGGTTATGACGGCATCAAGTGGAGCATAGCTAACTACGGAGATGGCGCCTATATACTGACGCTCACGGTAACGGATACCCCAGGGCTTACGGCGGTTCGCCAGATCCCGATCTTTATCGAGCCTGAGGCTACCAGGATCACTCCAGTAGATAAGAATGATCCAAAGTACGCAAATCTCCCCTGGCTTCCTTCTGATATGGAATGGGGTATTGACGAGGATGGTAACCTTGCCATCTATATCCCAACTTCACCGGCCCCAGCTCCGGCTCCGGCGGCGAGTTTGCCGAAGACAGGAGATGTGGTTTCAACAACGGTCCCACTCATTGCTCTGACTGGCGCCTCGCTGCTTTTCTTACTGGCAATCACTCGGCGCAAAAGAGGGAAGTATGGTTATGGGATGGAGTGATAGGTTAAGCATCTGATCTTCGAGAGAGATCGGTCATGGTCGACCCATCGTCCTCTCGCTGAGAACTCAGATATGACCCCCTCGTATGAGGGATAGCTTTATCCCCTCAAAGCTATCCCTCATTTTTTTTGAATTTGAAGCGGATTTTTTGAGCAATCAGAGCCCTTCCACCTACGCGCTGTCTCTGCGACGCCCACCTGTTACCTGCCTGTCACCATTATCTTCAAAATTGATATTGACGCACAATATCTTGGTGCTTTACTCTTAAGAAGCCCAACATCTTGTGGCTCTTGCAAGTGAGTGATGATATACAGAAAACAAGCGATCCGGGAGGAAAACATGGCGGGAAATGCGACTAAGACCAAGCTTGACCAGACGATAAACGAGCGCTTGGCGCCCAACTCGCTGACAGTACTGGAGCGCCGTTACCTGAAAAAGGACGAGGATGGAAAGCCGGTCGAGACCCCGGCTGACATGTTCGCACGGGTCGCTGGCAACATCGCCTCGGCTGAGGCGGTCTGGGGATCTACGGCCGATGTCGAAGCCGCGGCTGCAGACTTCTACGAGCTTATGACCTCGCTCGAGTTCCTTCCTAACTCGCCGACACTCATGAACGCGGGACGCGACCTGCAGCAGCTCTCTGCCTGCTTCGTGCTTCCGGTGGGCGACTCAATGGAAGAGATCTTTGACGCCGTGCGCTCGACTGCGCTCATCCATAAGAGCGGCGGCGGCACGGGCTTCTCATTCTCGCGCCTGCGCCCCTCCGGCGACAATGTCAAGACGACCCAGGGCGTCAGCTCCGGCCCGATCAGCTTCATGCGCGTGTTCAATCAGGCGACTGAGGCCGTCAAGCAGGGCGGTACGCGCCGCGGCGCCAACATGGGCATCCTGCGCATCGACCATCCCAACATCCTCGAGTTCATCACCTGCAAACGCAACGGCGACTTCGAGAACTTTAACATAAGCGTCGCGCTGACCGAGGCCTTTATGGAGGCGGTCGCTGCCGGTGAGAAATACACGCTCTACAATCCGCACACCAAGGAGGCCACGGGCGAGCTTGACGCACGCGAGGTCTATCAGCTCATCATCGACCTGGCCTGGGCGACGGGCGATCCCGGCATCGTCTTTATCGACCGCATTAACCGTGCCAACCCGACGCCGCAGGTCGGCGAGTTTGAGGCCACCAACCCTTGTGGCGAGCAGCCGTTACTGCCCTATGAGGCTTGCAATCTGGGCTCGATCAACCTCTCGCGTATGCTCACACGCGACGGAGAGGGCAAGGCGTCGATCGACTGGGACCTTCTCAAGGAGATCACGCATCGCGCGGTGCACTTCCTCGATAACGTGATCGAGGTCAATCGTTACCCCCTGCCCGAGATCGATGAGATGGCGCGCGGCAATCGCAAGATCGGCCTGGGCGTGATGGGCTGGGCTGACATGCTCATCATGCTGGGCATCCCTTATGACAGTGACGAGGCGGTCTCGACTGGCGCCAAGGTCATGGAGTTCATCGACACCGAGGCAAAGGCCGCGAGCCGCGAACTGGCGAAGACGCGGGGGGCGTTCCCGAACTACAAAGGCTCGATCTATGACACTCCGGAAGCTGAGCCTATCCGCAACGCGACCGTGACAACCATCGCGCCGACTGGTACCCTTTCGATCATCGCTGCCTGCTCCTCAGGTGTTGAGCCATTGTTTGCCGTGAGCTATGTGCGCACGGTCATGGACAATGATCGGCTGGTCGAGGTCAACCCGCTCTTTGAGGCCGTTGCACGCGAGCGGGGCTTTTACAGCACTGAGCTAATGGAGGAGATCGCCGGGCATGGTACGGTGCGAGGGCTGGACGCCGTGCCGGAAGACGTGCAGTCCGTTTTCACAACTGCCCATGACATCACGCCTGCCTGGCATATACGCATGCAGGCAGCGTTCCAGGCTCACACCGATAACGCGGTATCAAAGACAGTCAACTTCCCAAACAGCGCTACAACAGAGGATGTCCGGACCGTCTATGATCTTGCGTATGAGTTGGATGTTAAAGGCGTTACGATCTATCGTGATGGGAGCAAGGACAGCCAGGTCCTTACGACGGGAGCGTCGGCGAAGACAGGGGGAGAGGCCGGAGGAGCGGAGACTGCTGGTGACGGCAGGCTCGAGCCACGCCCTCGTCCCGAGATCACCCAGGGGCGTACTGAGAAGATCAAGACCGGTTGTGGCAGCCTCTACGTGACGATCAACTGGGACGAGCACGGCATGTGCGAGATATTTTCCACGATGGGCAAATCAGGCGGTTGCGCGGCTTCGAACATGGAGGCGCTCTCCCGCATGATCTCGGCAAGCCTGCGCGCGGGCATTGATCCGCACTCACTGATCCCGCATCTGCGGGGCATCCGCTGCCCAAGCCCGATGTGGGCCGAGGGGGGCAAGGTTTTGTCCTGCGCCGATGCGATCGGCATCGCGCTTGAGCACGCAATCGAGTACCACGAGACCGGCCGTGAGGCCACAGCCGTGAGCAAGCATGCTGACAAGCTAGATAACCTTGCCGGCGCCTGCCCGGAGTGTGGCGGGGTGTTAGAGCATGAGAGCGGGTGTGCCGTTTGTCGGGCCTGCGGCTACAGCAAATGTGCGTGATAACGCGCTGAACGCCCGCTGGCGGCGTTCCCACGAAACTCACGGCCTCCGGGCTGCTTCGTTTCGCGGCGCCTTGCCAACGAACGCTGATCGCGTTATCACAGATTTATATTTACGGAAAGGGAAGAACTATGGTGCTCTCAGATAGAACGATCAAGCTGAAGATGGCCAATGGGGACATTGTGGTCGACCCTTGTGATGAGGCTGATATCCAGCCCTCAAGCATCGACCTGCACCTCTCTGACAGCTTTGAGGTGTTCAACAACTCGCGCTACCCCTACATTGACCCACTGAGCGAACAGCCTGGCCTGACCAGCCCTGAGAGCGCGACGACGACTGAGCCGTTTGTCCTGCACCCGGGGCAGTTCGTCTTAGGCTCGACCATCGAGCGTATCGAACTGGCTGATGACATCGTTGCGCGCCTTGAGGGAAAAAGCTCGCTGGGGCGCCTGGGGCTACTGATCCATTCGACGGCGGGCTACGTCGATCCAGGCTGGAGGGGACGCCTGACGCTGGAGCTCTCTAACGTGGCGAACCTTCCTATCCTGCTGGTGCCTGGGATGCCGATCGGGCAGATCTCATTTACCCAGATGACGACACCGGTCGACCGCCCCTACGGGCACGTTGCCCTGCGCAGCAAGTATCAGGACCAGACAGGCACCACCCCCAGCAAGATGTATCTGAACTAACGCGGCTCTCACAAGAGTGATGGCGTAAAAGTTTGCTAAGTAATAAACTAAGGAGGACTAATCGCGGCAAACTTAAGGCTTGACTAGGAGAGTCCATATGCGACTATTACTCACTAAAGGCGACAGACGAAGCGCACGAGTCCTTCCCAGAAAGCACGGCGGGCGTTATTGGATCAGCTCGGAGAATGATTCAGGCGCTACAGATGACCTGCTCTACGTTGAGGGGGTTGAAAATCGTTGGGTACTGCGATCGAACAAGCGCGTAGAAGTACTGGATGCAAAGGGAGAGCCGCTTCGCGCGCAGGATGTTTCTGAGGGGCAGCTTTACCAAATACGGGTCATTGAGACAGATGAGCGCGCCACGATCTATGCAGAACCTGAAACTGCTGACAGGAAGCATTTCTCCCGCTATAAATTTCTCAATTCCGGTGAGATCACAATAGGTAGTTCACCTGCCTCTGAGATCTGCTTTGCCAGCCCTTTTATTTCAGCAAGCCATGCAACGATCTCTATCAATGGTGATAGCATCAAAATTACTGACAAAGGAAGCTCCACAGGAACTTTCGTGAACAACCGTAAAATCTCCGAGCAAATTCTCATACCCGGGGACACGATTGCACTGATGGACCTCATGATCGTTGTCGGCAAAGGGTTTTTCGCGATCAATAATCCGGGCGGGCAGGTGACCTTGAACAGCTCACTTGAGCCACTCCAAGCTAAGCCACCGCAGAAAAAGGACGAGGACGAGGAGACAGAGGAATCTTCTTCGGGGTTTCTCTTCTTTCGCTCCCCACGGTTCAGGCGTGAGATAAAAAGTCCGAAGATTAAGATTGACGCACCTCCTGCCGAGGAGAAGAAGGATGAGACCCCAGCGATCATGGTCTTAGGGCCGGCGGTCACGATGGGCCTTGCCTCAGGCGTTATGGCATTAGCGGCGGTCGGAAATGTCATGAATGGATCATCAACTATGGGGCAAGCCGCTCCGATGCTGGTGATGTCAGGGGCGATGATGGTGGGCATGATCGTGTGGCCGATGGTCTCACGTAGCTCTGAAGCCAAGAGAAAAACCAAGAAGGAATATGAGCGTCGGGTTAAGTACGGCGAATATCTGGTCACCGCGAAAGACAATATCGAGAAGGAGAAAAAGCAGCAGCAGGAGATCTTGCATGAGAACTACGTTGAAGTGCAAGAATGCGTAGAGCGCATCCGTAATCGAGAACGCAATCTCTGGGAGAGGACCCAGGGGCATAATGACTTCTTAGATATCCGCCTTGGTATTGGCGACTGGCCTTTCTCGGCAGAGTACGACGTTCCAGAGCGGTCTTTTGTCCTTGAGGCAGACATCATGCAAGAGGAGCTCTTCGAGATCATAGATACACCGCGCGTGCTCAAGGACGTTCCGGTCGTTGTTTCGCTGACCGAGCGCTTTAGTATGGGAGTCATTGGGCAACGAGACGAAGAAGTCTCTTTCATGAAGTCGCTGATCTTTCAGTTAGCTGCTCTTCATAGTTATGACGAAGTCAAGTTCCTGTTCATCTACGATAAGTCAGAAGAAGACCAGTGGAGCTTTGTCAGGTGGTTACCCCACGTATGGTCAAACGACAAAGACATGCGTTATATCGCGCGTACAATAGAGGAAGCCAGGCGGTTGAGCGCTTTTCTTGAGCAGGAGGCATTGCAAAAAGAACAGGCCAAGAATGGGAAAAACCTGCGCTACATAGTCTTTGCATTAGACAGGCATTTGGCGGGCAAATGTGAGGCGCTTAACTCAGTGTTTAAGGCAGAGGAGTACAAGGGTGTTTCGGTTCTTGCGGTATACGATGAGTTACGTCATTTGCCAAAAGATTGCCGCGTAGTTCTGGAAGTCCAGGGCGAGCAATCGCGACTCTATGATCGCTCGAACACTGCCGGAGACTTTATTGGATTTACTCCTGATCCCAACCTTACGCTTGATGCAGGAAAGCTTGCTGTCCAATTAGCAAACATCAAACTTGAAAGCGCGGAATCTGCATTCGAGCTACCCCAGATGATCACCTTCCTGGAGATGTTTCAGGTAGGCAAGATCGAACACCTTAACGCGCTTACGCGTTGGAAAGAGAGCAACCCGGTGCGCAGCCTGGGGGCGCCTGTCGGTGTGGGCGTAACGGGAGAACCCTTTATTCTTGACCTCCATGAAAAGGCGCATGGACCTCACGGACTTATCGCCGGAATGACCGGATCAGGAAAGTCAGAGTTCATCATGACGATGATCCTGTCGTTAGCTATCAATTATCATCCCAACGAAGTTGCTTTTGTCCTAATCGACTATAAAGGCGGCGGCATGGCAAACGCTTTCTCTGAGCTTCCCCATACGGTCGGGGTGATCACAAACCTTGAGGGCGCTGCAGTGAATCGCTCTTTGGCGTCGATCCAGTCAGAGCTCAGGCGGCGCCAGGCGATCTTTAACGAAGCGACCAAGCAAACCCAGGTCAGCAATATCGATATCTACAAGTATCAGAGCCTTTTCAGGGAAGGCCGTGTCACCGAGCCGCTCCCACACCTGCTTATCATCTCCGATGAGTTCGCGGAACTTAAGACCCAGCAGCCCGAGTTCATGGAGCAGCTGGTCAGCGCCGCACGCATTGGCCGAAGCTTAGGCGTACACCTGATCCTTGCGACCCAGAAGCCGTCAGGCGTGGTCGATGACCAGATCTGGGCTAACAGCAAATTCAAGATCTGCCTCAAGGTTCAAGATCGGGCAGACTCAATGGAGATGATCAAAAAGCCTGACGCCGCAGAACTCGTGGAAGTCGGGCGCTTCTATTTGCAGGTCGGCTATGATGAGCTGTTCGAGTTGGGGCAATCTGCATGGGCGGGCGCCCCATACCACCCAACCGACCGGGTCGAGCGGGAATATGACGCCTCAGTAGTGATGCTCGATACGCAAGGAACACCCTTGCTGCAAGTAAGGCCTGCGAGCGGAGGCCGGGGCTCGGATGAGGCCGCCAAACAGCTTGATGAGGTAACGAACTACCTGGTTGAGATTTCCAAAGATGAAGGTATAACAAACCAGCTGCTCTGGCTGCCGCCGCTGGCAGAACGGATTTACTTCGAATCCCTGTACAAAAAATATGAAGCGCCAGAGCCTGCTCCTTATATGATGAGCAGCGCGATGGGCGAATATGATGATCCTTCGAACCAAGCTCAGGGGCTAATGCAACTCTCTCTCAGCGAGGGCGGAAACCTTTTGCTTCTTGGTATGACAGGTTCAGGCAAAACGCACTTCATCAGCTCGCTGGTGTACTCTCTTATGCAGGCTCACACTCCTGACGAGGTGCATTTTTATCTGCTCGATTTCGGCTCTGAAACTCTGTCAAGCTTTGCTCCGGCGCCCCACGTAGGCGATGTGCTGATCTCGATGGATGCAGAGAAGATCAAAAACCTCTTTTCGATGTTGAATGGAGAGCTGACGCGGCGGCGCAAACTCTTTGTTGAGTTCGGCGGGGATTACAACAGCTATGTCAGCCAGGTTGACAACCCGCTTCCTAATATCGTTGTGGTGATCAATAACTTTGCTGGCTTTAGTGAGACCTACGAAGAGGGTGAGGAGTGGATAAACGTACTGACCAGAGAAGGCGTGAAGTACGGAATCTATTTCATCATAACTGCGCAGTCGCCCAACAGTGTCAGGTATAAACTCCAACAGAACTTTAAGCAGCAGATCTGTTATCAGCTTACCGACACGTCAGATTATGCGGCGATATTCGGACGGCTGGAAGGACTTACCCCTGCGCAAAACCCCGGGCGTGGGCTCTATAAAAGCGAAAACGGTGTCTTTGAGTTCCAGACCGCATTGATTTCAGAGGACCTGGCGGATTCGCCCAGAGAAGTCAGGGAAAAGTGCCTGGAGTTCGCAAAGCAATGGACAGGGTCGGCGGCTCAGCCGGTGCCCTGCCTGCCAGAAGCAGTGAACTTCAACTATCTACAGCCAACTTCATCTGACATTGAGAGCAGGATCTTGCCGATCGCTGTCGAGAAAGAGTCACTGGAGACGCTTAGTTATGACTTTGGGCGCCATACTTCAACCTTTGTTATGTCGAGAGGAGCAGAGCATCTTGAATTCCTTGCAACACTAATCGAGCTTATCGCGCGATTTGATAATGGTTCTGTTTTGGTCATCGATCCCTCAAAGGTCTTAAGAGATATGACCTCTACGCATCCTATCAGTACGGGGCACACGGAGACGCTGTTGGCAACAGAGCCGAAAAAGGGCGCATCAAAAGACGACGATGCGTTTGTCGTGATCCCGGAGTTTGCAAATATATACGCAGCGCTGGATACTGAAGAGCAGGAAGCCTTGATAGCGCATCTTACCCAGATGCATTCACAAGGAGCAAGCTTGATCCTCGGCTCTTCTGTAGATGACTTCACCTCTATCGCCTATGAGCCATGGTTGTCCGAATTCGCTTCTATGGAAGATGGCATCTGGCTGGGACCCGGTTTTGAGGAACAATATCACCTCAAGGCTCAGAACCCTCCTTACAACCAAAAGGTTGAAAAGGGTTTCGGGTTTGTACTGAAAGATGAAATATTACACTTGGCAAAGTTTTTGACCGCGAGGAAGGATGCATAATGAGCAAGATTATCGTAGAGTGCAAAGTGCCTGCTGCTGGGATGTGCGTTGATCTTCTTATTCCTTTTGAGAAGCCGCTGTATGAGACGCTCCCTTTGATAGAGGAGTTATTCAGAGACAATGAGAGCTTTACTCCGGATCAATCTTGTGTGTTGTGTGATTCAGGAACAGGGTATGTCTATGACACGAGCTTTACTCCTGAGGAGTTAGATCTTTCTGCTGGGAGCTCGTTATTGCTAATTTGACAGCTTAACGCTCTCACATCCTTTCAAAGGAGTATCATATTAAGCATGGATAAAACTGTTTTCAGTACTGGATAAGGAAGGAACTATTATGGCGGGACAAATTAAGCTAACACCAGCAGAGCTTCGTACTTCAGCAACTAAGTACACGAAAGGCGCCTCTGATGTGCGCACGATACTGAGCTCATTGGACAAAGAACAAGCCACGATCCGCGCCAATTGGTCAGGTTCCTCCATGCAAAAGTTTGATGAGCAGTACAACAGCTTAACGCCTAAGATCAAGCAGTTTGCAGAGTTACTTGACCAGATCAACAAACAGTTAGTCAGTGTCGCTAATATCATCGAGGATACTGACGCTAAGATCGCTTCTCAGATCAACGCGCTGTAAAGTCAGTAGTAATTAGGTAGCTGCCAGCTTACTACTGGCAGCTACCTAAAGTATCGAGAAGAGAACCAATGGCTTCTGGACAGATCAAACTTGATAGCGCCGCCTTCAGTACTACCTGGGCGACCCAGCGACAAGCGCTTG
>WRFR01000038.1 GCA_009778715.1 Coriobacteriia bacterium | reverse complement strand
CGGCCTGCGTGACGGCGAGATAGTGAGCCTTAACTATGGGCAGGCAACGGCGCTTGCTCTCGACCCGATCGAGAAGAAGCCGCTTGCCCGCTTCCACCCAGGAACCACCATCTTGTCCTATGGCTCGTATGGCTGCAACCTGCGCTGTGACTTCTGCCAGAATGCTGATATCTCCACGGCAACCGCCTCTCTGCACCCTGCCCTGCGCCCGATCACGCCAGCCGAGTTAGTCGCCCAGGCTTGTGCGCTTAAACATGAGGGTAACATCGGCGTCGCCTTGACCTATAACGAGCCGCTTATCGCGCCGGAGTTCCTCATCGATACCGCTCGGCTCGCCCATGCAAGCGGCCTGCTGTGTGTCGCGGTCACCAATGGCTACGTCACAGAAACTACCTGGCAGCGATGCCTGGAGCATCTTGACGCGGCTAACATCGATCTTAAATGCTTTTCTGAGAGCAGCTATCGCGATCTTGGCGCGCCGGACGGCCTTGCAGTGGTAGAGCGCTCGATCCAGAGGGCCGTAAGCGCTGGCGTTCATGTCGAAGTCACCACCCTCATCGTCCCTGGGCTTTCCGACGATCCGGAGGCCTTCGAGCGCGAGCTTGACTGGCTTGCCACCATCGATCCGGAGATGCCGCTGCATCTCTCCCGCTTCTTTCCCTGCTACAAAAGAACGGACTGCGCACCAACCGAGCTTTCAGTCCTTCGTGACTTCGAGCGGCGCGCCTGCCAAAAACTCAGCCACGTCTATCTAGGCAATATATGAGAACCGCAGCCCCGGGAAACTGGCATAGAATAACTGGTCGGAGTTTGGTGGCTCCATAGGACGACTCAGCCTGCTCAACAGAAACACACACGCTACAATCACCAGAAAAACTACCAGGGTAAAGAGGGTCGCTGTTAACACCCGTCGTGCGAGCGTTGGCGGGTCAGGCGGAAGCCATTGATCTGCCGGATCGGGCGGCTGAGGCCACGACAACGAGAGAGCCGCCAGGGTGTCATCGGCGTCTTTTGGAGCGACCAGTATCTCCATCGGGCCGATCACTTGACTGCCGCCGCCAATACGCCCTATCCCGAATAAATCGGCCGTCATTTCGTTTCTCGTGAAAAATGGGATGCCCGTAGATTGCAACAGTGATTTTGCCAGCGCCATCTCGTCATCACGCGAAGTCCGGAACACCACAACAGGCTCATGATTATTTGGAGTACCTGTCATAGAATCCTCTTGTTCTTTATCACTCTACCGATGCGTCGCTCGCATGTCAGCCAGCGAAAGCTTCCTCTTACGTGAAAAGCATACCACAAGGAAGGTCATTGATTGTTGGTCCCGTAATTTGCGAAGTACTGAGAGAGTTCTCTATCGGCAGCACAAAGAAGATCAGGATAAGCAGGATGATCAGCGCTGCTATTAGGATGCGTTTTAATAATCGCGCTCTTGAGCGTTGGTCATCCAGGCTTTGACCATCAATGGTGGACTGCCCTTTCGAGTCCGGCGACGGGAGCGATTCGTAGGCCTGCTCTGGTGCTTCCTCTTCAGACGGCTCCGGCATGGCAAGCGCTATCTTGGCGCTGACGACATCACGCCGGGCAACCGTGACCTGCACGTGCGTCACACGGTCGACCAGCTTTGCAGTCACGGAATAGGAAATGCCAGCTGCCCGCAGCCGGGTTTCGACTGACTCCAGCTCACGCTTATGTGAGGTAGTAAAGATTGCTACCTGCTCTTCTTCGCGAGTCCGCTTGCCTGGATCATTTCTATCGAGTGCGGCAGTTCCAGGATGATCAAGTGATTTCAGTATCTCGTAAGCATCATCGACGTCCCGGGGAGCAACCGACAACTCTAATGGTCTTATTCCTCTGTGTCTCCAGCCCACATGTCCCCTGCCAAATGGGTCGTTTTTTGCCGAATCATTTTTGACAAAAAACGGGATACCGGCAGATGCCAACATCGACTTCGCCAACGCGAGATCATCGTTGCTCATCGTCTCAAGCACCACAACAGGCGCATGAATGTCTCGTTGTTCTTCACATGCCATCAGTGATCACTCTTACCTGCTTGCAAAGTATATAAGTGCCGTGATCGCAGCAAAGACGGCTACCACAAACAGGATTACCTTGAATACATGCCCCGAAAGACTTGACGAAGCAAAACTGCTTTCAGGTTCCTGAGGTTGCTCCAAAGGCGGTAGGGATGAAACAGACGGCACTTCCAGATCCAACCGATCTTCTGGATCAATCCATTCATTCAAGCCATTCTTATGCAGGTCAGCCAGAAGCTGACATGTGTCATCAACATCATGTTTGGCGACATAGAGCTGCGGTCGTCCAAAATGAGCGCCTTCTTGCTCGCCTGTCACTGAATACGGAATCTTGGCAGACTGCAACATCGACTCGACAAACGCCAGGTCTGCCTCACCTGAAAGGCCGGATGGTTGATAAACCATGACCGCGTCATCTGGATCAACCCACTCATCCATGAAAAGTCGCTCCCCTCCCCGCTCTACAAATGCCGCAGCAACGCGATGCCGCTGTCCTTGTAGGGCGGATAGCGCAGCGCGACGTCAAGCAAGTTCGACTTCTTCAGTACGCTCTTGTAGTGCGTAAAGGTGTCAAAGCCCGTCTTACCGTGATAGGCGCCCATGCCGCTCTGGCCCACCCCGCCAAAAGGCAGGTGGTTGGTGGCCAGGTGCACGATCGTGTCATTGACGCAGCCGCCGCCAAACTGCAGGCACCCCAGCAACGCTCGCTCGCGTGCTTTCCTGCCCGTAAAGATATAGGTGGCGAGCGGACGGGGTCGCGCGCTGATCTCCTCAACGACCTCCTCGATGTCGGTATAAGTCATGACCGGCAACACAGGGCCAAAGATCTCCTCCCGCATGATCGGTGAGTCCCAGGTGATGTCGTCGAGCAGCGTCGGCTCGATCCGCAGCGTCGCGCGATCACTCCCGCCGCCGCAGATGACCGACTCCCCCTGCATCAGGCCGCAGACGCGGTCAAAGTGCTTCTCATTGACCATGTGGGAAAACGATTCGCTGCCCAGCGGCTCGTCACCATAAAACTTCCTGATGCTATCTTTGATGCCCGCCACCAGCTGGTCCTTCACGCTGGCATGCACGTAGAGGTAGTCAGGCGCCACGCAAGTCTGCCCCGAGTTCAGGAACTTGCCCCAGGCAATGCGCCGCGCCGCCAATTTGATGTCGGCGGTCTCGTCGACCAGGCAGGGGCTCTTGCCACCGAGCTCCAGGATCACGGGCGTCAAATGCTTGGCCGCGGTCTCCATGACCAGGCGTCCCACGTCCACGCTGCCCGTGAAGCAGATCTTGTCCCAGGGCTCGTCGAGCAGCGCCTGGTTCTCGGTACGCCCGCCTTCGACCACGGCAACGCGCTTTGGCTCAAACAGCTCGCCGATCATACGCGCGATGATATGTGAGGTCGCCGGGCTGTAGGCTGAAGGTTTGACCACCGCGCAGTTGCCCGCTGCCAGCGCCGCAACCAGCGGGGCCAGGGTCAGCTGAAACGGATAATTCCACGGCGACATGATGAGTACGACGCCAAAGGGGTCCGGATAGATCTTGCTGGATGCCAGAAAGTGCACGATCGGCGTCGGCACACGGCGTGGCCGGGTCCAGCGCTTCAGGTGCGCGCGCGCGTGGCGGATCTCAGAGAGCACCACGTAGATCTCAGTCGCATAGGCCTCGAAACCCGACTTGCCCAGGTCTTCTGCCAACGCGTCGCGGATCTCAGCCTCATGCATGGTGATCCACATCTCCAGGCCGGTCAATGCCGCCTTGCGCGCCTCCAGGGTACTGGGTGTTCCGGTTGCGAAATGAGTACGCTGCGCCACGACAAGTTGTTTGATATGTTCTGCATCCATCAGGCGTGCACCTCCTGCTCTTGTCCCGCATCACGGGTAACCAGTATCTTGCGATAGATTGCTTCGATCTCTGTAGCGTCCATGATCCTCGGCACCGGATAGAGCGGGTTTGCCTCATACAGCGCCCGTTTGGTCAAAAGCGGGATATCGGCCTCCTTGAGCTCGGGGAGCTGGTGCGGGATACCCAGCTCATCGCTCAGTTTCCGGATCGCCGCGATAAAGGCCTGAGCGTACTCATGGCGCTGCGCCCTGGTCAGGCGGCGGAACATGCGCGCGAGCGTCGTCTCGTCGACCTCGGGAGGTTCGACCACGCCGGTGACAATGGCCATCTCGGCCAGCGCGCGTTCTGCTGGCGTACCGTAGGCCTCCAGCACGATGGGCAGCAGCACCGCATTGGCAAGCCCGTGAGGCGTCCCATACATCCCGCCCATCTGGTGCGCGCAGGCATGCACGTAGCCCACGTAGGCGCGCGTGAAAGCGGCGCCCGCCAGAAACGCCGCCTGCTGCATCGTGTGGCGCGCTTCCAGATCATCGCCGTGCTCATAGGCCGTCTTCAGGCTCTCGAAAACCAGAGCGGCAGCGGCCAAGGCGTCGGCGCGCGTCGAGCCGGTGTTCTCCTGGCCAAGGTAGGCCTCGACCGCATGGGTGAGCGCGTCGAGTCCCGTAGCCGCCGTAATAGCTGGCGGCAGGCTGCTGGTGAAGCTGGGATCAAGCAGCGCGTAATGCGGGATAAGCGAAGGATCGTTGATGGCGTATTTCTCGCCGGTGCTGGGGTCTTTGACGACCGCGGCAAGCGTCGTCTCGCTGCCGGTGCCAGCTGTCGTCGGTATCGCGATCAGAAGGGGCAGGCGGCGGCGCACTTTAAGCTGGCCGCGCAGCTGCGGGATCTGCTTCTTTGGCTTTACGAGGCGCATTCCGGCGCCCTTAGCGCAGTCCATGGGCGAGCCTCCGCCCAGCGCGATAAGCGCCTGACAGTCCTGCTCCAGATAGAGCGCGCGGGCTTCCTCGATGTTGGCGATCGTGGGATTAGGCTCAGTATCGCCATAGCAGACGACTGTGATCTGGCTGCTACCGAGCGCCTTGACCAGGTCACGATCGAGCCCGACCTTGAGAATGCCAGCATCGGTGACCAGAAGTACCCGGCTGATCTCTTTGCCCTGGAGCAAGGTGACCAGCGCCGCGATACTGTCCAGGGTCTCCGGCTTGCGCCACGGAAGGAAATTGGCAGCCAGCCTGAATGCTTGCTGATAGATGCGGCAGTACGCGCGATAAAAAACTGACATCAATACTCCTCACAGGTAGGAAAAAGAGATTGTTATATTATCCTACAAAGTGAGCGACGTGCTAAGTGGCTGCCTGCTGCGATACAATGCGAAAGGTAGAGAATGCTACCTACTCTTCTGACTACTCAGCACCATACGAGCATTTGCAGCAAGGAGAACCGATGAGCGAATTCATAATGAGCGATAACCCCATAGACTGTATTGGAAACGACGCTCTTGATCTCTCCAGCGCGGCTTCAGCACTTGTTGATTTTATTCGCATGTCTGACACGCCGCTCACTATTTCCGTGCAGGGTGAATGGGGAACAGGAAAAACATCACTTCTTAAAATGATGGAATCAAAATTAATTAATGATCCCAAAATGAATACGATCATGATTGATTCTTGGGAACATTTTCTTGGGAACACTACGCAAGGAAATGCTGAACAAATAATCGTTGCCATTATTAATAGCTTGACACAATTGCAATCATCAACACCTGCTCAGAAGCTTGCCACTACTGGTCGCGCACTGCAAAATTTTTTAGCAAAAAGCGCTGGCGTCGCTGCAAGCCTTAAAGGGGGCGACGGGCAGATGATAATAGACACCCTGCACAGCCAAGTTGATGTTGTAAGCGAGCTACGAAAGGCAATTGCAGACCTAATCGATGCGAATAACACCAGCAAGTTCGTTATATTTATTGACAATCTTGATCGTGTCGAGCCTGCATCTGCTGTCGAAGTGCTGGAAATGCTTAAGAATATCTTTTCTGTTAATAACTGCATTTTTATTATCGCAATTGATTTTAATGTTGTATCCTCCGGCCTCGAGCAAAAGTACCCTTCTTTAAGCAGGTTTGATGAACACCTTCACCGCGATTATTTTGACAAGATTTTTCAATTTTCTTATATTGTTCCCACAAACCCACGTCTTGCAAAACGCATGATTCAGGATGGACTTGACAAAATCGGTTATTTTACTAGCGAAGATCATACACCCTTACAAGCGGATATTCTTAACGTACTTATAGAAATCGTGAGCAGTAACCCTAGAAAAATCAAGCGTTTCATCAATTCAATCCACTATCGCATGCTGGTCGATGCTTACAATAATAACTATCTGCATAATGGCAGTTTTCATTTACGGGCGATTAATGCCATCATCGTAGCGCTCACAATCATATGCCCGGATTTTGTTCGCCAGCTTTATTCCTATCCAAATTTCGCACAACCTTCAAGTAAAACGCTTAGAGCTATTGCGCCAAATCTATCTAGCAAGGATTTTGAAGAGAGCTTCTCCTGGGAGCAATACTATCGGGTGGCGCTTTCTGCCAGCCCTTATGCCTCACTTACTGACATCATCATCTTGGCGCTTAGAAAAATTGAGGATCTGCTAGAGCAGGATGGGCATATCGCTTTCAGCGTTGTGCTTGGACTCTCTCAGTTCATCAGCCCCTCAATTGGAGATGTTGGGATCGAAGAAAAGAAATTCACCCAGTATGTCTCGCAACCTTACCGATACGGGACGAGGCTTCTTGCACAATTTCATCTTCCGCAACATGCACACGTTCTCCATTTGTCTTGTCAAGATGGTGCAATCACTCTAAAAATGCTACAGGAAAATCCTTCCATAACTATTGATGCAACTAATACGCAGGAAAATCTCTACCAGGCAACTTTACAGAAACTTAATACGAGCAATATTGACCCTCGCAGATATACGATTCAGCTTTGCCAAATAGATGATATTGAGGCATATCAAGCGTATGATATTGTCTTCTCAGTAGCAGCGATACATTGGCGAGGGAAAGGGGCCTATCTTAAAATATTTGATGCGTTAAAACCATCGGGCTGGGCTCATCTTCAACAGAACATGGCCAACACTTATCAAGAAATGTATGACGTTTTGATGCGTGCCGCTCTTGAATTTGACATAGATCTCCGAAGATTAACCCCCTTCTATCTACCTACTCAACAAGAGCTCCATACTTGGTTAGAACAGGTTGGTTTTTCAAAGATAGAGATCGCTATCGAAAAAGACGAATCTGAAGATCCCTTAAAGCTATACCATGCATATGCAAGCGCCAGCGCGCTTTCTTATCTTGATATGATTACCGAGAGTGGAACCCAGCAGCTAAAACAACAAATCATACAAAGATTTCTTGAAATATGCGAGGAGGAGCATACGCCGACAACAATTAACATTGCGTGGATTCATTTACAAAAATGAATCGCCTCCGGGTTGGCTGGAGAGTTAAGTGAAAACGCAATCACAACAAACCGTCGCGTTTAGTCTGACGCAACCCAAAAAAGAGGTCTGCGAAGAATAGTATTCGCCACCCGGCAGCCTTGAATAACTTACGGCCTTATCGGCATGCCAGGATGTCCTTATTGGGGTTCCAGAATTGCCTTGTTGGCGATCCTGTTCAGATTTGCGGACACGATGAAAGCCGCCAGAAGTACCACACTTATTCCAGCCATAACAAACGTGCCACCTTCTTGTGTCAGCAAGCTTTTTGCCAGAAAGAACGACACGCCACCCGCTAAGGTCATGATCAGGGTCAGGGCGCCTAAGATCATCAGGGGCAGACCCTTGCCAATCTCTTTGCCAAAGGTAGCGCCAAGTAGGCCGACAAAGAATTCGAATGCGCCTCCTGCCAGAAACAGGATGCTGGAAGCAAACAGCAGATGATTCTGCCACCTGATGCCATAGTTCACCGTGCCGAGCGCAGCCATCACATTGATGGGACCAAACACGAGCAAAGCCAGTCCGCTCACCAATAATGCGGTTGCCCCTGGAGCTCTCCTCATAGTCGCCGTCCTCCCCGTAGCAGATGCGTCATTTCTTATGAGAGCGCAGGCTCAACGAGGCCACAATGTGCAGCGCAGGCTCAGCGAGGCCACTTCGAGTCAAGCGACTCTCTGCTCTGTAGAACCGATTGATAGTATTTCGGTTTGAGCTGCGCCTTGGAAGTTGCCAAGCGCTCAAGCTGTGCGATTTTGCGTTCCTCACGAACTACATACGGCATCATGTCCGGATGGGTATGGCGCCAGATCCTGAGTTTCTCTTTTCTATCCTGGATCGACATACTCTTGACCTCTCCCTTTTGCGTCGTCGCCCCAACAACCGGGTGGGCTATCCATTGTGACACAACAGGGGATCGTTGTCTGCCCCCAATTCTCAGATAACACAAATTAGTGTACGCTTGAGATATGTGGTACTGGATCAAGAAGATATTTTTCATCGTAGTAGCGATCGCGATCATGAGCGCAAGTGTCAACCTGTTTCTGGGCCCCCATCATATCGCCGCTGGAGGGTTGACCGGCCTGTCCATCATTCTGGAGCAACTCTGGGGCATAGACCGCGCTGTGATCATCCTGGTCGGGAACATAGTAGTGTTGGTTTGCGCCTTGATCTTCCTCGACAAGGAAACATTCTTCAAAACGGTGATCGGCGCGCTGCTGCTGCCGATCTTTATCGGCCTGATCCCGCATTTCACCCTGGTAAGTAATACTATGCTCTCAATGATAGTCGGCAGCGTATTGTTTGGGGTGGCTGTCGCGATCTTATATCACAATAACGCATCCAGCGGTGGCACCGCCGTCCCCCCTTTGATCCTCAAGAAGTACTTCAACCTCAGCCCTTCCATTGGACTTTTCGTAACCGACGCTGTCGTGGTCATCTTGTCGCTGTTGGTATTCCATATGGAAGCGTTCTTCTACGCCATTTTCTCCATTTTCATCACATCGGCCGTCATGCACTATATCGAAAACGGCCTGGATAAGAAAAAGCTGGTATATATCATCAGCAGCATGAACGATTCAATAGCTGCCAGCATCATGAGTGAGCTCAGCAAAGACGCGACCATCATGCCGGTCGACAAGATCAACGTGCAAAACGAGACGACCATGCTTATGGTCACGGTCAGCTCACAGAAATACCAACAGCTGATAGCGATCACAAAAGAGCATGACAAAGACGCTTACCTGCTCGCCACTGCCGTATCAGATATCAACGGACGCGGCTTTACTTACGAGCCTGGCAGCGTTTAAGGGTCTTTTTTGGCCTCTTCTCAATCCCCCGGCAAGAATTTGACCTGCCTGGTCTGCAGGTCGTATACGGCGCCTATCACTTTGAGCTGCCCTGCCTCGACCAAAGACCTTACCGCTTCGCTTTGCATGGCGCATTGCTGGCTGTGCGCAATATTGCTTAAAATGGCCTCATGCTCACTGGTCGTATCGCTGATACCGCTCTGAATCTCACTGATCACCGTATCGAGATACCCGCTTGCTCGTCCTGCGAGCGCGCTGGCCACGGCGCCACACTGGCTGTGTCCCATGATAACCACAAGCGACACTCCCAGCTGTCCCACCGCGTATTCGATACTACCGCGCTCGAAGTCGCCGATCACATTGCCTGCCGTACGCACCACAAAGAGATCGCCGACACCTGCAGAGAACACATGCTCTGGTGGCACGCGCGAATCAGAACACGTTACCACTATCGCATAAGGTCTCTGGCCGTTATGAGCCACTTCGGTCGTCCGCTCATACGATATATCCGCCGGATTCGTAGTGCTTTCAACGAAAGCCTTGTTGCCTGTGACCAGCTTTTGCAGCGCCAACTCGGAAGCGTTACTATCGTTCTCAGCCATAAGCCTCCCAGGATTTTGCTATACTTCTACCTCTTCATCATAATAGTAACAGAACCACCAGCTTTGATTTGCAAGAAAGTAGTCGCTATGTTTGAACCTATAGGAATCGTAAGATCCCCCGTTACCAATAAAGTCGATCATGATTGGGGAGCAATCATCTCCCAGGTCGTCATCGATGAACCCTTTGCAGACGGGTTACAAGGCTTGAAAGACTTCAGCCATATCATTGTGGTTTATCACCTCGACCAAGCCAGGTTCCAACCAGAGGAACACCTCCAGAGACACCCGCAGGAGCGTGAAGATCTGCCCTGTGTCGGCATCTTTTCTCAGCGAGCAAAAGACCGCCCGAACCCCATTGGCATCACCGCAGTAAGACTGCTCTCAGTGCATGACAACGAGGTCGAGGTGCAAGGGCTTGACGCCATAGATGGCACCCCTGTTCTGGATATCAAGCCCTATTTCCCACAGTATGACTTGAAAGAAAACGCGCAGGTCCCAGACTGGGTCAATGTTCTCATGAAAGATTACTTTTAGCCAGTTACGCCTTGCTGTGGACTCACAAAAAATTGCTTGCGAGATCCGCCGCACCTACTCCGCCTGTAAGAACTACATTCGCGATCTAATGCCTTATGGAAATTTCTCCATTCAGCATATTCCAAGTCCTTTTACATATCTCGGGTATACCAAAACTCATTTCCGATATCATCAATTTGCTTGATTACCTCAAAAGAGCTGTCACCCGTGAGCATCGCAGGAAGCCGGTAGATTGCCCTGTCCCGACCTGGTTAACGCTGCTTTGTGTTTTAGGTGCGTGAGAAAGTGGCGCGCCGGGGAGCGAAGCGGGCTGTAGCCCGTGAGCTGCCCGGGAAGCCGCTTTATCGCGTGCGCTACTCAGTAGAATCTGCTTTTCGTGTGTTTTGAGGAGCGAGATAGCGGTGCGCTGCAAGACGCGCTGGGCCTTCGCCCGCGCGGATTGCAGCAAGCCGGTAGATTGCCCTCAAAACACACGAAAAGAGCCCTTTGTGTTGGCGACGACCTACTCTCCCACGGACTTACTCCGCAGTACCATCGGCGCTGAAAGGCTTAACTTCCGAGTTCGGAATGGGATCGGGTGTACCCCCTTCGCCATAGTCACCAACACAAAAGGCTCTCGTCT
>WRFR01000037.1 GCA_009778715.1 Coriobacteriia bacterium | reverse complement strand
TAAGGAGAAGCGTCCACCACTTCATCATGGAGAGGGTACTGAGTTTTGGGATCGTACGGCAGACGCATGCTGTCGGTGGCGATCTCTTGAAAGATCGCGATCTTTCCGGTCAGTGCGCCCGTGTTGTGAAGGTAGGCGGCATCCGCCGCTTCGACGCCAAAACTGGGCTTTCCGTTTACGAGCGAAATGCTGGGGAGCTTTGCGTCACCGGAATCGCTGTTCTGAGTGAGCTTCACCCCCTGGATCGCGAGCGCGTCGTAGGCATTATTCTCCGTTTTATGAGCCCACTGCGTCCAATCAACTATGCTTGTTTTTGCCATTTTGCTTGTAGGGCTTGCCCCCTCGGTCTTTTTTGGGTTTTTATTTGGGGGAGAGAAGATAGCGTCAACAGTCAGTTTTGCCAACTGTTCAAGGCTCATATTTGAACCCTGTTCATGAGAAAAAGAGAGCAGCAGCCCCACGCCCGCAATCACCAGCACCAGCGCAATCGCGCCAATCACGATCCAAAGATTTCGTTTTTTCTGCTCTGGCTGCACGGTAGCTGCCTCACTTGTCTGGTTAGAAATTCTTTCTGATTTTCCAGTTCATCCAGTTCAGTATACTCCCCTCAGGCAAACCAGAGCTGAACTGCAACAGGGTCGATCCTGAACTGCAATATGGTCGATTACTGAGACGAAAGCACATTCGCAACACGGTTTTCGTACTTTTTGTATCAAAAGTACGGTAGAGGCGCCGCGCTCAATTTTGCCACCACCAATTATACCCACCTCAACTAAACGCGAAGTAAATTCTGACAAAGTACCTGACCCTTTGTCATGCTTTGTCATACGACGCTATGCAGTATGCATTGTATTTTAAAAAAGTATTACTTTTTCTATTTCCTTGCTTCTGCTATAATTAAAGCATGACACATTACAGCACCATAACCTCAAAAGGACAACTCACTCTTCCGGCCGAGTTCCGGCGAGCACTTAATCTTGTGATAGGCCAGAAAGTGGCTATCACTTTGGAGAACGATACTCTCATATTGAAAAGTCCCGGCAGTATCGATGCGATCCGGGCACAGCTCCAGGAAGAGATGAGACAGAAGGGCACTCTGCACGCAACGGAAAAAAGTGGCGGCGGCTGGACAGCTCATGTCACTGAGGATCTCTCCTGATGACAAGCCTTGATACCAACTGCCTGTTGCGATACCTGCTCATGGATGTGCCTGAACATACTTTGCCCGTCATGCGCATCATCGACTCTGGAGAGCCACTCTCTGTGAGCGATGTGGCTTTGATCGAGATGATCTTTGTCCTGGAAAAAGTACGCAGGATCGACCGGGCTCTTATCCAGAAAGCTCTTCAAGCCCTGTTCACGTTAAGTAACCTTGTCTGTGATCGTTCGCTCTTTGAAGACGTACTCGCTATCTATGTGCAGCACCCAAAGCTTTCTGCCGTTGATTGCTACCTGGCTTGCGTAGCACAGCGGGAAGGTATTGCCCCCCTCCTGACGTTCGATAAAGCGCTGGCCAAGCAGATGCCCTCAACCCAGCTCATAACGACAGACACGATTAACGTATTGTAGAGAAGACCATGGTGCTGGAAGGCAGCTTATGTTATCGGTACCGCTACGAGCCAGAACTTACAGCAGCTCTGCCAAGCTCTTGCTACCCCTGCTCAGTAACTATCAGTTCATCCAGTCCAGAACGCGCTTGAGGAAGTTCTCAGTCTCGGGATGCTGCGGATGCTCGAAAATCTGCTCGGGCGTACCTTTCTCACAGATCACGCCTTGCTCCAGGAAGACGACCGCGTCGCTGATGTGCTTGGCAAAGCTCATCTCGTGGGTCGCCATGATGATCGTGGCGCCTTCGCGCTTCAGGTCGATGACCAGGTCAAGCACCTCGCCCACCAGGATCGGGTCAAGCGCGCTCGTGATCTCATCAAGTAACAGGATCTTCGGGTTGGTCACAATGGCGCGCGCAATAGCCACGCGCTGCTGCTGACCACCGGAAAGCTGGTCGGGATAGACGTCGCACTTGTCCCCGACGCCGATGCGCTCGAGCATGGCACGCCCCCGCTCGGCTGCCTCCGCTTTACCCATGCGCAGGACCTTGCGACTCGCCAGAGTCACGTTATCAAGTACCGTCATGTGCGGGAACAAGTTATAGTGTTGAAACACGACGCCGATCTGAGCGCGGACCTTGTCAGAATCCGCGCGAGGGTCAGTGATATCGACTCCGTCAAGCAGGATCTGGCCATCATCGATCTGCTCGAGCAGGTTGATGCAACGCAACAGCGTCGACTTGCCGGAGCCCGAAGCGCCGATCAAGCTGACGACCTCATGCTCGTGGACGGTCAGGTCGACCCCCTTGAGCACCACGTTGTCATCGAAGCTCATGCGCACGTCGCGCACTTCCAGCATGGGGTGATCGCTGGTCGCCGCCGCGGTAGCAAGAAGATCCATCTACACCACCCCCGAGGATTCTTCACGGTGGCGGCGGCGGTTAGCATACCAGTCCGTCACGCGAATGACCGGGAAGCTCATCGCGATAAACAGGCAAGCCGCGACTACATACGGCGTGTAGTTGAAACTGAGCGCCACGTTGATCTGCGCAGCGCGCACCGCGTCAATGATGCCCAGCACGGATACCATACCGACGTCTTTCTGCAGCGCGACGAAGTCGTTCATGAGCGGGGGAATGACCTTGCGCACGGCCTGGGGCAAAACGACCAACCGCATCGTCTGCCCATAGGTAAGCCCCAGCGAACGCGCCGCCGCGCGCTGTGAGGGGTGCACGCCCAGAATGCCCGCGCGGATGACCTCAGCCACGTAGGCCGAGTAGTTAATGATGAGCGCGATGGTGCCCAGCAGGATCGGATCGATGCGACCAAAGAGCCCAAGGCCCGGCACGCCGAAGCCGATCAGGTAGAGCACCAGCAGCAGCGGAATGCCGCGAAATAAGTCCGTATAGGACGCCGCCAGGAAGCGGAGCGGAAAGGTCACCGGGCTTTGCAGCGTGCGCGCCAACGCGATGAGCGTTGAGAGCACCGCTACCCCGATGGCCGCGAAGAACAGGATCTCAATGTTAGTGAGCAGCCCCTTGGCCACCGCAGGCAAGGAGTCCATGAAGTAGTGCGGGCTGAAAAACGTCTTTTGTACCGCGTGCCAACCCGACGAACGCGACAGCACCGCTACAATGACCACGACGAATATGAGCGTACTGAACAAGCTGATCAGAACCGACTTGCCGGTTTGCTTACGCCGGAATGTCCGGCGCTGCAGCTCAATATCGCTCGTGTGATACTCCTGCTCGAACTCAGCAGGATCATAGGCTGTAGGATGTTTACTCATAGATATGACGAAGCTCGAAGACGCGAGCAGCAAGCAAAGCCCGGACGCCTGCTCCCCAGGAGAGGCAGACGCCCGAACTCTACTTGATTGCTACTTGAGGATCGGGATGTCTCCGCCGGAACGCAGCCATTGCTCTTCAAGCTGAGCAAGCGTACCATCGGCCTTCAATTCGTCGATGGCCTTGCTGACCGCAGAGGTCAACGGCGAATCCTTGGGCAGCAGAGCGGCCAGCTGGTCGCCGGTGGTGCCTTCACTTGGCAGCTCACCGATGATCTTGCCGTTGTCGAGCTGGGCGCTCGTCATGTACCACGCGGTCGGCATGTCCACGACCGCACAGTCGATCTGGTTGACCTTAAGCGCCTGGACAACGTCATCGTTGCTGTTGAAAGGCGCGGCATTGGCGCCGAAAAGTTTCTGCGCAAGCGTCAGGCTGGTCGAAGCGGAAGCAGCGCCGACCTTTGCGCCCTTGAGATCTGCCAGGGATTTCGCGTTGGCGTACTTGTTGTTCGCATTGGAAAGAATCACCTGCGAAGTAGTGTAGTACGGTGTTGAGAAATCAACGGCCTGCTCGCGCTCAGCTGTCGCGCTGTACTGTTGCAGGTTGAAGTCGAAGGTCTTCGGACCCGGAGTGATAGCGGCGTCAAAGCCGGTGCGAACCCAGACCACGTCAGCTTTTGCGAAGCCCATCTTATCAGCGATCGCATAGCCGAGCGCCGCCTCGAAACCCTTGCCGGACTCCGGCTTGTTGTCTTCGACCCAGGGGCTGTAAGCTGGCTGGCCCGTGGCGATCGTCAGCTTGCCCGGCGTCAGGGTCTTCAGGCTAGCGGTGCCGGCCGTATCAGTGGTAGTGGTGCTGGTGTTGGTGTTGCCGGTGTTGTTGCTCTTCCCGCAGGCCGCAAGGCCGATCGTCGATACGACCAGCAGCATTGCGCAGAGCAGGGCAAGAACTTTTTTCGACATGGGGCTCTCCTTATCCCGCAAGGCAAGAGGGCACAGCAGCCCGCGCTCGCTCGCCAATCTTTATAGTGACCATTCCAGTATAGGCGAGTGCAGGTCTCTGTGCGTGTCGATTTTTAAGGAATGCTGACGAGCGTGATCTCAAAGTAGAGCGTCGCATTTGCGGGGATCGATGGCGGCTGGCCCTGCACCCCGTAGGCCAGGCTCGGTGGGATGATCAGCGTACGCGTACCGCCCACCTTCATGCCAACGAGGCCCTGATCCCAACCAACGATGACCTTACCTGCACCGATCTCAGTCTGGAATGGCTTTACATGCTTGAAAGCGGGATCGATCGAGCTGTCAAACTTCGTCGTCTTCTTGCCGTCGACATAGAGCCAACCGGTATAGTTCACCGTGATCGTGTCGCCGGATTTGACCGCAGCCCCAGCGCCAACTTTGGTATCGGCGATCTGTAACTTAGGGATGTCAATAAGCGTGACCTCAAAGTAGAGCGTCGCATTCCCCGGAATTGTGGGCGATTGGCCCTGCACGCCATAACCTAAACTTGGCGGAACGATCAGCGTACGCGTGCCGCCGACCTTCATGCCAACGATGCCCTGATCCCAACCCTTGATGAGTTGGCCCACGCCAACCTGGAAGGTGGCTGGCTCAACGTGGTTAAATGACGGATCCGTCGAACTGTCGAATGCTGTTGTCTTCTTGCCGTCAACATAGAGCCAACCGGTATAGTTCACCGTAACATTGTCCCCGGCTTTAACTTCGGCGCCTGTGCCAACTTTGGTGTCAGTGATCTGGAGTTTTGTTACGGGTGGAGTTGTACCTGTTGAAGAGGTTGACTGACCAGTTGAGTCCGTCTTGGCCGCGCTCCCGCAGCCCGTCAGGGCAAACATCAAAGCAAGCACTGCCAGAGCGGTTGCACCAACCGTGAAGCGGCGTTTATTGGTCATCATCCTTCTCCTTTTTCTGTGTTCTGTACCTGCAGAATACCCCTGCAAACTACACCTGTAAAACACGCTTGAAATAACAAAAGATACCGCTCTATTCTACACTGCTTCTGCCAGCGCAACCCTCCCGCGCATACGCTATCATAAAATGAGCATGGTTTCTTCGCTCACATCGCTGGCCTACCCGCTCACGTTCCTTGAGGGGGTCATCTCGTTTATCTCTCCCTGCCTTCTGCCCCTGCTGCCGATCTATATCGCCTTTTTCGCAGGGGAGCGCACGGGGGAGCGCGACAGCGCGGGAAGCAGAAGCTCGGCGCGCCGCAGCATGGTGGGAGCGGTGGCGTTCATGCTCGGCTTTACCCTCGTTTTCGTGCTGATGGGCGCCTTCGCCGGGAGCTTCGGGCGGCTGCTTATTGGGCATCGCCGCCTGCTTGAGGTCATCTGCGGCGCCGCTATCATTGTATTCGGCCTGAGCTATCTGGGCCTGTTTAAGCTGCCAACCCGGATCCGCTCGTCTGCGATGGATGGGAGCGCGACGAGCAAGCGCCGCTCCCCTGCCCGCCTCGCCTTCCTGCTGCGCTCGTTCGTATTCGGCCTGAGCTTCTCGCTCTCCTGGACGCCCTGCGTGGGCGCCTTCCTCGGCTCGGCGCTGATGCTGGCCGCCAATCGCGCTTCCTGGATCGAGGGCGCGCTACTGCTGCTCTGCTACTCGCTGGGCCTGGGGCTGCCCTTCGTGTTGAGCGCGCTGCTGATCGAGCGCCTGAAAGCAAGCATCGCCGTACTCATGCGCCACCAGCAGCTGATTACCCGGATCTCCGGGGCGCTGCTCATCGTTGTCGGGCTGCTTCTGGTCACCGGCTTGTTTGGTACTTGGGTCACCTGGCTGGGTAGGTTAAGCTGGTAGTGTGACAAAAGGAGCAACGATATGAAGAATAACCGCAACTGGGTCATGCCCGTGGTACTGGGCGTCGTACTGGTCGCCGTGCTGGCAGGCGCCCTGCTGATATATAATCATTTCGAGAATCAGAGCGCGGACCACGCAAACATCGCCTCAACCGATACGACCGCGACAGCCGAGACCACGACCACTCCCCCGGGCGGCGTCGGAGACAGCGGTGCGGGGAGCACGTCCGGCGGAGGCGTCGGAGTCCCCGGCCTTGCAAGTACCGCCACAGAAAGCGTGCCCGATTTCACGCTGACCTCTGCCAATGGCGCTCCGCTGACCCTGTCTGGGTTCAGGGGGCTTCCGACCATTATCAACTTCTGGGCTAGTTGGTGCGCGCCTTGCCGCGCAGAGCTGGATTCGTTTCAGAAGATGTATGACCGCTACGGCAACGACGTCAACTTCATCATGCTCAATGTGGGCGGCCAGGGCGACACAGTAGCCAGCGTACAAAAGTTCTGTAAGGACAACGGCTATACCTTCCCGCTCTATTTTGACGAGGGCGGCGACGCCACGACCCTATTTGGCGTCACAGGCATCCCCGAGACCGTCTTTTTGGACGCTTACGGGCGCAGCTATGGCAAGGTCATCGGCAGTATGCCGGAAGCAACGCTCCAGCGCGGGATGGCGCTGCTAATTAAGAAGTGAGGAGAACTTATCTCATGGCCTATCTGAGTTTTGCCTCCCTGCAGGCGGCAGCCGAGCAGGACTTCTCCGGTGACCTGGCGGCGGCAGCCTTGGAATGTGAAGCGACCGATACCGGCGAGGAAATCACGGCTGTGCGCGAGCGGCTACGGGCAGCGCTGGCCACCATGCGTGAGGCCATCGCCCGCGGCGCCGAGCCGGGGCTGCGCAGCCGCAGCGGCATGACGGGCGGCGACGGCGCGCTGCTCCTGGCGCGCGCCGATACCCTGGGAGCAGGACATGGAATGTTCACGCGCGCCATCGGGTCAGCGGTTGCCACCGCTGAGGTCAACGCCGCGATGGGGCGCATCGTCGCCGCCCCGACCGCCGGCGCGTCAGGCGTCCTTCCCGGAGTACTGATACCTTTCGCCGACGCTCATGGCATCAGCGACGAGCAGCTAGTCGACGCGCTGGCGGTTGCCGGCGCCATCGGCGCCGTCTATGCCGCCGCCTCGACGTTGTCCGGCGCCGCGGGGGGCTGCCAGGCAGAGATCGGGACTGGCGCCAGCATGGCGGCCGGCGCACTCTGCTACCTGTCAGGAGGCAACAGCGAGCAGGTAGGCCACGCCGCCGCAATCGCCATGCAAGGGCAGCTCGGACTGGTCTGCGATCCGGTCGGCGGACTCGTGGAGATCCCCTGCGTCATGCGCAACCTGACCGGGACTGCCGTGGCCCTGGCTGCGACCGAGGCAGCGCTTGCGGGCGTGAAGTTCCCGCTGTCGCTCGACGATGTGGTGATGGCCGCCCATCGTGTGGGGGACTCAATGCCTCCCAGCTTGCGCGAAACCGCGCGCGGCGGCCTGGCCGTCACCCCCGGTGCGCAGGAGCTGTTGCAGAAGGATCAACCCATTACTTAACAAATTATTAAAAATTTTTATGATAGGGGTAACAAAGCGCCCACAAAACACACCTTTAATTTAATTGTGCATAATACCGTACATGAGGGGGGCTTAATTAGAGTGCAAATTGATCACAGAAAAGTTGGACAACAGGTGCTTCGCGCGCAGGAGGGCTCGGGCGAAGCTTTTGCCGAGTTGTATAAGCTTTACTTCCCCGGCATTTATTTTTTTGCACTGCGCCAATTAGGGGACAAAGACCACGCGCAAGACGTTGCTCAGGAAACCTTCCTCTACATAATGCTTCATTTAAACGACCTGCAGGCGCCTAAGGCTTTTCACAAATGGATCTATACTATCGCGGCAACCTGCATCGCGGATGCCCATCGACATTCTGGTGATAAAGAGATCCCCTTTACCTCGCTGGCCCAGTCCGAATGGAACGATTCATCTACTGATATTGCAGACGAGGAGGAGTTTCTGCCAGAAAACATCATGCTTGACGAAGAAAGCCATGGTCAGATCCAGCAAACGATTCGCCAGCTTACCGACGCTCAGCGCGAAGCTATTATCCTCTATTACTTTGCCGATTTTTCAACCAACGAAATAGCCGACATTTTAGGACTTCGGCCGGTTGCCGTGCGTAAGCGCCTTTATGACGCGCGGGCAGCTTTAGCCGTACAGTTAGGCGCACAACAGCAGGAAGGTCCTTCGGCTGCTACGCTGACCCCACCGGCAAAACAGCCCATACTCTCACAAGTGCTCGACGAAGATTTCCGTCAATGCAAGATAAGCGCGGCGCAGCAACAGGCCGAACAATTCCTTGGTTTAGCGCTGCTGCCGATGATGAAGAGCGGGCAGCTGAATTCGGTGGCAAGCACACGCGCTGAGACATTCATGCAAAAGGTCGCAAAAGATCCGGGCGCGTCTGCCATTGAATCAGCAGGAACAAAGGGCATGATGTCAACTGGCGTAAAGGTCGTCGTTTGCTTAGCCGCAATTCTGTTACTGGCTGGCGGCGGTTATGCTTTATGGCGCGCTACCGTTTCTGGCTCCACCCCACCACCAACAAAAACTCAAACCGCTAAGCAAAACCCAACGGCGCCCGCCACCTCTGACACACCGCCCTCTGAAGAATCAACGCCGACCGAAAAAACCACCGATGTTTCGACTTTCTCAGACCATTCTGCTCCGGCAGTCTCAAAGCCAACTCCCGCACAGCCCGCAGCGCCAGTTGTTTCCGTAACGTCGGCCCCGGTTCCGACGCCTCCTACGATCATTATTCAGAACTCGCAGCTTACGTATCCCCAGGGCGCCGCGCTCACCGCGGCTATTATTCTTACCGATACGGGCGCGTCTGCCTCTGACGCTGAAGGCCGACCGGTTCCAGTAACAGTTACCAATCTTGAAAATATCAATACCGCGCTGACAGGTGTCTGGAAGGCGTTCCTCCATGCGACAGATGCGGAAGGGACACAGGCGAAAACTCGAATCGTCACCATCATAATCGTAAAATAAGGAAAGTGATGAAACGACAGGCAACAAAGCACAAAAAGAGGGCGCTGCTTCGGCGTGCGGTCAGCTTTATGCTGGCAGGCGCGATGATTTTAAGCATTGTGGGCAGCGCGTCCCCAAAGACAGCTAAGGCCGCAGATCCCAGTGTAACAGCACCCGAGAACAACGCCCGGGTAAACAATGGGGCGTGGAGCAACGGCACGACTGATACGCCTGTCCCAGTAATAGCGGGGGACCAGATCGAATACAGCATCACAGCCTATGCGCCCTCCTCTGCGCTGCCTATGATGATGCAGGGCAATAATGGCGACGCTACCGATACGACCTGGTGGAACCAGAGTACCGGAACTCCGCAAGTCCAAAAGAGCCAGGTCGCAACGATCACCTTTGTAAATCTCCCGATAAACCTCAAGCCCAATACAGCCGTAGACCAATTTCTGGCTTTGTATAATTCTGTCTGGGCGGGCAAGCCGATACTGAAAGCCTGGGACGCGACCGAGACGGACCCGTCGCTTAACCCTGACCTTGTTGACCAGAGAGTAGTCACCTGGGTCACCGCCAGCGCTGTCGCGGGACACTATGACCTTTTCGTGGGAGGCCAGGGTGGCGTCTGGATGAGTTCTTCTCCGGTGACCTCCTACCTGTTTAATAACTTTTCTGACGTCGCCTCGATTGATTTTTCAAACTTTCACACAGACCGCGCCGTAAACATGAGCTGGATGTTTGCTTCAGTCGGCTCCAGCCTGACAACGCCCCCAACCTTAGATTTGAGCCACTTTGCTACCGCTCAAGTCACCTACATGGACTACATGTTTTACCAATATGCCTACAACGCAACGACGCCTCCGATCCTGGATCTGACCCACTTTGACACTTCGCAGGTCATAAACACAAACTCGATGTTTTACCAATATGCCTACAACTCGCTGACACCGCCGACCCTGAATCTGACCCACATGGATACCTCCAACGTCATCTACATGAGCTACATGTTTGCCTACTACGCCTACAGCGCGACCGGGCCAGATCCCGTGACTTTGGATCTGACCCACTTCAATACCACCAAGGTCACCTACATGGACTTTATGTTTCAGAGTTTTGCCTACAGCTCAATAGCGCCGCCAGTCCTGGATCTGACTCACTTCGACACCTCGCAAGTCATAAGCATGAACTCGATGTTTTATGACTATGCTTTTAGCGCAACAACGCCTCCGATCCTGGATCTGACTCACTTCGACACGTCCCGGGTCTTGTACTTGAGCAATATGTTTTATCAATATGCCTACAGCGCGACAACGCCTCCGACCCTGGATTTGAGCCGCTTCGACGTTTCAAACGTTACTTACATGGACTTCATGTTTTATCAATATGCCTACAGCTCAACAGCGCCCTTTACCCTGGATTTGCGGTGGTGGAAGATTGGGGCCGCAACAGGTGGGACCAATATGACTAACATGTTTAGTGGGTGCCGCCAGCTCACAGTATTGCGCGTGGACAGCGGAGTCTTCAGCAACACAACGATCACCGGTACCAGCGGCATTTTTACTAACGGGAACGCAAGCTTGGCCGTTACAGTAAACACAACGGCAAATCGGACCTGGATGTTGGCGCTTTCACCTGCGCCGCCGACGGTGACCGCCGCAGGACTGCCTACTGGTGCGCCGCCTGCGCCGCTGCCGGTGACTTTGATCCCGCCTCTTCCTGTTACCAACTCAGCGGGGTCGGGCGCCTCCCAGACCTTTATCGCTGACGCCATCCCTGCTGGCCTGAGCATTGACCCGAGCTCTATTACCGGGACGCAGAGCGACACCCCTTCAGATAACGCTATTACCTGGCAGATCATAGGACAGAGCGTTTTCTGGTCAGTCCCTGATACGATGTTTCCGGCAACAGT
>WRFR01000036.1 GCA_009778715.1 Coriobacteriia bacterium | reverse complement strand
CCAGCGGGTCGTTGTTTGGGCTACGGAAAGTGCCACGGCTGGAGAATATAATATCTATATTGGCGGTCAGGGTGGCGTCTGGATGAGCGCCTCTCCGAGTGACTCTTACTTATTCTATGGTTTTAGCGATGTTGCTACGATAGATCTTACTGATTTCCATACGGATAAAGCCGTGAACATGAGTCACATGTTCGGTTACTTTAATCAAAACTCAGGACAGAACTCAGGATTGGCGTCGACCCTGGACTTGACTCACTTTGACACGTCGAAGGTCACCGATATGAGCGGCATGTTCGAATATTTTGCAAATGCCTCAACGACGCCGCCGACCCTGGACCTGACTCACTTCGACACGTCGAAGGTCACCGATATGAGTGGCATGTTCGTTGGATTTGAAAGTAACTCAGCAACGCCGCTGACCCTGGACTTGGCCCACTTCGACACCTCGCAGGTAACGAACATGAGCAACATGTTCAGTGGGTTTGGTGGTTACAACTCAACGATGCCGCCGACCCTGGACTTGACTCACTTCGACACGTCGAAGGTCACCGATATGAGTGGCATGTTCGGCGGGTTTTCAAGTGCCTCAACGACGCCGCCGACCCTGGACTTGACCCACTTCGACACCTCGCAGGTAACGAACATGAGCAACATGTTCGGTGGGTTTTCAAATAACTCAGCAACACCGCCGACCCTGGACTTGACCCACTTCGACACCTCGCAGGTCACCGATATGAGTGGCATGTTCTCGAATTATGCTCAACATACGCTGACGCCGCCGACCCTGGACCTGACGCACTTCGATGTTTCGAAAGTTACGAACATGAGCATGATGTTCTACTACTTTGCTCGGACTTCAACAACGCCTGTTACTCTTGATCTGAGCTGGTGGAAGATCGGAGCTGCTCCAGGAGGGACAGGTGTGCAACAGATGTTCTTGAGCGATTCGCTTGCTGAGATCCATATAGAGAGCGGAGTCTTCAGCAACGCGACGATCACTTATTCCCTTGCTATGTTCCCCTATACTACGAATCTCAAAGTGTACGTCGGCACTGCTGCTGACCAGGCTTGGATATATGGACTGGTAGGAAACGGCGCTCCTCCAGCTGGAACCGTGACTGTCGCAGGCGCCCCTTCTGGTACTCAGCCTGCACCGTTGCCGGTTGTTCCACCAAAAGCGCCTCTTCCGCCCCTTCCGCCTGTGCCGTTTACTCCCCAGACAACTATCACTGATACGATCCCTGATGGCTTAACGATTACGCCTTCAACGATCACGGGGACTCAGAGCGCGGCTTCTGCAGCAAGCGCCATCACGTGGCAGCGCAGTGGGCAGACGATCACCTGGAGTGTTCCTAATGCGATGCTTCCCGCCGATGTCTCAGTATCTGTAACAGTAGATACGATCAGCTCGACTCTACCGGTCGGTACCGTTTTCGAGAACACAGCCCAGGTACGGTCGACTGCAACCAATACCACCTATCATGGACTGACCGAAGCTCCTGTCGTAGTCAAGCACAAAGTCACTTATGTCGACTATGACGGCACGATCCTTTCAACTCAAGAAGTCGCAGATGGCGGCAACGCCATACCTCCTGCGGATCCGAGCCGCCCAGGTTACCGCTTTATCGGTTGGAGCAGTGATGGGACCAACATCACAAAAGATACGACCATCACGGCTTTGTATACGGCTATCGGTACCCAGGACAAGAAGACTCCGCCAGGCTCGTCTTTGCCCGACACGGGAGACAGCGTGTTGTTCTTCACTCCGTGGGTAGTGGCCGTTGCGGGCGCCTTGTCGTTTGTCCTGCGCCCACGTCGCCGGCGCGCATAACTATCGGTAACAGAGCAGTTAGAAGGAGGCGCTCTGTCATTTTGGCTGAGTAGGCGGACAAACGAAGCATGAGACCACGGGCTTTTGCCCTTGGCCGATTTGCTGAGTGCAGTCCAACGCCCTCAGGCAGAGCGACAGAGCGCCGTAACTTATTAGCAGATGCGGGGAAGCTGCTCGCCCACGAGCGTATCCATGATGCGGGTCGCGCCGAAGGTGTTGCGCAGGGCGACGCGCCCGGCAGTTCCCTCAACGACCTCGCCGATGATCGCGGCTTCAGCGCCGTAGCGATCAGCGCGCATGGCAGCCAGCGCCGCTTCTGCCTCGTCAGCTGGCACGAAGGCGACCATCTTGCCCTCGTTGGCGACCTGAAACACGTCGTAGCCGAGCATCTCGCAGGCGCCACGCACCTGGTCATGGACGGGCACGGCGTCTTCTTCAACGGCCATCGCAACGCCAGAGCTGTCCGCGATCTCGTTGAGTGTGGACGCCAGCCCGCCTCGCGTGGGATCCCGGAAGCAGCGGGTGTGGGGCGCGGCGTCAAGTACGCCAGCGATGAGCCCGGAAAGCGGTGCGGCGTCGGTCGTGATATTGGTACCGAACTCCAGGCCCTCACGCACGCTTACGATGCAGATGCCGTGATCGCCAAGGCTGCCCGAGAGCAGTATCTTGTCGCCTACCTGCACGTTGCTGGCAGAAAGTTCAAGCCCGGGGCGGATCACGCCGATACCGCTTGTGTTGATAAAGATGCCGTCGCCCTGGCCACGCCCGACGACCTTTGTGTCGCCGGTGACCAGCGCTACGTTTGCCTCGCGCGCGACTTCACACATCGAGCGGAGGATGCGCTTCAGGTCCTCGATGGGCAGTCCTTCTTCGAGCACGAAGCCCACAGACAGATAGCGCGGGATCGCGCCGGCCGTGGCCACATCGTTGACGGTTCCACAGACAGCCAGGTGCCCGATGTCACCACCGGGGAAGAACAGGGGATGGACCACAAAGGTGTCGGTCGAGAAACTCAGGCGCACGTCGCTGGCCGCGCCGGTCGCCTCTGGAAAGCTCAACGTCGCCGCATCCTCCAGCTGTACGTCGGAGAACTCCGCCGCGATGACTTCCTCGATCAGCGCGCGCATGAGTGACCCGCCCGATCCGTGGGCAAGCTGTA
This sequence comes from Coriobacteriia bacterium, assembly GCA_009778715.1. Lineage (GTDB taxonomy): Bacteria > Actinomycetota > Coriobacteriia > WRKU01 > WQUG01 > WQUG01. The sequence goes on along the minus strand of WRFR01000036.1, from coordinate 9,514 downwards.
CTGCATCAAACGTATCTGCCATGCTATGCCTCCTCGACACTTCGATAGCGGTAGAAGGCAGCGCAGCTTCCTTCGCTCGATACCATGCAGGGTCCTACCGGATGCTCGGGCACGCAGGCACGGCCAAACAGGCGGCACTCGGGTGGCGCGATGATGCCGCGCAGCACCTGACCACACTGGCAGCCGGGTGTTTCGCGCGACTCAGGTGGCTCGACGGGTACGCGTACCGTTGCGTCGAAGCGACCGTAGGGTTCGCGCAGCTTCAGGCCGGTACCCGGGATGACGCCCAGCCCGCGCCAGGCGACGTCGCAGGGCATAAATATCTCGTTCATCAGGTCGACCGCCACAACGTTGCCTTCAGGCTTGACCGCACGCTCGTAGGCGATGCTGATCTTTGCTGAGCCTCCGCGGGTGATCTCCAGCAAGCTGCTCAAAAGCTCCTCGATTCCCAGCAGCACGTCCACGGGCTCAAAACCCGTGACCACGCCGGGCACGCCAAACTCATCGGCCAAAAACTCATAGGGCGCCGTGCCGATGATGGTCGAAACATGACCCGGCAGGATCAGCGCGTCGATGCCGACCTCGGGGTCTCCGGCCAGAGCGCGCAGAGCCTCCGGCACGGTCTTGTTCGCGGCCAGGATGCAGAAGTTTTCAAGCCCTGCCGCCGCCGCGCGCTTCACGCTGGCCGCTATGATCGGGGTGGTCGTCTCAAAACCGACGCTTACAAACACGACCAGCTTATCCGGCGTATCTGCCGCCAGTGCCAGGGCGTCCAGTGGCGAATAGACTACGCGGACATCAGCGCCGCGCGCTTTTTCCTGTGCAAGCGAGGTCCACGATCCAGGAACTTTGATCATGTCACCGAAGGTGGTCAGGATCACGCCTGGCTGCTTGGCCACTTCGATAGCCAGGTCGATATCGGGGTTTGCGGTCACGCAGACCGGGCAGCCCGGCCCAGAGCTCAGGACGATGTTGTCGGGCATCACGGAGCGCAGGCCTGCTTTTGCGATGGCCATCGTGTGGGTCCCGCAGACTTCCATCAGCTTGATGGGCCGCCCCTCAAAACGCTCGGTCTCTCCCAACGCGGCGGCCAGCTCAGAGATACGCTCTATCAGTTTGTGCGCCAGCGCAGGATCACGAAACGCACTCAGGTCGAAGGTCGGGGTCTCCTCACTCATGGGGCGCTCCCACCTCTTCAACAGAGCCCTTGCCGGAGTCAGCGGGCTTGATATAGTCGCTGCGTTTTTCAGGCTCATACCCCAGCTCCTGGAAAGCCTCGGGTACCTCGGTAGGCTCAAAGCCCACAGGCATCTGCTCGATCAGCTCGATGGTCTCGAGTGCGTCGGCTTCGTCAACGATCTCGATCCCAAAACCAGCATGGACCAAAACCCAGTCGCCCGCTTTGGCGTCGGGGAGCAAGTCCAACGAAATATCGCGCGTCAATCCTAAGATATCGACGGTAGCTTTTTGGTCACTCTTCTTCTCGGTGATATGAGCCGGAACGGCAAGACACATACAATTAACCTCTATCCTTCAAGTTCTTCAAGTTCTATCTCTCCCCATTGTGGCGCATGCAGTCGCGCCCAGGCAACCACTGCCTGTCCGAAGGAGATACAGCCATCGTTGACTGGTAGCTTCTCATTGGTGATGACACGCAGCCCACGGGCTTCGAGTACTTCGCGCGCGCCGGTGAGCAGGAGCCGGTTCATGAAACAGCCGCCCGAGAGCGCCACCGTATCAAGCTCAGTTTCGCGCGCCGCTTTGGTGGACACCTCCCCGATCAGGTTGACCACTGCCTCGTGGAAGCGCCGTGAGAGCTCGCCGATCGTCAGCAAGGTGTCGGGATCTTCCTGCAGCAGGACCAGGTCGCCAAGCAGGGCTTCCAGCAGGGGAGCCGGAGAAAAGACGCCCTCTTCGTCAAGTGAGAAACGGTAGTGCGGCGGCGTCGGGCGCTCATGGAGGTCGGCGGGAGCCGCGGCTTCCAAAAGCATCGCGGGCGAACCTTCGAAGGCCGCGTCATCAGTGATGCCCAGCAGCGCCGCAACGGCATCAAACAGGCGCCCCATTGACGAGGTCAACGGGCTGTTCAGGTTGTTGTGGATCATAGTCAGCGTGGTCGCTTCTTCATGGGGCTCCAGCCGCGCGCGCAGGGCGGCGGCGCCCGGATGGTCAAGTAACCCGTACTGGTCGAGCAGCGCCAGGGCTACGCGCACAGGGCGCTTGATCGCGCCCGCGCCGCCCGGCAGCGCGAAGGGCGCCAGATGGGAGAAACGCAGGGCGTCGGTGTACGTGCTGATGAGCACCTCGCCACCCCAGATCGTACGGTCGGCGCCATAGCCGGTCCCGTCGAAGGCGATGCCGATCGCGCCACCCTCGATGCCGTGCTCTGCGCAGGCCGCGGCAATGTGAGCGTGATGGTGCTGCACGCCGCAGGTGGTCAACGGGTACTTTTCGCCTGCTTCGTCGACCTTTACCTGGGCCCACTTGGTCGACAGGTAGTCAGGATGCAAGTCGTAGGCGATCGTATCAGGTGTGATCTTGAAAAGCCGCTCGTAAAGCTGCTCGGCCTCCTCAAAGGCTTCCAGTGTGGACAAGTTCTCCAGGTCACCGATGTGCTGCGACACAAACGCCGCCTCTCCATCCAGCAGCGTGAAGGTGTTCTTCTGCTCTGGTCCGACCGCGAGGATAGCGCTCTCAGAGGTAAACGGCACGATCAAAGGCTCGGGCGCATAGCCGCGCGCGCGCCGGATCATATAGGTGCGGCCTTCGACCACGCGCACGACGCTGTCATCGTAGCGCGCATAGATCGGCCGGTCGTGCATCAAAAACAGGTCGGCGATGGGCGACAGGGTCTCCAGCGCGGCGGCGTTATCGGTCACGATAGGCTCCTCGCTGATATTGCCGCTCGTCATGATCATCGGCCCGTAGAATTCGTCAGCCAGCAGATGGTGCAGGGGAGTAGCCGGCAGCATGACCCCGATCTCGGCCAGGCCGGGCGCGATGGAGGGCGCGAGGTCAGCGGCGTCCTCATCGGTGCGGCGGCGCAGCAAGACGATGGGGTGCGCGGGCGAGAGCAGCAGGTCACGCTCCGTCGGGCTGATCTCACAGTAGCGCTCGGCCAGCTCGATATTCGGAAACATCAGCGCGAGCGGTTTGCCCCAGCGGTGCTTGCGCTCGCGCAGGCGACGTACGACTGTCTCGTTGCGCGCATTGCAGGCCAACTGGAATCCGCCCAGCCCCTTGATGGCCAGTATCTGCTCGTTATGCAGGGCCTCGCTTGCTTCAAGGATAAGCGAGTTACTGCGGACGAGCTCTCCTTTGGCGTCACGCTGGGGGCGGGGGCTACTCTCGACCGAGGGGGTCCAGGCCCAGTCCTTCTCGACAGTCATCTGGTTGGAGTTGGAGTTAAGATACAGGCGCGGCCCGCAGGTGAAACAGGCGTCTGGCTGCGCGTGGAAGCGGCGGTCCTGAGGGTCGGCATACTCGGTGGCGCACTCCGGGCACATCTCGAAGTCGCGCATGGTCGTGAGCGGCCGGTCGTAGGGGGTATCCTCGATGATCGTGAAGCGTGGGCCACAGTCCGTGCAGTTGATGAAGGGGTAGCGATAGCGGCGGTCGTTCTCGTCGAAGAGCTCGGCCAGGCAGGCCGGGCAGGTGGCGAGGTCAGGCGAGATGAAGGTCCGCAGGGCCGCGTCCGCCTCTGATTCGCGGATCTCGAAGCTGGCGAAGCCCTCGGGCTCGGCCGCCAGGGCCTCAACGTGCTCGATGCGCGACGCTGCCGGTGGATCGACCTCGATCGCCGCAGCAAAGCGCGTGACCATAGAGCTCGGCCCTTCAACAAAGACATGCACCCCGTCGCTCGCATTAAGCACCCAGCCACAGAGTTTAAACGTTGTGGCAAGACGATAGACATAAGGCCTGAATCCGACCCCCTGGACTATCCCGGTGATATGCAGTTTAAGCGCCTTCATAGTTAAATAATCGTAACATGTAACCACAAAGCGCTTGCAGGAATGTTGACAGCATGCATAGATTCAGCTATTTTAATATCAGATATTAAATTAGCCGAAAGTGAGGCCTGTCTTGTTTTATAAACGCCATGCGTATGAAGCCCTTGGCACTTTAGCAAAGATGTTCGGGGCCGTGTTGGTCACCGGTGCGCGCCAGGTCGGGAAGACCACGTTGCTTAAAGAGTTCACCGGTGATATCGGCTATGTCACTCTTGATGATACGATACAGCTCCAGAACGCGCGTCTGCAAAGTGGGACATTTCTGAAAGACAACCCGCCTCCCGTTTTTATCGACGAGGTACAGTATGCGCCTACACTTTTCCCGGGCATTAAAATCATACTGGATGAGGGGAAAAGAAAAGGGCAGTTTTTTCTCTCAGGATCTCAACAATACGAGATGATGCAAAACGTCAGCGAGTCCCTGGCAGGGCGATTAGGAATACTGACTCTACCAGGGCTTTCACTTCGGGAGTTGTTCGGGATTGCATTTCGCGATCCTTTTGTGCCAACTGAACACTATCTGAACGCACGCGCAAAAAAGCGTACGGAAATCCCCTATGCAGAGGTGTGGAACATAATTCATAGGGGAAGTTTCCCAGAACTTTGCGCTAACCCAGATTTCGATTGGCAGATGTTCTTTGCGGCTTATATCAAAACTTATATTGAGCGTGATGTGCGTAACTTGGCTCAGGTCGGCGATGAGGTGAAATTCATGCAATTCATGACAGTGATAGCAGGTCGCACCGCACAGCTCCTGAACCTTTCATCGATTGCTCGGGAGGTTGGCGTCAGCGCTCCGACGGCGCAGCGCTGGCTCTCTATCCTTGTTACCTCAGACCTGGTGTTCCTTCTCCAGCCTTATCATAACAACATTACAAAGCGGGCGATCAAGGCGCCGAAGCTTTATTTCCTCGATACAGGGCTTGCGGCCTATCTTACTCGATGGAACACCCCAGAGGTTCTGAAGAACGGAGCAATGGCGGGCGCTTTCTTTGAGACGTTCGTCGTTGGGGAGGTCATCAAGAGTTATCGCAACAAGGGAGTGCTTGATCTCCCCTTATATTTCTATCGCGATAAAGATGGCAACGAGATTGACCTTCTGATCGCAAATGGCGACGTTTATCATCCGATCGAGATAAAGAAACATGCTGATCCGTCGCGGTCCGACATTGCGCGGTTCACTCTTATCGACAAGATACCGATGATCAAACGTGGACCTGGCGGAGTGGTCTGTCTCTATGATGACCTGGTCACGATCCAGGGGGATGACAAATCGATTCCGCTCTCTTACCTGTGAGGCGGGCGGGACCTCAGCTGTTCCGTGCCAATACCTTCCCCGCAAAACTTTTCCAAAAAAATCTGAAAAATCCTGAAAGGTTTTGTTCATTTCTGTCGTCTTTAAGACAAAACAGGGAGGACAGAGCAACCGGTAGTCTGTAGTAAAGTAAAAGGGATGGTACGTTATTACTTCTAGGGGAAATATAAACATGGGGGAGAATTCTGCTCTGGCTGAAGATCCAGCCACTTCTCAGGGTACATCTGTGTCAACGCGGGACACGCGGGACACGTGGGGCGCAAAGGGAAAGACCTTTGTCGACCCGGCCGTGTACTGCGGTGAAAATGCGTTAGTGGGTTCATGTCTACTACCCCGATACCGCTCCAGTGATCAATGTGAAACGTCCTGTGCTCTATGTGCGCCAGCCCATTAAGCTTACTATCGTAGATATCCTGCGCCTGGCAGGCGTATCGATCACTGATGCTGAAGAGAACATCCCGCTCTCTAAGTTAAACGCCTCTGGCTATGGCAACATCAAGTGGACCGTCGCAAACTACCCGTCAGGCGATGGCTATCGGATTCAACTTAATGTTAAGGACACGCCGGGGCTGTCTGCGCCGTTCAAGACTATCATGATCTTTGTCGAACCTAAAAGTGCGAAGGTCACACCGGCCACTGCTGCGCAGAGGAAGCTTCTTCCCACGCCTCCCGCTGGTATGAAGTGGGGTGTCGATGAGGATGGCGATCCCACTCTTTACATTCCGACGCGCACGCTGGTGACGCCAACCTCGCCTCTAGGCGCCCTGCCCCAGACAGGCGACAGTATCATCTTGACCATCCCAACTATGTTTGCCGCCGCCGGAGTAGCGTTGCTCGCTGTCCTGCGTCGTCGCAAGCGCACCCAACTTAGTGACTAGAGGTTTTACCTCCCCTCACCTGTAGCCTCTAATCATATTCTCGAGAGAGAGCAGCCCGCTTATTCTTCCCCTGAAGAGCGGGCTGCTCGTCTAATATCCACTTGATACATTTTTCCCCACTTTGCTGTTGGAAGTAGCCGTTCGCTACCATTTCTGACCGATGAACTGGACGCGTCCGGTAGGAGAGTGTTACTATTTAGTACATTCGTGTTACGCCACGACAATGACAATGGCGTGACAGGGGGACTGTCCCTCTGTCGCCTCGGCCCCAGCAGAAAGGAAGCGCAGTGCACCTGCCAGACGGAATGCTTTCGACGCCAGTGGCGCTGCTGACCGACGTAGGCGCTGTGGGGCTTATCACCTATGCGACCGCCTGGGTCAAGAAGCATCTTTCCGAGCAGAAGATCGTGCTCATGGCGGTCCTTGGCGCGCTCATCTTTGCGCTGCAGATGCTGAACTTCCCGGTGGCGGGTGGGACTTCGGGGCACTTTCTGGGCGCGGCGCTTGCAGCGATCGTGGTCGGATTCTGGCCCGCGGTCATCGTCATGGCGGCGGTGCTGGGCATTCAGGCGCTTGTGTTCTCTGACGGAGGCATTCTGGCCTATGGGGCAAACCTGCTGAACATGGGCATCATTGCCGCGCTGGTCGGTTGGGGGATCTATCGCCTGGTCTGCTGGATCGCGGCGCGTCGGCGTGGGGAAGAGTCGGTCCCGCGCAGCGCGCGCATCGGTGGAGCAGCGCTGGGCGCCTGGGCTGGCACAATGGCAGCTGCGCTGGCCTGCTCGCTTGAGATCATTATTTCGGGCAACGCGAAACCCGCGCTCATCCTGCCGGCGATGCTCGGCGTGCATATGATCATCGGCATCGGTGAGGCGGTCATTACGGGCGGCATTGTGGGCTATCTGGCGCTTGTACGCCCGGATCTGCTTTCACGTGGTGACAAGGGGTCAGGTACTTTGTCATCAGATGACAAAGTACCTGACCCCTTGTCACGGTCGCGCTCGCTGCGGCCGGTCGTCATCGTCCTGGCGGCGCTGGCGATCGGGGCGGCGGGGTTCTCCTGGGCTGCAAGCAAGTATCCGGACGGGTTGGAGCACGTGTACTTCAGCCAGCAGATCGGCAACACCGCCGCGGTCGAGAACGCTCCGTCGCTACTGGGCAAGGGCACGGTCTTCGCTGGCTACGAGGTGCGCGGACTGACCGGATCAGTGCCGACCGTCATCGCGGGCCTGATCGGCGTGGCGCTGGTAGCGGCCTTGCTCGCGCTTGTCCTACTGCCCTTCCGGCGCAAGGCCCATGTGAGCGCTCACGGCAAGCTGGTCGCAGGCTTTGCGTTGATCCTGTTCGTGGTGCTTCTGCCGGGGTTTAATCTGGTGGCATTTCTGCTGTTGTTGCTGGTTCTGTCGTTTGTCGCCCGGCTTCTCGGGGCGCCTCTGCGTAAGGTCTGGCGCAGCGCTGCGCTGGTGTTGCTTTTCGCGGGAGTGATTGCGGTCTTCTCGCCGCTCTCGCTTGCGACCAACCTTACGGCACACGGGATCGCGCAGGCTTACGTGCTCGGCTGGCCCCGTATCGCGGAGATCATGTCGAAGGCCTTTCTCTCAGCGTTTATTGTGAGCACGGTCAATCGCTCCAGCACGCCCTCGCAGGTCATCGAGGGCCTGGCTGACCTGCGTCTGCCAGCAGTCATGCTGATGCTCGTCAGCTTCATCTACCGCTTCAGCGCGGTGTTTCGCGAGGAGCTGCGCCAGATGCAACAGGCACTGGCGTCACGCGCGCCGACCTTGCGGGGCTGGGCCCGGGTGCGCCTGTACGGCTCGCTGGGGGGCAATCTGTTTGTGCGCGCTTATGAGCGGGGCGAGGAGGTCCATCGCGCCATGGTCTCGCGTGGCTACACGGGGCGGCTGCCAGATGGCGGGTCGCAACGCTGGTCGATACGCGAGACAACGCTGGTAGTTGGCGCGCTGGCAGTAGGGATCATTCTGGTCGCCTCGCGGCTGGTGATATAAGAATGTGACAAAACCACCCCAGGGGTAGTTTTATCACCTAAGGAGAATGCATGCACTGCGAAGCTAACGCTATAGAGTTACAAAACATCAGCTACCAGTACCCGGATGGCACCGAGGCGCTTCGTGACATCAGTGTCCTGCTGCGCCATGAGCAACGGATCGCGTTGCTTGGCCCCAACGGTGCGGGCAAGTCCACGCTGATCGCGCACCTCAATGGCATCATCACGGCGCAGACCGGCTGCGTGCTGATCGAGGATGTACCGCTGACCCCCCAGACACTGGTCACGGTACGCCAGCGTATAGGCATCGTTTTCCAGGATCCCGATAATATGCTTTTCATGACGACTATCGCAGATGATATTGCTTTCGGGCCACGTAACCTGGGCCTGGATGAGGAGCAAGTGCAGGATCGCGTGTCGCGCGCGCTTGCGACGACGGGCCTTGAGGGATTGGAGAGCAAGCCTGGCATGCACTTGAGCTTTGGGCAAAAGAAGCGAGCTGCGATTGCCGCAGTACTGGCTATGGAACCAGCCGTGCTGGTGCTGGACGAACCCACAAGCAACCTCGATCCACGGGGCCGCACGGAGATGCTGGATTTCCTGCGGGGCCTGGAGGTGACCCTGCTGATGGCGACTCACGACCTTGACGCCGCCTGGGAGCTTTGCGACCGCGCACTGGTCATCGACGAAGGCCGCCTGGTGGCAGACGGCGAGGCGCATGCGATCATGAGTGACCGCGAGCTGATGCAGGATCACGGCCTTGAAGTGCCGCTGAGCGCTCGCTTATAGGTGATTAAGAAAATTGTTACTTTCTAATAAAAAATAGTGAGCAGGTACGTTCAGGAATAGAGTTCCGCCTTAAAACATTTGGAATTATTGCATAAAATTCAAACCTCATAAGCGCTGTTTAGTACAACAGAATATACATTCTAAATATTAAGCAATTATTCCAATAGTTAATTCATGAATTACAGGCTTGCAGTATTGAGATAAAAGGAGTCTAATAAAGAACGTGGTGCTTTATGCCCTCAGACAGCAGATCGTATATGTCTGACGGTAATTTTGGCATCTCTATTGGGGACTGTACCTACTAGGGAAGGTGCAGGGAGAAGGGAATAATCTTATGACGTCTGTAAAAAGGCCCTTGCTTTCACGGGTGCTAATGATCGCTTTGGCGGTCATACTTGTGTTAGGGACATCACCGACTACCTCGCGAGCAGTCGACACCTCTTCTGAGTCAACGCAGAGCGCGCCTTCAGAGACAACGCCGACTGAACCTACTAAGCCGGCTACAACGCCTGAGCCT
>WRFR01000035.1 GCA_009778715.1 Coriobacteriia bacterium | reverse complement strand
CTGATGAGCAGGGCGTGATCGTCACCGCTTCTTATGTTGAACTTACCACGGGTACGGGCGCTGTCCATACGGCTCCCGGGCATGGCCAGGAGGACTATCTGACGGGCCAGCGCTACCATCTGCCGACCAAGATGCCAGTCGATGACAGCGGCGTCTTTGACGCGGGCGGCGGTCCCTTTGAGGGCCTTGAGGTCTTTGAGGCTAACGACCACATCATCGCGTGGCTACGCGAGGCGGGCATCCTGCTTGCCAGCACAACTTTTACGCACAGCTACCCGCACTGCTGGCGTTGCAAGAAGCCGGTCATCTTCCGCGCGACTGAGCAATGGTTCGTGTCAATGGAAGACACTGGCCTGCGCGAGCGCTGTCTGGAGGGCTTTGACCGGTTCCGCTGGATCCCTGCCTGGTCACGCAATCGCATGGGAGCGATGATCGCTGACCGCCCTGACTGGTGCATCTCGCGCCAGCGCAGCTGGGGCGTGCCGATCCCTGTGCATCATTGCAAAAAGTGCGGCGCGGTCGTTGCCAATGAGGCGACCTTTGACGCCATCATCGCGCTCTTCGAGTCCGAAGGCGCCGACGCCTGGTTCATCAAGGACCCCGCCGAGTATCTGCCTGAGGGCACGGCTTGCCCGGACTGTGGCTGCACGGAGCTGATTCCCGAGTCCGACATCGTTGACGTCTGGTGGGAGTCTGGCGTGAGCCACACCTCCGTGTTACAGACACGCCCGGAGCTGAACTTCCCGGCACAGCTCTATATGGAAGGCTCAGACCAGCACCGCGGTTGGTTTCAGGCCGCCTACCTGACAAGCGAAGCCGCTTATGGGTGTCCGCCCTTTGAAAACCTGCTTACGCATGGCTTTACGGTTGATGGCGAGGGCCGCAAGATGAGCAAGTCCATCGGCAATACGATCTCGCCGATTGACGTGGCTGACCAGTATGGCGCCGACATCATCCGCCTCTGGGTTGCCGCGACTGATTTCTCGCAGGACGTGGGCATCTCCGACGAGATCCTGGCACGTATCAGTGAGTCCTATCGCAAGATCCGCAATACCTTCCGCTTCCTGCTTTCCAATCTCGACGGCTTTGAGCCGAATGACGCGGTCGAGCATGCCGCGCTTCAGGAGGTCGATAAAGCCGAACTGATCCGTCTGCGCGAGGTGTTGACCCAGATCACGGCGGCCAATGATAACTGGGAGTTTCATGTGGCGCAACGCACAGCTGCCGATTACCTCACGGAGCTTTCCGCCACCTATCTCGACCTGCTGAAGGATCGCCTTTACGCTGAGGCGCCCGACAGTCCTCTGCGCCGCAGCGCGCAGACCGTGCTCTATGAGCTGCTCCAGGTCTTTGTGTGCGTCTATGCTCCCACGCTGGCGTTTACGACCGATGAGGTCTGGAGCTTCATGCCAGACAGCTACAAGCAGGGCGCATCTTCAGTGCATCTTTGCGACTGGCCTGAGCTTGAGGTCCGCCTCTGTGACGAGGAGGCCACCGCGATATCTGCCGCGTTTGCGGCGCTGCGTCGCGTGCGCGAGCAGGTCACCAAAGCGCTGGAGGAAGCGCGTGACGCCCAGGTCGTTGGCAAGTCCCAGGAGGCCGAGCTGCGGCTCACCTGCGATCCTGCGACGGCTGCGCTCCTTCACACGCGCACACCTGAGACCTTACAGGAGTACTTCATCGTTGCTGGCGTGACGGTGAGCGAGGACGCAGAGCTGGTCACGGCAAGTGAGACCCAGGTCGAAGTCGCACACACGACACAGGAGAAGTGCCCGCGCTGCTGGAACTATCGCACGCTGGGGACTGACGCTACCTATCCCGAGGTCTGCCCGCGCTGCGCGGCGACCTTACATGAGATAGGTTTCAGCCTGGATGGTCGCCCGACCGCCGAGTAAGGAGCGATCGTGTCTCTAAGGACCTGGTTGGAACAGAAAATGCGTTTTCCGGGGCGCTGGTTTATCGGTATTGCGTTGGGCATGCTCGCCGCAGACCAGGTGCTGAAGCAGGTACAGCGTGTCTTCATCCCGTTGGGAAAGACGATCACGGTCATCCCTGGGCTGTTCTATCTGCGCTCAATTCAGAACTACGGCGCCGCATTCTCGATACTGCGTGGCCAGATGCAAGTCTTCTACGTGGTCGCGGTCCTGATGGCGGCCTTTCTTATCTTTTTCTGGCTGTATGAGCATCCGCGCACACCCCTGCCGGTTATCAGCACGGCGCTGATCGCGGCGGGCGGCGTCGGCAACCTCATCGATCGCGTGGTGTTCGGCGCGGTCTATGACCTTATCAACGTGACCTTTTTCCCGTTCGCGATCTTTAACATTGCCGACATGTGCATGACCTTTGGCGTTATCATCTTCGGCATATGGTTCATCTTTTTTGATGGGTTGACTGAACTCAGCTCGAAGAAACGAAATGCGGCCGAGAAGAGTGAACAGGGAGCAGAGGGGCCCCGGCAGGGCGCAGAAACCGAAAGCGATGAGCGCCCGTGAGTGTTGTCCAGCGTACGGCAGACGAGCAGCAAGTCGGGCAGCGCCTGGATGCTGTCCTGACGTCCTGGCCGGAGTTTGTCAGCAGGTCGGCGGCTGCCCGCCTGATCGAGGCGGCTCATGTTACGGTCAACGGCCAGACGGCCAACAAGAACTATCGTGTGGCGCCCGGTGATGTCATCAGCGCAGACGTCGAGGCTGATGTCGGTCCTGGCAGACCAGGCTTTGACATCATGCCGGAGCCGATCCCTCTTGATATCCGCTACGAGGATGACGACCTCATCGTATTATCCAAGCCGGCAGGCCTGGTCGTGCATCCAGCCCAGGGAAACTGGACGGGTACGCTGGTCAATGCGCTCGCCTGGCACTTCGATGAGCTGGGCCAGGCACAGGGGTCAGAGCGGCCGGGGATCGTACACCGGCTTGACAAGGATACCTCGGGCCTGATGCTTGCCGCCAAATGTGATGAGGTACAGATCGCCCTGCAGGAAGCTATCCGCCAACGCAGCGTTGACCGGCGCTACCTGTGCTTGGTCCATGGATGGATCAGCCAGGACTCTGGCTTGATCGATGCGCCGCTTGCCCGTGACGCGCGTGATCCATTCAAGCGTGCGATCTCAGATCACCCCTCCGCGAAGAGCGCGGTAACGACCTTCACGGTTCTTGAACGCTTTGAGGCGGGGCGCTTCGACGATGGCTACACGCTGGTCGAATGCAAGCTGTTCACGGGACGCACTCATCAGATCCGGGTCCACATGGCATACACGGGACATCCTGTGGTGGGAGATCCCGTCTATGGGCGCCGTGCGGTCAAGGCCAACCGGGGGCTTCAGCGCCAGTTTCTGCACTCATATTCGTTGGCGTTTACGCATCCGATCACGGAAGCCGAGCTTTCCTTTATTGATGCCCCCCCGGCCGATCTGCAACACTTGGTAGATGAACTGACCCCTCTTTCGGTGGGACGCACCCCCGAGGGCGAGGAGATACTGGATGCGCTCTATCAGGCGCAAGCTGACAGAATGGGGTCAGGCACCGTTTTGTCAGGTGCATCTGACAAAACGGTGCCTGACCCCATTCTGTCAGCTGAACAACAAAAGGAGGACACGCATGAGCGTTGAAAATCTGCCCCGTACGATCTGGTGGGAGGAGAGTAAGGTCTATTTGCTGGATGAGACCCGACTGCCGTTGACCGGTGATGTGCTGGTCTGCGCGACCTACGAGGGACTCATCATGGCCATCCAGTCACTTGCGGTACGCGGCGCACCCGCGCTGGGAGCGGCAGGCGCGCTCGGGGTTGCGCTCTGGTGTGTGACTGAGGGTGCGGCATTTGAGGCAGTCGAGGCAGAGTACTTACAGCGCTGCGCGCAAGTTTGCGAAGAGCTCTCCCAGGCGCGCCCGACGGCGGTCAACCTGGGTTGGGGTGTGACGCAGATGCATGACCTCATCGAGGCACAGGCGGCCAGCGCCGAGAACCTGAGCCCGCAGCAACTGGCAGACGTCATTATCGCGGCGGCAGAAGAGCTCTGCGCCGCCGATGAGGCTGCCAATCGGCGCCTGGCTGCCAACGGAGCCGCGCTCTTTGATAAGCCGACCAACTTTCTGACGCACTGTAATGCGGGTTCGCTCGCGACGGTCTTCTACGGCACCGCCGTTGGCGTCATCTACACCGCGGCCGATCAAGGCAATGTAGAGCATGTCTGGGTAGACGAGACGCGCCCCATCAATCAGGGCGCGCGCCTGACGTCGTGGGAGCTTCTGCAGGCCGGGATCCCTTCGACGCTTATCGCGGATAGCATGGCGGCGGCCGTCATGCATGAGGGTTGGGTCGACGCGGTCATCGTCGGCGCGGACCGCATTTGCGCCAACGGGGACGTGGCCAACAAGATCGGCACCTACGGACTTTCGATCCTGGCCAAAGAACACAAGATCCCGTTCTACATTGCGGCGCCTGTTTCGACCTTTGACCAGAAGTTGAGCGACGGTACCCAGATCGTGATCGAAGAGCGCGACCATCGTGAGCTTGAAGGCGTGACCGTGTCAGGCCGTTTTGATGCGACAACGCCTGAGATGCAGCGTGCTCTTGAGGCTGTCTGCAACAGCGAAGACTCGCAGTTGGCAATGGCGCAGGGCCATGTGATGGAGATCCAGCGCAAAGGGGGAGGCTTTGCCTTTGACGCCTGGTTCAAGACGACGCCGACCTATGTCCAGAGCTTCAATCCGGCCTTCGATGTGACGCCTGCCGCCAACATCACCGCGTTTATTACCGAGCGTGGCGTCATATACCCGGACGCGGACGGTTACCAGAAATCGATTGCTGCTGCCCTGGGATAGCGCCGCTGGTCATGGAGATTTCGTCGGGATCACCACTTTTTTAGGATCAACGGCCCAGCTCAGAACTCCATAGGGCTCTATGGCACAGCCTCTTGTAAGATTCTGGTAAGCCCTGCCTGTTATCATGCAGGCTATGGCAATGGAACTCGATAGATCCCTCTCTGGCCTCTGGCAGGTGCTGTGTGACGCGTTTGCGGAGCTGGTGGCTCCCACCCGTTGCGGCGGGTGCGATCGGCAGGGCGAACTCTTCTGTGAGCGATGTCGCGCAGGACTGGTCGCAGCCTATGACCCGACTCGTGCATGCCCTCGCTGCGGCGCGCCGCACGGGGCGCTCGTTTGCACGGAGTGCGCGCAGGCGGAATTCACCTTTTCCCAAACCCTTGTGCTCGGTGTCCTTGATGGCGCGCTTGCCAATGCGGTCGTCATCATGAAAGATTCCGGGGAAGAGCGTCTGGCGACCGAACTGGGCGCTTTACTTGCTGCGCGCATCGCAGGCCATTGGTCGGGCTGGGCGGACGCGGTCGCCTACGTGCCAGTTACCGATGCTGCCCGGCGCAGGCGCGGCTTCGACCAGGGTCGGCGAATCGCTGGTGCAGTCGCCGCTCGTCTGCAGCTCCCGCGCGGGCACTTCCTTAAGCGGCCACATTCGACCGACCTGCGTATGCTGAACCGTGAGCAACGCCAGGCTGAGGTAGCAGTGAGCTTTCAGCCAGGGCCCGATCTGCCCAAAATGTCCCATTACCCGCAGGTATTACTCATCGATGATGTGTTCACGACTGGCGCCACAGCTGAAGTCTGTTCGCAGATGCTCATCGGCGCCGGCGCCACAGAAATCCGCGTCGCCTGTCTGGCTCGCACTATGTAGCACCGTAATTTGCTAAAATACTAGTTGCTTCTCTGCGGGTCTGTGGTTGCGGCGCTCAGGCGCTTAGTCCAGGGCAGATGCGGTCAAAAGGATCCACATAAGCTGGGGTCTCGACAGGAGTCCTGGTGAGCACGGCGCATCTTAGGTGTAAGTCGTACCGTCGGAACTTCCGTGGCCAGCCACGGTTCCGGCGAGAGGGTTAGTCGTGAGATAGTATCAAGCAAACGTCCCAGTATGCGAGTGTGGGGTCAAAGACCAGGTCAGCCGCAGAGAAGTGTCGAAGAAAAGAGACGAGGAGGAGCGCAATGTGCGGTCAGGGTAAGAGAGGCTCACAGAGCAGGAGGCTGCGTGCCGTAGTGGCGCTGTTTTTAGCTGCAGTCTTATTGAGTTCCCTCGCTGGCTGTAGTCCCATCTCTGCAGTCAAAGGCTGGCTGGACCCGCAGAGCAATCAGGCGGTCGCCACGCTCACTCCGAAGATAAAGCCTCCCACGATCCACGAAGCGGGAAAGCTCGCTATCGGCGTCAACCTGGGGATGGCGCCCTTCGCGTCAAAAACAGCCACCGGTTATGAGGGTTTCGATATCGAGTTAGGAAAAACCCTTGCAAAACACCTGGGTCTCGAGCCGGTATTCGTCGCGGTAACTCCAGACACGATGGTCGAGGCGCTTGATAGCAACAAGGTAGATATCGCGCTCTCCGCATCGGTCGATACCACGGGGGTGGTAGTAGCTCAGAGCTACTACCAGGATACGCAGGTTCTTTTCGCACAAAGTGGCGAAGCGTCCCGGGTTGCAGCGACCCCTCAGCTGCCCAAGACCGCTCTCCAGGCGGGCTCTGCAGTCGAATCGATGCTCAAGGGGAGCATGTCCTCGTCCGATGCCAGTGGGACACTGCAGCTTTATCCCACGTTGAGCGAAGCCATCCAGGCGGTCGAAAAGAAGCAGGCCGTGGCAGTGGCCGGTGATTATTCCATACTGCGTTATGCCCAGCTGGGTGGTGTGAAAATCGATTTCGTGCGTCCGCTCAGCACAGAAAACCCTGATCGGGGAGTGGCGATCCGCGCGGACAACCTTGAGCTGATGCGCGTGATGAAGCCGCTGATGGTCCAACTGGACGAAACGGGCGCCCTGGCGTCGATCATGCGTACCTGGATAGGGGACGACCAGCTGGCTGCTGCCATGGACTAGTTCTCACGTGCCCGGCTCTGCTCGGTTTCAGGGCCGGTAATTCTCCTTATCATAACGCGCCTGTACCTCAACTTGACAAACAATGGACACTCTATTACTATAGTGCAGTAAAGTAATAGGGCGATCAACCCCTGTGTGGCATCTCCCTGAACAAATAAAGGCTCAGCGAGCCCACAGGAAAGGAAACCTACTATGACTACCCCCTTGAAGAAACCTGTCCCCATGGCGGGCAACCCGCGCTTTGTTTGCGGGCTGCGCGCGGCAGGGGCACTGGCACTTTCTGTGATCCTGTTGTTGGGCTTGGCAGCATGCGGTTCGAGCAAGGCCGCCACGACCGATAACACGTCAGCGCCATCCGTAAAGAAACCTGCCTGGGCCTCCGAGCTGGTCGCGGGTGATGGCAAGACCATTACTGTTGGCTCAGATACGACCTTCCCGCCCTTTGAGTCGGTTGCTTCAGATGGTAAGACTGTTGTGGGTTTCGATGTCGATATCATGACTGCCATGGCGGACACGATGGGCCTGAAAGTGAATTACAAGACCTATGACTGGGATGGCATCATCCCTGGCCTTACTGCGGGCAATGACTTCGACATGATCTGCTCTGCGCTGACGATCACCCCTGAGCGTAACGCGGCCATTTACTTCAGCGATCCGTATTTTATGGATAGCTATGGCGTGGCGGTTCCTGTGGGATCGACCCTGACCGACTGGAAGCAACTTAAAGCGGGCGATACCGTGGCGGTACAACTGGGGAGCAGCGGCGCTGATTGGGCGAAAAAGAATCTGCCAGCAGGCGTCAAATTCTTTCAGAACAAGGACACCTCCGCGCTTTTCCAGGCGATGCAGGGAGGAGAAGCGAAGTGCGTGATCCAAGACTATTCAACTACGGCGAACTTCTGTAAGGATCCGGTGCGCCAGGCAAAAATGGTCCAGCGCATAGCTGGCACCGATTCCTATTTAGGCATGGGCTTTCAAAAATCGAGCAAGGGCTCAGCGATGCGTGATGACTTCAATAAGGCGCTGACAACGATCGTTGATAACGGTTCCTATGACAAGATTTATAATAAGTACTTTGGTGGGAAACCCGATTTTGTTCCCGGGACCATGACGCTCGATGAAGCGCTGGTAAAGTCGAAAGCCAACTAATGAGAGCATAAAACGCAGCGATTACTGAATAAACCCGTGCATTCAGCCTAGATATTTGAAAATCTCTTGCGATTTTTGACTGAATACGCGTAAAATAATACCCCATACCCCTAGGTAGATAAGGAGAACGCCTCCCGGCGTCTTCCTTAGGGGCACCGTATCAGCGAACCAGTCAGGTTCGAGCGCTTGCGGAAAGGGCGCGTCTGATATGGGCAGGCTCGTAACCATAGGAAGGAACAAGAACGAAATGAACGGAACAAAGAACAACACGAAACACACCCGTTGGTTGGTCGCAGCTGTGGCGGTGCTCATGGCTCTGACCCTGACGTTAGCAGGCTGCGGATCGTCCAACACCTCGAACAGCACCACCACCTCCAGCACCAAGAACCCGGCTCTGGCCAATGCGGTTGCAGGCGACGGGGAGACCCTGACGGTCGGGACCGATGCGACCTTTGCTCCGATGGAGTTTATGGACGCCAGCAATAACTTTACGGGCTTTGACATGGATCTCATGAGAGCGATCGGCAAGGACATGGGCGTCAACGTCAAGTTCGTCAACATCGAATGGGATGCGCTGATCGCAGGTCTTCAGACCAAATCCGGGCAGTTCGATATGGCAGCCTCCGCGATGACGATCACGCCCGAGCGTCAAAAGAACATCCTCTTTTCTGACCCTTACTTCGTGTCAGTGCAGGCTCTGGCGGTGCCCAAGGACTCAAACATCAAGTCAGTCAAGGACTTGAAGAAGGGCGACAAGGTTGCAGTGCAAAATGGTACGACCGGCAATATCTGGGCCACGAATAACCTCAAAGGCACCGGTGTCATCGTCAAGCCGTACACAGGCGGTCAGGATTGCTTTACCGCTATGGCGGCCGGCGAGGTCGATGCGGTCATCATCGATGGTCCGGTAGCTGGTAACTATACGAAGCAGGCGACCTACAACGCTGTCAACCTTGGTAAGATCGAGGGCGCTGACACCGAGAACTATGGGCTGGCATTCCCCAAGGGTTCAGATACCCTGGCTGCCGCGATCAACAAATCTCTGAAGAATGTGATCGCTGACGGCACCTACCTGAAGATCTACAAGCAGTATATCGACGATACTAATCCGCCGGTAATGCCGCAGTAACTGCCGACTGAGCAGCTATCAAGTTCATAATTGAAAGGGAGGAAGCTGTCCGTGAGGGGCGCGCTGACTCCCTTTCACATTCTGCAAGAGTCTCAAAAGGCTTACCAAGATAATAGGTTAGGAAGCGTTCAGCGTGTTTCAAGCATTTATTCACTGGTGGGAGAACTACCCGATCACGGGTATCTTCTTCAATTTCCACTATATCGGCCAGGCGTTTCTGCCCATCCTGAAATGCTTACCTGTTTCACTCCTGCTTGGAGTGATCGGTTTTGTTCTGGGCATCCCAGGGGGCCTTCTGGTCTCGTTCATGAAGATGAGCAAAGTCAAGCCCCTGCGCTGGCTTATGACAGCCTATATCGATGTCGTGCGTGGTACGCCGATGTTTTTGCAGATCCTGATCATTTACTTTGGTTTTCCGTTCATCCCGGGCTATAAAGCCCTGCAGATGCCGCTGAAGCAGATAGTCTTCTTCCAGATCGATCTGACTATTTGGTTGCGTGCGCTCTTCATCATCTTCATCAATACGGCAGCCTATCAGGCAGAGATATTCCGTGCGGGCATTCAGTCTATCCCCAAGGGACAAAACGAAGCCGCGCGCTCGCTCGGCATGGGCAAATGGCAGACGATGGGCTTTGTCATTTTGCCCCAGACCATCCGACGTATCCTGCCAACGATGCTCTCTGAGTTCATCCTTGTCTTCAAGGACACTTCGCTGTTTGCGGCCGTCTCAGTCTTTGAGATGGTCATGCAGGCCAAGGTCATTGCGGCGGCGACCTACAACCAGTCGGCGCTGATCGTTACGGCGTTCTTCTACTTGCTTATCACGATACCTCTGGGTCGCTTTGTGGCGCGCATGGAGAATAAGCTGGCCGAGCAGGACGGCGGCGACGGGGGAGCGGTAGCTTCGCCGCGTGCGAAGCGGGGCAAGCGCCCGCCGCGGCTCGACGATACCGTAGGTGATTCAGCCCACGTGGTCTCGCATCGCGAGAATGTCCTGAACAGCGAGGTGAGCTAACGATGCCCGGAGAATATCAAAGTGGAGTAAACACCGAACTGCTGCGGCTGAAACTTGAAAGCCACGGTGACGTTGACATTCCCGATAAAGTGAAAAATGTTTCAGCTGTCGACAGTGATGCGCCCTTAGATGTGGCGATGCCCGCCGATGCGATCATCCGCATCAAGAATCTGAAGAAAGTCTTTGGCGATAATGTCGTCCTGCATGACGTGAACTTCTACTGCCCCAAGGGGCATGTGGTGTCGGTGCTCGGGCCTTCAGGTTCTGGCAAGTCGACGATGCTGCGCTGCATCAACTTACTTGAAACGCCGACCGCCGGCGAGATCTGGTTTGAGGACCAGTTGGTCAACAGTAAGGAGACTGACGTTGACCATTTGCGTGCAAAAATCGGCATGGTGTTTCAGCAGTTCAACCTGTTTCCGCACCTGACGGCGCTGGGCAACGTTGAGCTGGCGCTGAAAAAAGTACGCAAGTTGAGCAAAGAGCAAGCGGAGGCCATTGCGACTGAGCAGCTTGAAAAGGTCGGGCTGAGCGATCGTGCTGATTTTCTGCCATCGCAGCTTTCCGGCGGCCAAGCACAGCGCGTCGCTATCGCGCGGGCGCTGGCGATGGAGCCGCACGTGATGCTCTTCGACGAGGCCACAAGCGCGCTCGACCCTTCGCTTGTGCGCGACGTACTCGATGTCATGCGCGACCTGGCGAAAAGTGGCATGACAATGATCGTCGTCACACACGAGATGGCCTTTGCGCGGGATGTGAGCGACCATGTAGTCTTCATGGAAGGCGGCGTAGTTTATGAGCAGGGAACTCCCGAGAAGATTTTCGATCATCCGGATCGCGAGAGGACGCGCGAGTTCCTCCAGGGCATGATCGATTAGACAGCAGTCTCCTTGCAAAGTGAGCGGGGCTTCGATACACTAGCATAACCGCGCAGAACGCACTGCGTGCTTGTGAACAGGGGCGATTAGCTCAGCGGGAGAGCGCTGCCTCGACACGGCAGAGGCCACTAGTTCAAGTCTAGTATCGCCCACCATCCTGTTCACATTTTGCTTGTTTTGGGCGATTAGCTCAGCGGGAGAGCGCTGCCTTCACACGGCAGAGGTCACTGGTTCGAACCCAGCATCGCCCACCACTTACTAGCCAGCTAAGTGAAAGCGTAAAGCAACGAGCGGCCGTATTTAGTCTAAAAAATCAGCTCTTCGGTAGGATGTGTGGAGTGATTTAGGCTATAAATGCAGGTGGCATCCTGTTTCGTCTATGATTTTTTGTGCACACGAAAAATCAAGGAAAAGACAGAGACAGGATATTGCTGGTGGTCTAAAGACTGACGGTACTTGGGGAAACAAAATTAGCGCTTGGTGGTGTTGGGTCAGACCATGGTGGACACCTGTCGCGGCGTATCGGAAACTTGGCAGTCATGTTTGTAGCGAACCTTGGAGTAAGGCAAATTCGCTATATTCATATCTAGTTAATAAAAGACATTTTGTCCACAAAGATTACAAGATATATTCGTCGACAATAAAGATCGCAAATTCCAGCCTTGGTGATCTCTGCTTTTTCACAACAAGCGTAGGAGGGTACAAGCATCATGCGACGATAATTACTTACAGCTCTGCTAAAATAACCTTGCTTTCTTACCATTCGAACGATAGGTGTAATCGGACTCCTGGATATTTGACTAAAGATTTCAATTCTTGTACTTTAGTTAGTATTCGGTAGTGTATATATTTAGGGGACATTTAATGAAAAAGCTGTTGCAGATCCTGTTTGTTCTAGGTTTAAGTGTTTCGATGTTTATTGGCGCAAATGCAGCTTTATTTGCGGGAATATCAATCGGAAGTCGAGTGGTTAATTTAGGTTCGCAGCAAAAAAGCCATTCATTTCCTGCTGATCTTTCCAGCCAGACGGCAACAGCTGCTGTCGCGGCTTATGTACGAGAAGGCTTCATAAAAGGTGATCAAGTGAAATCTGTACAGGTTTCTTTTGACAAAGTTGTTGACGCTCCTTCTACATTTAATGGCACCACTTATAAAGAGGTCTATAGATACTTCACCAATTATACTTACATAAAGGGGTTGTCTTCTCCGGAAGACATTCGTACTAAGTATTTTTTGGTTGCTCTTGATCGTCAAAAAGAAAGATGGATAATTTATGACGATATTTCGGAAAGTGGCTTAGCGCCATGATGAGCTAGGGTTTTTTGATTGCTGCATTTGCCTAAATACAAGAAATTGAGGATGTCAAGAAATGAAGAGCTTATTGGCTCATATGACCGATGATGTGTCAATAACGCAATAGAAGTCCAACCCACCTGCGCAGATGGATTGGACTTCTCCCTTCTTTCCCCGTTTACTTGGTAGACGTGTTTCCAACGTCAGGTGCT
>WRFR01000034.1 GCA_009778715.1 Coriobacteriia bacterium | reverse complement strand
GGGGGGGGGGGTGGGGGTGTGGGGGGGGGGGGGGGGGGGGGGGGGTGAATTTGCAGCTGGCAGATGTCTGCCCGCTGCTTCTTTTCGCGCCGATAGGCGACAAAACAAAGGTAGTTAAAGAACTCTGATACGCTGTTGCAACCAGTGAGCCTTCATGCTCACTTGGTACAAGCGCCAGATTGTTTAACGATATCCCCATCATCGCTATTTTTCTCTTATTTCCCCTCGTGATTTCCCCGTTGCCCCATATAAATTATAAAATTTACATTTTAGTATATAATAGTTTAACAGATTTTTTTAATTTGTCTATCTTTCTTTGTTTTATGTTTCTTTGTTTTATTTTGAGCTCAACGTATCTGAGCTTGAGTGCCAAGGCTAACTTTGCGCCTATGCGCCAACTACTCCTCAGAGGAAATATTTTCGAGGAAGATCGCAACCTATTTTCGAGTGATGATTTGCGACTGGGTCAAGCCTTCAAATGGCAGATTGTAAAGCTGCGATAAAAAAGAGCTGCTGCTCACAGCAGAAAAACTACTTCATTTCAAGACTCTTCAAGTACTCGACAAGCTTCTGGACAGTAAGGAAAGGTTTGCCTTTCTGGTGACGAATACGTTGGTTGGCGTTGATAATTGCTGTTTCGATGAGTTTCGGTTTCGCGAATATTGCCTGACTAAGCCAGTCCAAGTCGGCTTTTGTAGACTTGCTAATCGCGATCGTATTACCATAGGCATTCTTATATTCGTTCAGTTTTTTAAGCAGGACGTCTTGACAGATTTCTCCTGATTGCTCAAAATGCTGCAAAAGAAACGCTTCAAATTGTGGACTTGAAAAGGCCAGCTCAACACTATGCGTTTGCGCGTATTCCTGTAGCTTTGAATAGGACATCGGCATATCATCATCGTCGCATACGGCCCAGCTGACGATCTCGTTATCTCTTAGCTCAAGTTCTTCGATGAGCCTTGTGCGTTCTTTGACAGTTCGGTCAATAAGAGCCGTATGTTGGCTGCCACCCTCGCCGAGAATTTTGATCCGTGCCAGAGTTAACCGATAGCGCTTTCGGATGATATCGAAGTAAGCTGCTTCAGTTTTCCTTCACAGCATATCAGCACGACGTGTGGGCGCGGAGGTTTCATCATGTGTGTGGCTCGTCCTGGATCATCGGAACACCGCCATAAAGCCCCTGACGGTAGCGTTTTCCAAATGCCTCGTCTTTGCGTACGGACTTATCGGCAAGCGAAGAGATGATCGATTCCTCAGAAAAGTTTCGCTCAACAAAGAAGATTTCCTCACGGCTTAAGATATCCGGAGACATGATCGAGGCGTTATGGGTGTTTAAGATCAGCTTTGCATGCTTCTTGTTGTTCTTTGATTTGAAGAGACCAATTATCACGTTAGCAAGATCTGGGTGAATAAACGTACCAAACTCATCGATGTAAATTGTTTTCCCATGATCAAGCGCGTCGATGACCGGGACGATCGTCTCCAGGAACTTTTGTGTTCCTACCGATTCTTGACGCCAAAAGTCGAACTGACGTATTCCTACGACGCTTTGATCTGCGTCACGGACAACGTGGCTCGTCTTCAGCGTTGTTCCCATGCCGATCTGGCTCTTTATCTCCTCGGGTAAAGGTAATGCTGCAAGTACCTCTTTAGGCATGGGCATCTTCTCAAGTTCAATGCCCTGGATTGAAAAATCGCATTCTTGTAGCAGCTTGATTGTTCTGTCAAGGAGGGCATGATCTCTCTTGAGTAGTTCAACGAATAGCGGCGCTTGATTTGGCGCCCCGCCTGGAATGATGACCAATGATTTTAATAGGTCGAAAACGAGACCAGCGTATTCATTGTTGCTCTCGTGCGCTTTGGTAATCAGGAGCGTATCTTTGCGCGTGACCTTTTGGAGGGTTTTACCAAATCCGAATTTATCTGCCGAAGCGCTCAAAGAGCCATCAGCTTTACGGAAAAAGATGATCCTGGCTTTGCCAGTTATTGACGGTTGTTCTTTGAGTTCTTCGTAAACTACTTGATCTCGGGTAAAACCGAAGGCGTAGGTGAGATAGCGGTCTGTGTGTTTGAAAAACAACTCAAAACACGATGGTTCCTGATCCGAGGTATCTTTCAATAGAAAAGGATCATAAGGTGTGACGAAGTTCGCGTCTGCTGAATTTGCAATATAGCTTTCTATCAGCGCAAGCGCTTGAGCGGTATTCGACTTACCTCCAGAGTTCGGACCAAAGAGCGCGGTAACGGCTTGGCCTGTTCCGGCGCCGAATTCAAGGATTTGCTCTGAATAGAAAGAACGGAAGTTTTTGATCTTGACTGACAGCAAGGTAGTCATGGCGAGTTCTCCTTTGGACGGATATACCATCGTAGCTTATAATTCCGTCTAATACAAGTATTTGCGGATGAATCACATTAATGGCATAGTAGAGGGAAGATTTCTGAGCAGTGTTCGATATAACAAGCTCAAAGCCTCATCGTATTTGATTTCAGCGTTGCCTTGTTGTGGGGCAACGCGTCCCCGTGCTTTCTTCTGGGCGTGCCCGCGAGAACCCTAAAGCTTGATCTCTCCGCCGTTAGGCAGTATCAATCGGTTGGCAACGACCCAGCTGGTGGCGCGCTCCAGGTCGAAGATCGCCTCCCGTGAGGGGCGCATATGGATCGGGATGTTATGCTTTGCACCGACGATCGCGGCGCACTCGGCCGCCTCGGCCAGATCCATGTTATAGACGCCGTCACAGGGGTAGAAGGCATAATCGATGTGCTGCTGAGCCAGCTTGTTCATACCGTTGACCTTGCTGGTGTCACCCGCGAAATAACAGGTGACCCCATCGATCTCGACAACGTACCCTACGCACTCATGGTCGTTGTGGTTCGCATTGCCTGCCTCGGTAGCGGTGACCGTAATGCCAGCGAGCAAGGGGTTGCTGTTGTCTTCGCCCTCGCCCTCACCGAAGATGACCCGCTTGTATCCAAGCATGTAGACATGGTGCCCCGGAGGCCCCTGGCCCTCGATGACATCAAGAATGTCACAAGCATGGATGACCCGGCCATCAGTCTTCATCGTGATCAAGTCCAGGTTATTGTGGTCAGAATGCTCATGGGTGATCAGTACGAGGTCGGCTGGCAGGTCATAGCCCTCGCCAGCGAATGGGTCGACATAGATGACCGCTCCCGCATCGTTTTGAAGTCTGAAACTTGCATGACCTTGATAGAGCAGTTTCGTCATAGTAGACCCTCTTTCGCCTTTTACCTGGTGTTTGTTCGCCCAGGAACCATTATAGCGCGCCGTCTATGCCGTCCATGCTTGGCATATAATACTAGGGACGTGCGTGCGCATGGCCAAGACGATCAATGTCTGGCGCGCCGGTAAAGACGCTATTGATTCACTAGTTGAGGGGAGTGGTCCCGCATAAGCAAGACGAAGTTTCTGGGGCGACTCAAAAGCAAGCTGAAGAATCTGCCGGTTGTTGTGGTCATTGTGGTCCTGCTGGTCAGCGTATGCGCGGTGATCCTCGCGTTGGTTGCGACGCATCGTATACAACTGACTTCCCATGGCGTTGAGTTTGGCGGCCCGCGTGTGGCGTATGTACAGAAGAGCGACCCGGACACAACGGCTTTCACGAACGTGACGCTCAATATCCCGGCAACCTGGGCGCAGGTCACGTTGGAACATGGCGATTCATATGGGTACGCGATCAAACTGCCCAGCGCTACCCAACAGGATCTTGACTGCACGGTGAAAAATGAGACCCTGAGTGTTGCGGCAAAAAATACCCATTCCTTACCGGATCTTGATTGGACCAGCCGGGGCTACAAGCAGGGCAAGGTCGTCATAACGGTGCCGCGTGGCGTGCAATTTGATGCAGTGCAGCTTAACCTGGCGGCCGGGGACTATACCATTGGGGATCTCAGCGCGCGGCAGGTGGCGGTCAACTGTCCTGCGGGCAACGTCCGCCTGGGGCAGATCACGGCAAGCCGGGTCGCTCTCAGCGTCCAAAGCGGCTCGATGCACTCCGATGGCATCTCGACGACGACCTTGTTTGAAACCGTGACGGCCGGAGAGCTTATCTCGCTTAACGCGAGGGCTTCAGTCGCGTCGTTGAGCGTCACCACGGGAGAGCTGCGCTTCACGGGCGACGCAAGTAAGCGGATGACCGCGAAAGTCACGACGGGTGACGCGTGGCTGAACCTGGCGCGTCCGCGCAACGCCTATGCGCTGATCTCAGAGATCGCGACCGGGGGCCTTTCTATCAACGGGCGCCTGGAAGGGCAGAGCTACGAGATCAACACGGAGCTGACCCAGCTCAACGCGTCAGTAGCTACAGGGAAAGCCTACCTTACCTTCAAGTAGCGAATGCGCCTGGTGACAACCCCCTTGGGGTGATTTTGTCATCTACTGGAATCGACGGTATTTTACCTCCCCATAATGCTTGACATACGATACTATACAAGATATAGTATTGGCTATCATATAACTAAAGCAATGAAAGGAGGTTAGCGTGTTTCAACTTGGTTCTGCCTTACTTGATGGCTGCGTCCTCGCTGTTTTGTCACACGGTGACGCCTACGGCTACAGCCTGACGCAGGAGATCAAAAACGTCATTAGTGTATCCGAGTCTACTTTGTACCCAGTCCTGAGGCGCCTCAAAAAGGAAGGTTTTCTTGTGACCTACGACCAAGCGTTTAACGGACGCAATCGTCGCTACTATCAGATCACTGAGAGCGGACGCGCTCACCTGCTCGAAACGATCAGTGAGTGGAGTCAGTACAAAGACGCGGTCGATTCTATTTTTGAAGGGGGTGAGCCCGCATGAATAAGACGGAGTTTCTTGAGCAGCTCAGGCGCAAGCTCAAAAACCTGCCGCCCGACGAAGTCAACGAAGCGCTCTCCTACTATGAGGAGTACTTCAGTGACGCCGGCCCTGAAAACGAGGCCGCGACGATCGCGGAGCTCGGCAGCCCCGCGGAGGTCGCCGCTGGCATCATCAGCGATTATGCGATCAAGGATGTTTCCGGCGATGAGGGCAAGAAGAGCACGGGGAGCAGCCTCTCGGTGATCTGGATCGTGATCCTGGGTATTTTTGCCAGCCCGATCGCGCTGCCGCTGGCCATTGCCGCGGTCGCGGTCATCATGGTGCTTCTGATCAGCGTCTTTGCGGTGTTTCTGTCGCTTGCGGCGTCTGCAATCGCGCTGATCGCGAGCGGACTCGTCGCGCTGATTTGCGGAGTCGTCGTGATGTTTCAGAGTTTTGCGAGCGGGATATTCTTTATAGGAACCGGCCTGGTGACCATCGCTTTGGGCGGCGCTTTGGGGCTGTTTATTGTATGGCTGACCAAGATCACCGTACGCGGGATCGCGCTTTTGGGCGCAAGACTTCTGAAGAAGCGGGGTGCATAGATCATGAAAAACGCTATTAAAGTGTTGTGGCTGGTCATCGCGGGGACACTCATTTTTGGCTTGGTACTGATGGCGATCGGTTTTGCCGCCGGAGCGACGCCTCATCTGCGGGTGACGCCGCAGGGGGTCAAACTGGTGGGCGATCACCCCAGCTCTTTCCAGAAGACCGAGCCAAACGCGGCCGCTTTCAAGAATGTCGAGATCGATCTGCCGGCGACCTGGACCTCGATCACCTTTGAGGAGTCCGATCATTACGGCTACGCGATCAACATTCCGACCGATAGCTCCTACCAATTAAGCGACGCCGTCGAGGGCGACACCTTAAGGATCGGCCAGGAAAGAGACCTGGGCTACTGGGGAGACCTGAACCTGAACTGGTCGGGCCTGAACTCCCTTGTGAACGGCTGGGCCGATAACACGCAGCAGGGCACGATCGTTGTTTCGGTGCCAAAAGGGACGCAGCTTGATACCGTGAGCCTCAAGCTGGCCGCCGGGCGCTATGTGATCGGTCCGGTGACGGCGCGTGACGTAAGCGTGAGTTGCCCGGCTGGCGAGACTAAGATCAGCAAGATCAGCGCCACTAAGGTTGACCTGGACGTGGCAGGCGGCTCTATGCGCGCCACCGGGATCAAGGCCGACATACTAACGGGTAGTTTGTCGGCAGGCGAGCTGTATGTGCTGGAAACCGACGCCAGGATGGTGTCGCTGGATGGTTCGGCCGGCCACCTGCGCTTCAGTGGCGACGCAACGGAGCAGCTGGGCGTCGAACTTTCCGCGGGAAGCGCCGAGCTTGATCTGGCGCGCCCACGTAACGCCTATGCGCTGACCACCGACGTTTCAGCAGGTAGCATCAGGGTAAACGGCGAGTCTATCGGGGGTTTGCGCGAGATAGACCCCGAACTCACGCCGCTTAATGCCAGAACTTCTGCCGGAACTATCAATTTAAGCTTTCAGTAGTTACGGCGTCCGGTGCTCGAGATATCAGCGACAAGTAGAGGCGCGCCGTTTTGGCGCGCCTCTTGTTGGGAGTAGCGGGGCTGCCATTCTTTAAATTCTGTCGAATTTAGTAAATAGTGCTTGAGTTGCTCATCGTATTCTTTAAAAATTGCAAAATTTAAAGAATAGAAATCATTAGGGGCGCGCGCGCTTCTCCACTCTCCTGCATGCTTTCCTTGCGGATACTCCTTTCTGGGGAGGCAGTATTGTACTTTCTTACGGACGCTTTTTCGCCGGGGCTGTTTTGTACTAAACAAGGAGTTATGGGGTGATACTTGACTCGATATGCGCAAATTCTTGCCTGAAATGCCGCAAAGCAGTCAGAAAACCACCCCAACAAAGAATTCAGTACAAAAGTGCTAGAATACAGCAATGAAAGTGTTCATCAGTCACAGGTCAGCTCTCGAGTACTGGCGCCTCCGCCGCACGCAGCACAATGGGCCAGGCGAGCGAAAGCTCCTGGCCTCGCTGCCTGGCACTCCACCTGCTACAGCGCAGGTAAAACGCACGGGTCTTACGCTGCCACTTCACGTCTTGCTGAGTGACCCGATCGGTCGCTGGCGATCCCAGACAATGAAGCAGCATGTGTTCATCGGTCCTACTCCTTTTGGCTGTTTTGTGGCTGCTAAAGACGACCTCATGGTAAGTTCACCGGAGTTTTGCTTTCTTCAGATGGCGAGCGAACTTAGTCTGGTGGAACTCATCGAATTGGGTTTTGAGCTGTGCGGTGAATACTCCCTGTTTGTCGAGGACGACCCCGATGTGTCAGAAAGTGGCTTCTACAACCGAAAAGCCTTGACCAGCACAAAGAAGCTGGATGCATTCGTCGCGCGCATGCCACATGTCTGGGGACAGCTAAAAGCCAGACGTGCGCTGCGCTATCTTTTGGATGGGTCAGCTTCTCCTATGGAAACCAAGCTTGCCATACTTTTGACACTGCCCTATAAATTGGGCGGGTATGGGTTTATCCCGCCAAAGTTGAACAGTCGCCTTATGCCCTCGAAAACTGCCAAGAGGACTTCCAGTAAGGGTTTCTATTCCTGCGATCTGTACTGGCCGGATTATGGTGTCGCCGTAGAATACGACAGTGACTTGTTCCACACTGGCTCGACTCGCATTGCTGATGACTCAAAGAGGAGAAATACTCTTGCTCTGATGGGGGTCACTGTGATAACGGTGACAAAACAGCAGCTCTACAGTAGCAGAGAACTCGAGAAGGTCACAAAGATCCTTGCTGGCTTCCTGGAGAAGAGACTAAAATACAAAAACCCAGGATTTTCCATCGCGCATCGTGAGCTGCGCAACCAACTGCTGTAGGCGTTCAACTATTTTGCATTACTAAGGGGGCTCTGGTATGGCGCCGGGTTGGTGGTGCGCTTCTTTTGCACCAAGCGAGAACTCTGCGTCCCCTGCACGCTTTCCTTGCGGGCGCCATCCGGGGGCAGTTTTGTACTTCCTTATGGACGCTTTTCTCAGGGGCAGTTTTGTACTAAACAAAGAGATTTGAGGTGATATTCGACCCGATATGCGCAAATTTTTGCCTGAAATGCAGGAAATCGCAAAGAAAACCACCTCATAACTAAGACTTTGGTACAAAACAGCAGGAATAGCACACCCGTAGCCTCGAGTTTTAGTGAGGCGCCGCTTATGGGACGCCGCGACGTCAGTAGTACTGGTTAGCGCTGCTGTGTTTACCCATGATCGTTTTGCTGCTGTTCTCGAGTTTGTGGAAGCACTCTCGCGCTGATCGCGCTCTATTCTTTTCCGCTCATCTTTTTGTCGATCAGCAGGCCAATGAGGTCGTTTACCACCATCGCCACAAAGGCGACCGCCAGCGTCATGCCCCACTGCAGGGGATCAAGCGGGGTCAGCTGGAAGAGGTGGCGCAGGCCGGGCACATATATTACGAGGAACTGCAGCGCGAAGCTGCCAGCGATGGCGGCCAGCAGCCACTTGTTCTTGATGACCTCGCGCGAGAAGACGGACTTGGTCTCGCTGCGAAACGTCAGCGTGTGCAGCAGCTCGGCGAGCACGATCGCAGCAAAGAGCATTGTGCGCGTGGTGTCTGCGGCAGTGAGCACCATGCCGGGGGCGTGTGACTCGACCAGCGGGGCAAAGACATAAGCAAGCAGCAGTGCGACTGCCGTCATCACGGCGCCCTGGGAAAGTATCTGTACCCAGCGCGGCAGCGTCAGGATCGGTTTGCTCGCGTCGCGCGGGCGGCGGCGCATCACGTCGTGCTCGGCGGGGTCGACTCCCAGCGCGAGCGCAGGCAGGCCGTCAGTGATGAGGTTGATCCACAGCAGTTGCAGCGGCAGCAGCCCAACACCTCCGGCTCCCAATGTAAAGAACGAGGTGATCGCGACGACCAGGACCTCGGCGATGTTGCAGCTCAGCAGAAAGAGGATGACCTTCTTCAGGTTCGCAAAGACGGTGCGGCCTTCTTCGACGGCGTGCACGATGGTGCTGAAGTTGTCGTCGGCAAGCACCATGTCGGCGGCTTCGCGCGTAACGTCGGTGCCGACCACGCCCATGGCCACGCCGATGTCGGCGCGCTTGAGCGCGGGCGCGTCGTTGACACCGTCGCCGGTCATCGCGACAATGTGACCGCGCGATTTCAGCGCCGCAACGATCCGGATCTTATGCTCGGGGTTGACGCGCGCGTAGACGCGGATGTCGGGCACGGCAGCGGCAAGCTCTTCGTCGCTCATGCGCTCGATGTCGGCGCCGGTTACAACACGAGATGACAAAGGGTCAGGTACTTTGTCATGCGCGCATGACAAAGTACCTGACCCTTTGTCATCGTCCTCGCGCAGGATGCCGATCTCGGTGGCGATCGCGCGCGCGGTCAGGGCGTGGTCGCCCGTGACCATGGCGATCTGGATGCCGGCGGCCTGCGCGGTAGCCACGGCGGCGGGCACCTCCGGGCGGGCAGGATCCTGCTCGGCCATCAGGCCGATGTAGGTGAGGCCGGATTCAACAGCCGCTACGTCAGTTTCGTCAGGGTCAGGCGTTGCGTGTTCGCGCAGCGCGAAGGCGAGCGTGCGCAGGCCACCCTCGGCGAACTGCGTGTTGGAGGCGGCGATTTGGTCGCGCAGGGCCTCATCCAGTGCCACACGCTCATCATTGATCAAGGCATGGGTGCAGAGCGGCAGCGTGGTGTCAACGCCGCCCTTGACATAGGTCACGAAGCGCCCGCCCTCTGCGTCGTGTGTTGTGCTCATGCGCTTGCGATCGGAGTCGAAGGGGATCTCGGCAATGCGCGGCCCTATTACCAGGCCGGGCGCCAGATCACGCGCGGCGGCGATGAGCGCGGTCTCGGTCGGGTCGCCAACCAGCTCATCGTCGGCGGTATAGTGGGCGTCGTTGCAACCCGCCGCGATGGTCAACAGCAGGCGCAGCCCTTCGATATGACAAAACGGTGCCTGACCCCCTTTTGTCATGTCCGGAGTGTCACCATCCGGTAGTTCGGGCACAAGCTCGCTGCCATCGACGGCCACAACGCGCGTGCCTACCAGCAGCTTGCGCACGGTCATCTGGTTCAGGGTCAGCGTGCCGGTCTTGTCGCTGCAGATAAAGGTCGTCGAGCCCAGAGTTTCAACGGCATGCAGGCGCTTCATGATGGCGTGCTTTTCTGCCATGCGGCGCACGCCGAGCGACAACGATACCGTCACAATAGCCGGTAGCCCCTCGGGGATGGCAGCCACGGCCAGCGCGATGGCCACCAGCATCGCCTCGGTCAGGCTTTGCCGGAAGCTCGGGTGCGAAAAGGCCGCGATAAGCCCTCCCGCCTGTCCGC
This sequence comes from Coriobacteriia bacterium, assembly GCA_009778715.1. Taxonomy (GTDB): domain Bacteria; phylum Actinomycetota; class Coriobacteriia; order WRKU01; family WQUG01; genus WQUG01. The sequence goes on along the minus strand of WRFR01000034.1, from coordinate 4,158 downwards.
CCAGCGAGATCACGATCTCCTCGATAAACACCAGCACAGCGATGACGATGATGGCCAGGCCGATGCGCTTGCCCACACGGCCCAATTCCTGCTGCAGCGGGGTCTCGCCCTCCTCGGTCTCATTGAGTAAGGTCGCGATCTTGCCCATCTCGGTATCCTGGCCGGTACTCGTCACCACAAAAACGCCGTGTCCCACCGAAACCGTGGTCCCGCCAAAGACCATGTTCTCCTGATCGCCCAGCGCGGTGTGCTCGCCCTCCAGCGTCTCGGCAGTCTTGCGCACCGCCTCGCTCTCGCCAGTCAGCGCGGACTCGACGCAGCGCAGCGCGCCGACCTCAAGCAGACGCCCGTCAGCGGGCACGGTATTGCCCGCTTCCAGAAAGGCGATGTCGCCGGGGACCAACTCGGCAGCGGGCAACTGCTGCTCGACGCCGCCTCGCAGAACGGTGGCGACTGGCGCCGACAAAGTTTTAAGCGCCTCAAGCGCCTGGCCTGCGCGATACTCCTGGATAAATCCCAACACGCCGTTGAGCAGCAGGATGATAACGATCGCTATGGCCTCGATAACCTGGCCCTCGATCGCGGCGATAATGACCGCGGCGAACAGGATGTAGATCATGAAGTCCTTGAACTGCTCCAGAAAAATCTTCCACTTGGGGGTGGGCGGTTTCTCCTTGAGCTGGTTGGGGCCACAGGCGACCAGGCGGCGCGCGGCTTCGTCGGCAGAAAGCCCGGTCACCGCATCAGTGTCAAGCTTGGTGAGCGTGGCCTCAGCGCCAAGGTTGTAAAAAGGCGTAGTCATGTTCTCTATTTTCTCATATAAGCCAGAGAATCAGGCGCTTTCAGCTGACGTAAGGCGCCCCCATGTCATTAAGAGATCAGCGAGGGTTGCGCCTCTTACTGCCCCGCCTGCGACTTTCTCCGGCATTTTACGATTTCATACAAAATAAAAAAATATCACTGCGGGGGGTAACATCGCATACGCAAAATGTGCCTTGTAAACCGTGGAATTATCTATAACAAAATAGAGGGGTTTTCTTAATTACTACATTAATCACTAATAAGTGGTAAGGCTGCTGCCTTAGGCGCGGGGGACTGCTGCTTTAGGCGCGGGGGCGATGACTAAAGAGATGAGTGACATTTAATGGGAGGGGAAGTATTGGAAATGCGGGCAGCAAAGCGCAAGAATAAGGCGCTTCTTCAACGTATGGCCAGCTTTGTGCTGGCAGGTGCGATGATTCTCAGTGTTTTAGGCGGCGCTTCTCTCAAGACCGCCCAGGCCTCAGGGCCCGTAGGTGATGTCATCTTCAACTATCCCTATTCTCCACAGCCACAAACAAGCCCAACGAGCGTTACGAGTATCGATTGGAATCATGTGGTTGATCACAATGATCCAAGCGTTATAGGGGGTTCTGGCGCTGGCAACGTGCCACTCCAGGCTTACGAGCAGGCTTATACCGAAGAAGCCTCTGCCTATTACAACGGAAAAGCTACTCCTGACCATGTGGTCTTGAGCAATGACCCTACGGCGGGGGGCGCCATTGCATTTTATGGTTACGGCAGGGCGCCTTATATGGATTATGTGTTCTCCTCGACCGATGACGCTGCGTCCCAGGGCCTGTCTTTTACGATGCGTCCAAGCTATATGGACTTCCGCTCTTTTTCAGAGTCAGGCTATCTCTTTGATGGAGAGATGACCACTGACGCGCAGGGCGCTACCTACTACACTGGCTATGCTGTCATCCTCTCTTATGTCAATCGAACGGGGGATGTCAACAATCCTAACGGTACCGCGACCCTGGGCATCTACTATCTTGATCACGAGCCTTGGAACACCGAGACTTTCAGTCCTGGCAATACCACCAATACCCGCACCCTGATCGCAACGGTAAAGACCGGGATCAACAATCTTAGTTCGGCTTCCTATCGTGTCAGTGTCGAGATCGATCCGGCAACGCGTGCCTTTAAGGTCTATGTTGACGGTACGCTGTACGCAAGTGTTGGGACCCCCATAGGCGGCGCGTCAGGCCCGACTGGCTTCGGCTTTTATACAGGCTACTATGCCCATGACGACACGGTGCTGACCCGTATCCGCTATGAGGAGATCGCGGTCATCACTAAGAGCAGCGTCGAGCCTCCCACCCCTGTTACCAGCCAGGTAAACTTTGAAGAAGAGGGGACGGGTACGGTGATCCGTGACCCGGAGAGCGAGACGGGATACGTCGAACAGCTCTACCGCATCGTCCAGCCACAAAAAATCACCTTTGGTGGAGAAGACTATTACCTCGTAAGCAACAGCAGGGATGCCTCTACGCGCAGCGATATCGGGTCGCTGCGATACCTGGATGATCCCAACGCTAACGTCACCACGCTTTACTATGCCAAGGCCTCAGATCTTGCCGCAAAAGCACCCGAGAAAAACGCCCGGGTAAACAATGGGGAGTGGAGCAACGGCACGACTGATACCCCGGTACCAGTCGTAGCGGGTGACCAGATCGAATACAGCATCACAGCCTATGCGCCCTCTTCTGCGACTCCTATGATGATGCAGGGCACTAATGGCGACGCCACTGATACGACCTGGTGGGGCCAGAGTACCGGCGCGCCACAAGTCCAAAAGAGCCAGGTCACAACCGTTACCTTCGTTGACCTTCCCGCACCGCTTCAGATCGGCACGGCCGTAGACCAATTTCTGGCTCAGTATAATTCTGTCTGGGCAGGCAAGCCGATACTGAAAGCCTGGGACGCGACAGAAACAGACCTTTCGCTTAACCCTGACCTTGTCAATCAGAGAGTAATCGCCTGGGTCACCGCCAACGCAACCGGAGGCTATGACCTGTTTATAGGGGGACAAGACGGCGTCTGGATGAGCTCATCTTCAGCTGCCTCGTACTTGTTTAACAACTTTACCAATGTTACCTCGATAGATTTGACCAACTTCCATACGGATAAGGGCACGAACATGAGCTATATGTTCGCATCGGTTGGCTACAACCTGACAACACCGCCGACCATTGTTGGCCTGAACAACTTTGAGTCCTCACAGGTCTTATATACCGACTACATGTTTTATCAGTATGCCTATGGCTCGCTGACACCGCCGACCCTGGATCTGACCCACCTCGACACCTCAAATGTCTTAAGCACCAACTCGATGTTTCGCGAGTATGCCTACAACTCGTTGACACCGCCTACCCTGGATCTGACCCACATGGATACCTCCAACGTCGTATACATGAGCAATATGTTTGCCTACTTCGCTTACAGCGCGATCGGTACGTCTACAAACCCCGTGACTCTGGATCTTACCCACTTCAATACCGCCAATGTCACCTACATGGACTTCATGTTCTGGGGTTTTGCCTACAGTTCGCCTGCGCCGCCGGTCTTGGATCTCACCCACTTCGACACGTCAAGCCTTACGTGCACAAACTGGATGTTTCGGGAGTATGCCTACAGCGCTACCACGCCGCCAATCTTAGATCTGACTCACTTTGACACGTCTAAGGTCGCCTACATGAGCTATATGTTTTACCAATATGCCTACAGCGCGACCGGGCCGACCCCTGTAGTCTTAGACTTAAGTCGCTTTGATGTTTCCAGTGTTACGTATGTAGACTTCATGTTTGCATACTGCGCCTATAACTCGGCGCCCTTTACGCTTGATTTGAACTGGTGGAGGCTCGGTTATGCTGTAGGCGGCACCAATATGACCAACACGTTTAATAACTGCCGCATGCTCACAACGCTTAATATGCAAAGCGCCAATTTCAGCAACGCAACGATTACCGGTACCAGCGGCGTATTTACCAACAGAAACGCAAACCTGACTGTTACAGTAAACACAACAGCAAATCGGACCTGGATGTTGGCGCTTTCGCCTGCGCCGCCAACAGTGACTGCCGCAGGACTGCCTACGGGTACGCGTCCGGCTCCGCTGCCGGTAACTTTGATCCCGCCTCTTCCTATCTCGGACCCAGGGACTTCTGGCGTCTCCCAGACACACCTCACCGATACCATCCCTGCTGGTTTAACCATTGACCCGAGCTCTATTACCGGGACGCAGAGCGACACCCCTTCAGATAACGCTATTACCTGGCAGATCATAGGACAGAGCGTTTTCTGGTCAGTCCCTGATACGATGTTTCCGGCAACAGT
>WRFR01000033.1 GCA_009778715.1 Coriobacteriia bacterium | reverse complement strand
CTTAGCTTTGCGAGCGGCGTCACCCGTGCCACTTGGGTCGGTAATGCGGGCGCCCGCACGACCGGCGATGACCACGTAACCCTCGCTTTGCAGCGCGCTGTAGGCCTTGTTGACTGTGTGGAGATTGATGCCCAGTTGGTCAGCCAGTACGCGCACACTGGGGAGCTGTTCGCCCGGCGCCAGGTCGCCGCAGGCGATACCCGCGATGATCTGCGCCTGTATCTGCTGGTACAGGGGCGTTGTACTTTCAAGCTGCACCGTAATGACCATTGCTGTCATCTCCTCATTTGTTATATCTATAATAGAACATATAGAACAAAGTAGCAAGTGGCAAAACACTCTCAACTACAAGAAATGTTCTGCAGGGAGAATTCGATCTCAGAACTTGATGCGAACCGTGGTTCCGACGTCCGGCTCGCTCTCCAGCTCGACCTCGGCGCCCTGCTGCGCAGCCAGATGCTTGACGATCGAAAGCCCCAGGCCGGTGCCGCCGGTCTCTTTCGAGCGCGAATGGTCAACCCGATAGAAGCGCTCGAAAACGCGCTCCTGGTCGCTGTCCGGTATCCCGATGCCGGTATCGATCACTTCAATGACGGGTCCTGCTCCCGGACCGGTCTCCGACCACTCGTCTCCTGGCCATGTGCGTATCGTGACCTTTCCGGTTCCGTCGGTCCGGTTGTATTTGATAGCGTTGTCGACCAGGTTATAGAGCAATTCGAACATCATATTGCGATCTGCGTACAGCTCCAACTCGTCGTCGCTGGCCACAAGCTGAACGCGCGCGCGCTGCGCCTTATCCGCAAGGCTTTTGAAGACTTCCGCGATCACGCCTGACGCCTGGAAGGGCTGCAGCCGGGGCCGGCTGTCCTCATCAAGCTGTGAGATGCGCATGACATCCTCGATCAGCTCAAGCAGGCGCTGGCCCTCCGTACGGATCGACGCGCCAAAAGCTTTCACATCGTCGGGCTTGACCAGGCCATTTTCCAGCAGTTCTGCCCGTCCTACGATCGAGGTCAGCGGCGTCTTGAGCTCATGCGAGACATTGGCCGAGAACTGTCGCCGCAGCTTATCGGCTTCCTCGCGCTCTGCCAAAAAGGGCGCCAGCTCTTCATAGATATTCGTACGGTCCCCCGTGTCTCCCTCGGTGATCGGCCTGATGAGCGAGCGGGTCAGCCGGCGCGTGACCACCAAACTGATAAGCAACACCACGACAAGGACGCCTCCGACCCAGGGAAGTTGCCGCAACCACATGCCATAGATGGTGCTGGTCGTCTCGGCCACGCGCAACACGCGCCCATCGCGCAGCAGCTTGGCGTAGTAATAGGTTTCCTTGCCGATAGTCGCGGAAAATCGTGTCGCTTGCCCGGTTCCGCTTGCCCGCGCGGCTATAAACTCAGGGCGGTTGGCATGATTGCCCATCGTAGCGACCTTGGCTTGCGAATCAAACAGCGGCGTGCCGTCTGCCGCGATCAGCGTGATGCGGTAGGTTGAGCTGGTTGCAGCCAGGTGCCCCAGCGTGGCTAAGACGTCACGATCATCAGTCTGGTCGGCGATCCCGGCGATCAGCTGGTCACGTGAACGCACATCATCGTGTACCTGATTGACGATCTCACGATAGAGCAGCGCGGTAAAGAGTAATGACACGCCAATAATGCTTGCCAGGACCACCGCGGCAATCCGGCGATAGATGGTGCGGCGCATACTGAGCGTTTTGGTCATTGGTCGGCCTTATACCCAACGCCACGTACGGTTTGAATAATGTCGGCGCCGGTATCAAGCTTTTTGCGCAGGGTACGAATGTGCATATCGACCGTCCGGCTTTCACCTTCGAAATCAAAGCCCCAGACCTCACGCATGAGTCGATCACGGGAAAACACCATACCAGGATGGCGCAGCAGATAGGTAAGCAGTTCAAATTCCTTGTGGGTCAGGATGACCGGCTCGCCATCGACTGTCACACGGTGACGTGCCAGGTCAGCACTGACGTTAGCGAGTGTTAGCTCGTTTTTGGCCGCGTCCGGCGCCGTAGAATCAGCAGCTTGGGACAAACGGCGCAGAGCAGCTTTGATGCGCGCCACAAGTTCCAGCACTGAGAATGGCTTGGATACATAGTCATCAGCGCCAAGATTAAGGCCCTTGACCCGATCGTACTCGCTGCCTTTGGCCGTCAGCAGTATCACGTACAGATCAGCCGTGCGCCGATCCGAGCGCAGGCGGGAAAGAATCTGGAGGCCACTTTCTCCCGGCAGCATGATGTCAAGCAGAAGGAGGTCAGGCAGCGCAGTCCGCAAGGCCTGGCCAAGCTCTGACGCGTTGGCAAAGCCCTGAGCATCGTAATCATCGCTCAGCACATAGAGCAACATCTCACGGATGTCATCATCATCTTCCACGATATAGATGCATGACCTGTGCTGCATCGGGCGTTCCTTCTTTCTCTCTCTTAGATTGTACCTAAACCACTACTTCTGGGTATAACGAAGGGATCGTTTCGCATAAGCCCCGAAGAGTGATCCTCATTGGCCTTGGGGCCATGAGGATCGATCTGAGCGGCTTACGCGAAAGGAGACCGAGTTAAGACCCTAGCCGAAACGGCCGGTAATATAATCCTCAGTCACCTTCTCCCGGGGGTTCTGGAATAGCTCTGCTGTCTCGCCGTACTCGATCAGTTCACCCAGCAGGAACAGCGCGCACTTATCGCTGATGCGGGCTGCTTGCTGCATATTATGTGTCACGATGATGATACTGTAGTTCTCTTTTAGCTGGAGCGCCAACTCCTCGATCTTGCCTGTCGAGATCGGGTCAAGCGCTGAAGTCGGCTCATCCATCAGCAGTACTTCTGGCTCGACCGCCAGAGCCCGGGCGATGCAGAGGCGCTGCTGCTGTCCGCCGGAAAGAGAGAGCGCAGATCTCTTCAGGCGGTCCTTGACTTCATCCCACAGCGCCGCACCCTTGAGCGACTTCTCTACGATCTCATCCAGGTCTGCTTTATGCCGATTGCCATGAACGCGCGGCCCATAGACGATGTTCTCATAGACCGACATCGGAAAGGGGTTGGGGTTTTGAAACACCATGCCCACCCGCCGACGCAGCTCGATGGGGTCGAGGCCGGACGTATAGATGTCCTTGCCATCCAGCAGGACCTGGCCCTCGACCCGGCAGCCATCCACCAGGTCATTCATGCGATTCAGCGTCTTGAGAAACGTTGACTTGCCGCAGCCAGAAGGTCCGATCAACGCCGTAATATGGTTGGCCGCCATCTGCATGGTCACCGACTTGAGCGCCTGGAAATCCTTGTAATAAAGGTCCAGCTCTTTTACCTCAACACAGGTCTTCATAAACTCTCTTCCTCATTTTCCGCCGCTCATCTTCTTGTCGAACCGATTGCCCATCCAGCGCGCGCTCAGGCTGAACACGAGCACCAGGATCACCAGCACCGCCGCGGACAAGTCCGCGATCTGGTTCGCATTGGCCATAATGCCCTCGGTCTTGAGCGCCCAGATATGAACAGCCAGGGTGTCGGCCGGCCTCAGTATGTTGAGCGGTGAGGTAATGCTGGCCGGGTTCCAGTTGTTGAAGTTGACCGCAGAGTTCATTCCGGAGGTATAGATCAGCACCGCTGCCTCGCCAAAGCCGCGCCCCGCCGCCAGAATGACGCCCGTGATGATGCGAGGGACCGACGCTCGCACCAAGATGCGCATCGTTGTCTGCCAGCGCGTCGCTCCCAGGCCGATGCTGCCGTCGTAGTAGCTTCGGTCGACTGCGCGCAGGGCGTCTTCGGTCGTACGCGCGATCAGCGGAACATTAAGAATGGCAAGCGCGAGCGCACCGGCTAACAGATTCCATTTAGAATGGGTCATCTGGATCAGCACCAGGAAACCAAACAGGCCGACGATGATCGACGGCAATGACGACAGCATCTCGATGCAGGTACGCAACACGGCGATGATCGGCCCTTTACCAGCGTACTCGGCTAAATAGATCCCCGCACAGATGCCAATCGGCACCGTAATAAGCAGCGACAGGGTCACAAGATAGACAGTGTTGAACAGCTGGATACCCACGCCGTAGCCCGTAAATGACAACAAATCTGGCGTGGCAGCCTTGGCGCCTTTGTAGAGCAGCCAGGCCATGATCACCGCGAGTAATACCACGAACAGCGCTGCAATCGTGGAGAGCGCGACGGTTACCACGCGATCGACTGCTTTCGTGCGCTTCATTCTGGCGCGTTCCAAACTCATCGCTCTTCACGCTGCCTTCCTATGACCCGGATCACAATAATGAATACGAGCGAGATCAGCAGCAATAAGAACGCCAACGACCACAGTGCGTTGTTATACTCGCTGCCATTGACCGTGTTGCCCATGCTCGATGTGATTACAGCCGTAATCGTGTTGGTCGGCGCCAGTATCCCGTGGGCAAAAGAGTTGCTTTGCCCGACTACCATCGCCACTGCCAAGGCCTCTCCACAGGCGCGCGCAAGGCCGAGCACGATGCCGGTAAGGATACCCGTGCGCCCATAACGCAGAGCCACACGCCTGATCATCTGCCATCGGGTCGAACCAAGAGCGTAAGACGCCTCCTTCGACTCAAGCGGCGTTGCCTGCAAGGCGTCAGCGGCCACACTCGTGATCGTAGGAAAGATCATCACCGCCAGCACCAACCCAGCAGAAAGTACACTGAAGCCGAATGGCAGATGGAATATCTTCGCAACAAACGGCACCAGCACCGTCAGGCCCAGCCAGCCATAGACCACCGAAGGGATACCAACGAATATCTCGACGATCGGGCGCAAGAAACGCTGCCCGACGCGCGGAGCCAAGTCGCTGATGAAGATCGCGACGGCCAGAGAAAACGGCGTCGCGATCAGGAGTGCGAGCGCGGCGACTTCCAGCGTACCAACGATGAAGACTGCCGAACCCACCGAGCCGGTCTGCCCAGCTTGTTGAGGATCCCAGTTCGAACTGAACAGGAAGGATGCCAGGCTATGGCGATTAACGAGGAACGTCGCGCTCCCCTTATATCCAAGGAATGCCAGGATGGCAAGGGTCAATACGATGATCGATATCCCGAAGACGGTCACGATGGTCCGCCCAAGATATTCAGTCTTTAGTTTTCTGAGTTTCGACTCTTTCACCCGGTAACCTTACTAAGCATGACAAAGGGTCAGGTACTTTGTCACATACTAACAACGGCCGCACAGAAGGTCGGGCCTTCTGTGCGGCAACGTTGACCAGTAAGGTACCGTGCAGCAGGCCCGACCTCCCGCACGGTAATCGTCGCCTTTTAGCGTGAAGCTGCTGCCGCAGAATTCAGGCTGGCGATAACACCATAGCCGCTCGACTCGATCGTGCCCGACATTTCTGCTGAGGTCATAAAATCAAGAAACGCCTTCACGTTGGCTTTTGGCTGGCCGTTCGTATACATATGCTCGTAACCCCAGACCTGATACTTGTTGCTATAGATGTTGGCATAGGAAGCGTCGACCCCGTCGATTCCCACGGTACCGACCTGAGGATTCGGGTTAGTCAGATACGAGAGCGCGACGTAGCCAATGGCGCCTTTTGTACTGCCAACCGTCGTCAGTAGAGCCTTCGAGTCATCGGTTTGCAGAGAGGTCGATCCCTCGGCACTTTTCTGGCCGCCAAGCGCCCACTTCTGGAAAAGCGAGCGGGTGCCAGAGGAAGATGGACGATTGATGATCGTGATAGCCTCACTGGGGCCGCCAACCTCACTCCAGTTCTTGGTCGTACCAGTAAATATCCCCAGAAGCTGGCTCGAGGTCAGAGTTTTGACCTTCGCAGCCACATCAGCGTTAACGATCGGCGCAACTCCGATGACTGCAACCTTATGATCGACAAGCTTGGCCGCGTCGGCGGCTGTGAGTTTCTCATTGGCATAGACATCCGAGTTACCAATGTCTACGGTGCCGGCAAGCACATCGTTGAGCCCAGTACCTGAGCCACCGCCATTAACAGTGATCGCACAATCCGGGTTCTTCGCCTGGAATTGTGTGGCCGCGGTCTGTGCCAGCGGAAGTAACGCTGAAGACCCGTCCATCGCGATACTGCCCGTGACCGCCGAGGCCGAGTTTGTTGAGGTGTTCGAGCTTGTGTTATTGCTTGATGATCCACAGCCGCTTAAGACCACTGCCAGCAGGGCCAGGCAAAGGACACTTGCAACGAGTTTTTTCATGGGTGCTCCTTACTTAATACAAAATCCAATCAGGACACATCTAAGTCTAGGAGAGCAATGTAAAATCCAGGCGCACCCTCAGGTAAAAAGTTCGAGAAAAATGTGGCGTCAGATATTTCGCTGTTGATACAGCCCGTGGTCGCTGAAACCGAGGCCGCGGTAGTACTCACGCGTGCCTACCGAGCTGATCACATTGAGCGTGGAATAACCTTGTCCGCGCGCGATATCGGTGGCAGCCTCGACCAGGCGCCTGCCCAAACCGAGGTGCTGGGCGTTGCCGCCGCTCTCATCCAGCGCCGCGACCTTGCCATAGACATGGACCTCACGGATCATCGCCTCGCCGGGGGCAACGGGAAACTCTGCCTGATGTTGGCAGAGGTAGTCCTGCAGGGGCAACGACAGCCGCAAAAACCCTGCGATCCGGTTCTCAGGCGTGACCCACTGCAGAAAGTACTCGTTTGTCGTGGTGGTCGCATACGGGATCGCCTCATACGTGAGGCTTTCAAGATCGACCTCGTCAGCCGCGATCTCGCGGTAGCGGATCTCGTTGATGGTTCCGCCGGCCTGCTTGATCTGCTGCTCGACCAGCTGGCGCAGGTTGGCCTTCCGGTTGCCCGCCACGATGTCATGAGCAGAGATGTCGCGGATCATCCGCGAGATGCGGGTAAACGGCGGCGTAACAAGGGTATCGGACGTGAGCACATCGAGCAGCTCTTTGGCGCTGTAGGGCCGCCAGCTGCCATCTGCGTAGTGCGCCCGTAACTCTGTGCCTTTGACCAGCGAGCAAGGATAGAGCTTCACTTCGTCGGGAAGGTAGGCGGGGTCGGTGACCAGGCGCGCGTAGTCAGCGATGTCAGCTGCCGGCGTTGCGCCCAAAAGATTCAGCATGAAGTGCACGTGTGTTTTGAAGCCGAAGGCACGCAGCAGCTCGAAAGCCTCACGGATCTTCCAGGTAGTGACCGCGCGATGATTCAGTCGCAGCAGCGCAGGATCCAGGCTCTGGATGCCCATCTGGATCTTGGTGCAGCCCACCTGCCGCAGCAGCGCCAGGCAATCTGCCGTGATGGCGTCGGGGCGCGTTTCGATGACCAGGCCCACGACCCGGTGAGCAGCGGTCTCATTAATGACGTGCTGCCGCAGAAGCTCTTCGGTCGTCGCGGTCTGGAAGGCGGCGATCTGGCGCCAGGCCTCATCGTCTGTGTAGAGCCGCTCGATCGCCTGATTGTAGGTGAGCGTGCCGCTATCGACTGCTTGTTGCTGATCGCCCGCACGCTTCATGAGCTCCTCGCGCTGATTGCTCAGGCCAACATTCTGATAGAACTGGCGCCGCTCCTGAGCGTTGCGCTCCACTGTATCGCCGTCACTGAGCGCCCTGAAAAGCTCGCTGATAAACCAGGTCTGGTAGTGCGCCGGATAGTCGCTCCAGGTGCCCCCCAGCACGATCAGTTCGACCTTATCGGTGATGTGCCCCATCTGGGTGAGCGCACGCAAGCGGGACGCTACCTGCAGATACGGGTCAAAGTAGTTGCGCTCGGCCCGCTGGCAGGCTGGCTCATCGCTCAGGTAGCTCTTGGGCATCCGCACGTCATTGGGGCAATACAGGCAGGCGCCGGAACATTTCCAGGGCTTTGTGATCACGGTGATCGTCGCCACACCGGAGGCGGTACGCCGACGCTTGACCTGTAGCACCTGCAACAGGCGCTTTTCGGTTACCGGATCGATGTTCCAGCTTGCCCAGCGCTCAGGATCAGAGCCGCGCACGCGCTGATAATACGCCAGCACCTTGCGTTTTGCCGGCGGCTGCGCGCTCAGCTCGGACTTCCGCCGGGGATTGCCAATAACATCAGAGAAGAGCTGCTCGTCAGTCCGATCGGTCTCTCGCAACGTATCAAGTATGTCTAGGATGATCTCTTCCACATACCTACTATACAATGCGGCGCACCCATGACAAAAGGGGGTCAGGCACCGTTTTGTCATCAGCTGACAAAACGGTGCCTGACCCCCTTTTGTCACCTACAATAGAGAGCATGGATATCGAAACCGCAGATAGGTTGCGCAGGCTTAACCGTGACTTCTACCGAGAACAGGCCGCCTCATTCGCCGAGACGCGCCAGGCTCCCTGGCCTGGCTGGGAGAAGTGCCTGACGATCTTGCGAGAAGCTGACAAAGGGTCAGGTACTTTGTCAGGTTATGACAAAGTACCTGACCCCTTGTCAGTCTTTGACCTTGCGTGCGGCAATCTGCGGTTCGAGGCCTATCTCGCTTCGGCGCTGCCCGCAACCAGCTTTGCCTTCCATGCCGTGGACTGCTGCGACACGCTGTTGCCTTCAACGCCGCCAGCACACTATCAGCATCTCGACATCCTCGACGCGCTCAGCCAGAGCCTCCCGCTCAACAACCAGTTCACGGCGCCAGCCTGTGACCTTTCCGTCACCTTCGGCTTTCTGCACCATGTTGCGCTTCCCCAGCACCGCGCACAGATACTTTCGGCCCTGATCGACCAGACCAAGCCTGGCGGGCTGGTCATCGTATCTCTCTGGCAGTTCCTGAATGATCCTGCCCGGCTTGAAAAAGCACAGCTCACTCACACCCGCGCTTTGCAAGAGCTTGGCCTCCCGGAACTGGATGAAGGCGACTATGTACTCGGCTGGAAGGATCTCCCTGGTGCCTACCGCTACTGCCACAGCTTCTCAGAGAGCGAGATCGAGGAGCTCGTCGTTTCGACCGCTGGACGCGTCACGCCCATCGCCCGCTTCACCGCCGATGGCCGCACCGGCAACCTCAACACCTACCTGATCTTTAAAACCAAATAATGCCTTGCAAGGAAATTCATAACGCAAAATAAACGCCGCCTGGCAAGGCGCCGCAAAGCGTATCGTATAACGATACTTGAGCTTTGCGGGAACAAAGTCAGACGGCGTTTAGATGCGTTTTAGAAGCTCGGAACGACTGCTCCCTTGTAGGTATCCTCGATGTACTTCTTGACCTTCTCTGAGCGCAGAGCCTTCATAAGCGCCTGGATCTCCGGCTTGTTCTCATCGCCCTTTTTCACGGCAACAATGTTCGCGTAGGTCTTTGCGGCCAGCGAGTCCGCCTTCTCCGCAGCCAGCGCGTCTTTCTCGACGCTAAACCCGGCCTCAAGCGCATAGTTACCGTTCATGATCGCGTAATCCACATCACTGATCGAGCGCGGGATCTGGGCTGCCTCGATCTCGACTATCTTGAGGTTGTGCGGGTTCTCAGTGATATCCTGCTTGGTGGCGTTGATTCCCGCGCCATCCTTCAGCTTGATCCAGCCGATGTCCTGCAAGAGCAACAGGGCGCGCGCCTCGTTGGTCGTGTCGTTTGGCACGGCGACCTGCGAACCATTGGCCACCGCATCCAGAGTCTTCTTCTTGCCGGGATACAGGCCGAAGGGCTCATAGTGGACCGCCCCGGCAGAGACCAGGTCGGTATTATTCTGCTTGTTGAAGTTCTCCAGGTACGGAAGATGCTGGAAGTAGTTCGCCTCGATGTCGCCGCTCTGTACAGCGAGGTTCGGCTGGACGTAGTCGGTATATTCCTTGATCTGCAGGTCGATGCCCTGCGCCTTCAGGTCGCCAACGACCTGCCGCAGGATCTCGGCATGCGGCGTAGGAGAAGCCCCCACCACCAGCGTGATCTCTTTCTTGCTCGTATCCGTCGACGTGGAGTTCTTGCTCCCGCATCCGGCCAGCGCCATACTCAGCACTAAGAGGAGCGCTAAAAGGACTGCTCCGGCTTTTTTAGTCGTCTGTGTCGTTCTCATTGTGTTCGTCTCCTTTGTTCGTCTCCTCTGAGTGCTTGCTCCGCAACGGCAATCCAGAGCCAAAGAGCCCGAAGGCCATCCCTGCTGGCGCCGACGCTTTCTTATCGATCAGACGCGCCCATCGGTTACCCAGCGCCTGTAAGACCATAACAATGACCACCAATAACACAACCGACACGACCATGACATTCGTCTCATAGCGGTAGTAGCCATAACGGATCGCGATGTCACCCAGCCCGCCGCCGCCCACGATACCGGCCATCGCCGAATAGCCAAGGATCGTGATCGCCGCGATCGTGGCGCCCAGCAAAAGCGCAGACCGCGCCTCGGGCAGCAGCACCTTCATGATTATCTTGAAGGGCGAAGCGCCCATCGACCACGCCGCCTCGACCACGCCTGAGTCGACCTCAGCAAGCGAAGCTTCGACCAGCCTGGCCACAAAAGGCGCGGCAGCGATAGTCAGAGGAACAATAGCGGCCGAGGGACCCAACGAAGTCCCCACGATCAAGCGGGTCAAAGGAATGACCAAAATGAGCAGAATCAAAAACGGCACTGACCTGAGAACGTTGACGATAAATCCCAGCACGCTATTAAACGACCTCAGCGGGCGGATCCCTTCCGGAGCCGTGACCACTAACAGGACGCCCAGCGGCAGCCCGATCAAGTAGGCCAGCAGCGCCGATATCAACGTCATATAGAGCGTCTCCCCGATGCCCGCCAGAAGCATGCTGCCATAGGTGGAGAAGAAACTATGCATAGTCTCTGATGACCTCCTCCAGGGCAACACCCTTGTCCTCGAAGTAATGGCGCGCAGCCGCTGCGATCAGTCCGTCTTCCGGATGGATCAACAATCGCCGTGCCGCTTCGCTTTTGGGAGCAGCGAACACCTCGGAAGTGCGCCCGGTCTCGACGATGCGCCCCTCATCTAAAACTGCAAGGCGTGTCGCGATCTGCTCGATGACCGGCATCTCATGCGTGATGACGATGATCGTGATACCGTAGCGCGCATTGATATCTTTCAGCAGCGCCAGAACGCCGCGCGTTGTCTCAGGATCAAGGGCGCTGGTCGCTTCATCGCACAGCAGGATGCGCGGGTTTGCCGCGATGGCGCGCGCGATGGCGACCCGTTGGCGCTGGCCGCCGGAAAGCTGTGTTGGGTAGCTGGTAGCTTTGTCCCCCATGCCCACCAGCTCGAGCAGCTCCTGGGCGCGCTCCCGCGTCTTATGCCCATCGGCGCCCGCGATCTCAAGAGGAAAACATATATTGCGCAGAGCGCTGCGCTGCGCAAGCAGGTTGAACTGCTGAAATATCATCCCTATCGACTGGCGTGTATGATACAGCTCCTTTTTTGAAAGAGACGACAGGCGCACCCCATCGAAGATGACCTCTCCGGTAGTGGGCCGCTCAAGGAAGTTGATGCACCTGACAAGGGTGCTCTTGCCGGCGCCACTCTTGCCGATGACCCCGAATATCTCACCCTCTTCGATATCCAGGTCGATGTCGCACAGTGCCCGTACGTCCTCTCCCCGACGTGGCGTGGGAAAAGACTTCGAGAGCTTCTCTGTCCTGAGGATGGGAGCCACTTACCTGAGCGCTCCAAAGTGGCCCAGCGGCCAATAAGTCCACCACGCGCGCCCATAGACGGTGCTGATCGGCACCGCGCCGAAAGCACGCGAGTCAGCGCTGTTGGTCCGGTTGTCCCCCATGACCCAGATGTCACCCTGTGGCACTTTGTAGGGAAACGTTATATCAGGATAACCGGGGAGCGGATTGCTGGGTTCACCATGAGTATAGGGCTCAACGAGCTTCTTGCCATCCACCTCCACGTGGCCATCGACCAGATTCACCGTTTGGCCTCCGGTCGCGATCACGCGCTTGATCAACTGAGGATACTCACCATCTGGATCCTTGAATACGACGATGTCGTTGTATTTTGGGTTATGGCCGGTCTTATAGACGAGCTTATTAGCCAACACCATATCATTGAGCTGGATCGTTGGGAGCATCGATCCGGTCGGGATACGATAAGGTTCGATCAGGAAGTAACGCACGATCAGCGCTATCACCACAGCGACCAGTATGCAGACCGCGTAGGTCAACACCGTACGGGCGAAACTCTGAGGCTTCGTTGTTTTATCAAGATCAGCAGACATCGATCCCTTTCCCCTTTGCTTCGCGAGTCATCTCCGCACCGCTCACGCAGAGCCAGCAGAGCTGTAATCTATCATACGATATACTCAGTCGCAGAGAAAAAGTTGGCTTATCAACTCGACCCTGTTTTCCTTGGGCAGAGGTCCTGATCTCATTAAAATATCAGCAATCGACCTTAGTGGTTCTTCCTGATCATCTCTAATGCTTTTTCTGGAATGGCATTTTGCTCGGTGCTTTTCCAGCGGACCACGA
Organism: Coriobacteriia bacterium; assembly: GCA_009778715.1. Lineage (GTDB taxonomy): Bacteria > Actinomycetota > Coriobacteriia > WRKU01 > WQUG01 > WQUG01. The sequence goes on along the minus strand of WRFR01000033.1, from coordinate 7,593 downwards.
TCTGCTTACTGGCGCTGACCCAGAGATAGGCGCCCGGCTGCGGCTGCTCTTCCCCCCGGCTGATAGACGTGCCCGGGTCAGCGACGGTAAACGCAACAGGCCGAGCTTCTCCACGGGCGTTGTAAGCAGTGAGTTTGTAGTCGACACCGGTCCCTACCACTTCCCCATTCATGGACTTAATGTCGTGTGACGTTGTGTCATAATCCTGGGGGACCATCGCGTAGTAGTCTGCTCCTACATAACGGGCGTCATAGTACTGCTTTCCCCAGATGGCGCCAGCCACGACCACCACAGCAACCAGAGCCAACACGATCCAAAGTACTGGTCTTTTCTTCATAGTTAAAACTCCATTTCTTTCTTATGAAACGCCAGCACAGAAAGCGCACCGGCACACGCCACGTAGGCAACGTATAAAACAATTGGCGTGACCAGAGAACCACTGCCCATCGCAGCGAGCATGATCCTGTCAGAGATCGACGCCATAAGGTAGTTGGACAGATTTGGGGCAAACGTTTTCAGTACCACCGTAATCAGGCCACTGACCACATTGAATGCGAGCAGGATGTAGAGCACCATGGAAAACGTTGTGCGCTGCAGGCCATAGACCACGATCCCGGCTAGCGCCGCGAAAGCCACCGTCATGAGGAAGTACTTCAGCGAGGCCGCATAGATCGTCGTCCAGGCGACCTGCGCAGGCGCCCAACCCAGCAGTGTGTACAGCATGCCATGGAAGAGTGGCACAAGCGCGAACACCAGAGCGCTCAGCAGCGCCATAAGAATGAATCTGGTGACCACGATCTTTGTTTTGCTTACGCCAAACCCGACCAGAGCGATCAGGTTTTTCGAGTTCAGGTCATCGGTATAAAGGGCCGCAAACAAAAATCCCCCCGCCAAAGCTGGCAGGAAATTGAAGAAGTTCATGGCGTCAGAAACCACGGACTGCGCGCTGAATCCGCCCGAACGGACATAGACAACCAGCGCGTAGGTGACCGCAAGCGCGCCAAAGTAGATATACATACTCTTTTTATGGAGCAGGCGATAGAGCTCCCCACGCATCAATTTAAGCATTATGATCGCCTCCCACCAAGCGCATAAAGTATTCTTCGAGCGTGGTCTCTTGCCGATGAAGATCAAAGAGCGCCACCCCGCTTTCTACGAGAGCCCGGGCGATCTCCGGACAGCGATCAAGCGCTGTGGCCAAGGTCAGGCGGTTACCGTCGACCGAGACATCGCGGACGTTGAGCGACTCCAACGCGACCAGGGCCCGGTCCGCCTGGTCAACTTCAATGACCAGGGATTTTTTCGTGTGCTCATGCAGATCCCTGCGAGAAATCTCCTGGAGTAGGACGCCGTGATCGATAAAACCAAACTGGGTCGCCACAAGGTCAAGCTCGCTTAGAATATGAGAAGAAATGATGAAGGTGGTACCGGTTTGGGCATGGACGTTCTTGATGACGCCACGCATATCGATGATGCCCTGCGGATCAAGGCCGTTGATCGGCTCATCCAGCACCACGAGAGAAGGAGAGCCCAGGAGAGCGCCGGCGATACCAAGGCGCTGCTTCATGCCGAGCGAAAAAGCCTTGAAGGGCTTTTTCACCCCATCCAGCTCAACGAGCTTGAGCAGGCGCTTTACTTCGCCGGTGTCCTTGAGGCCCTTGACCCGGCGCAGATACTCAAGATTCTCCCGCGCTTTGAGATAAGAAAAGAAAGAGGGATTGATCATGAAGCCCATCTTTTTTCGAGCGGCACTCAGATGGGTCTTGCCCGCATGTATCGTGATGGTCCCGCTGGTCGGGCTTGCAAGTCCCATGACGCATTTGAAAAGGGTGGTCTTGCCCGCCCCGTTGCGCCCCACTAATCCGTAAATATCGCCCTCGCCTAAATTCAATGAAACTTTGTCGAGGGCGGTAAATTCGCCATATTTTTTCGTCAGGTCTTGCGTTCGCAAGATCGCTTGTGTCATGTGCTTATTGCCTGTTCAATCATATGCTTGCCTCCCGCTTAAATTAATATTCCCAGAAATCGATTCATATTGTAGTATAAGACTCTCATATATCACAAAATATTCAAATCTTGAGAAAACTATAGCATTTGAAAGGCTTTGTAATAAATCACAAGCGCAAGAAAACTTGACTAGCGGAGCTTTTCCAGAAAGAATTCGCTATTCGATCCAACCCTTGAGCGCCTCGTGCGCCACTTTCAGCTGATGGATGATATCAATGTGCTGGGGGCATTGCTCCTCGCAATTTCCGCACTCCAGACACTGGCTGGCATCAGCGCCGCGGCTTGTCGCAAACCAGTAGCCGCGCTTGAACGGCTCCAGGTTTTCAAAGCGCATCGCATTGTTGTAGAGCTCAAAGATCTGCGGGATGCCAACGCCGTTCGGACACGGCATGCAGTATTCGCAGCCCGTGCAGGGAATGCTGGTCATCGACTCGTAGACCGCTTTTACTTTGCGCAATAGCGCCTTATCGTCAGCTGACATGCAATCGGGCACAGCGTCTGGTTGACTGAAGATCGCGATATTTTTTTTGATTTGTTCCAGCGTCGACATGCCGCTTAAGATCGTAGAGATCTGAGGGTAATCGATCAGATGGCGAAATCCCCATTCGACCGCGGAGCGCTTGACCGGGTACTCATCATAGAGCGCCTGCACCGGCGCTGGCGCTTTTGCCAAGCCGCCGCCCCGCAAGGGCTCCATGATAACGAGCGCGCAGCCTTTCTGCCCCGCCAGCTCTATGCCGCGTTCAGTCGCCTGCTTGTCAGTGTCAAGCAGGTTTTGCTGGATCTGGCACATATCCCAGGGATAGGCGTTCAGTATTTCCTCGAACAGCGCCGGTTCGCCATGGTAGGAAAACCCGATCGCGCGGATCATGCCCTCGTCGCGGAACTTCTCGAACTCCTCATAGATCTTGCGCTGCTGAACTTCATCCCAGCACGAGCCATTGAGGTTGTGCATCAGGTAGACGTCGATATAGCTGGTGCGCAGCTTTTCAAGCGTGTTCTCAAGATTACGCCGGATATCGGCCTGTGTCTTCATCACGGCGACCGGCTGCTTGGTCACCACATGGACTTTTTCGCGCAGGCCGCCGTCGAGCGCCTCGCCCAGCACCGACTCGCTCGTCTGGTTGTGATAGCCATACGCCGTATCAAAATAGTTGACGCCGTGGTCCGCGGCATAGCGAATCATCTCGAACGCTTTTTCCCGATCGACTTCCGCTTTGCCGTTCTCGTACACGCGCGGCATCCTCATGCAGCCCATGCCTAACGTCGATACCTCATAGCCCAACTTACCATACGGTCGGTAGTTCATCCTTGGCTTCCTCTCGCTTTTTTTCTCCCTGTTACTAGAGTAAGCCTTTTTTGATACTTTGCGGATTTATCTGGTTGCCAGTATATTTGCGAAGAGACTGCGGCTGATGAATGCTGCAGTCTCTTTTGCTGCCAACAAAGTGAGCGGCTACAGCGTGGTGAATCGCTCCCCCACCGTCAGTCCCTCTGCTGAGATCGGCGGAGTGATACTGGGGTAAGGCCGCCACTGACGGATCGACATTCCTCCAAAGCCGTTTGTGAGCGTCTTTACCTGCCCCTCTTTTGAGGTAAAGGTCCCCTCCACGCGGTCCCACATCAGGGTCGCAACTGGGTTGTCAGGAACGTTGGCGGTCACGCCCCAGGTCGTCGCGGTCGCGCAGTGCGCGCAGAGTTCAAGCACGCCGGCCTCAACCTCAAAGCGGATCTTGTACTCACTGGGGATAAATCCGCCGTACTGAGGAAGATAGACCCACTCGTGATGTTCAATGGCAAAGTCGCCTTCGGGGAAGTACTGACCGCCAGCGCCGCCATCTACCAGATTAAGCGCGAAGTCCTTCATCCCGAGCTTCATGTCATACATGCTCCCGAAGGCTTCGTCAAAGTGGAACCAGCCCCAGTCTTCCCAACCGCCGATCTCAGCAGAAGACGAGTCGGTCGCCACGTAGCGCTCGCGGATACCCGCGCCTTTGACGTGGACGGTCCTGCCATCGTAGGTGATGTTGCCCTCCACCTGGCCACTCCAATTGTAGCCGTAGGTGGTGCTGTGCTGGGTCAGATGCGAGGGAGTATTGCGACCATACCAGAGCGGGCCACCACAGAGCGGCTTGTGCACGAGGTCTGCCTTAAAGCCCCGTTCTGCGTCCTCGATCTGGTAGCGCCAGGAGTTGTCCGCAAAGCATTCGATGCGCATAATCCCGATTTCGATGACGATCCGGTCATCAAGCTTCTGGACAACGTGGGTCCCGCCGGGGTACTGGTCATGGCGAACGTAGGTCTCGCCCGGGAACTGGGCGATCTTGTAGATCGAGCGCGGATCCTGGACGATCTCGCCTGACTGCGCACAGAACTCGACGTTGACCAGGTCGATATTTTCCAGCTTCAGGATGAGCGGCGAGCAACCGAACATCCTCGTACCCGTCGCCTTTGGCAATTGTTTTAGGGCGCCTATGAATCCGCACGGCCCCCTATGCTACTATGGGCTGTGCAGGGGAATGCAGCAGAAAGGGCGGATAATGGGCACGTGCGTAAAATGCGGCAAAGAAACAAGCAACGCCTACGAGTATCATTCAGCTGACTTGACGCATCAAGAGCTTACGGGTATGACCTATTCCGCCAACACGAGAACCACGACCTACAAGAAAACCTACAGCAATTTTGAGCATCACCGTGATTATCTTTGCACTCGCTGTGTGTATGGCAGTGAGTATAAAGAAGCGATTGTTGGAGCCTTCGTTGTGCCAATCATCGGCGCGGGATTAGTAATATTCCTTGTTATTCTCATGACGACCATCCAGAACCCCACCCTTACGACAGGATTAATCGTTGCTGTGGCAGGATTTGCCCTTGCCGCGACGGCAGGCGTCTGGTTCCTGTTGGCGCGCGAGCGGAAAGCCATCCGAGAAGACAAACCTATGGGAAAAACGAAATATTCTGCTTCAAAAGGAGAGGACCAGGCCATCGTCCTTGCGTCGAAGAGAAATCCCACGAGGTCGTACTTTACGCCAGATCAATTCAGCAAGTTACGATGACAGTCTAACCTTGAATAGTCGCCGAACCTGATCCGCATGAAGCTCCTGATGAAAGGCACTCCTGCAAGAATGCTGCTCAGAATTCCTGCTATCTGATCTCTATCAGCATCGCTCATTGCGCTAGTCGCGTAGACAACCTATGGGCACCACAATAACACCATCTTTCCTTCTATAACCATACTGTGTGCCGGTTATCACCATCTTCACATCTGGATGTCTGAGCGGACACTGGACCTCCCTCATGTTTTGTTCTGCTACAAGACGCTCAATCTCCAGAAGGTGCCCGGCGGCCTTCTCCACTTCGTTTTCACCAAGCTTGAACTCAATAAGCGCATACCTGCCATCGTTCAGATGCAGAACACAGTCTGCCTCAAGGCCATATCTGTCATGGTAATAGGAGACCTTGCCATCAAAAATTTGTTTTCAAGCCCCGAATAGTGAATCGCTCGTCTCTAGTAGTGAATATCTAACATGGTACGATGGGATGCTAATAATGAGTATGATCGGCAAAGCGAGAGGATTGGCTCATGACATCTTATTTTTACTTCTCCCTGATTCTGGGAGTAGCAACATTTGTAGTAATGATTATTTGGCTGATCACGCATTTGATACGTGGTAATGGTTCGTCATTCTTCGAAAAAATAATTGCCGTAATACTGTGCATCCTTCTTATTATGGTTGGGATAAACAATCTACTCAATATTGCAAATGTAGCTGGAGATGTAGAATTTATTGGAATATTTATATCCGAAAATCCAATGTATGTCGGATGGCCTTTACTTACATTTCTTACGGCTATTTGCGTAGCACTCACAACATTTCTTTTGAAACCCATGAAAGTAAATAGGTGGATATACCTTTGGTTTCCGTGTCTTATGAGCATATATCTGTTCTTGAATATGATGGCTGACGTGAGGGCGCTATAAACTTTGTCTTGCTGCTCCCATTCGCTCAATCCAAACCTATACTAAACTTTATTGTTTAGTTTTTCGTGGGATTTGAGCACGCTGTTTTTACCGTTTCTTCCTATTATTTCTCATGGGCTTCCAGATACTCGAGAATAGGCTTTACCTTTATTAGCTCAACTTCGCTCATTATTCGAGCCATATTCATTCGCACTTCGCTCAAAATCTTCCGCGTAGGGAAAGGTGATGATGATGAAGCTAGGCCTTATCTCAAAGACGGATCGGTCGTAGGTTGTTCTTTCCTGTCCATATTCTTAATTAAGACTTTTCCATTAAATTAGATCGACAGGAATTGTAATCACATCTTCAATCAAATACCGGCTTTCGCTAGCAAGGCAAATGAGCGCGCCTGTTCCTACTTGCATACTGAGGCTTTCCAAAGCGGAGAAACTTTGCACCATCTCTTTAGCGGATGTAGCGCTCTTTTTAATCTCAATAGGATGCAACACGTCTCCTCGCTTAATAAGCAAATCAATCTCACGCTTTTGAACGTCACGATAGAACAATATGTCGCGTACGTCTTCACCGGCATTGAGATAGCTTTTTAGAATCTCGCTTACTGCAAAAGTCTCAAAGATCGGCCCCGCCATCGCTCCGCTCTCAAGAACTTCCGGCGTACTCCATCCCAAGAGGTGACACACAAGCCCGCAGTCCATGAAGTAGAGCTTGGGTGTTTTGGTGAGCTGTTTGCTCACATTATTGAAATAAGGCCGCACAAATCTGATGATACCGGATGTTTCAAGGATCGACGCCCAACTTTGAATCGTTTTAAGCGTTACTCCGATATCATTGGCCACACTGTTGGCATTGAACAATTGCCCCGTTCGAGCTGCCAGAGCAACAAGGAACTTATAGAACAGGTTCTCATCTTTGAGAGCGATGAGGCTGCGCACATCACGCTCGATATAAGTCCGCACGTAGTTGCTGTAGAAAAATCCCCATTCGATCTCTGAGTTCTGAAGTTCTGGCATCGAGCCCCGATGCACGCGTGTCCAAAAATTCTTGGTGCTTTTTATGCCCGAGACAGCCCCAACGATCAAATCAGTGGGAATGAAAGGCGCATCGCGGCCCACGCAATCGATCTCGCGCAAAGACAGGCCGCTCATCTCCAGGATAGCGATTCTGCCTGCAAGTGATTCGCTCACATTCTGCATGAGGTGGTAAGTCTGCAAACCGGTTAGGACGATCATTCCTTTCTGGTCGCTCTTATCAACTAGGAACTTTATCTGCCTGAACAGGTCTTGCGCGCGCTGCACCTCATCAACCACCACCGGGGGCACATAACTGCGGAAGAACAGGGCCGGGTCATCCAGAGCAAGATTGAGCGCTTGGTCATCATCAAGTGTCACATAACCATGGGTTTCTGCCAGTTCATGCCTAAGCAAGGTGGTTTTTCCCACTTGACGCGGCCCAGTAACCAGCACGACCTTGTACTGCTTAAGTAGGGCTTACTCAAAGTAACAAAACCGCAGGTCATAGGCCTATTTTGGTATAATAGGTGCAAGGGTTTTCACGGATTTAGCCCAAAACCCTTGCACCTGCTATCCGGTTGGAAGGTCACTCAG
>WRFR01000032.1 GCA_009778715.1 Coriobacteriia bacterium | reverse complement strand
GCCTGGTCGCGGTAGTCGTTGCTGCGAGCTAAGGTCTCGCGCATCAGCGCCACCAGGAGGTAGCGGCCCTTTGGCGTCAAAGTCACGGCTTCTTCGTCATTTTGGTCGAGCGCGCCCACCAGCTTCATGTAGGTCATCTCCAGTGGCAGGCCCTTCTGGACCGTTACGCCGTATTCCTTTTTGAACTCTCGGTTATCCAGGCGTAGGCCGAAGAGCTTCGTTGCGAAGGTGTAGCGCATCGCCGTTACCCTGCTGTTGTCGGCGCCGGTCGACTTCGTAATGCCCATCTTGCCAGCGGCAATGCGGTCGTGGTACTCGCGCAAGCTGAAGGTGTTCGTGTAGTTCGTATCGATCAGGTACGACATCGCGCCACTCCCGATGCCAATGTACTCGGGGTAGTCAACAATGTACTCGTCAATGATCATGTCCTTGTTGGCTGAAAAGGTCCAGGCACTTGACGGGACGAATGCGCCGCTGTCCAGCAAACCCTCGCACACCATTTGATACATCGCGAACTCGCGCTTGTAATCAAGCTTGCCGATGGTGCGCTCAAGGGCCTTGCGTTTCTCCGGCGAAGCCATCAGCGGATAAAACGTGGTCTGGTTGCAACCGGTTTGCTTGATCAACTCGATATCACGTGCCAGGGTCTCGAAACTCTCCGTCGGGAAGTTGTAGATCATGTCCACATTAAACGAACTGAACTTGCCCTGCATCGACTGGACATGTGCCAGGGTCTCTTCGGCGCTGCCAGTCGTCTGGAACCGACCCATCTGGCGCAAGAGCTCATTGTCGAAGCTCTGCACCCCTACCGACAAGCGATCAACACGGCCAGAGAGTGCGTCGTAAAGCTCGTCGGTCAGATCGATCGGGTTGGTCTCGCTCGACACATCATGGATGTCCGGAAACAAGTCCTTCGCCTTGTCGATCGTCGCGGTAAGCTCATCGAGCAACACCGTCGGCGTGCCACCGCCAATATACATCGCACCGAAACGATAGCCCTGCTCGGCCACCAGGTCCATTTCCTTGCGTAGCGACGTGAAGTACTCACGCGCACGGTCCTCCTTGAAATAGAAGCGGTTGAAGCTGCAATAGGTGCAGAGCTGGCGACAGAACGGCACATGGATATAGAGCATGTAGAGCTTGTCCGGGTCCGGGTCAGGCACGCGGGCGATGTCGACCGAGTTGTCACCAGCCAGATAGGAGCGGTTGAAAACGCGCACAACGCGCGTCAGTAGTCGTTCAGAAAGCACAGAGTATCCTTTGTGTCGATCGCATTTTCATCGTGTGGCTTCTTATCTTACACCAATCTCAAGATCACGTAAGAGCTTTTCGGCTGCCTGGCGGCCTCCGTCCAGGCAGTTGGGCACGCCGATCCCATGGAAGCAGCCGCCCGCGAGCGCCAGGCGGGGGATCGCCGCCACGATCTGCTCCATCTCTGCGACCCGATCAAGATGGCCCAGGGTGTACTGCGCCATACCGCCCGTCCAGCGATAGAAGCGGGAGAAGAGCGGCTCGACATCCATGTCGAGGTCGAGAATGTCGCGGATCTCGGCGAGCATGAGCGCGGTAAGCTCAGCGTCGCTTTTCTCCATGACCTGCTGGTTGAGCGGTGTGCCCGCAAAACCGCGCAGCAGCACACGTCCGGTCGGCGCATGCCCGGGCCACTTGGTCGAGGAGTAGGTCATCGCCAGCAGGTCACGGCCCTCTGCCTCCGGTACCAGGATGCCAAAGCCATCAAGTTGCAAGTCAAGTGCCGCAGCGTCAAAGGCGAAACTTGCGGTCGCCGAGCTTGAACAGGGGATTGAAGCGTAGAGTTCAGAGAGCCGCGGGTTGAAGTCGCGTGTGAGCGCGGCGCCCGCAAAGCTTTCCGTTGCAATGAGCAGCGCGTCGACACTGACCTGCTCGGTGTTGGCAACACGCGGCGGATGCGGGTCGCGGTCGCCGGGGTGCGGTGCTTGCGGGTCGTAGGCACCGGGTTCCAGGTGCTCGACTGTGAAGGTAAAATTACCGGATTGCCGCGTCGCGCTGTGCGCTCCTCGCAATGACAAGTCAGAAGGAGCCTGCAGGTTGCGGATGCGGGCGTTCAGGCAGATATGTTCAGGACCGACGAAATCTGCTAACGCGTCAGTCATCTGTTGCAGGCCGCCGGTGAAGGTGGAGAAGACCGACTGCGGCTTCTCGTCGGGGTCAGCAGGCGCTGGCCGCGCAGCCGCCTGCGCGCTACGTTTCGCTGCCGCCAGGATCGTGCCACGGATCAGCGAGCCATAGTCCTGTTCCATCTGCAGGTAGCTCGGGAAACTCGCCGCAAGCGACATGGTCTTGGGGTCGCCCGCGTGAACGCCGCCGATGAAGGGCTCGGCAAAGTAGTCGAGCGTCTCGCGCCCAAAGCGGCGCACGATGAAACTCTCGAGCGACTCTTCGTTGGCCTCGCCTTCTGCCAGCTCTTTTTTGGGAACCCAGAGTTCCTCGAGCATGCGCTGCTTGCCAGCCTCCGTCAGAAGTTCTGTCTCAAAGAGCGGCCCGAGCTCCGTGGGGATGAAGAGTCGAAATCCCTGCGGCAGGTGGAGCGGACGGCCATCGCGCACAATATAGGTTCCTTTGCGCGCTTCGTCTGAGGGCAGGAGAGAATCTTCGAAGCCCAGCTCGCGCGCCAGGCGCAGCGGGGTCTGTTTGTACGTGGAAAAGCAGTCAGGGCCGCCGTCGATCAGCCAGGACTCGCCCGTGATGGGGTCAGGCACAGTCTCACCCGTGACCTTGCCGCCCGTGCGGCTGTCCTGCTCATAGACCGTGAAGTCGATATCTGCGCCCGCCAGCTGCTCATGGCGCAGGAAGTAGGCGGCGCCCAGCCCGGCTGCTCCCCCGCCGATGATCGCGATGCGCACAGTCATGCTTCTTCCTCGATGCCACTCCGGGCTTGATCCGGGGCCTCAGATTGCGGCTCGGAGGCCGCAATGACGTGAGTATCGTCATCCTGAGAATGAGAGGTAAACCCGAGATCATCCAGCACCTTGGCCGCGGCTTCTTCGCCCGACTCAAGGCAGTTAGGGACGCCGACGCCGCGATAAGCGGCGCCCGCTAACGCAAGGCCGCACTCGTTTGCCAGCAGCCCGTCCAGCTGGGCCATGCGATCAAGGTGACCGACGGTGTATTGAGGCATCGAACGTGGAAAGCGGAACACTCTAGCGTAGGTCGGTTTCGCCGCCTGCGACAGTCTCAGCAAATGGATAAAGCTCTCGCGCGTGATCTCGATCAGCTCCTGATCGCTGAAGTCAAGCGCTTCCGGGTCACGCGCGCCGCCAACAAAGCCGCGCAACACTATCGTGCCCTTCGGAGCACGCCCGCTCCACTTCGAGCTGATAAGCGAGATGCCGGTTACCGGCTGTTTCTCAATGTCAGGAGAGAGCACCCCATGCCAGTTCTTTTTGAAGGGCGCATCAGCCTCGTTGAATCCCAAAACGATCGTCGCGCAGGATGAGAAGGGGATCTCTTCCAGGTTGCGCGTTATCTGTGGGGCCAGACCCTCAAGCATCTCGGCACTCGCCCAAGCAGGAGCGGCGCTGATCACCGCGTCAGCGCTGAGTTGATACTCCCCGTGACAATCACCCCTGGGGTGTTTGTCACCTTCCGGGCCGCTCACCGTCAGCAAGTAGCGGCCATCCTCGTCGCGTGAAAGTGCTGTGACACGCGCCTTGCACGTAATGCGCTCCCGCCCGATGCCCTCGGCCAGGGCGTCAGTGATGCTCTGCATGCCGCCCTCAAACGAGCTGAAGAAGGTCCAGCGCGGTGCGCCCGGCTTATGTGGATGCGCCTTGGCCTGCGCCTCGTTACGCTTGCGCTGCGCGAGGAAACCGCGCACCAGCGAGCCGAATTCCTGCTCCATCTCAAGAAGCTGCGGATAGGTCGCCAACGTCGACATGGTCTCGACGTCGGAGCCGTTAACGCCGCCAACCAGCGGCTCTGCCAGCCGGGTCAGGCACTCGCGGCCCAGGCGTCGCGTCACAAGCGAGGCGATGCTCTCGTCGACCGGGCCGCTCTCTGGCTGCTTTTTGCGCGGCTTGATCAGGTCACCGAGCATGCGGAACTTTGCGGGCCAGGAGTAGAGCCGGGTCGTCGCCATTGGCAAAATTTTTGTCGGCGCAAACAGCATAATGCCATCGGGCAGTTCGACCAGTTTGCCCCTCTTAACCAGGTAGGTGCCCTTGTTGTCCTCGTTGGTACCACAAATCTCCCCGGCGATGCCAAGCTCGGTCGCCAGGCGCTTGAGGGAGGGCTTCGCTGTCAGATAGGAGTCGCTGCCCCCGTCGGCGATCAGGCCATCTCTCTGATCGGTCCATAGCTGCCCGCCGACTCTACCGGATGATTCCAGCACCTGGAAGTCAAGATCGGCGCCCGCGTCACGTGCGCACTTCAGGCGCCAGGCCGCTGTCAGGCCAGCGATGCCAGCTCCGATTATTATCACGTGTTTCGTCATGCGGTAAGCGCCTCTTTCGCGACGTGGATATAGGCAGCCATCGCATCATCAGCCGATCCGAGCGTCTCGGCCCGCTGATAGATGAGTCCAGCGTCTTCAACTTCATCCTTCAGTTTGATATCGAGGTCATAGAGGACCTCCATGTGATCGGTCGCAAAGCCAAGCGAACAGACCACGATAGATTTCGAGCCCAGTTTCTGAGCGCACGGGAGCGCTTCGCTGACCTCAGGTTCCAGCCAGCGCGCGCCACGCGCGCCACGAGAGGTATAGCCAAAGAACCAAAATCCGCGCTTCTCTTCCGGCAACAGCTGCATCACTTGTTCGGCAGCCGCCTGAAGCTCATCGTCATAGCGCTTCGTATCCTCGCTACCATCAAGCGGGAGCGAGTGGGCCGTAAAAACGACAAGCGGCTCTTGCGCGCCCGCAAGCGCAGCATTCAGGCGCGCCGCCGTCGCTGATATGTATTCGGGCGCAAGTCCTATCGGCTCTGCCGCAATGACCTCAGTTCCCGGCGCCTGCACCGCTGCGCGCAGCTGCTCGAGCGGCGCAAAGTAAGCAGAGTTTGAGTGAAAGGGCGTCAGTGACACGTAGAGCAGGCGCTGACAACCAGCGCTCACGAGCGTCTTCGCCGCTTCAGCGATCAGGGGCTCCGAGAACTGAAATCCCGGCTCGGCCGCATCAAGGCATAACTCTCCGGCGCCAGCTGCAGCCTTCAACTTACCAGCAATATCGGCCGCAATGCGAGGCAAGGGCGATGAGCCGCCAAGCAGCTCGTACTTCTCGCGGCCAGCTTTCAGCACGGGCGGCGGCACCGGTGCGCTTCCAAAAATCCGCGAGAACATCGGCTCCACATCATCGAGGTTGCGCGGCCCGCCAAAAGCGACGAGCACCGCCCCCGTCTTCCCAGCCCCGCTCACTGCTGCGCGCCACCCCGGATACGGGCGCTTTGCTCTTTGACTGACGCGATGAAGTGCTTCGCACGGGCGGGATCGGTGTCTTTGCTGATCCCATGGCCCAGATTGAAGATATGGCCCGGGCGTGTTCCGACCGCTGTCAGGATCTCGCCTACCTTGGCGTCGATGACTTCCTCGCTCGCAAAGAGCGCCGTCGGATCGATGTTGCCCTGGATCGCGAAGCGCGGATCGATTTGCTCAACGGCATGCGCCATGTCCAGGCGCCAATCCAGCCCGATGACGTCGCCACCAGCACGCTGTACCAGATCGAGCATCGAGGTCGCCCCGTTGGCAAAGTGGATCAGCGGCACGCCGCCTTCGACTTTCGCGTCCCCGTAGGCCTTGACCTCATCAAGCACCTGCTTTGTGTAAGGCAGGACCGAACGTTCGTAATCACGCGGCGCTACTGCTCCCACCCAGCTGTCGAAAAGTTGCAACACCTGCGCGCCCGCGTCGATCTGGGCGCAGAGGTAGGCCGTCACGGTTTGCGTGAACTTCATCATGAGGGCGGCCCAGGCCTCTGGCTCGTTCCACATGAAGGCCTTACAGCGCTGGAACTCCTTGGAGCTACCGCCTTCGATTGCATAGCTTGCCAGCGTGAACGGCGCGCCCGCAAAGCCGATGAGTGGCACACGCCCCTCCAGCTCGCGACGCAGGAGCCGATGCGTTTCCATCACATAGCCGGTGCTCTCGATCGGATCCGCCACGCCCAGCTTTGCCACATCAGCGGCGCTGCGTACTGGGTTGCCGATCACCGGCCCCTTGCCACTCTGGAATTCAAGATCGAGACCCATCCCGGGAAACACCACGAGGATGTCGCTGAAAATGATGGCGGCATCGACCCCGATCAGATCGACTGGCTGCAGCGTGACCTCTGCAGCCAGCTCCGGCGTGTAGCACATCTCGAGAAAGCTGTGCTGGGCGCGTACCGCCCGATACTCGGGCAGGAAGCGTCCCGCCTGGCGCATCATCCACACCGGTGTGCGCTCTGTGGCCTCTCGTCGCGCAGCACGTATCAAAAGGTCATTTTGAGCCATATACCTCGTGTTCCTTTTCTCTCGAACTGGGGCGCATGAAGCGCCCCAGTCTACTAAACTCTGTTCGTCGCACCCTACTTGGTCGGACGCGTCTCGATGATCTCATCGACCACATCCTCATCGACCAGTGTTGACAGATCACCAAACTGCTCTTTGTCGGTGATGCCCGCGGCGATCTTGCGCAAGATGCGGCGCATGATCTTGCCGCTGCGAGTCTTGGGGAGTTCATTGACCACATGGACAACGTCCGGTTTTGCGATCGGGCCGATATTGCGCCTCACAACGCCTGCCAGGCGGTGTTCCAGGTCCTCATCAGCCTCAGCTCCATGCTTCATAACAATGTAGGCATAAATGCCTTCACCCTTAATCTCATGGGGAAAGCCCACCACGGCAGATTCCGCTACACCAGGCGAACTGTTCAGAGCCGCTTCGATCTCTGCGGTGCCAATGCGATGACCGCTCACATTAATGACGTCATCGACACGACCCTTGAGCCAGTAGTACCCGTCCTCATCGACCATTGCGGCATCGCCCGAGAAATACAGCCCCGGGAAAGCGCTGAAGTAGGTCTCTTTGAAACGCGTGTTGCCTGGGTCATCCCACAGGTGGCGCACCATCGAAGGCCAGGGAAACTTGATACACAGGCGTCCGTCCTCGCCGGTGGCCGCTTCTTTATGTTCGGACTCCATCACGATCGGCTGAACACCAAAGAACGGCAGGGTAGCCGAGCTTGGCTTCATTGGGGTCGCTGCCGGGAGGTTCGTGATCATATGCGCGCCGGTCTCGGTCTGCCACCAGGTATCGACCACCGAGCAACGATCGTGCCCGATCTCATGGTAGAACCACTCCCAGGCAGCTGGATTGATAGGCTCGCCCACCGAACCCAGCACCCGCAGGCTCGACAGGTCATAAGCAGCCGGGAACTCGTTACCTGAGCGCATCAGGCTGCGGATAGCGGTTGGCGCCGTATAGAATTGATTGACTCCGTGACGCTCAACAATATCCCACAGGCGTCCGGCGTCGGGATAGGTGGGAACGCCCTCAAACATGACGCTGGTCGCACCTTGGGCAAGCGGACCATAGACGATATAGGAGTGACCGGTAACCCAGCCAATGTCTGCCGTGCAGAAATATACATCATCATCGTGCAGATCGAAAACGTACTTGCTGCTCATAGAAGCCTGAAGCAGATAGCCCGCGGTAGAATGCACGATACCTTTGGGCTTGCCGGTCGAGCCAGACGTATAGAGGATAAAGAGGGGATCGTTAGCTTCTGTCCACTCGATATCACAGTGGCGGCTGATGTCTTTGCGCGCGACTTCTTCGTGATAATAGACGTCGCGGCCCGGCTCCATATCAACTTGCTGTTGCGTGCGGCTGACCACAATGACCTTCTGGATAGAGGGGCATTCGAGCAGCGCTTCATCTGCCTGCGCCTTGATCGGGTTCAGGCGACCGCCACGCATTCCATTGTCTGCGGTGATAAGAACCTTTGCGCCAGAGGCCTGAATGCGGTCACGTAGCGCCTGGGCAGAAAAGCCGCTGAAAACGATGGCATGTATGGCGCCTATTCGCGCACAGGCGAGCATTGCGAAAGCAAGCTCAGGAACCATGGGCAGGTAGATAGCGACGACGTCGCCCTTACCAACACCATAAGATTTTAAGACGTTGGCCAGGCGACACACACGAGTGTAGAGTGCCTGGTAAGTGTAGACTTTGCTGCGGCGCTCATCACTTTCCCAGATAAGGGCTGCCTTGTTACGGCGGCCGTCTTTCAGGTGACGATCGATACAGTTGTAGCTGACATTGGTCTTTCCACCAGCAAACCAGCTGATGTGAGGATCGTTAAAGTCCCAATCTAAAACTTTGTCCCAAGGTTCTTTCCAGTACAGGAAGCGTTCGGCCTGCTCGGCCCAGAACTTCTCTGGGTTATCGACCGACTGCTGATAAAGATCCCGGTAGGTTTCCATCGAGTCGATCCATGAACCTTGGCGAACGTATTCCGTCGGCTCATAAACCATTGCGGTTTTTTCTGGCTTGGCGCTTTGCTGAGTCGATGGGTTTTTTTGGTCGCTCATCATAGCTCCTCTCTCTCGCTGCCCGGGGGCAAGATCGTGTGAAGCAGCACGCTCTCGATCGTGACTGCGTGCAATCTATTTTCTCACAGAAAACTGGAGTTGGAACCAGTTGATCCCGTAACACTTGTTACGCAATGAGGCAAGACCAGCACCCGAACGCATTACCGGGAAGCGATAAACGCGGTCATGATAAGAAGGACCACAATGGGAGCCACTAAGATGAGCTCGATGATTACGGCTACACGCTGGCGCCGCCTCCAAGGCCGCTTACCCCAGAAGACCAGCGCTAAAGGAATCGCCAAAAGGGCAAAGGCAATAACGATCAGGGGAAAATTACGGGTAAACAGCGTAAGCCACATTACCAGGACCCAGGCTCCCGTAAAGATCAGCGCTTTATCGCGTGAAAGTTTCATGTAATCATCTCCAGGAAAAATCAGTTGCCGCGATGAGTTCGGTATTGAAAACAGGATCTATGGGAAGGGCCACCGGACAGAGCGCTACACCCGGATCAAGCTCAGGGCTGGCGCCACCAAGTACCGCAAGCGCTCCAGCCAAGGAAGCGTTACCGAGCGCGTGCGTACGATCCTGCCAAGTCTTTGGGATAAGGCCTAAAATGGCGAGGTCAGCGGTGGTAAGCGCAGATCCGAATGCTCCGGCGATATCAACGCGCACGACATCTTCTGGTTGGAGATCCGCTGCCGTAAGTAAGCGCCTGAGCGCTGTGCTGGTGGCCGCCTTCGCCAGTTGCAGATCGCGTATGAAGCGCTGCGAGATCGCTTGTCCGGACCGTGCGCCAAAAACATTGGCAACGCCGTTCTGATCACGCTTGACCCGAGAGTCACCGTCAGTGAGCTTGCCGTCTGTTCCCAACACGTCCTGGCGCAGCAGATCGGCCACATCAGCCAGTATCTCTGAGCCGCGCAGCCTGAAGCCGCCCCCCTCAAACGCGGGACCCGCTGGAGCTGAACACATAAAAAGCCGGAGGCCCTGGGCAATAACGATCTCAACATTGGTACCGAAGTCGATCAGCAGGCGCGGCTTATCACTGCCTGCTGTCAGGCTGGCGGTGATCAGATCGGCTCGCACATCACCACCAATAAACGCATCGAGCGGTTCCAATACGGTGATACGCTCAGGGCCAATCAATTCCGCCAACGGCCCCGAATCGCAAGGCAATGGACGTACCGGGACAAACGGAGCGGTCGCCAAGGAGTTGACATCAGCGCCCACAAAGAGCGCCGCCATCGCTGAATTGCCTGCGATAACCACTTGTTTAGTCTTGGCTCCCAGCTCTGAAAGTTCCAACTTAGCCTGCCGGGCAACCTCCGCTACAAGCTCGAGCACCTGCGCCTGCGCCAGATCGCGCAGCTGCAGCCCCTGCCCTGCCTGCGCCGCGCTCAGCCGCGAAAGAATGTCGCGCCCATACTCAGCCGCCTGGGCGTTGCGAGCTTCGGCAGATGCGAGTACCTGGGGCGCGCCATCGCCTGCAAACCGGACCAGTGCCAGCGAGACCGAAGTGGTTCCCAGGTCGACTGCTATGCCATAAAGTGAGGAAGTGCCACTTTGAACATACGGCACGCCGGGGGCGTCGCACCCTACAAAGTCACTACCAGGTTCAAGATGAGTTAAGGGCATAACTAGGCCATGCCAAGGCTCAGCTCTTTGCCGCCTATAACGTGGAAGTGTAAATGGAACACGGTCTGGCCAGCGTCGGGACCGTTATTCTGTACCACGCGATAGCCTGACTGGTCGATACCCTTGATACGCGCGACCTCATGAGCTACCTGCAGGATATGGCCGAGCAAAGCAACGTCAGGCTCATCGTTAAGATTGGCGCAATGCTGCTTTGGGATGATCAGCGTATGCACAGGCGCCTGTGGGCTGATATCATCAAAGGCCACCACCATCTCATCCTCGTAGACGTGTGGCCCGCCGATCTCGCCCGCAGCGATCTTGCAGAACAGGCAGTCTTGCATGGCGATCACTCCTCTCCACCAGCATCGGTCACGGCGCGCGACTCCTCGCTGACCTGTAGCTCTTTCAGGCGATCTGCGCTGATCTCTCCCATCAGAACCTCGACCTGCTGTTTAGCGTCGTCAAGCTTCTTGTTGAGCGCAGCTATCAACGCAACTCCCTGTTGATAGGCGGCCAACGAATCCTCCAGCTCAAGCGAGCCGCTCTCCAGGCCGGCCACGATGGCCTGCAACTCCTCAAGAGATTGTCCGAACGGCTGCGCCTCCAGTTCTGCGGCGGTCTTGTTCTCTGTCACGTCATGCTCCATTCTCTTTGGCAGTTATCGTTGTCTGCAGTTTGCCATCCGCCAGGCGCAGAGCAAGCTCATCGCCGGGCTTCACCTGCGCCACGCTTTTGACGATCGTGCCCGTCTGCGGAAGGGTCGCGTAAGCGTAGCCGCGCGACAGCACCTTCAAAGGCGACAGCGCGTCAAGCCGCGCGGTCAGCAGGCGCATCTGCGTGCCAGGGCCTTCCAGTAGACGTTGGCCCGCGCGCTTCAGCGCATGATGCTGCTGGGATAGGGCCTCATCAGCGCGCGCCAGGCGCAACGGGATCGCGCGTTCCAGGCGATCGGTCAACCTATCCACGCTCTGCATCTGTACCGCAAACAAGCTCTGCGGATCGCGCAGGCACGGGCGCTCCTGTAAGTTACGAAGCCGCTCGGCGTCGCGCGCGACCCGATTGCTAAGCGCCGTCGCCAAACGCCGTGCGCTTTGTGCCAGATGGGCGCCTGTCTCCGCCGCATCAGGCGAGACTGCCTCAGCCGCTGCCGTCGGTGTTGAAGCGCGCAGGTCAGCCACCTGGTCTGCGATGGAAGTATCCGGTTCGTGCCCGATACCGGTGACCACGGGAGTCTGCATCGCCGCGACGGCGCGCGCGACCGCCTCCTCAGAAAACGGCAGGAGATTTTCGTAGGAACCCCCGCCGCGTACCAGCAGGACCACATCAGCCTCAGCACCATCGGCCGCCTGGAGTCCCGCTACGATCGACTGGGGCGCCCCAACGCCTTCGACCTGTACCCCGCAAAGCAGGACATGGGCCACAGGCCAGCGCCGCGCAAGCGTACGCAGGACATCCTGGACCGCAGCGCCCTGCGGAGAGGTCACGAGCGCGATGCGCTCTGGCCAGGCGGGCAACGCCTGCTTACGCGCGGCATCCATGAGGCCCTCTGCCTGCAAAGCCCGCGCCCGTCGCGCAACCTCTGCGCGCAGGCGGCCCTCGCCTGCCGGCTCGATACGGTCAACGTAGAACTGCAGATCGCCCCGTACGGGATAGACCGAAAACGCGCCCTCAAGCTCGACCTGCTCGCCTAACTGCAAGGTCGTATCACTTGCGTCATAGCGATTGCGCCACATCAGGCAGGGCAGCTTGCCCTTACCGTCGGACAGCGCGAAATAGACCGCCTTGTAGCCCGCTTTATTACTCAGCTCAGAGACCTCGCCAACCACACGCAGCCGCAATGATTCAAGCGCGACCTTTGCCAGTTGCAAGGCGTCGCTGACCGAGAGCGGGGCGTCGGACGGGTCACTGGCGACATCGCCCACGTCGCCCTCTTCGTCTGGCTCAACGAAGAAGTCGTCGCCCGACAGCTCTCCGTCAAGCTCGTTGAAAAAAGTTGGGCTGGTCATGGGCGTCAGTATCCGGGCGAGTAGTGCGGCTGGCGCCTAGCGGCGATTGCTACCCATGAAAATATAAAATGCCAGGTAGAGTAACGATATGAGCGCGCCGGCCACATAGGTCATGGCTGCCGCGGTCAGCACCTTGCGCCCGCCGGAGAGTTCATCGGGGCCCAAGACTCCCAGGCTGCGCAGTTGCGCCATGCCACGCCGTGAGGCGTCGATCTCGACCGGCAGGGTCACCAACTGGAAGACCACCGCCACCGAATAGAGAATGATGCCCGCCCAGAGCGCATAATATCCCAGGCCGATCGCACTGGCACCGCCCAGGAAAAAGCCCAGTATGATAAGTATCATCGAGAACCGCGAGCTGAAGTTCACGGCGGGTACCATCGAGGTGCGCACACGCCCGAACACATAACCCTTCGCATCCTGGATAGCGTGACCGACCTCGTGGGCGGCAACCGCAGCCGCAGCCACCGAATTTCCACCGTAGATCCCTTCAGACAGCGACACGATACCGCTGCTGGGATCATAATGGTCGGTCAGGGAACCCGACACCTGCTGGATCCCGACCGAACCACGCCGGGTGCGCCCATCAGGCGAAGCGATGCCGTTGGACTGCAGGATACGCAGGGCGACCTGAGCCCCCGTCATACCGCTCGCAAGCGGCACGCGCGAATATTTCTTATTAGCATGCCGGATCCCTAGTTGTGCCAGACCGCCGATCGCGATCGCCAGAACCATAATAATCAGAAAGTTTGAATTGAAGAGAAGCATCTGCTTTTCCTACCTCTCAGTACTTTTTTCTACGTTATCGATTTTCAGTCTATCATCGTCCAGTGACAAGACAAGATTTCCTCGCAGAAGCTGCAAAAGTTCTGCACCAATAAGCTCGCGGCGCCAGCCCTGAAGCAACGGTGAGCTCTCATCATCAGGGTTCAGCGCGAAGTTCTCAAGCTGGCTGTGGTTCGCCAACAGCGTTGGAGCCACCTCGGCCTCATGAGCGCGTTGTCGCACCAAAGCGGTCATCAGGTCGACCGCTGCGCTCACGTCCTGCCGGGGACGTTTTCTGCTTTTGAGCACCGGCCAATCCTCCGGAGGAAGATCCCGTCCTGCCTGCACAGCCGCAAGCAGCGCGCCCTTATTGAAGCGGCCGCGCATATCAACACCCCGGATGCCTGAGAGCGCCTCGGTGGTCTTCGGCATACGTTTCGCCACCTCGATCAGGCCCTCGTCGCCGAGCACCCATCTTCGAGGCAGATCACGCCGCCGCGCCTCCTCTTCGCGCCAGAGCGCGAGCTCCCGCGCGACAGCCAAGTGTACGCCTTTCAGTTGCGAGATCCGCCGCACTTTCAAGTAGGCGTCAGAAGGATCCGGGTCAAGCACAGCCGGATCAGTCTTAGCCGCGAACGGCTCCCGAAGCCAGTCCAGCCGCCCGGCGCGTGTAAGTTTCTCACTGAGCAGCGGATAAAGCTGAAGCAGATAAGTCACGTCGTCGGCCGCATAGCTTAACTGAGCAGGCGTCAGCGGACGGCGCGCCCAATCCGTGAAGCTGTCAGCCTTGGGAAGATCAACTCCCAGTTCACCAGCGACCAGCGCTCCGTAACCGACCTGTGCGCTATAACCTATCAGTTCAGCTGCGTCCTGGGTATCGAAGTAAGGGCTGGCCACCGCGCCACAGGCTTGATAGAGGATCTCGAGATCCTGCCCGCCCGCATGAAAGACCTTCATGACGTGCGTGTTGGCCAGGAGCGCCGCAAGCGGCTGGCAATCCTGTATCCGCAGCGTATCGACCAGTAAAACCCCCTGCTCACTGGCGATCTGAAGCAGGCACAGCTTCGCATAATAGGTCTTCTCACGCATGAACTCTGTGTCGATCGCGACCACCGGGGCGTCGTGCAAAGACTCCAGCGCCGCCGTAAAAGCGGCGTCAGTATCCAGATATTGTGGCGTCATTGTTGTTTCCATCAGACAGGTTCCAAAGGGCTGGCAACAACGCCCTCATCCCCATCATCATCCTCGTCTTCATCCCCATGAGTTGGTATGCCCCAATTCCAGTCATCACGCAGATAACGGCTCTCCGCAAGCGCGAGCGCAGCAATCCGCTCATCTTCATCCAATGGGCGTTGAACGACCTCAGCGCCTTCGGTAAAGCAGGCGATCAGAAGAGCGCGGAAGTCTTCGAAGCTCACATCCAAGTGATCGCTCAGGTTGGTGACCCGCGCCACATGAGAGGCGACGCCCGGGACCGGCGCCTGGACATGATGCACCCGGCGCTTGGGCTTAAGCGCGCGCCCCAGCACACTCAGATCCGTGTTAAAGAGCAGGGCTCCGTGCTGCATCAGGGTGGTTTTATGGCGATACTGAGCCAGGCCGCTGAATTTTTTATCCTCGATCATCAGGTCATTTCGCCCAGATAGCTCAGCATGGACACCCAGGCGACCGAGCGTTGACAGAACAGGGCGGGCAAAGCGCTGGAAATCAGAGTCAGAAGGCAGGAACCCCTCGGATCCCCGGGTGATGAAGGTATAGCAAAGATTGCCCTGGTCATGGTAGACCGCTCCCCCACCGGACAGGCGACGCACGACCGCGATCCCGTGATCCTCACAGTAAACACGATCGACCTGCAACTCGGTGTTCTGGTGGCGGCCCACGACCACGACCGGGTCATTGCGCCACAACATGACCACATCGCAGCCATCGTCAGTATTGACCAACACTTCTTCGGTCGCGAGGTTAAGCGCCGCATCGCAGGAATCCGTGATCAGGAAACGCAGCGGTCTCGCCAGCTTCATCGCGCACTACCCGACTTTGACCGCGCCCTCGCGCGCAATTCCCAACGCGCGAGCAGGATAACGATCAGGAAAGGCGAGGCCAGATTGCTCATTGAATGTGTTCGCCACTTCACTGGCACGCGCGAGAGCGACCTCATCATCAGAGGCGATGACCAAAGCCGCAACCGTCGGGCCTGCCCCTGAAAGGCACACGCCATCAGCGCCCGCCTCCAGCAGCGCCGCCCGCACAGCCTCGAAGTCCTTGATCAGGGCCGTCCGATAGGGCTCATGCAGACGATCGTCACTCATGGCTGTGCGCAGCAGGTCACGCTTGCCCTCATAAAGCGCCGCGATCAGGAGCGCCGTATGCGAGAGATTGCCGATCGCGTCTGCGCGTGAGACCCGCGCGGGCAACACCCGGCGCGCCTCTTCTGTGTGAAGTCCCTGGTGCGAAGGCACAACGACCACCGCAATACCGGTGGCAGGCTGGCTGCTGTAGCAGTGAGCCTGGACAGATGATCCCGCCCGCGCCTTATCAGACCAGCAGATAGTAAAGCCACCCTTCCACGTCGGGCCCACATTGTCCGGATGGCCCTCGACCGCAACAAGAAGCTGGAACAACCGCTCATCATCAGGGATGCGCGCGCTGTCCACCTCATCGGGCAGTTGAAGCAACAGGTCACGTGCCAACAGCATGCCGCCGACTAAAGCCGTACTCGACGAACCCAGCCCATTGGCAAGCGGCACCGCGTTCTCGCTGACCACTCGCGCCGCAAGGTCATCGCACAGCGCCTCCGCAAACACCTGCTGCATCGCCTCAACGGCAAGGTTGCGCTCTTGCTTGCCGATCTCATCAGCCCCCTCGCCATGCGCCTCAAACGACCATTCAGAAGCAAGATCGGCCTCAAAGTGATTGTAAAGCCTCAGCGCGATCCCCAGGCTGTCAAAGCCGGGACCGAGGTTTGTGGTCGAAGCCGGCACCAGGTACGCGGCATGGGGCATGCGTCCTGTTGCGACCATGTCAGAGCGCCTCCACCCGGATGAGCGCAGCGATTTCTGTGACCACGTCCAGACCCTCAAGTTCCGCCAGTACCCGGCGGATCGCTTCCTCGCGCGCGCGATGAGTAACATAGATAATCTCTGCGGTGCCATCGTGAGCAACACCTTGCTGCATGATCGAATCCAGGCTGACGTCATGGGCCGCGAATACCTCGGTCATCTTCGCAAGCACGCCGCTCTTATCATCGACGATCATGCGCAGGTAGTAGCAGGTCTCAAGTTCTGTGATCGGACGGATCGGCAGGTCGTCAGTACAGGTACAGCCAAGCGTCGTGTTATTATCGGCCAGCGCCCGCGCCGCTTCGATCACATCGCCGACCACCGCGCTTGCCGCAGCGCCCGCGCCGGCGCCTTCGCCGAAAAACATCGTGTCGCCAACCGCGTCGCCCGTCACGTAGATGGCGTTATAGACGCCCTTGACCGAAGACAGCTGGTGGCCGGCCGGAATCATCGTCGGATGCACCCGGATGTCGATGCCTTCATCGGTGAGCTGAGCGATGGCGAGCAGTTTGACCGTATAGCCCATGGTCGCCGCATAGGCGACGTCAGTAGCGGAAAGGTTCCGTATCCCCTCTGTGTGGACCTGATCGATCGTGACCGTCGAGTGAAACGCGATACTTGCCAGTATCGCGATCTTCGCGGCGGCATCGGCGCCGTCAACATCCGCGGAAGGGTCAGCTTCGGCATAGCCTTTTGCCTGCGCCTCGGCCAGAGCGTCATCGTAGGACAGGCCACGCTCGCTCATATGGGTCAGCATATAGTTGGTCGTGCCGTTGACGATACCCAGCACACGGGTGATTTTATTAGCGGTCAGCGCATGTTTGAGCGGCTCGATGATAGGGATACCACCACCGACGCTCGCCTCAAAGCGCAGCTCGACGCCGCGATCCTCAGCTGCCTTCAGGAGCGTGTGACCAGAAGACGCCATAAGCGCTTTGTTCGCGGTCACGACCCGCTTGCCCGCCTCAAGTGCCGCCGCCACGACGTCTTTGGCAACACCGGTGCCACCGATAAGCTCGATGACTACATCGACATCGGGGTCAGAGATCAGCGCGAACGCGTCATCCGTGCAGATTGCTGGGTCAAGACCCAACTGCGTAAACCGTGCTGTATTGCGATCGGCAACACGCGCAAGGCGCAGGTCAAGAGCATAATGGCGCTGAAAATCTTCCTGATGGTCCTGCAGGATGCCAACGACACCGCCACCCACGGTGCCGAGCCCAATAAGTCCGATATTGACTGTTTTCATAGTAGTCCGCTTTCTTCGATCTTCAAGATACCCAGTATACTGGATAGCCCGAGGTTCAAGCTAGTTTCAGACGCCTATCCCGACATACGTTTCGCATTAATATCGTTAAGGTCCTTAATAAGGGGGAGATAGGTGACCGGGATCAAAAGCGGAAGAATAATAAAGAATCGGAGAGGCGGATACAACGCAATAAAACCCAACCAAAAAAGAGCGCGCCGTAGAGTGCGCATAAATGAGTCGCGAAAAGTTGGTAGGAGCAAACCTCTGTTGGTATATTCTGCCAGATATAACCTTTGGATGTCGAGGCTTAAAGGGGAAAGGGGATCTAATATCGTAAACAATACAGGTATATACCTTTTGCTGTATTTGATATTTACTGTTCCGATATAGTTCCAGGTTTTATATACCCAAAAGAAGTAATAAAGCCCAAAGGTGCATGCTGACTTCACGAGAAATTGTTTCCACGACACCGGATAGAAAAGCGGCCTCCGCTTTTCGTCAGGATTATCAAAAAAATCAGGTGGAAAGTTCGCTGCGCTCTCGGCCTGATCAGCAGGTCGAAGCAAAGTCTTTGAGACGCTCCATTTCTTATACCCAACTTCTCTTGGATCAACAAAGCGCAGAAAAGTACTGAAGTCGATCCATTTACTGGATCCATGACAGCGAAATAAAAAATGATCCATCTCGTCTGGATCTATTGAATAGCTTTCCAACATTCGTACAAGCTGCCCTTCAGGCATAGGCCCATATTGCTTGCCCTGAGCATCTGTGTAGTACCATTCCCGAACAAATTCCACGAAGTCTTACCTCTCCCTGTTCGATCTCTTTGTACTAATCGGATTCAGCTTTTTGGCCATACCCTTCACCTCAACCATGCTAGTCAACGATCTCAACGCTTCGCGCTTCTGTGCCTATTCAGGTAAAGCAAGAAACTCTGCAGGAGCCAGTGCGGGGATTTCAGAGCGGGCAAAATCCTTGATGTTGCGCGTAATGATGACTTTTGTCCTGACGCGTTTAGCAGCCTCTAAAAGAACCGCATCCTCGAAATCTTTCATGCCGTTGTTCGTCGCGGCAGTAAGCACCGCCTGATTGACCGAAGCCATCGTAAAGATGGAAACGAGTCCCCCGATATGCTGTAAAGCCACTGCCACACCCCTGTGTTTCTTCCCTCAGAACTCGCCACGAAGGTATTCACCCAGATAAGGGATGACAAACTCCAGTTTGCC
Organism: Coriobacteriia bacterium; assembly: GCA_009778715.1. GTDB lineage: Bacteria > Actinomycetota > Coriobacteriia > WRKU01 > WQUG01 > WQUG01. The sequence goes on along the minus strand of WRFR01000032.1, from coordinate 2,303 downwards.
CCGGGCTACCGGCGCGATAATGCCTGCTTCGATAAGACGAGAGCGATAAAGCTGTGCATAATCCCGAGTCACCTTCATACGTGTCCGAATATCAGCGATGCTGCTCTCGTCCTTGTCTTTTGACATTGCTTTCAAGAAAGCTTCGTCACGATCTGATAATGGTTTAAGAGCTGCGTTGAAAACGCTCTTGATCATCTCGCGCTTTGAGGCATCGATAGCCTGCTCAACGATCTCAGAAGTGATCGCGCTAGTCTCCTGCGCAAAACCAAGGATATAGTAACCGATGAGCTGATAGAGATAAGGGTATCCTTTTGTAGCTAGAACGGCTTTATCCAGCACCTCGGGAACTATAGACTTTTCCTGCCGCGCGAACTCAGCCGCATAAGCAATACTGATCTCCCCAAGCGGCAACGGTTCTAGATAAACTTGGTGGGCTCTATTGAGGAAAGTGAGGATGTCATCATTAAGCACAGCCGACATCGAGGTTGGTAGCCCAGCCATCACGATGACGATGTTCTTTTCCTCACCCATAAGGTGCTGATAGGTTGTTGCTAGAGTTCGTATCGCAGAAGTATTCGGTTGCACCTCATCAACAAGAATCAAGACACCTTTATCATATCTGGCTAGTTCGTCACACAATAATCCAAGCTTGATCCGAGGGCCGAATTGTGTCTTCGTCTCTTCAGTAAACGTGAGGCCGAATGAGAATCTCAGCGCGCCAACTGAAACCCCTTTAACCTTCGGGAGCGGAGCGGGAACATACTGCTCACCTTTGATCTGGATAGTTTGGATGATCTCATCAAGCATCTCATCGCTTGCCGTCACCCGGGCCGGTACATATCCCGCCTGTTCAGCCAGATCCGCGAACTCAAGAAGAAGCGTGGTCTTTCCTGTCCCCCTTTGACCGATGAGAACAGTAGCCCGATTACGATGGCCTATCGGCAATGAAAGCCCTTCAAGAAAATCGGCGGTTATCCCGGCACGCCCGATGATGTGTTTCGGCTTATTGCCAAAAGCAGGAAGAAATGCGTTTGTACTCATGTCTACTATCTACACTTTCGTTTTCTTATCTACTGTTATCTATTCCTATCTATTTTTATCTACATTTATCTACATCTATAATTTTGAGCCAAAGAAAAGCTCTCTGTCAAGGGGGGTGTCCCCAAGCTATATGTCCCCAACGCTCTTGTTACTTATCGCCTTTATCGGTACTTCTTCTCAAGATAGTCGCCGTATTCTTGTTCAAGATCGATATCAGCAGACAAAACGCCCACCAAGGCACATGGTTCAACAGGTTCCCGCCTGGGACGACCGGTGCGCGGAGGTACAGCAAGACGGGGCCCAACATCTGCACGGGACACGTGAATATCACGCCCTTCTTTCATCGAACGCAGAACTCCGGACACGATCAACTGATATATGCGGCCTACCGTAACGCCGAGCATCTCAGTAGCCTCAGGCGTGGTGACCCAGGGCCACCACGCCTTTGCCTCTTCAGCACTGGTCGAGATTGCAACAAGTATCCTCTCCGATGCTTCTTCAAGTGCGTTATCAAAGGTCGCCTTAGAAAGTCGCTTGTTATTTGCGAGAGCATAGGTCACATCCGTCCTCAGCAGATCGAGAGCCATGAGAGTCGTTTCCTTTTCCGTCTCTCCACAAGTCGAACTCTTCCCGTCCGGGAAAAAACGCTATAACCCCCCTTCGTCTTCCGGTATCAATAAAGCCTCATAGACTAAATCCATCTTCGGCTCCCTTTCACAGAATGTGGCTTTATCAATAAGAATACTAGGCGCGATAATTCCAAGATAATCTTAGACAATGAGCGCAAGTAAACTACTTGCGCTCATTGCCACCGAACTCCTTAAATCAAACTAACTTCTGCTTTAAGAAATTGCTATCAAAAACTTCAACAATATTGTTAAAGTAAGTAAATATAACCAGTTATTCCGCCATTCATCCATGATGTAACTGGCCCATAATGAAAACGTATCGTGCTAGCGGTTGGTTTCGTTATGCTCGTCCCAAAGCCTGATTCCGAGACATACGGCACTCCGTTTACTATCTTTTCAACGACCGAAATATGCCAGCTACCATTTGATTTTCCAATACACAATGCTCCAACCCTTGCGCTGGATCCTGTTTTGTATGCGCCGGTGCTCTTCACATTGCTCCATATTGTATTCGGAGCTCCTGCAATGAGTTTTGGTTTTGCGCCCAATATCTCAGCAGCACGACCCCATGCATACCACGTACAATTACCGGTAACATACTTGCCGTAGCTTGAACTACCCTTAACCGTCGAT
>WRFR01000031.1 GCA_009778715.1 Coriobacteriia bacterium | reverse complement strand
CCGATACGGGGAGGAGGCCGCAGGATCACCCGGCGTAGCCGGGCAGCCGGAGGCCGACCCGGGTCCCCGTTGAGGGATTTCGGTACCGGATTCGCCTCTGCTGGCAGCAGTTTGCTTCTTAAACGCTCCGGCAGCGCGCAGGCAGTCGTTGGCCAGCTCGGCCAGATCGGCGTTTGTGATCTGAAAGCCGGTCCCTTCGCCCGCCGCCACATCTCGCAGCGTCGAATAGAGCGCCGCCAGGCTGTCGCGTGGGGGCGCCGATGCCTGCAGGATGAAGTCATTGATGCGCGCGTCTTTCTCGGTGAAGAGCAGGTGGATCGTCGCGGGCTTACCATCGCGGCCCCCACGCCCCGACATCTGGTTGAACTCGACATCGTTATAAGGGAAGTGGTAGAGCACCACGTCGCGAATGTCGGGGATATTGACCCCCTCGCCAAAAGCAGACGTCGCGATGATGATCTTAAGCTTGCCATCGCGAAAGCGGCTCTCGATCTCGTGGCGCGTATCGCGCGCCAGACCTGCGTTGTAGAATGCTGTCTGCCAGGCAAACTCCGGCAGCGAACTGCGGATCAGGCGCGCCAGCTCGACTGACTTCTGGCGGGAGTTGACGTAGATAACCATCTTCTCGCCCTTTTGCGCGAGCCGCAGCACGTAGTTCTCTTTGCTGTAGGCCTCGCCCGTCAAGAATGGGAGCTTGACGCCACGCTGGGTCGCTGCGTCGCGCCCGCCGCGCACGTCGGTCAGGCGCAGATTCTCACGCACCGTTGGGTCAAGCACCTGGTTTTCTATGTCCAGTATCTCGCAGATACGCGCCGCAACGTCCGAGCCAGCGGTCGCGGTCACAGCAAGCGTCGTCGGCGCCACAGGCCCCAACTGGGCGATGGCCTCGCCCAGGCGAGCGTAGGCGGGACGGTTGCCCGCCCGCGCCTGGCCGATGTGATGCGCCTCGTCGATGACCACGAAGCCGACGTCGGCCACCTCGGCAAACTCACGCGCATGAAAGGTCAGGAACTCCGGCGTGGTCAACACAATGTCAATGGCACGGGCCGCCAGACCTTCGAAGGCTGTGGCGCGCGCGACCTCGGAGCTCTCTCCTGTGATGACCTGGGCACGCAGGCCAACTTTTGCGAAGGTGTCCTCCAAATGGAACGCCTGGTCGGCCACCAACGCACGCAACGGAAATACGAAAATCGACTGCCGGTGCGCGGTCAGCGCCAGGCGAGCGGCATGCAAGTGAAAGATGAGCGACTTGCCGCGCCCGGTCGCCATGACCGTCAGGGTGTTAGTGCCCGCCGCCAACGCTGCCAGGGTCTCAGTTTGGGCTGCGTGGAGCTGTCCCGTGCCGATGAACAGCCGCCGCAGTTCATCATCAAGCTTTGTTGGCGACAAAGCCGCCAGCTCTTCGCGCGCCGCAGCCTGCGTGGCCACACGGGTCGCGTCGTCGGTATCTGCGCCTTCGCGGGACAACAGCACGTTGACCCCACGTGACCTGCCCTCCTCGCCTCCCGTGACTTGCTCAAGCTCGACCGTATAGCTGGCACTGCCCTCATCAAGCACCGGCGCAAGCTCAGCCGAGAGCGCGCGGTTCAGGAAGCCGATCTGTGCACCTGCGGCGCCCAGGCGGGTCGCGACCACTGCGATCGCATGGGGGTCATACGTATTGTCTGGCTCGCGCCGCAATACCAACGGATCAGCCGGCTGCAGTTGGGCGATAACCTCCTGGCGCCCCTCGAAGCTGACGCCCGCAAGCTTAGTGTAAAAGCTCGCCGCATCGGTGATGTTGGCGTAGTCACGGCGAAGAAAGCTCTCATCGGCATGTTTGAACAGCTCAGATACGAACTCATCCTCATCAGAATGAACACCAAGTGATGGATCGGAAAGTGGAACCCGTACTCGGGGGACGGAGTCGAGATCTGCAGAAGCGGATCGAGACGGAGACGGAGCCCCGAGGCGGAAGTTCGCTTCCTGATCCTTTGCGGTCCCTGGCCCTTCGTAATACGGCTCCAGCTCCACAACATTGAGCTGGACCCCTTTGGCGCCCCGGAACTCATCCTTGTCCAAGGTAAACGCGACCCGTGCAGGAGTCACCTGCCCCACCCATGACGCCGCATCCGGCGCCCGGAAATAGATCGCCTTTCTCACGGCATCACCCTGACGAGCGCGGAATTGCAAGTGCGCCTGATCCTTGCCGACCAGGCCTGCGCGCTCCACATCAACAGGCACAGCAGACAGAACCGGCTTACGCGTGGATTCTCCAAAAGGCTCAAGCGAAGCCAGTTCTTCAGCAAAACCCCAATCGAGCTCCGCCAGGCGGCAGTCAAGATCGCTGATGGCTGCTGGCGTGAACTGCTCCGCTGGCAAGCCATCCAGATAGGCCTCGAAATCAACGCGGAAAGCGTCCAGCTCAGCAGCGGGAAGCGTCAGCCCTGCCGCACCCGCATGGCCTCCGAACTGTGTCAAGTGAGTCGCACACGCAGCCAGGGCCTCATAAACGTTGACCGAGCCGACCGAACGAGCCGAGCCATGGGCAACGCCGTCCTCGATCCCGCACACGATCGATACCGCACCGAAGCGATCGACCAGGCGCGCAGCCACGATACCACGCACTCCCTCGTGCCAACCCTCTCCTGCCGCGACTATGGCACGCTGGCTCGCGGAAAATGTTGCGCCTACCTGCGCAGTCACGACCTCAGTAAGAGCCGCTTCAGTCTCCTGGCGTTCAAGGTTGAGCAGCGTCAGTTGTTCGGCGAAGGCCGCACAATCTCCCGCATCGTCACACAGCAGCAGATCGAGAGCAGCCTGCGGCGAACCCATGCGCCCGGCAGCGTTGAGCCGGGGCGCCAGCGAGAACGCGATTCGATCACTCGTGATGGTGGTCCGATCCAGGTTGCGCACCCTCTCAGCTAATGCACGCAAGCCCTGGTTGGGTTGCTCACGCAGGCGTGTCAGCCCTTCAGCTACCAGCGCGCGGTTCTCCCCCAACAGCGGCATGATGTCGGCAACTGTCCCCATCATCGCCAGATCCGTCCATCTCCTCCAGGCGTCAGGCTCCCCTTCACGGATGCCAAGCGCCTGGATGATCTTCAACGCCACCCCTGCTCCGGATATCTGCGAGGGCTCCTCAAGGTGAGGGATCTGCGTCCCCTTACCATAGGCGGGGTCAAGCTGCGGATTGATAAGCGGAACTCCCTGAGGAAGCGTGGCAGGCTCCGGCGTATGGTGATCGCTAACGATTACATCAATGCCTTCTGCCTTCAAACCAGCCACGGCGTCTGCCGCAGTGATACCGTTGTCGACGGTGATGAGCAGGCTAGGCTTGCTCGCGCGTATCTTATCAAGCGCCTGCTCGGAGAGGCCGTAGCCACCCTCGTTGCGCTGCGGCAGCAGTGCCGTAATCTGTGTCGCACCCAGGGCATGCAGCCCCCGGACCATCAGCGCCGTCGCACTGATGCCATCCAGGTCGTAGTCCCCAAAGACCACAATATGCTCATCGGACCTCAGCGCCGCCTGCAGGCGCGCTACGCCACGGTCCATATTGGGGATCAGGAACGGATCGAGCCAATCACGCTCCAACGAAGGGTTCAGGAAACGCTCGACCTGAGCGGCGTCTGCGAAACCACGCGCACTCAACAGGCGTGCGAACAGCGGCGAACACCCGAGCTCGGCCTGCAGGACCTGTGCTGCTAATTCTCCTCGATCAGTAATCATTTGCGGCGGGGCTCGCCTTCCACTCAGCAAGAAACGCGCGGTACTCCCCTGCCTCGATCGCAGCGCGTGTCCGCGCGGTCAGATCCAGAAGATAGTGCAGGTTATGCTGGGAGAGCAGGATCGCACCGAGCATCTCTTTTGTGGTCACCAGGTGGCGCAGATAGGCGCGGCTGTAGTGAGTGCAGGTGCCACACGCACACTGGGGGTCAAGCGGCCCAAAATCGCGTGCATACTGGGCATTGCGCAGGTTCATGCGCCCAGCACTGGAAAAAGCGGTGCCCATGCGCGCCGTCCGGGTGGGAAGCACGCAGTCGAACATGTCGACGCCAGCGCCGATAGCCTCAAGTATGGTCGTGGGGTTACCCACTCCCATCAGGTAGCGCGGCTTGTCCACAGGCAGAGCAGCGGCCACCTCAGGCAGGGTCTCGAACATAAGCTCATGGGGCTCGCCCACGCTGTAGCCTCCGATGCCAAAACCGTCGAAGTCCAACCCGCCGATGCGCTCAACAGACTCTGCGCGCAGGTCGGCGAAGACGCCCCCCTGCACGATACCGAAGAGCTGCTGGTCAGCACGCGTGCGCACCGCCAGGCAACGCCGGGCCCAGTCAGCGCTGCGCTGGACCGCATCTGCCACAAAGCTCTGCTCCGCCGGGTACGGTGTACACTGGTCAAGCTGCATGATAATATCGGCGCCCAGCTGTTCCTGGATACGCATGTTATCCTCAGGCGTCCAGAAGTGCTTGCTGCCATCGATGATGCTCGCAAACTCAACGCCGTCGTCATGGAGTTTGAGCGTGTCGGCCAGCGAGAACACCTGGAAACCGCCCGAATCGGTCAGGATCGGCAGATCCCAATTCATGAAACGATGCAGGCCGCCTGCTTCGGCGACCAGATCGGCGCCGGGGCGCAGGAACAAATGATAAGTGTTGGCTAATACGACCTGCGCGCCCAGACTGTGAAGCATCGGGGTCTGGACTCCTTTGACCGTTGCCCGCGTCCCAACCGGCATGAAGAGCGGCGTCTGCACCTCGCCGTGCGCCGTCTGCAGCGTGCCGCGGCGTGCTGCTGTCTGGGGATCAGTTGTCAGAAGGGTAAACACCATACTTTAATTCTACTGGATTGCCGCGTCGCTACGCTCCTCGAGGCGAACAAAGGGGAGAGTGCGCCAAAAGGTATTTTGCGTTGTAATGGATGAGATACCGGTGCGCAGCAAGGCGACGCAGCTTGTCAGCCGCCAGTTTTGCTGGAAGCCGGTAGATCGCCATTAGGGCACAAAATCGAAGAGAGGTTGCCTCGTCCTAAGCAACCTCTCTCACTACTATGAAGAAACGTATTGAAACTATGTTGTTGACCGTCAAACGCTTCTCCACGCAACTAATTGTACTATAAAACTCACAAATTTGCATAAACCCTGGGCAACAAAGCGCGCAGAGCGCGCTGGCCGGGTATCCTTTTACGTTAAACGGTAGAGAAAGGCGCAGAAATGCGCTAGCCGATCGTGCCGCCACCCGCAGAAAGCTTCTTCTGCAACTTGCGGGCAAGGATCGAAAGAATGAAGTTGACGATGAAGTAAATGCCTGCGACGATCGCATAGGTCATCAATACCTGGCCGACACCCGTGGACTGCGACTGTATGATCTTGCCTCGATTCATCAGCTCGACCACTCCTAATTGGAACGCAAAGGCTGAGTCCTTGATGGCCGTCACAAACTGTGAAACCATCGGCGGGATCATCTTCGTGACCGCCTGGGGCAACACGATATAGCGCAGGATCTGGATATAGGTCATGCCCTGGCTGCGCGCCGCCTCCCATTGCCCTTTTGGAATGGAATTCAGCCCGCCACGCACGACTTCGGCTACCACCGCTCCCGTAAAGATCGACATCGCGACGATAGCGGCTGTCAGGTTCTCCATTTGCCCAATCAGGAAAAACGCGAACATCAACAGCAGCAGCGGGACATTACGCAGGAACTCGATATAGACGGCGGCGATCTGACTGACGACGGGAACTTTTGAGTAGCGCATGACACCAAAGATGACACCGAGGATAAAAGCCACCACGATCGAGATCGCCGAGACGATGAGGGTCACACCCAGGCCGTTGAGCAACGAGGTCCAAAATGATCCCTGTGCCAGCATGTGCGCGATACTCAGATTATTCATCAGTTATTCACCTCCGCCCTATCTTCCAGACGCCTGGCAAGTGTTGCGAGCGGGAAGCAGAGAATGAAGTACAACAGTGCCGCAACCAAAAACGCTGGCCCCGTTGTCATATCAGAAATCTGTTTCGTCATGTACATAAGCTCCATCGCGCCGATAGCCACGCCCACTGAGGTATTTTTCACCAGGTTGACCGCCTGGTTGGTCAGCGGCGGCAGCACAACACGCAGCGCCTGCGGGATGACCACATAGCGCATCGCCTGCACATAGGTCATACCCTGCGAGAGCGAGGCCTCCAGCTGACCGCGATGGATTGACTGGATGCCCGCGCGAACTGCCTCAGAGATATAGGCCCCGTGATACATACTGAGCGCGATGACCAAGATCATGAAAAGCGGCACTTTCACCAGCGCGGGCCAGATCAAAGGTAAACCGAACGTGAGAAAGATTGCCTGTAACATGAGCGGTGTATTCTGGAAAAACTCGACATACACGCGAGCGACTGCGCGCGCGACCTTCCATTGCGACGTGGCTAACACGCCAAAGACGATCCCGAGGATCAACGCAAAGAAGAGCCCCAACAGCGACACCTCTACCGTGAGCAGCAGGCCATGCAGAAGCCCCGTGAAGCCGTTCTTAAAGAAGTACTGCCACTGCTGGAGGCTGAACATGTACTGGATGTTCGAAAACCACTGTGTAAATCCGCCGGACACTATCGCCTTTCTGTTACGTCAGTCTTTACCGTACAGAGAGTTGGGCGTCGCTTGGACGCCCAACTCTCTTGTAGCTCGATTACTTGCTCAGGCCATAGCCCGCGTACTTGGTGATCAGGCCATCGATCGTACCGTCTGACTTCCACTTGACGATAAGATCATTGACCCAGGAAGCCAGGTCTTTGTTGCTTAGCTTGGTCGCAATACCGTAGTCCTGCGGAGCGAACTTGTCCGGCAGAAGCATGACGCTGTCATTCATGTAGCCAGCCAGGATCGAACCATCGACTGAGAAGCCATCCACACGACCCGACATCAGAGCGGTCGAGCAGCTGGGATAGTCCGCGAAGGACTGGAACTTGATCCCGGTGATACCCTGGGACTTCGCCTCAGCCTCAACGGCCGCCTGCGAGGTAGAACCAGTCGCGACTGCAATGGTCTTACCCGCCATACCCTTCAGGTCAGCAATATTTGAACTCTTCTTCACCATGACGCGCACTGCGTCGGTGTAGTACGGATCAGTGAAGTTCCACTTAAGTTTACGATCCGGCTTGATCGTGAAGGTCGCGATGACCATGTCGATCTGGCCGTTGTCAAGCAGCGTGCCGCGCGTGTCAGCCGTAACAGGCGTGAATTTCACCATGTTGTCGTTATAGCTGCTGCCGAAGATCTCCTTGCCAATATTATGAGCCAGGTCGATCTCCATACCGGCAAACTTATTGGTCTTCTGATCAAGTAGACCAAAGCCTGGAACGTCCTGCTTCACGCCAACGCGCAGAACACCACGATCCTTGATGGCTTGTACCTGGGCAGGAAGATTCGAAGCCTCAGTTGATGTATTGTTCGTCGTCGTGCTCCCGCAGCCCGCCAGGCCGAAGGCTGAGACCAGCAGAGCTGCCGCCAATCCCAAAAATACCAGCTTTTTCATAGGCTCTCCGTTCTTAGGGCCCTTTTGCCCTGGTCGGTCGGGCGCCTGCCCGAACTTGCTCTTTTACCTATCGTGAACGGCCTCTCCTTGCTAACTTGAAGCGCTGAGCGGCCGCACCACACAACTAATGCAAAATCTTACTGAGGAACAGTTTTGTACGGTCGTTGGTAGGATTCTCGAAAAAGTGCTCTGGCGTGCCATCCTCAAGAATCTGGCCTTCATCCACGAACACCACGCGATCGGCTGCCTGGCGAGCGAAACCCATTTCATGGGTGACCACGACCATCGTGATCCCCTCCTGAGCGAGACCTATGATGACGTCAAGAACCTCCTGGATCATCTCAGGGTCAAGCGCACTGGTCGGCTCATCGAATAGCAGGGTCTTTGGATGCATATTGAGCGCACGAGCGATCGCCACCCGCTGTTGCTGGCCACCGGAAAGCTGCGCAGGGTAAGCGTCAGCCTTATCCTTCAGGCCGACCCGCTCAAGATACGCCATGCCTGAATCGACCGCCTCGGTTTTACTGACGCCCTGCACCACAGTCGGAGCGAGCGTAAGGTTCTCCAGAACGGTTTTATGAGGGTAAAGGTTGAACTGCTGAAATACCATCGCTATAGACTGGCGGACTTTCGCGACCGGAGCTTTCTTCGCTGTGATCTCGACTCCATCGACGGTAACCGAACCAGAGGTGGGATGTTCCAGCAAATTCATACACCGGATCATCGTCGACTTCCCGGAGCCGGACGGGCCTATGATAACGATCTTTTGCCCTGTCGGGACCAGAAGATTGACGTCCTTCAGGACATGGTTTTGCCCGAAATACTTTTCGACGTTCTTCAGTTCGATCAAGTTGTCCTCCATCTGTTGAGGCACTCTATAAGTAAGATTACATTGTACCTGAACAGGGGGAAAAGCAAAAGAGTAAGAGGCGAACGATACACAAGGACGCCTTGTAGGGCGCCCTTGAATATTCGTCAGATGGCGATTATTTACGTCTTTGATTACTCCAGTGTAACAGCAACGCCTGCCTCTTCCAGCTTGCTCTTGGCCTCTTCAGCCTTGTCGGTCGCAGCGTGTTACTTTTACGTTAGTCCCGAGGGGCTACTTCTGCGCCACACTCCGGGCAGAATTTTACACCCGCCTCTATCGCCGCATGGCAGTGCGTGCAGACCAGGGGAGCCGGTACGGCCAAAACGGCTTCGGTCCCGGTCCCCTCTCCACCACTTGTAGGCTCTGATTTGATCTCCGCATTCATCTCATCCAAGCCAGTCCGTACGGACTTCATCGTTGCGCCAAGCTGCTTTCCAAGCTTTGGCAACTGCTTTGGGCCAACGACCAGAATAAGAATGACCAGGAGAATAATAAGTCCCGGCGGTCCCATAAGCCATTCCATTTGCATCCTCCTCAAGTACTTTTGCACTCAGTCAAAGAAACCAAACCTTCGTTTACCTTCCAAGTGCGTGTCCATTCTAGCACCATTACTGTCGTATGCAACTAAATTTTTATACATAGATTTTGTATATATTATCACCTCTTATATTCACTATACTATCTGATTATGTCAGGTGGTTTTTTACATAAAATCTGAGGCTTGGCGGCCGTTTTCCCCTCTCTTGATAATCAAGCCAAATGAAAAGTATAAGAAGAAAGCAGGAGCCGCAGCAGTGTTGGAAACCATAATGAGAGTGTCAGCGGCAGCTGGGCGCGCCACAAAAAAGGCTGCGCCAAAATGACGCAGCCCTTCTATTGTCTGTTAACAGCTATCAGTTATTTCAGCGTGACAGCAGCGCCCGCCTCTTCCAGCTTGCCCTTGGCCTCTTCAGCCTTATCTTTTGCAGCGCCCTCGAGAATCGGTTTCGGAGCAGCCTCTACCAAGTCCTTGGCCTCTTTCAGGCCCAAGCTCGTCAGCTCGCGGACAACCTTGATGACCGCGATCTTGTTATCGCCGAAGCCCTCAAGGACAACATCGAAGAAGTCTTTCTCCTCATCAGCAGCAGCGGCGCCATCGCCCGCGGCCGGCGCGGCAGCAACGGCCACCGGAGCAGCGGCGGACACGCCAAAGACCTCTTCAAGCTCCTTGACCAACTCTGAAAGCTCAAGGGCAGGCATTGCCTTTAACGCTTCTACGATCTCCTCTTTTGATACAGCCATGATAGTTCCTTTCTTATGCGGGACAGGCGACGCGCCTCCCGCTCCAATTCGATCTTTTCCTTATGCGGCTTTCTTTGCCGCCGCATCCAATACGGTCACGAGGCCGCGCGACGGTCCGCTGATAACATAAACGAAACCGCGCGTCGGGTTCTGGAGCGTGCCGAGAAGCTTCGCGAGCAGCTCTTCGCGCGACGGAAGCGCGGCAAGCGCTGTCAACGCATCGCTGTCGAGTACCTGGTTCTGCACCAGGCCGCCCTTGAGCTCAAGCTCAGCATGATCTTTGCTGAAGTCCTTAAGTACCTTTGCGGCAGCCACCGGATCTTCACCCGTGAAGATGAAGGCTGAAGGGCCTTCAAGCAGGTCGCCCAGTTCGGGCAAGGCAAGCTCGGTCATCGCGATCGCGACAAGCGTGTTCTTGTACACGATGAAGTGTCCGCCGGACTCAGTGATCTTGCGCCGTAGTGCGCTGATGTTCTTGACCGACAGGCCACGATAATCAACAAGCAGAACGTTCTCGGAATCAGAGAACTGACTCTTGATCTCTGTCACTGCTTCCTTTTTCACATGTGCTGGCATATCTGTAATTTCACCACCTTTCGGACTGTCCTTCCTGACTTGGTACGCTGCAACAAAAAACCCTTGGCTGAGATAGTCAGTCAAGGGCCGCGTCTGTCAGAAAGGAGCGCCTCGGGAGGTGCTTTTCCTGGGATGCGACTACCTCGGTGGGCGGAACCCCTGGCTCCATTACCCTCTCGACGAGAGGACCGACTGTCTTCGGCAGCGTTACATCAGGTAACTTTTCAAGTGGATATTATGATAGCAGAATGTTCACAGCCCGTCTAGCGGTTGCTTGCGTTGGGGCTGCTGTTGGGGCTGCTGGGTCGGCGGCGGATGATCTTGACCTGTTTGCGCTCCGCCCTCATGCTCTCCAGCATCTCGCGGATCTCGTCGGGGCCCTTGCCTTCCTCTTCCCCGCCACGCGCGACCTGGAGGCGCTTGTAAGCTGCCAGCGCCATCGAGAGCACCGGCGCTGCCAGCGTCATGCCAAGAACGCCACCAAAGGTACTCCCCAGGATCGTGGCCACAAGTGTGGCGAGCGGATGCAGGTCGAGGGTCTTGCTCATTGTGAAGTTGGTGACGATCGACTGGATGATATTGTGAGCAATAAGTACAACGATCAGCACGATCAGCGCCTGCTGGAGGCCTCCGCCTCCCAGAGCGACCAGGCAAGCAAACACGCTGCTGATCACCGCGCCGAAGATGGGGATATAGGAGACCAGGAACGTGACGACCATGATGGGCCCCACGAGCGGCACTCCCATGATCGCAAGCGCCGCTCCGATGACGGCAGACACGACCGCTGCCGTGATGGTCGTGCTTTTGAAATAGCCCCGCAGGCTGCGCGCGCCATCGTGGACGAGCGCCGCGCCGATCGGGTCGCTGACGCCCAGGTGACGTCCGATGAAACCCATAATGTTGTCGTAGTCCGTCAGGAAGTAGAACAGACAGAGTATGCCCAAAAACACCATGAATATCGCGCCCAGCACTCCGGATAGAAGCGATTTAACCTGATTGAAGCCAGAAGTGATCCCCGAGGTGATGCTGCCGAGATCAACACGCGAGGTAGCCGAGCCAGCCGACGAAGTACCAGAGCTGTTCCCGTTCGGGATAAGACTATTAATGTAGTCATTGATCGCCTGGGTCGCCTGGTCAACAGAGCGATTGACTGTTGCCTTCGGGACGCCCGCAGCCTCAAGCCGATCGACTGCAAAGTTCCCGAGGTCGTTGGTCCCCTCAATGATCTGATGGCCAATAGCAGGCGCCTGGTTGACCACGCCTGTGACCGTGATCTGCAGGGCCACTACGACCAGGCCGACGACCAGGATGATGACAACTATGGCAGACAGCGCGCGGGGGAGTTTGATCCTCGTACCAAGTTTTACGAGTGGGTGAGCAATGATCGCCATGACCGCTGCTATGATCAGCGGCACCGTGATGGTCGCCGCCAGGCGTAACACGTAGAGCAATCCTGCAATACCAGCGCCGACCACCAGCACCAGTGCGACATTAACGCCGAGGGAAAGCAGCCACGGGGCAACACCGGGGATATGCGAGAGTTTATCTTTTGGTGTAGTCATCGTTGCTTATTATATGACAAAAGAGCCCAGCATAAGCCGGGCTCTTTATTGTCTTACCGAGAAAACTCAGTAGTTGAGATCCTCACTTGTGACCCTGCCCCGGAAAGCGCGATACGCCAGATAGTGGTAGAACAGGACCAGTGGCACGCCAACACAGGCGATAAGGGTCATCGCCAGCAACGCGTTATTGCTCCCACCCGCCGATGCGATCGTGATCGAGGGCCCGCTGGAAGCAGGTATCAGGTTGGGATAGATACTCGCCGCAAAAACGATAACCAGCGCAACACAGTTGATCGAGGACGCGATAAACGCCCCCAGGTCACGCCCCTGCTTGCTGAGCACCAACGACCCCGCGCTGCCCACAAGGATCAGGACCAAGCTCAGCCAGCGCAGCACCAGCGCAAAACCGCCGGCCATCACAGGCTTGACCCACAGTATTGCCGCCAGGCAAGCGACCACGGCCACAACAGCTACAATCACCGCAAAGATCGGCTGGAGCTTTTTGGCGCGGTGGTAGACTTCGCTTTCGGCGGGCGCTTTCACGCCGAGCCACGTCAGGCCCTGCAAAATGAACTGCACCAAGCCCAGCACGCCGATCAACAGCGAGAAAGGATTGAGCAGGGCGAAGAATCCGCCCGTGTAGTTGCCAGCTGCGTCGAGCGGCAAGCCGCGTACCACGTTGCCGACCGCCACACCGAAGAGCAACGCCGGCACCAGACTTCCCACAAAGAAGAGGACGTCGTGCAGCTTTGCCCACGCATGATCATGATGCCGGAACTCAAGGCTGATCGCACGGACGATCAACCCAAAGAGCACAAGCATGATGGCAAGATAGAAGCCGGAAAAGCTCGTGGCGTAGGCCGGAGCGAACGCCGCAAACAGCGCGCCACCCGCCGTGAGCAGCCAGACCTCGTTGCCGTCCCAGACCGGGCCGACGGAGACGCGCATCATCGCTTTTTCCTTCTCGGCCTTACCTAAGAAGGGATAGAGGATGCCAACACCTAAGTCGAAACCGTCCAGGACGAAGTAGCCAACCAACAAAACACCGATAAGGATGAACCAAAGCACTTGTAGGGGGGTTGCTGTCACTGCCATGTTAGTTCACCTCCTTTGCTGCCTCAGCCGTGTCTGCGCCAGCAATCGCCGCTGGTTGTGCCGGCTGATCCGGCTCAAGCTGGGGGCCTCGTTTGATAAGCCTGAACACCACCCGCAGATAGATGATCGCAATAAGCAGATAGACCACAATGAACAACAGGATCGTGATGATGATCTGCGCGGGAGGTACCGTCGCAGACGCGCTGACGCCTTCCGAGGTGCGCTGCAGCCCCCAGACGATCCAGGGCTGGCGCCCGATCTCTGCCGCCATCCAGCCGCATTGGATCGCCGCAAGCGGGGCCAGCGGCGCCCAGATCAGGATCTTCTGCGCCCATGCCTTGTCCTTGATGCGATCCTTGCGCTCCATGATAAACGCAGCAAGTGAGACTATCACCATCACACCCCAAAGAATCACCATCAGATGATAGGTCTGGAAGGTCGCCTGCAGAGGCGGATGGTTCTGGGTCGGAATGTCTTTCAAGCCCTTGAATGAGGTCGAGGTATTCAGGTTGGTGAGCAGGCCGATGAACCCAGGGATCGGAACATTGATCGAGTGGGTCTGCTGCTTGGCGGAATCCACCCAGCCTATAATCGCCATGTCCATCGGGCCGGTATTCCAGTGGCCTTCCAGGGCCGCCAGCTTCTCCGGCTGGTTGTCGGCGACCTCAATGGCCTGCAGGTGCCCCAGCGGGAGCATGAGGATGCTCGCGATCAGGCCGATCACCACGCCCAGGCGCATGGTCTTCTTCGCGAAATCAAGGTGCTCTTTCTTAAGGTAATAGTAGGCAGAGATCGCCATTGCCAGAAACGCTCCCATGGCAATTAAGGCGACTACTACATGAAAATAACGTTGGAACGTCGAGTTATTCACAGCGGCAGCCAGGAAGTTCGTAAGCCGGGCGCGTCCATTGACGATTTGGTAGCCAGCTGGTGTCTGCATCCAGGAGTTCGCAATGATGATCCAGAGCGCGGATAAGCAGGAGCCTGCCCAGGTCAACCAGGCCGAGACATTGTAGAACTTCGGCGAGACTCGCTTCTGCCCAAAGATCAGGATGCCGAGAAACACCGACTCCAGGAAGAACGCAAACAGCGCCTCCGCCGCGAGCGGGGCGCCAAAGATGTCGCCCACAAAGCGCGAGTAGTTCGCCCAGTTGGTACCAAACGCAAACTCCATGGTCACGCCAGTCGCGACGCCTACAATAAAGGTCGCCGCATATATTTTTACGAACAATTTGAGATGAGCCAGATCCCGTGGGTCACGCGACTTGTAATAGCGCTGTGACGTGAGTGCCATGATCAGCCCAAGGCCGATCGACATAGGCACGAACAGAAAGTGGAACGCGACGGTCAACGCGAATTGAAATCGCGCCAGCCCCGCTACGTTTCCGAGAACTCCCATAGCCTCCTCCTTTTTCAACGTGGATTTGAACTGTCATACGCCGCCTTATTGCGTTCTCGTTATATGAGACTCATTCGGCAACAATATATGACAGAAACATCATAGCACTAGAAATGATGGAATACCAGTAGTATTTTTCAGGCTTTCCAGGACCGGTCAAGCGGGCCGTTTTCAGGGCTACTCAAGCCGTCGGCCAAGTCGCTCCTTGTTTTGTTCAGGCAGGCTCGTAACCAGCCTCGACAATGGCGGCTTTGATCGCCTCATGCGTGGTCTGCGTTTCGTCATACTGTACCTCGACCCGCGCCTTCTTGTGGCTGGCCTTGACCTTTTTGATGCCGGGTAAAGTTTGGATCTGTGAGATGACCGCGTGTTCGCAGTGCTCGCACATCATGCCGGTAACCGGTATCGTTTCTTTTATCATAGTCGGCTCCTTTCTATTTTCAAGCATATCATTGGCGTCATTGCGACCTCCGAGCCGCAATCCCAGAGCCGGAGACCCCGGGCCGAGCCCGGGATGACGGGCGTCATTGCTTTATTTGCGGTTTGAATCTTTTGAGGCGCAGGGCGTTTGACACCACTGACACGGAGCTCAGGCTCATCGCGGCGGCTGCAATCATCGGGCTTAAGAGCGGCCCACCAAACAAATGCAACAAGCCAGCTGCGACAGGAATGCCCACCACATTGTAACCAAAGGCCCAGAACAAGTTCTGCTTCACGTTGCGGATCGTGCGCTTGCTCAGATCGATCGCCACTGAAACATCGCGCAGGTCGTTATGGATCAGCACAATATCGGCCGATTCCAGCGCCACGTCTGTCCCCGAGCCTATCGCGATACCGACATCGGCCTGAGCGAGCGCCGGCGCGTCGTTGACGCCGTCACCGACCATCGCGACGATCTCGCCTGCCTCCTGCAGCTTTCTGACCTCGGCGGACTTATCCTGGGGCAGGACCTCTGCCAGCACGCGATCGATACCCACTTCTGCCGCGATCGCAGATGCCGTGCGCTGGGTATCCCCCGTGATCATCGCGACCTTGATGTCCTGCTTACGCAGCAGCGCAACCGCCTCGGCGCTGGTCGGCTTAACGGCGTCGGCCACCGCGATCAGCCCTGCAAGGCTCCCGTCAAGCGCTACGTATACAGGTGTTTTGCCTGCTGCGGCCAGCTGCTGCGCCTGCGCAGCCAGCGCCTCAGTCGCAATCTGGCGCTCTTCTAGCAGCGCGGCAGTCCCTGCCAGCACGGCGTGTCCGGCAACATTTGCCCGCACCCCGCGCCCCGTCAAAGACTCAAAGTCAGCAGCAGGCGCCAGCGCCAATCCGCGCCCAAGCGCGCCCGCCACGATCGCCTGTCCCAGCGGGTGCTCCGAGTCATGCTCCGCCCCCGCCGCCAGCGCCAACAACCCATCCCTTGACGAGAAATCAGTAGCGAAACCCGTACTCGGTGGACGGAGTTGGGATTCGCTTTCGCGAATCTCAACGGCGACGGGGCCCCGAGGCGGAAGTTCGCTGCTGATCTCTCGTCCAACTGGCATGACCTCAGTTACGCTCGGCGCGCCCTGGGTGATCGTGCCCGTCTTGTCAAGCACGACCGTCGTGACCTCGTGGGCACGCTCCAACGCCTCGCCGCTCTTGATGAGGACACCGAACCTGGCGCCTCTGCCCATCCCCACCATGAGCGCCGTCGGCGTGGCCAGCCCCAACGCGCAGGGACACGCGATCACGAGCACCGCAATAAATATCTTGAGCGCGAAGGCCACCGGGCCGGGCTGCCCCACAAACAGCGCACTACCGGGCCAGAGCAGGTAGGCCCCCAGCCACAGCAGCCCCGCAGCCAGCGCGACCGCGATGACCACGGGCACAAAGATTGCCGCTACTTTGTCCGCAAACGAGGCGATCGGCGCTTTGGAGCCCTGCGCTTCCTCGACTAGCGCGATAATGCCCGCCAGCGCCGTGTCGCCTCCCACCTTCGTCGCACGCATGCGTAACGACCCGGTGGTATTCAGGCTCGCGCCGTAGAGCTCGTCGCCCGCGCTTTTGCTCACCGGCATGCTCTCCCCCGTGAGCATCGACTCGTCGATGGCGCTCGTGCCGCTGATGACCACGCCGTCAACGGGTATCCGGGCACCGGGGCGCACGAGCAAAATGTCGCCGGTCTCGACCTCGTCGAGCGGACATTGGCACTCTGAGCCATCCGCCGCGATGCGGATCGCCGTTTTAGGCGCAAGCCCCATGAGGCTGGTAATGGCCTCGCCCGCGCGGCCCTTGCTCACCGCTTCAAGCGTCTTGCCTAACATGATGAGTGTGATGATCACGCCCGCGCTCTCGATGTAGAGCGAATGGACCGCCTCAGTGTGACCAAGCGCGATCAGCACCGTATTGTAAAGGCTCCAGCCCAGCGCGGCCGTCGTGCTGATGGCAATGAGCGCGTCCATGTTCGGCGCGCGATCGATCAAGGACCGGAAGCCTACCGTGTAGAAGCGTCGCCCCATCACGACGATGGGTATCACGAGGATAAACTGCGCCACAGCATAGGTCAGCGGACGCAAACCTGGGTCGAGGAAGGCAGGCAGGACGCCAGGCGCCATCGCGTGAGCCATGCCGGGCATGCTGGCCATCGGGCCAGCGCCCATCACGAGCATCGGCGCCATCGCGATATAGAGCAGCGGCGCCGCGAATACCGCTGACACAATGAAGCGCAGCCACTGGCCCCGGATTTCGCGCTTTTTGCGCTGGCGGTCGGCCTCCAGCGCTTCCTGGGTGCCCGCCACTTCAAGCGCTTTGTAGCCCGCGTGCGCCACCGCGGCCTGAATCGCGGAGACGTCGGTACGCGCCGTATCGTAGCTCAAAGTCGCCTTCTCCGTCGCCAGGTTGACGGCAACCTGCTCGACGCCTTCGACACCCGCAATGGCCCGCTCGACCCGCGCCACGCAGGCGGCACAGGTCATGCCGCTGATGGGAAGTGATATCGTCTTGAGTGCCATCGTACCCGCATTTCTCTCCAGGAACGACCGTCCGTCCCTCTTCTGTATTGTAGTATCGCAGATGCGCACGCTACAATAAGAGCAGGACTTTTGGTGGTCGAACGTGCCCAGACCGCCAACTAACTACCGGAATATCTTATGGATACAACTTCTTACACTCCATATCTTTCGATACTACGTAGCGAACTGATCCCTGCCCTGGGTTGCACCGAGCCGATCGCAGTGGCGCTCGCTGGCGCGAAGACGCGCGAGGTACTTGGGAGCTTCCCCTCAGTAATGGAGGTCGCCTGTTCGGGCAATATCATCAAGAATGTAGCTGGCGTGCTCGTGCCGGCGTCAGGCGGACACAAGGGCATCCGCACGGCGGCTATCCTCGGTGCGCTGGGCGGTGACGCAGACCGCGAACTCCAGGTGCTTGAGACGATCAGCGAGGCCGACCGTAACCGTTTAGAGGAGCTCCTGGCAACCGATTACTGTCACACCAGCGCAATCCCCGAGAGCGCCAACCTGGTTATCCGCATTAAAGCCTTTGACGACAAGGGTCACCACTCGTTCGTCGAGATATGCAGCGAGCATACCCACTTCTCGCGCATCGAGCGCGATGACGTCACCCTGCTTGATGATACAACCCCGGCAGAAGAGAACACTGAGACCAAGGAGCAAGCTTTGTCCGTTGAGGGCATCCTTGACTTTGCCGAGGAGCTTGACACCGCCGATGTATGTGAGCTGTTCGACCAGCAGATCGAGATGAACGAGGCGATCTCGCGCGCGGGGCTCGAAGAGAATTACGGCGCAGGCGTCGGAAAAACACTCATCGAGAGAGACACGGGGACCGTCATGACTCGCGCGACCGCATTGGCCGCCGCTGGCAGCGACGCGCGCATGAGCGGCTGCATGATGCCGGTCATTATTAACTCGGGTAGCGGCAACCAGGGGATCACGGCCTCGATGCCCGTCGTTGAGTATGCCCGCGAACTAGGCGCCTCACGTGAGCAGCTCTACCGCGCGCTGGCAATCAGCAACCTGGTCGCCATCCATATCAAGAGCCGTCTCGGGAAACTGAGCGCGTTTTGTGGCGCAGTCTGTGCCGCCTGTGGGAGCGGCGCGGCTATTACCTGGCTTACGACCCAGGGCGACCGGGCAATGATAAAGGCCACGATCACCAATACGCTGGTGACCATTGGTGGCATGTTCTGTGACGGAGCAAAACCCAGTTGCGCAGCTAAAGTCGCCTCTTCACTGGAAGCGGCGCTGCTCGCCAGTGACCTGGCATGCCGCGACAAAAACTTTCAGCCCGGCGAAGGGCTTGTGCAGGCAGACGTTGAGGCCACAATTGAGGTAATCGGCCGCCTGGGACGCGACGCCATGCGCTCCACCGACAAAGAGATCCTGGACCTGATGATCGGCTCCGGAAACTCCCACTCCTGACAAAAGCGCTCAGATACGATAAAGTAGATAAGTCGTTTTAGGGCGGGGTGAAACTCCCCACTGGCGGTGAAGAGCAGGGCCTCACAGTAGGCGCTGCCCCAAGTCCGAGAGCCTCATGCAGGCAGATCTGGTCAGAATCCAGAACCAACGGTCACAGTCCGGATGAAGAAACGGAGACGTCCATGTCTGCACGTTCACAGCGCACCGATGTTAAGAAACTGGTGATCCTGGCTCTGCTGGTCGCGATCGCCGTCGTCTTGAGCCAGCTCAAGACCTTCCCCTTGTTCTCGAACTTCCTCCAATATGACGCCTCGGGAGCGATCGTATTGCTTGCCGCCTTGCTGTATGGGCCAGTGGAGGGAGTAATCGTCGCGATACTTGTTGGCGCGCTGCGCCTGCCCCTTGCCGAGCCGGGGGGGTACTTTGGCGTCGCGATGGACATCGCCGCCTACCTGGCGCTGGTGATACCGTCTGGGCTGCTGTTCAAGCGCCTGGGAAAGCGCCGCGGCGGGCAGGAGGTCGCGCTGATACCAGGCGTGATCCTCATGGTGGCCGTGATGATCGCCGTCAACATCGCTTTGACGCCGGTGTTCTGGGGCATCCCCCGCCCCACCGTGATCAATCTTGTCGTCCCGGCGCTCTTGCCCTTTAACCTGTTCAAAGCCCTGGTAAACAGCGTACTGGCGCTTGCGCTTTGTAAAGCACTATACAAAACAGCGCATAAGGAGTAATCGGGCAGCCCACAGAGCTGCCGCAGGGCAATGTTACCCATCGCCTGGCGCACTCGCATTTTGTTATTGTGTAGTTATTTGCGGCGCAGGAACATCAGGACAATAACGGCAACCACCGCCACAGCGAATAGTATCAGCGCTATGATCAAAGGACGAAGTTGGTCGCCCGTAGCAGGCAGCAAGGGCGATGCAAGGAGAATAGGGGCATACATCATCTTCTCAGTCCTCTCGTTTGACACTGATTATTATAGCTGAGCTCCCGGGGCTTGATCGAGACAACACAAAAAGGAGCCTGCGTAATGCAGACTCCTTTTGTGTTTACTGGATTACTTTATCGCTACGCTCTTCGTGGCGGACACGTAAGGCTATTCCTCACTAATGCGCGTGATCGACGGGTCGACTTTGACACCGGGCCCCATCGTCGAGGCCAGGGCGATCGACTTCAGGTATTTGCCCTTTGCCGCCGCTGGCTTCACCCGAACCAGCTCTTCTAACAAGGCGCCATAATTGCCCAGCAGCGCGCTTGCGTCAAATGACTTCTTCCCGATGGGCACATGACAGATACCATAGCGGTCGGCACGATACTCGACACGACCAGCCTTAAGCTCCCCAACGATCTTGGCCACATCAGTGGTGACGGTACCGAGCTTGGGGTTCGGCATCAGGCTCCGTGGCCCCAGGAGCTTGCCCAGGCGGCCAACCTTGCCCATCATGTCGGGAGTCGCGACCGCAGCGTCGAAATCGAACCAGCCGCCGCTGATCTTTTGTACCAGGTCATCAGAGCCGACGATGTCAGCGCCAGCTTCTTCTGCCGCGCGCGCCAGGTCGCCTTCCGCAAATACCGCTACCCGTACCGCCTTGCCCGTACCATGAGGCAGCGAGATGCTGCCACGTACCTGCTGATCGGCCTGACGGGTATCGATTCCCAGGCGAAAGTGAGCCTCAATCGTCTCGTCGAAGTTCGCCGAAGCGGTCTCTTTGACCAGCTCGCAAGCCTCTTGTGGCTCATAGAGCTTATCATGCTCGATCTTGCCGCGCGCTGCTGCATATTTCTTGCTGTGTGCCATTTTCTCGTACCTCCTGTGGTGCTACCGGCTGCCCGAACCAGGCCGCCTCCCAACTTTTAAACTTCCATAAAGACGCGAAATGAACGTTGTCTGGCTCGGCGCTGCAAAGCGATGCAGTCTGAAGACCGTGAGCTTTACAGGAGCAACGCCAGACGACGTTCAGGCGCGTCTACTCGACAATGATGCCCATCGAACGTGCGGTACCTGCCACGATTTTAGCCGCAGCATCGATGTCGTTCGCGTTTAGGTCCGGCATCTTAGTCTCAGCGATCTCGCGCACCTGATCCCAGGACACGGTCGCCACCTTGTCTTTCTGAGGCTCAGCCGAGCCTTTCTCTATCTTTGCGGCTTTCTTCAGCAGCACGGCCGCTGGCGGGGTCTTGATGATGTAGCTGAACGAGCGGTCCTCAAAGACCGTGATCTCGACCGGCAGGATCAGGCCCGGGCGATCCGAAGTGTCAGCGTTGAAAGCCTGACAGAACTGCATGATGTTGACCTGCTGCGCGCCGAGCGCAGGGCCGACCGGCGGAGCGGGGTTCGCTTGCCCACCGGGGATCTGCAGCTTGATGAATCCTACTTGTTTCTTAGCCATAGTTCTTACCTGTTACTCTATCGTTTCGACCGAAGAGAACTCCAGCTCAACCGGAGTCTCACGACCGAAGAGGGTCACATTGCAGCGCAACGTCCCCTTATCAACATTGACCTCGACGATCGTTGCGTCGAAATCGGTGAAAGCGCCATCCTGGATACGGACCACCTGGCCGACCTTGAAGCTGGTGACGACCTGCGGCGTATCGCTTTTACTCTTGCGCATCATGACGTTATACTCGTCGCGCGTGAGCGCCACGGGCTTGTTCTGCGACCCAATGAACCCAGTCACACCCGGCGTGTTGCGCACAACATACCAGGAGTTGTCGGTCATCTCCATCTGCACAAGGATATAGCCTGGATAGATCTTCTTCTCCTGGCGGCGACCGTCATCTTTATTGACCACAGTCTCAGTCGGGATCTGAATATCGAAGATCTGGTCCGTCAGGCCCAAACTTTCGATACGGTTCAGGATCGCCGTCCGGACTTTGTTCTCATGCCCGGAATAGGTATGGACAACGTACCATTTCTTCGCCATTACTTGCTCGTTCCTGTTGCTGTTGAGGTAGCCGAGGTCGATGGCGTCGCGGTAACGGTCGCATTGTTTGACGGCGATGTGGTCGTCTCTTTCGAGGCGGTCGTGTCCGCCAGCGCGGTCACGGCCTTAACGGCGCCCTGATCAAACGCAAACGTGAAGAGCGCGAAAAAGATCAGCGTCACAATGACGATGACGCCACTGTTCAGCATCTCCTTGGGCGTAGGCCAGGTTACGCGCTTGAGCTCCTGCACGACCCCTTTCAGGTATCCGCCGAACTTTCCAAGGATACCCGGCGAGCTCTTCGCAGGCTTTTGTTTGGATGACTTGGACGCCTTGTCCTTGTCAGCCTTTTTGTCGAGGTCTTTGACCTCTTTGTTTTTTGCCATAACTGTGTCCTTCTATGAAGTACGTCCGAGGTCTGCCCCGGACTCCTTACGTCGGAAGGCACGCATCTGGCAGGCCAGGAGGGATTCCGTGTCTTGGCTACGCCAATCCACGAGACCTCGCTCCGCTCGGCCCGAAACAGCCCACTGGGCTGTTTCGCCCTGTCGGGTTCGAATCCCGACAAAGGTACCTGCGCTGCTTCTTACCTTGTCAATCTACCGTATCTGGCAGGCCAGGAGGGATTCGAACCCCCAACATCCGGTTTTGGAGACCGGCGCTCTACCAATTGGAGCTACTGGCCTGTCTGCAAGCGTTCTAACGCGTTTCCTTATGGAGCGTGTGGGTCTTGCACCACGGGCAGTACTTTTTCATCTCGATGCGATCGGGATTATTCTGCTTGTTTTTCTTAGTCGTGTAATTGCGCCGCTTGCAATCTTCGCAAGCAAGCGTCACCAAGGTTCTCATAGGTAGGGCCTCTTTACTTAATGATCTTCGTTACACGACCAGAGCCAACAGTACGGCCACCCTCGCGGATAGCGAAACGCAGGCCCTCTTCCATCGCGATCGGAGCAATGAGCTCGCCGCGTACCAGGACGTTGTCGCCCGGCATGACCATCTCGACGCCCTCAGGCAGATGGGCAACACCGGTCACGTCAGTGGTGCGGAAGTAGAACTGCGGACGATAACCATCGAAGAACGGCGTGTGGCGGCCACCCTCGTCCTTGGTCAGGACATAGACCTGGCCCTCGAACTCGGTGTGCGGCGTCACGGTGCCGGGCTTGCAGATGACCTGGCCACGCTCGACCTCTTCGCGCTTCGTACCACGCAGCAGCAGGCCAACATTGTCGCCCGCCTGGGCAAAGTCGAGCAGCTTGCGGAACATCTCAACGCCGGTGACGACAGTCTTAGCGGTCGGGCGGATGCCGACGATCTCGACCTCATCGTTGACCTTGATGGTGCCGCGCTCGACACGACCAGTGGCCACGGTGCCGCGCCCGGTGATCGTGAAGACGTCCTCAACAGCCATCAGGAAGGGCTTGTCAGTGTCACGCTCAGGGATCGGGATGTAGGCGTCGACCTCTTCAAGCAGCTTGTCGATCGCATCGTTCCACTCGTTGTCGCCCTCAGACTCAAGCGCCTTGAGCGCGGAACCCTTGATGATCGGCAGGGTGTCGCCCGGGAAGTCCTCGTTGGTCAGCAGCTCACGGACTTCCATCTCGACGAGCTCGATAAGCTCCTCGTCATCGACCATGTCGGTCTTGTTCAAAAAGACGATGATGTAAGGCACGCCTACCTGACGAGCCAGCAGGATGTGCTCACGCGTCTGGGCCATCGGGCCGTCGGTGGCGGCGATAACCAGAATGGCGCCGTCCATCTGGGCCGCGCCCGTGATCATGTTTTTAACGTAGTCAGCGTGACCAGGGCAGTCCACATGAGCATAGTGGCGGGTCTCGGTCTCATACTCGACATGCGCGATCGCGATCGTGATACCACGCTCGCGCTCTTCCGGCGCCTTGTCGATCATGTCAAACGGCGTAAAGTCAGCAAACCCCTTGCTAGCCTGACGCTTGGTGATAGCAGCGGTCAGCGTGGTCTTGCCATGGTCGACATGACCGATAGTCCCAACGTTGACATGCGGCTTCGTGCGCTCGTATTTTTGCTTTGCCATCGTGTGATCCTCCTCAGGATATGGTTGGCGGGCGCATCGGCCCACCGGTGATTACCTCTTACACCTACAACTGTCTATCTGTAAGCACTACGGCGCCAGCAAGCTGGGAGGCCGCAAGAAGCGTGCTTATCGCCTGGTAGCGGTGACTGGATTTGAACCAGTGACAACTCGGGTATGAACCGAGTGCTCTGACCAACTGAGCTACACCGCCGTGT
>WRFR01000030.1 GCA_009778715.1 Coriobacteriia bacterium | reverse complement strand
CAGTACCCTTACCAGAACTGATACGACTGCGGTTAAGGGCAAGACCTATTACTACTCAGTCAGGGCCTATAAGACTTCTACGGCAAATATCAGCGCGATGAATACGACAGGTTGGAAGATCACAGTCAAGAAGTAAGCTCTTAGGTAGCAAACTTATTGAAAGAACCCCGTGGCACTAGCTGCGGGGTTCTTTCAATAAGTTGTTTACTGCTTTGAGAGCAGGTACTCGCGCATATAGGGCGGGGTGAAAGCCAGCTTTCGTATTTGAGAATTACTTTCGTATTTGAGATTTAGTTTCGTATTTGACGGGGCGCACATTATAAATCGTTCGCTTTAAGCGTCGCGCTGCAGGGGGCAGGTCATGCAGTGGCCACCGCCGCGGCCACGCCCGAGCTCAGCAGAAGGCAACTCGACGACCTCAACGCCCGCGCGTGTCAGTTCGGTATTGATATAGGTGTTGCGGTCATAAGCGATGACCACGCCGGGCTCCAGCGCAATCAGGTTGTTGCCGCTGTCCCATTGCTGGCGCTCGCTCTCGTAGCGGTCAGGCCCATTGTCGATCACGCGCAGATCCGCGATGCCCAGCGCGTCAGATATGACGTTTAAAAACGGCACGCTCTCGCGTACGACCTTGATTTCGCCCTCGCGATCCTCGGGGTAAAGAGAAAACGTCTTTATGCCGTCGACGATGGGGCGATAGGCGCAGGCGATGTCACGGTCGGCGAAGGTAAACACGGTGTCGAGGTGCATCACGGCGCGTGTTTTGGGCAGGCTTGCCACGATCACGCGCTCGGCTGCCCCGTGCGCGAATAACGACTGAGCTACCTGCATGACGCCCTGGCGCGAGGTCCGCTCGCTCAGGCCGATCGTGACCGTGCCTTTGCCCGTGACTAAAACATCGCCGCCTTCGACGGTCGCTTTGCCCCAGCTACGCTCGGGGTCGCCCCAGTAGGTCGTGACGCCGGCGCCCGCAAACGCGGGGTGGAACTGATAAATTGCCTTCATCAGAAGCGTCTCGCCCTGGCGCGCTGGCCAGTGGAGCGGGTTTAACAGCACCCCATCGTAGACCCAGGCGGTGGTGTCACGCGTGTAAAGCGTGTTGGGGAGCGGGTCGATCAGGTACTCGTTTTCGCCGGGCGTCGTGCGGATCATATCCATGGCGCCATTGTGGTATCCCTCGGGGATGTCGATAGCGCTCAGGCCGCCGATCAGGTAGGTTGCCAGCGTTGAGGCGTCAAAGGTATTCAGGTCGCAGTGCACGCTTTCAACAACGCCGAGGCCAACCGTATTAACGGTGATGATACGATCAAGCAGCCAGTTACGGGCGTCCGGGATCTCCATGGTCTCGCTTAGAAGTTGGTGTAGTTCAAGGACTTCGACGCCACGCGTGGTCATCTCGAAGACAAACTGCGCATGGTCGCGCTTGGCCTGCTCGACCCAGGGCAGCTCATCAAAGAGCAGCGCCTCGGCGTTGGTAGGAGTCAGGCGGGTCAGGGCAAGCCCCGGCGCACACACAAGTACGCGGCGGAGCTTGCCGACCTCGGAATAAACGCCAAACTGCGAAGGAAGGGAAGGGAGGGAGGACGCAGTGGCGTGAGGATTGGTTAAGGGAGTGGTAGAAGTCATATCAGTATCCTTTCTCAGATTCAACAAACCTTAAAGGACGATAAATCCTGTGGCGAGTCCGGTGACTGCTATCGCGGCGCCAGCGCAGAGGGCCCCAAAGGCGACCTTCTCTCTGCTGCTGAACACGAAGCTGTCCTGCCCGCGGCGCGCCCGGACAAACATCACGGTTGCCGGCGCGATAATGAGGCAGGCCAGGGGGATGAACTTAGGCCATTGCCCGGCCATGACCGCCTGTACCTCGATCGATACGATCAAAAACAGGGTGTAGGCGCTTGCGATCGAGGCAACGACCAGCTCTTTGGTCCGGGTTGCCGCGGACACGCCTTCGTAGCCGTCGCGCTTCAGCGCGATCTTCAGCGCAAAGGCCGAGGTCAGGAAAAACGGGAGCAAGGCCAGCGCGCTTGTCAGATCCAGCGCCAGGTCAAGCGTATGGTCAGAGAAAAAAGTGGTGACGATTAAGATAAGCTGAGTCATTGCGACCGACAACAGAAGCGCGTTGCTTGGCACGTTCTTCTTGTTGGTGGTGCGCAGGAACTGAGGCATTTCCTTACTCTTGGATGCGGCGAACAGTACCTCTGCGGCCATAAGCGTCCAGGCAAGATAGGCGCCCATCACCGAGACGATAAGTCCGATGCTGATAAACGCGCCGCCGGGGGCGCCGGCCAGGGCAGAAAAGACGCCTGCCATTGAAGGCTGCTGGAGCGCGGCGATTTCTGCCTGGGGCAAAATGCCAAAGGGCAGGACCGAGACCAGTATCATCAGGGCGGTGACCGAGGCAAATCCGAGGATAGTCGAACGCCCGACCATCTTGCGGGTCTTCGCGTAGCGGGAGTAGACGCTCGCGCCCTCGATGCCGAGGAAGGCAAAGACCGTCAGAAGCATGGTCGCGGTGATCTGGGAGAAGAGCGTGGTGTGCTCGCCGCCTGCCAACCCGTGCAGGTTGCTCACAAAGAGGCTGGGGTTAAAAGCGAAAAGCAGGACGCCGATGAATATGACAATAGGGACGATCTTGGCGACGGTGGCGATGGTGTTGACAAAAGCCGCTTGCTGAACGCCCTTATATATAAGAACGAAGAACAGCCAGATAACCGCCGATGAGATCAGGAAAGCCCAGATCGTGTCGCCAGCGCCCAGCGCGGGGATAAATGCGCCCAAAGTCGATTTGATGAGCACCAGATACAGAACGTTTCCGGCGCAGGCCGAGGCCCAGAAGCCGATCGCGGTAACAAAGCCCGCATACTTGCCAAAGCCTTCCCGCGCATAGGCAAAGACGCCGGTGTCGAGCTGTGGTTTGCGGATCGCGAGCGCCTGAAATACCAGCGCAAGCATGAGCATGCCGATACCGGCGATTGCCCACGAGATCAGGGTGCCATATACGCCGGACGCTCCGGCGAATCGGGCCGGGAGCATAAAGATTCCCGCGCCGATCATTGATCCTACGACCATGGCGGTAAGCGCCGGGAATCCCAGTTTCTTTTGTGCTGTTTCTTTTTTCATATCAGCGGCTTCCTTCCTCTTTGTTGTTGCGTCCATTGCTCTGCAATAAATGTGCTGTACAATTATTGGATATTGCACTTGCTGTGTAACATACTGCAATACGCAAATATTTATAATATACAAACTTCAACGTTACAAAACGCATACATATTTTCTGCACAGCGGTATGTTCGAATTGTGATGATTATGCTCACAATACTATGGCGAAAATGTGAGAGGGGGTCATGCTACCATTACTTGTATGCGTTATTAGCTTGGGATTTCAGGCACTGGGAGGTATCCATGAAATATATCGTTGTTATTCTGGACGGAGCGGCGGACTTGCCGCTTGAGGATACCGGCACGCCCTACGATAGCCAGACTACGCTTGAGGCGGCGTCCATTCCGGTGATCGACCTCATGGCTCGCCAGGGGCGGGTCGGGCTGGCGCGTACCGTACCGGAGGGTTTCGAGCCGAGCAGCGCCGCGGCCTGTACCTCGATCCTTGGTTATGATCCGGTGCGCTACGGTATCGGCCGGGGGGCGATCGAGGCCGCCGGTATGGGGGTAGAGCTGAAAGATGACGAGGTAGCGCTCCGCGTTAATACCCTCATCATCGAGGATGGCGTCATGTCGAGCTACGCTTGCGACCACATTGAGACCGCCTCATCGCGCGCCTTGATCGAGGAGCTGGCGCTGGAGCTTAACGACGACACTTTCACTCTGCATCCGGGAATCGCCTATCGCCACCTGCTGGTGGTCAAAGGGCATCCGGAGCTGCTCGACGTGCAGTTCACGCCACCTCATGACATCACCGATCAGTCGATCGACGGGCACCTGCCGCGCGGCGGTGGCGCCGCGGGCGTGGGGTCGGGAGCGGAGACAGGCGCTGAATCGGGCGTGGGGTCGGGAGCGGACCTGCTGCTCGGCTTCATGGAGCGCGCGCACAAGCTGCTCCCCACGTTGCCCGCAAACCTGGATCGCATCGCGCACGGGCTGCGTCCCTGCACCGATCTCTGGCCATTTTGGCCGGGCGTGGCGCCGACGGGGCTGGTGTCGTTTTCCGAGCGCTTTGGCAAGACCGCAGCGCTTTCGTCTGGTGTTGACCTTCTGGGCGGGATGGCGGTGCTCTTTGGGCTGACGCGCCTTGAGATCGACGGGGTCACCGATGGCCTGGATAACGACTTCGCTCGCCAAGCCACAGAAAGCCTTGGCGCGCTTGACGATCATGATCTGGTGGTCATTCACATTGAAGCGCCTGACGAGGAGGGGCATGCGGGCTCTGTGCAGGGCAAGATCGCCGCGCTTGAGAAAATCGACAGCCAGGTGATGACCCGCGTGCTGACCTACGCGAAGCAGCAGGGTGACGAGGGAGCGCGCGTGCTGGTGATGCCGGACCACCCGACGCCGATCGCGCTCATGACCCACACGGGCGAGCCAGTCCCGTGGGTGCTTTGGGGTAGCGGCATCACAGAGAGCAAGGCGCCGGTCAGCGCCTATAGCGAATACGAGGCGGCCGATACCGGCATCCTGCTTGATCCTGCGACGCAGCTGATGGAGCTGCTGTTGAGCGATGGCGACATTGAGCTGGACGCAACGGACGCGGATGCAGACGCAGGTACGGATGCGCCCGCAGGAAACGTAGACACGGAGAGCCGTTCGTGAACGACCTGCGCGCAGACCTGGGGCGCACCATGCTGGTGCTGGAGGGCGCCATGGGCACCCCGATCCAGAGGGGTGGCTTCACCGACGTCATGCCAGAACAGCTCAACTTGCTTGAGCCGGACTACATCACGCAGGTCCATCGCAACTATGTGCTTGCGGGCGCGGACGTGGCCGAGTCGAACAGCTTTGGCGCGTCGCGGCCCAAGCTGGCTGAGTTCGGGCTGGAAGACTCGCTGGAGGTCATTAACCAGCAGGCGGTGAAACTGGCGCGCAAAGCCGGGCCGCGTTACGTGCTGGGTGATATCGGGCCTTCAGGGCTGGTGCTTGAGCCACTGGGAAAGACGAGCTTCGACGAGCTCTTTGAGATTTTTGCCGAGCAGGCCCGGGCGCTGGCATCAGCCGACCCTGACGGTTTCATCCTGGAGACCTTCACCGATATCGCCGAGGCGCGCTGTGCGCTTCTGGCTTGCAAGGAGGTAGCGCCGGAGCTGCCCGCACTTGTGAGCGTAGCGCTGGGTGAGGCCGGGCGTATGGAACTTTCCGGGACAGACAGTGCGACGGCAGCCATCATTTTAGAGGCGGCGGGCGCCGACATGGTTGGCCTCAACTGCAGCCTGGGACCCGCGGAGATGGCGCCCCATGCCAAGCGGATGCTGCGGGCCACGCGCCTGCCGGTCTTTGCATCCCCCAATGCGGGCATCCCGTGCCTGGATGAGTTTGGCGAGACTGTCTACCCTGCGACGCCTGAAGACTATGGGCGCTTTGCCGCCGAGCTGTATGAGGCGGGCGCGGCGATGATCGGCGGCTGCTGCGGAGCCACCGTAGCATATATAGGAGCGATCGCCGATGAGATAAGCGGGCGGCCGGTCGCAGAAATCGAGTGCCGCGCTGCGTCGCGGCTGGTAGTGGCAGGGCCGCGTCGCGCTACGGTGATCGGCGGTTGGGATATCGACGAAAATAAAACGGAAGCAGGCGGAGATCTCTCGCAGATCACGCCGCCGCTGCGTATGATCGGCGAGCGGATCAACCCGACGGGCAAGCGTGAGCTGCGCGAGTCCCTGCAGGCAGGCAACTTCAGCGTGGCGCGCGACTATGCGGCCGCGCAGGCAGAAGCTGGCGCCGACCTGCTCGACGTCAATGTGGGCGCGCCGGGCATCGACGCCGCCGAGGTACTGCCTCGTTTGGTGCTCGCGCTTTCGGCGAGTTGTGATGTGCCGCTTTGTATTGACACGACCGATCCGGTCGCGCTGGAGCGCGCGTTGCGGGTTTATCCCGGCAAGGCGCTCATCAACAGCGTCAACGGAGAGGCCGACTCAATGGAGGCGATCCTGCCGCTTGCCGCGCGCTACGGTGCGGCGCTTGTGGTGCTCGCGTTGGACGGAGAGGGGATTCCTGCGACGGCCGAGGCGCGTCTGGCGGTGGTGGGCAACGTGCGCGACCAGGCCACAGAGCTGGGGATCGCGGCGAAGGATCTGCTTGTGGACAGCCTGGTGATGGCCGCCGCAGCCGACCACGACGCCCCGACCGTCACGCTTGACACGATGCGCGCGGTGCGTGAGAAACTCGGCTTGGCAACGCTGCTTGGGGTGAGCAATGTCAGCCACGGGCTGCCCGGACGCCCGACGCTTAACGCCGCGTTTTTGGCGGCAGCTGCGGCAGACGGGCTTGACGCGGGCATTGTCAACCCGAACGATCCTGTCATGGGCGAGGCGATCTCGACGATCAACGCCGCGCGCGCGGCAGGCCAGGAGCCTGATTCTGTAGCAGCGCGGGAGCAACTTGAAGTTCTGCTGGCCCGCGCGCTCGACCCACAGGCTGCGCTTGATCCTGACAAAGGGTCAGGTACTTTGTCATCAACTGACAAAGTACCTGACCCTTTGTCACCGGAGATGGCGCTGGCCCGCGCGATCACGCGGGGTGACAGTGACGGGGCGCCGGCCTACGTTGACGCGCTCATGGCCGCAGGCGGCTGGACGCCGGAGCGCATCATCGCCGAGGTACTCACGCCCGCGATCCAGGAACTGGGCGAGGGTTTTGGCCGTGGCGATGTGTTCCTGCCGCAGCTCATGGTCGCCGCTGACGCCATGAAGGCCGCGACTGACCAGGCTAAGACCTACCTCTCAGCCGCTGACCGTGACGCGGCGATCCGCGGACACGTAGTGTTTGCGACCGTCAAGGGTGATATCCACAGCATAGGCAAGGATATCTGCATCTCGCTGTTGGAAAGCCAGGGTTTTGTCTGCAATGACCTGGGGGTCGACGTGACCACCGAGCGCGTGCTCGAGGCCGCGCGCGACGCCGACGTGGTCTGTCTCTCGGCGCTCATGACCACGACGATGCCTGCGATGGAGGCGACGGCCCACGCTGTCACCGAGCAGTGTAATATCCCCGTGCTGGTGGGTGGCGCTGTTGTGACCGGTGGCTGGGCGCGCGGCATCGGAGCCGGATACGGCGCCAACGCGACGGCCTGTGTGAAGGCAGTCGAGCAGGCGATCTGCCTGGTCGCTCCCGTCGATGACAAAACGGTGCCTCATGACAAAGTACCTGACCCTTTGTCATATGATGCCGAAGACCCACAGGAGGATCCCACATGAAAGTTAACGAGCTGTTTGCCCATAAGACGGTTTTCTCCTTTGAGGTCTATCCCGCGAAGAAGACAGCGCCCATCCAGGTCGTCTATGACGCGGTCGACGCGCTGGCCGGTCTTGGCCCTGACTTCATCTCGGTAACCTACGGCGCGGGCGGAGGAGCAGCCAACGCCGCCGCTACTGTCGAGATCGCCTCGCTCATTGAGAACACCTATCATCTGCCGGCGGTGGCGCATCTGCCGGGGATCAACCTGACGCGCGCGGAACTGGGCGACCTGCTGATGCGCCTGGCGGCACACCGCCTCGAAAATGTACTGGCGCTGCGCGGCGATGTCACTCCCGGAACCAAACCGACGGGGGAATTTGCTCACGCAAGCGAAGTTGCCGAGTTCATTGGTCAGCACATCCCTGATTACTTCAACATCATCGGCGCCTGCTATCCCGAGGTTCACCCTGAGGCAACCAGCGCCGAAGACGACCTGCGCTGGCTGCGCCATAAGATCGAAGCGGGGGTCGACCAGCTCGCCACGCAGCTCTTCTTTGACAACCGCCATTTCTATGAATTCCTCCAGCGCGCGCGCGAAGCAGGTATCACCATACCAATAGAGGCCGGCATCATGCCGGTGGTCAATGCCCGTCAGGCGGCTCGCATGGTCGAGCTTTGCGGCACGAACATCCCGCCGGATTTTGCGGAGCTGGTCGAGCGCTACGGTGACGACGATGCGGAGATGCGCCGCGCGGGCATCGACTACGCCATCACTCAGATCATCGATCTGATCGAGCATGACGTTGACGGCGTCCATCTTTATACGATGAACGACCCGAAGACAGCCGCCGCTATCGCAGACGTCATCAAGCCCCTGACAGACTAACGCGCGCTGAAAGGAGTCTGTGGAGCTTTCTGCACAACCTTGTGGAACTCTCTTGAAACGCTTTTACGCTTAACCTGGTCTCATTTACTCTACAAACCCAATAAAAGGGTCCCGTTTGGGGATTCAGGAGGATTTTAGAGGATAAGGAGCCCCCACGATGAAACGTAGTCACCGCAGAGGACTTACGATTTTGGTGATCATGATCTGTTTTGCGTTAGTTATCTCTTCTTTTGGGATACTACGGCAGGCACAGGCAGCGGAAGAGAAACCGTTTGATACCACTTATAACATGAAGGCAGACCCGCTCACCAATACCCATGGTGACTCTTTTGAGAACAACACCTTAGAGGACGGCCGGATATGGACCGACAAGTCGGTTTCTGCCGGAGACATGACCTATCATGACGACGAAGGCAACGCGCTCACCACGATCGAGGCGGCCAAGGACAACTTCATCGTGTCGCTTTCGGCCTTGGGACAGAGCTATAACGTTGCGCGCTTGCAGGTCCCGGTCGATACCGTGTTTGTCATCGACCTCTCAAGCTCAATGTCGGCCTATGACATGGCGGGCAACACGGGCGCCCCGCTCGGAACGACCCGCGACTTTCTGCTGGTCAGCGCGCTGAACACCGCCATCAAGAGCGTCATGGGCGCTAATTCGGAGAATCGCGTGTCGGTGGTGGGCTATGCCGGGAACAACACCTATACGTTCCTGAATCTCAATCACTATGACCTGGCGAGCGGCGACTACTTTTCGATCACCCTGACTGGCAGCACGCATTACATCAACGTGAATTCTGCCTTAAACGGTGGCGCAGGTACGACGACTCGTGCGGCGGTCAGCGGAGGCACGCCCACACAGCTTGGCATTGCGGCAGGCGCGCGGGTACTCACGAACAACACGGACACCGAGTATAGCTTCACACGCCCTGATGGTGAAGAAGACTCGGTCACGCGCAAGCCGATCATGATACTTATGACTGACGGCGACCCGACCTTTGGGTGGCTCAATTTTACGATGCAGTCCGAGACCGGTACCAGTTACACGGCGGGCAGTGGTAACCCCGGCGCCGGTGACATCGGCACTGATCTCACAACGATCTTGACAGCGTCTTATTGGAAAGACCGGATCCAGGATCACTATTACCCCAGCGGGGAGGCGGCGCCGACGGTCTATACGCTGGGAGTCGGCGTGACCGGCGTACATGCGCTTGCGGTCATGGACCCGGTAAACAAAGCGGCGGCTAACTCCTTTTCGTTTCAGGGGACGACCTACAACCTGAAGACTCTGCTTGATGACTTCATTTCGACTGGCTCAACATCGCCGCAGATCAGCTTTCCCATGAACACGCGGGGGAGCAACACGGTTTGGCAGTTGGTCAGCCTCACGAATACAAATCGGGTGGTCACGAGCTATGCCTACACAGATGGCTACTACAGCGCTGACTCTGAGGATGCGTTGAACAGCGCGTTTGACTCGATCACACAAAACATCATGACTAAGGGTGGCTATGTGACCCTCCCAGGGGAGGACCCTGAGTTCTCCGGTTATCTGACGATGATCGATCCTCTCGGGAAGTATATGGAGTTCAAAGACATGAAAGGCATCTTCGTCAATGGGGAGATGCGGCGCGGCTCGAATTTCGCGCGCCTCATCAGCCAGGGGCCCACGTTGTCTGGCGGCGGGGAGAACACCTATTACAGCAACTACCTCCGCACGCTTTCGGCCCATGCAGGAGTGTCGACGGCTGTTGCTCAGGAGCTGATCGAGTCAGCGCGGGCAGCAAAAAGCATCTTCTATAACAGCGACGCTGAGGGTGACTTCTTCAACAGCATCAAATGGTATGCTGACTCGAACATGAAGTATGTCGGTAACTTCTACGACGATGACGGGGCGCCGCTTGCGCCCCCTGCAGGGGCTACCTGTTCGATCGACCTGCGCGGCTGGTACCTCGACCTGTCTGACTACATCACCGAGAAACCCGCGAATCTCTCCAACGTGTTCATGACCATCACGACTGCTCTGGAGCCTGGTGATTTCAACCTGGGCGACGCGGGGATGGATATGCCCTTGATCAAAGGGCAGCAGGCGGTGCGCTGGTACATTCCGGCCGCGATGATCCCGATCCGCTCGGTCTCCTACCAGGAGGACCCGAACAACCCCGGAAACTCGACGGTCGTGGTGGACAAGATACTGCCGATCAAGCTGGCGTTCACGGTCGGCCTGAAGGGCGGCTTTGATCCTTCTGAGGTAAGCGACGCGTATAAAAAGCAGTTTGCGACGCCGGATGGCTTGGGCTACCACTTCTATTCCAATGACTGGAATGGCGATCCGGCCAAGGAGACCATCGACACCGCCGAGGCGTCGTTTACTCCCCACGAGGAAAACCCTTACTACTTCTATGTGGAGGAGGCTGATCTGTATGTGAAGCAGGGGGAGGACTATGTTGCCGCCACGACGCTGGATGATGAGACCACGTACTATACGTTGGAGGAGTACTTCGACCAGAACGCTGAGGACTATATGGCCTCGCGGTATCTGCCGGTCGACCGCACGGTGACCGACATTTCGGTGCGCGCAGGCGGCGTGCCGTTTATCGAGGCGGGGCAGCCCAAGGCCCACCCGATCAGCCGACTGTTGAAGTCGGACAATGTGACGCAGACCAACGCGTACACCAGCTATGCGGAGTTCGGCGCGCGCACGTCCGGCGGAGCATATGCGATCACCCACTATCTGGGCAACAACGGGCGCCTGACCATTCCGGTAACGCCGCTTGAACTGCGCAAGGAGTGGACCGGCGAGGAGCTTGACCAGGTATGGGTGCAGCTCTACCGCAACGGCACGCCCTATCGCGAGCCGGTCGAGCTTGATGCGGCGGGCGCCTGGAAGGCAACGATTGCAGACCTCCTGTCATACACGACGACCGCAAACGCCGCGGGCAACGTTACCGGTTTTACCTACACGGTGGCCGAGGGCACGATGGTCGAGGGAGAGTTCCATCCCTCTGACCCGGACAATCCGCTGAATGGTTATGACGTCAGCTACACGCAGCCGGAGTGGGACGCAGGGCATACGACGCTGAGTCCTGCTGTCGTGCATAACACCCAGCACACTGAGGGTGGCAACGGCGGCAATGTTGGCGGCGGCGGCGGTAACGGTGGCAATGGCGGCGGCGGCAACGGCGGCGGCGGAGGCAATGTTGGCGGCGGAAATGGCGGCGGCGGAGAGTTCGGCACGGGCAACGGCAACGGTGGCGGTAATGGCACGGGCAACGGCGGAGGCACCGGTACGATCGATGATGGCAAAGGCAGTACCAGCTTGCCCAAGGCAGGCGATGTGCTCCCCCGCCTTATTGCCATCATGTTGGCGCTCGCCTCAGTTGCTGTTGTGACGATTGCTCTGATAAGAGCCAGAAAAAAGAGGCGCCAGGCATCGTCTTAGGGCCGTACTAAAGCAACAACCAACGACCTGTAACCATGAGCCGCATCCTCCTGCGGCTCATTTACTGTCTGTCGCATCGAATTGGGGTGCAGGGGCGCTGGTATACTAGAAAACAGTTAAGTTACTGCACCGTTCAGGTGCAATCAAAGGGAGTGTTGATGCCTAAGATATCAGTGATCGGTGGTGGGCCGGGTGGCTACGCGGCGGCGTTTGAGGCCGCGGCGCATGGCGCTGAGGTCACGCTGTTCGAGCAGCGCCGGCTGGGGGGAACCTGCCTCAATGTTGGGTGTATCCCTACGAAGACCATTCTGCGCAGCGCCCATGCGTTGCGCGACCTGGCGCATGCGGGCGACTTTGCGCTGACCGGCCTGCCGGACGCGGCAATAGTGCGAGTCGACCTTGACGCACTGCGCGAGCGCAAGGAGTCTGTGGTCGACGAGCTGGTTGGCCAGCTGGAGCAAGAAGCCAAGCGCCTGAGGGTCACCGTGGTTGAAGGCCAGGCTCGGCTGGTCAGCCCAAACACCGTAGCGGTGACTGATGACAAAGGGTCAGGTACTTTGTCATCGCATATCTATGAATCTGATGCGGTCATCATCGCTACGGGCTCCGAGCCGACGGTCCTGCCCGCGCTGAGCGCGCCTTTTGTCTGGACGAGCGATGACGCGCTGGCGCTGACCGAGATCCCGTACGAGATCATTATCGTGGGCGGCGGCGTCATTGGCGTTGAGTTCGCCTGCGCGTATGCGGCGTTTGGCTCAACGGTACACATCGTTGAGCTGATGCCGGCGCTACTGCCGGGTTTTGACGCGCGCGTGGTGCGGATGCTTGCGGCGGCCTTGCAACAGCAAGGGGTGCAGCTCCACTTGGGCACGAGCGTAGAAGCGGCTCGCCAGGAAGGCTCTCGCGTGGTTGCGGCGCTGTCCGATGGCAGCGAACTGGCCGCCGACGTGCTGATGACGGCCGTCGGGCGTGCGCCGCGTACGGCAGGCTTCGGTTTCGAGGAGCTGGGGCTGGACTACGATCGACGCGCTCTGAAAGTCGATGAGCACCTGCAAACTAACGTGCCGGGCATCTATGCCGTGGGCGACGCCATCGGCGGGATGATGCTCGCGCATACGGCTGAGGCCGAAGGCCGCGCAGCGGCGCGCAATGCGCTCGCGCAGCTGGCAGGTAAGGCTCCCACGGCGACCATTAACTATCGCGCTATTCCGGCCTGTGTCTATACCTTCCCGGAGGTCGCGGCGGTCGGCCTGCACAGCGCCGCCGCCAAAGAGGCGGGCTACACGCCAGTTTCGGGGCTGGTCAAGTATGCGGGCAATGGCAAGGCGCTTGCGGAGGGGGCCAGCGAGGGCTACGTCGAGCTGATCGCCGATAAACAGACGGGCGAGATCCTCGGTTGCCAGATCCTCGGCGCCCATGCCGTCGAGCTCATTGCGATAGCGGCCGAAGCGATCACCCAGCAGATGACCGTAGCTGACTTCCAACGCACTGTCTTCGCGCACCCAACCGTCAGCGAGCTGCTCCACGGCGCCGCAGAGCTAGCCGCCACCAAGCTGGATGACAAAATGGAGTCAGGCACCATTTTGTCAGGAGCGGCGCAGCAATGAGCGCCCCCGCAGCAAAGCCCGCAGATCAGGGCTCGCTCTTTGGGCTGCAAGATCTGCCGACGCCAACACGCGCCGAGGCGACCTCCCGCATTGACGAGCTGCGCCGTGAGCTTGAGCATCACAGCTATCTCTACTACGCCAAGGACGCGCCCAGCATCAGCGACGCGGCCTACGACTCGCTCATGCGTGAACTTATCACGCTAGAGACTGAGTACCCTGATCTCATTACTCCCAATTCGCCGACCCAGCGCGTGGGTACAACGCCGGACAGCCAGTTCGCTTCCGTTGAGCACGCCGCGAAGATGTACTCGCTCGATAACGCCATGGACCTCGGCGAGCTTGACGCTTGGATGCAACGCACGACCGATGCGCTTGGGCACGAACCGCGCTTCATCGCGGAACTCAAGATCGACGGCTCCTCGATCGCGCTGACCTACCGCCACGGCGAGCTGATCCGCGCGGCGACCCGCGGCGACGGTCGCGTTGGCGAGGACGTCACAGCCAACATCCGCACGGTGCGCGATGTGCCGCTGCGGCTGCGATCAGGCCTGCTTGCTAGTCAGGCTGAGATCGAGGTACGCGGCGAGGTCTATCTGCCCAAGGCGAGTTTCGAGCGCATCAACGAGGCGCAGGAAGTGGCGAGTAAACCGACCTTCGCTAATCCACGTAACGCGGCGGCGGGCAGCCTGCGCCAGAAGGATCCGGCGGTCACGGCTTCTCGTGACCTTGCGACTTTCATGTACGCGCGAAGCGGCGACGGCGAGGCGCTGGCGTTCGAGACGCTTGCCACACAGCACGACTTTCTTGCCACGCTGACCGAGGCCGGCTTCCATGTCAATCCTGATGTCAAGATTTGCGGCAGCCCCGTTGAGGTCCGCGCGTTTTGCGAAAAGGCGCTCACCGATCGTTTTGACCTGCCCTATGAGATCGACGGCGTGGTGGTCAAAGTCGACGACTTTGCCGCGCAGGCCGTACTCGGCTCGACCATGCGCGCGCCACGCTGGGCCATCGCCTACAAGTTTCCGCCGGAGGAAAAGACCACCGTCCTTCGTGACATCGTCGTGCAGGTCGGGCGCACTGGCGTGCTTACGCCGGTCGCCGAGTTCGACCCAGTGACGGTGGCGGGCAGCACCATCGCGCGCGCCACCCTGCACAACGCAGGCGAGGTGCGCCGCAAGGGCGTGCTGATTGGCGACACGATCATCGTGCGCAAGGCGGGCGACGTCATCCCTGAGGTCGTAGGCCCGGTCGAGGGCCTGCGCACGGGCGCGGAGCGCGTCTTCGAGATGCCCGCGACCTGCCCGAGCTGCGGCGCAGAGGTCTTTCATGAAGAGGGCGAGGTCGCCCTGCGTTGCGAGAACATCACCTGCCCGGCGCAACGCTTCGAGCGCCTGCGCCATTGGACGAGCCGCGGCGCGGCCGATATCGAGGGCCTTGGACCTGAGATCATCACTCTGCTGATCGAAGCGGGCTTAGTACGTGATATCGCGGACTTTTACCGGCTCGACTATGACGATCTGGTCGCGGTCAAGACCGGCCGCGTGCTCAAGGATGGCACCCAGCAGACTTTCAGCCCCAAAAACGCCGCCAAGCTTCTGGAAGCGATCGAAGGATCTGTGCAGGCGCCCTTCGCCAAGCTGCTCTTCGGCCTCGGGATCCGCCAGGTCGGCGCGCGCACAGCCGAGGACCTGACGCATCGCTTTGGCAGCATCCAGGCGCTGGCGGCAGCAAGCGCAGACGAGCTTTCCGCAGTCGAGGGAGTGGGCCCCGTGGTGGCAAATACGATCCGCGACTTTTTCTCGGTGCCCGCAAACCGTGAACTGATCGATCGTCTCCTGGCCTGTGGCGTGGTGCTTCAGCGCGAAGGCGGCGCGCAGGATCTGGCCGGGCCGGGTCCGCTCACCGGGCTGACCTTCGTGCTTACTGGCGCGCTTGAAACGATGACCCGTGACGAGGCGGGCGCGGCCTTGCGCGCGCTGGGCGCCAAGACAGCGGGCTCGGTCTCGAAGAAAACAAGCTACGTAGTGGCGGGCGCCGACGCGGGCAGCAAGTACACGAAAGCCGTCGAGCTGGGTGTCCCGGTTCTCGATGAAGCCCAACTGCAGCAGATCCTTGCCGACCCCAACGCCGATGCCTGATCGCCCTGATACCCATGACTCTCGCGAGATCCTTGATCGCCTCTCGCAGATCGACGTGCGCCAACAAGGCGGCCTGCACGGCGTCAGGACCGTGACGCGCCAGCCGCGCCTGCGCCGCTCGGTCGAAGCCGTACGCCCCTGGTCGCTTGCCGACGTCATCATCATCGCGTTGACGCTGCTTGCCGCAGGGGTGGTCAGCTCGCTCATCATCGGCAACCGGCTGACCAATTTGTTGCCCGCGGTCGGCGTCGTCTGGGTCCGCATCATCTTGCTGCTGGTGTTCTACGCGATCGAGCTGGGTGTGCTGGCGCTTCTGGCCTACCGGCGCAAGCTCCCGTTTTCCGCGGCGTTTCGCCTGCGCCGCCTGACCGAGGAAGAACGCGCGTCGTCATCGCCGATGCAGGATGCGAGCGCCGCGAAACGGCGCCCCAGCCCCAGCTCCAGCCCCAGCCCCAGCCTCCGCCCCAACTCCGATGATCGGCCGGGCATGCAGCCAGAGGCCTCTGCCGCTTTGCGCTCACCCCGCTCTTTCACGATCGGCCGCGTGGTCGTTGCCGTGGTCAGCGCGTCAGTGCTGCTGCGCCTGGCAGCGCTGGCCTGGACCATCTGGGCAGCGCCCTTGCTTCACTGGTCAGTACCCAGGTCGGAGAGCATGTCCTATCTTTTTGGCAGCTCAACAACGGGAGCGGTGGCCGCTCTGCTGATCGTGGCGATCCTGGGCCCGTTTATCGAGGAGCTGGCTTTCCGGGTAATCATCCAGGAGTGGTTTGTCGCGCACCTTCCGATTCTTGTGGCGGTGATCATCACGACGGCGATCTTTGCTGCCAGCCATGTCTCGCTTTGGGCAGCGCCGCTCTATGTGCTGTTAGGGATCGTGTGTTCCTGGCTTGCCTGGAAAAGCAAGACCATCTGGCCTGCCGTGATCGTGCACGCGATCTACAACGCGACCGCCGTCATCGCCGCGTTCTATCTGATTTTGAAATAATATTTCAGGTGGATCAACCTGGTATCAGGCAACAAAGCAGATCGGGATTTCTTCCTTAATGTAAACTAAATCGCAAAACTGTTTATATGTGCTATAGTAATGTAAACTAAATCGCAAAACAGTTTATATGTAAGGAAAGATATGAACGGTTTCGAAATAGGCAGGTATGTCCAACAACCACAGGGTTTTAAGGCCTTTGTTCCTTATAAGTTTCCCCCGGTAAAAACTTTAGCGTTACCCAAATCCATCACGGCGAGTCACACTGAAGCGATCCACTTACTGGGCAAGCTCGATGGAGTCACGCAACTCCTGCCTGATCGTGATGCCTTTTTGATAATGTTTATTCAAAAAGACGCGACCAGCTCAAGCCAGATAGAGGGGACAAATGCAACGATGGCCGATGTTATCGAGAAACAGAACGCAGAGCCGCGCTCTGGAATTCCGGCAGATGTTGATGACATCATTCATTACATCAATGCCTTGAACTACGGCCTCTTGCGTGCCGAGTCATTTCCTTTTACTTTGCGTTTTATTCGTGAGCTCCATGAGAAACTTATGCTTGGAGCACAATCAACGCAGTTTGCTTATCCCGGAGAATTCAGGAAAGCCCAGAATTGGATCGGAGGCACGCGTCCCGATAACGCTCGTTTTGTGCCGCCTCCCGTAGATGAGATGAATGAAGCTTTGGGAGATCTCGAAAACTTTATTCACGTAGACGACGAGTATCTCCCTTTAATAAAAGCAGGGCTGCTCCATGCGCAGTTTGAGACGATCCATCCTTTCAATGATGGCAATGGGCGAACAGGGCGGATGCTTATCACGATGTTTCTCTGGCATGAGCATCTGCTCGAGATCCCGGTGCTCTACTTGTCGTCTTTCTTCAGGAAACATCAGAATCTTTATTATGAGCGGCTTGAAGGGTATCACAGCGGCAAGGTGTTCGAGTGGCTTGAGTTCTTTTTAGAGGGGATTGCTGCCACGGCGAGATCGGCTATCAAAACCTGTGTGAATATCACTGATCTGCGCGAGCGTGATATGAGAAAGGTCCAGGCTTTAGGGAAGACCGCTGCCGCAAGTACCTTACAGACGCTGATAAAACTCTATAGCATGCCGATCGTAGGTATAGCTGATATCACGAAGTGGAGCGGGTTTACGAATACCGGAGGATATAAACTTATCAATCGACTGGTCGATATGAACATCCTGCGACCCATGAAAACCGGGGATAACGTCTGGGGACAAAAATGGGTTTATGCTGATTACCTTGAGTTGTTCGAGGAAGAACCTCAATGATCTCTGCTACTGGCATACGCGCGTTGAGCGGAGCCGTGGACGGCGTGAGCCTGCAGCTTGAGCCGGGGGAATATGTGGCGCTGTTAGGCGCCAACGGCAGTGGCAAGTCGACACTGCTCAAGGCGCTGCAGGGGCTGATCGACCTGGACGGAGGCCAGGTGCGCATTGAGGGAGCCGATCCTTTTGCCGA
Organism: Coriobacteriia bacterium; assembly: GCA_009778715.1. GTDB lineage: Bacteria > Actinomycetota > Coriobacteriia > WRKU01 > WQUG01 > WQUG01. The sequence goes on along the minus strand of WRFR01000030.1, from coordinate 6,799 downwards.
CGCCGATACGCTGGTGGCGCGCCAGAAGGTCGGTTATGTGCAGCAGCGTCCCGACGATCAGATCGTGGCGACTTCCGTCGAAGACGACGTGGCCTTTGGGCCGGAGAACCTGGGGCTGCCGCGCGAGGAGCTGCGCAGGCGCGTGACCGAGGCGCTCGCCGCTGTCGGGCTTTCTGGGTTCGAGGCGCGCGAGCCCCATACGCTGAGCGGCGGCCAGAAACAGCGTCTGGTCATCGCGGGAGCGCTCGCGTTGCACCCGAGCTACCTGTTACTTGATGAGCCGACCTCGCAGCTTGACCCGCAGGCACGTGACGAGGTGCTGGGGATCCTTGACGCTCAGGTGGCCCGTGGCTGTGGTGTGTTGCATGTGACACATGACCTGGCGGAAGCGCGACGCACCAATCGCATCCTGGTGCTGCATGAGGGAAAGCTGGTGTTCTCTGGCGCCTACGCGGAGCTGGTCGCGCGCCCGCCCGAAGAGCTGAACGCCTGGGGCGTCGAGCTTCGGATGCCCGAGTATGAACACGCAGCGTATGTTGAAGGAGACGAGGAGTCGGCGCTCTCGCTTTCTGACGTCTCTCTCACCTACGAGTCTGGTGACCAGCGCGTCGAAGCGCTCCATGGCGCAAGCCTGACGCTTGCGCCGGGCGAGTTCGTCTTAGTGCGCGGAGCTACGGGCAGCGGCAAGTCGACGCTGCTCAACCTGATGGCAGGCTTCCTGGAGCCGTCGACAGGCGCGGCGACTATCGACGGTGAACCCCTGACCCTGAAGACCACGCGCGGGCAGGTCGGCTTCATCTTTCAGGACAGCGAGGCCCAGCTTTTTGCCGAGACGGTGCTTGATGACGTGGCCTTCGGGCCGCGCAATTTCGGCGCTGATGAGCAGGCGGCACGTGACCGCGCCACAGACGCATTGCGAGCGGTTGGCCTTGATCCGGAGCGCTTTGGCCCCCGCTCTCCCTTCCAGCTTTCCGGCGGCGAGGCACGCCGCGCGGCGATCGCCGGAGTGCTGGCCCTACACCCGCGTTATCTGCTTGCTGATGAGCCGACCTCTGCGCTGGACGGTGCTGGCCGCAATGCTGTGCGCCGCCTGTTGGCAGAAGCAACCGCTCATGCCGGGGTACTCGTGGTGACGCATTCCCCCGAGCAGTTTGCCCAGATGGCCACGCGCAGCTATGAGCTGGTCGACGGCAGCTTGCGTTCCAGCAGCTTGCGTCCCAGCAGCTTGCGCCCGGGAGCGCCAGACTGATGGCGGCCGCGCACCCCACGATCACGATCGGCAGCTACCTGCCCGGCTCTTCGGTGTTGCATCGCGCCGATCCGCGCACGAAGATCATCTGCGCGCTGGTGCTCATGGTCGCGCTCTTCATCACCAACTGGTGGTCGCCGGTGTTGGTCGCGCTTGTACTGGTCGCGGTCCTTGCGGGCCTGGCGCGCATCCCGCTTGGCTACCTCCTGCGCGCGCTGCGCCCGGTGCTCATCATCTTAGTGTTTACGCTGGCGGTCAACGCGGTGGCGTTCTCGCCCCTGCGTTTCAGCCTGGCGGGCCTGGAGCGCGGCGGCCTGTTCGCGCTGCGCATCGTCGCGATCATGCTGCTGTCGACGCTGGTCACGCTCACCACGTCGCCGGTGGCCCTGACCGATGGGCTTACCCTGCTTGCCGGGCCGCTGCGCCGCCTGAAGGTACCGGTCGATGACCTGGCGATGATGCTCTCGATCGCGCTGCGCTTCATCCCGACGATCATGACCGAGGCCCAGACCATCATCAAAGCGCAGACCGCGCGCGGCGCCCAGTTCAATTCAGGGCCCTTGCTCAAGCGGCTGCGCGCCTGGACGGTCATCCTCATCCCGCTGCTGATCCAGCTCTTCCGCCGGGCCGACACGCTCGCGCTGGCGATGGAGGCGCGTTGCTACACAGGCGTCGGGCGTACCCGCCTGCGGATACTGAAGCTGCGCGCCGGCGACACAGCGACCATGGCAGGCGCCGTGCTGGTCCTTGCCGGGCTGATAACGGCACGGGTACTGATTCGATAGGGGAGCGAGAATGAACGAAGAGCAGAGCTACGCATTGATACTGGCCTACGACGGCACGGACTTTGCCGGGTACGCGCGCCAGAGCAACCCGCCGCAGCGTACAGTGCAGGGCGAGTTGGAAGCGGCGCTTGCCACCGCGTTGCATCTGCCGGAGCGGTCGGAGCGGCCGGAGCGGCTGGAGGGCCCCCTGCAGACCGTCGTCGCAGGGCGCACCGATGCGGGCGTCCACGCCTCTGGCCAGGTCGTCTCGTTCACGAGTCCTGAAGTGCCGCCCGGTCTTGATGCCGATCCTACCTTCTTGCGCTCGCTCAACGCCTTGACCCCTCGCGACATCAGCGTGCGCGCGATCCAGGCAGTCCCACCGGGATTTTCCGCGCGCTTTGACGCGGTGGAGCGCGAGTACCGCTATCGCATCGCAACCGCTGTCGAGCCGCCGCTCTTCATGCAACGCTACGCCTGGCATCTGCCCGGCTTTGCCGGTGCTGCCAGTAGTGAGCGACGCGCCCGCCTTGCCCAGGCTGCCGCGGCCCTGATAGGCGAGCATGACTTCAGCTCGTTTGCCGTGACGGCTTCTCTGGAAGGGAAGAACCCCGTACGCACGCTCCGCTCGATCGACCTGGTCGAGGCAACCGTGCTGGGCGAGCCGCTCACTGAGATCCGCATCGTAGGCACGGCGTTTCTGCATTCGATGGTGCGTGTCATCGTGGGCACCCTGGTCGATATCGACGCGGGCCGCCTTAAGCCCGACGCCCTGCCTGCCATCCTGGCTGCTTGTGATCGCAGCGCCGCTGGGCAAACCGCCCCCGCCCGTGGCCTGACCTTCTGGGGCGTCACCTACCCCCAGTTCAGCAGCGCTCTATTGCCTCAGTAGGAGCCTGTTTCTGCATATTATTCAAAGAAATATATGCAGATAACTCCCTCATCGACAGCATTATCTGCATATGATATGCTATTTTATATGCAGAAAGGCATGTGAATCCCTATGAGAATCTTCGACTACTCTTTTTTGGAAAAAGGAACACTCCCTGCGGGCTTGGTCAATACGGTCAGCTACATTGCTGAATTACGCACGCGCGAGGAAACCCGCAAGGACAACTACCCTGCTCTCTTTACTCGCCTGGAAAGTATTGCAAAGGTACAGTCGGTCAAAGGCTCTAATGCTATTGAGGGGATCGTCACTACTGAGCAGCGTATCAATGAGATCGTCAACCAGAACAGCGCCCCTTTGAACCATAACGAGGCAGAGATCGCAGGCTACCGCGATGCGCTTGCTGCGGTTCACGAGGGTTTTGACACCCTCGATATCCAAGAACATGACATCCTGCGGCTCCATGAGACCCTGTTGTCCTATACGCCTTCCGGTGGCGGTCAGTATAAGCACACGGACAACGTAATCATGGAAGTCGATGCCTCCGGTATGCGGCGGGTCCGCTTCACTCCGACTTCAGCAAAAGAAACTGCTGCTACGATGGAGCAACTCGTTCTGGCCTATCTGGATGCCCGGGGTAATTACAACGTCAATCAACTCTTGTTGACGCCCTGTTTCATCTTGGATTTTCTCTGCATTCATCCTTTCCTGGATGGCAATGGGCGGATGTCGCGGCTGCTTTCTTTGCTTCTGTTGTACAAGAACGGCTTTGACGTCGGCAAATACATTTCTTTTGAGGAACAGATCAATCAGAACAAGGCAGACTACTATGAAGCTTTGAGGCGCTCTTCAGAGGGTTGGCATGACCAGCAGAACAGCTATTTCCCTTTCATAGAAAACTTTGTCACGACGCTGCTATTCTGCTACAAAGAACTGGATAAGCGCTTTGCTGTGGTGAATGCGAAGAAAGTAACGAAGCGCGAGCGGATAGAGGCGACGGTGCTTAACAGCCTGCTGCCGATATCTAAGCAGGAGATCTGCTACGTGCTTCCCGACGTGAGCCCGACGACAGTCGAGGCCGTTGTAGCCCACCTGGTGAAAGATAAGCAGGTGCAAAAGATCGGCGCGGGCAGAAGCACGAAATACCTCAAGAAGCATGAATAACACGCTTGAAGATACCTCTGCAAGCGATGATTTGCGGTTAATTGTTTGGTCAGCACAATAATTAAGGCGAAGGATAACTGCGCTTGTATTGCTCACGAAATAAGTTCACAATACAAAGCGGTGGAGTAGGCTAGAGCGATAGCAGTCGTGCCTGTTTCCGTTTTCACTTCGGAGTCTGCAGAGAGCTTTTCTTGATGGCGAGAGGAAGAAACAATGAAAAGAGGTTTGACCGGTATTATCGCGGCAGTGATGGTTGTAGCGCTTTTGTCGGGCTGCGCAGGCGGCCAGAAGAAACCAGCGTCTGGTAACGTTGCCAGTAGCGCTCCTCAGTATGGCAACTCAAACGGCAATCTCATTAACAAGGGCTATGTTGTTTCTTCCGGTGACTACGTATTTTATGTGAATAATCTTGTATCATATGATTGTTCGATCTATAGGCTTGATATAAAAACCTCGCAGAAAACAGTGATAGCGCGGAATTGCTCCGGCAGCTTGAACGTCTATGATAACAAGCTGTTCTATTCAAATCAGGTCGGTATTGTTAGTTGTGATTTCGCGGGTAAAAACTTTACGCGCTACTATCCCAGTGGTAACGATCCATCGTTTGTACTTTATGACGGAGCGCTCTATATTGCAAACGATGGTATCTACAAAATGGATATCACCACGAAGAAGCTCACCAAACTTAGCGCTACATCCGGTGAAGAATTGAACATCACAGATGACAAGATTTACTACACGACTACCGATGGCGTCGATGCGAAAACCCTTGATGATATGTCGCGCGGTGATGGTCCGACGGGAGCATATATTTATCAGATGAACCTTGATGGCACGGGCAATAAGAAGGTGAGTGACACTTTGGTTTCTAATCTGATCGAGTCTAACGGTGATCTTTACTATCGCGCATATGCCACCGGATATCTTGAGAAGCTTGATCCGGCAACCATGAAAACCGAGGTGCTGAGTAAAGAGCAGTATGAAGGCTTCAATATGTTGGATGATACGATCTACTGTTATAACTCATCAAATAACATCTATGCTCTGGATCTTACCGGTAAGCTTTTAAAAACTTATGATGTCGGCTTCAGCACCCATTTTGCTACTATCGGTGTCGCGGGTAACTCGCTTTATGTGTATCCCTTCGGCCAGGATCTAGCTCCAGTTTATCGTCTTGACACCAACTCAGGCAAAACTGAGAAGATGCCTCCGTTTTCCGACGCTGTCAGGCTGGAAGATGATTCTGCTATCAAGGAGGCTACTGGCTGGGACAACACGAGTAGTGAAGGGGATTCTCTGAATATGCTTGCCGGCATACAGCTGAAAAAATCGGTTGTTCTCATATGCCAGGCACCTGCAGATACTCCTAAGCCATATAAGCTTGTCGAAGTCTATCCAACCTTGAATAGCCCGAAAATGAGAATACTGGCAAGCTATGATTATGCTCAGTGCAAAACGAAGGGCATCTTTTCAGCACAGATAACTTCCTGCGCGGGTGAGAAAGCAACCATAACTTCTACCTTCAACAAGACAGGGGAGCTTACCGGGCTGACTTCAACGGTCAATGATCCAACGTCATTCCAACTGGAGAAGAAGGGGCAGGAATATCACCAGCCAGCGTCCGGGAGCTCTGAGCGAAAGGTGATTCTTGATGCCGTGCGCCCTGCTATCGAAAAGGATCTTGGGCAAAAAGTGGAGTTTGTCGTGAACTTCATTGGAGTTGAAAATGGCTTTGCTTTCGTGTCTGCAAGACCCCAGCAACCTGGTGGCAAGGCATTTGACTACAAAAACATTCCTTATTCTGCCGATGCAGCACGACATGACATGTTTGACGGAGGAGTCTCTGCACTCCTGCACTATCAGAACGGGACTTGGAAGCTTCTCAACTACGATTTCGGTTCAACAGATGTCGCTTATTCGGGATGGTGGAACATCTACGGCGCGCCCTGCCGGATATTCGGTGATGGCCTGCCCGTAAATGCCTGGATCCCTCAATAGTCAGTAGGAAGAGAGAGATGAAAAATATTTCTATCATGCGATTGATAACTATACTATTGGTACTGTCCGGGGCTCTGCAGCTCACCACGGTAATTGACAAAAAATCAGAAGGAACAAAACTATGAAAAAAGTGATCGCAATTGTTATGGTTGTCTGCCTGTTTGCGCTCTCTGGCTGTGGGGCTAAAAAGAGGAGCGCCTCCAACGGCACAAATGCTGCTGGCCAATCAGTGAAAAAGGCCAGTGCCGCTCCTATCCCCTCGTTGCAGCAACGCCGAACAACAGCGCTCAAAGCTCTGAGCGACGTGGCGCTTAACAAAGCGATGTTCACCAATGTCGGCGACACTGCTCAGGAGGTTTCTACGCGAAAACTCTATCTTAAGGATATGACTGGCGCTGACACGGGCTTTAATGAAAAGATTATTAAATACCAAGTGACCCACTTTGCTGTTGTTGATATGGATAGAGACGGGGTGCCGGAAGTTGTTGCGGAACTCTGCACAGGGCCAGATGTTTCAACAGATCTTGAAGGCTATGAAGTTCTGCGCTATTGCAAAAGTGGGGTTTATGGTTATTGTTTCTACATTCGTTGGATGAGCAATATCGCTAAAAAGGGGGTGCGGACGTTTTCCTGGACCACCTAGGCCGCCAGGCCCAGACTATTCCTGTACTCAAGTGGGCTTAGCCAGCCCAGTGATTTCTTTGTCCGCTTCTCATTGTAACGCCTGATATAGTT
>WRFR01000029.1 GCA_009778715.1 Coriobacteriia bacterium | reverse complement strand
TTTAAGAAGCAAACTGCTGCCAGCAGAGGCGAATCCGGTACCGAAATCCCTCAACGGGGACCCGGGTCGGCCTCCGGCTGCCCGGCTACGCCGGGTGATCCTGCGGCCTCCTCCCCGTATCGGGATTCCGCTATCGGATTCGCCTCTGCTGACTCCAGTGAGGGCAAAGTTCCGGAGGCGCAGGCGAATGAAGCCAGATCGGCGGGTTCGCGCTCTCAGGAAGAGGGGGCAGAGAAAAAACCTTTGTTGGCGCTGACGGAGGAGTCAGTCTCTACCGGCATATCGGTCTTTCGTGAGTTGGGGTTTGTGCGCAGCGAGGGACACGGCCCTGCGCGACGTCTCACATTCGTGCCGTCCAGTGAGAAGCTCGAGCTGACGCGCAGCGTGCGCTACGTTGAAGGCCTCGACCAACTTGATGACTTCACCGCGTTTAAGGACTGGATGCTGACCACTTCAGCTGAAGAACTCCTCGCTCGCTTCAACCGCCCCATCTTGCCGCACTGACAGAATAACTAGGTCACTTTTGTACCAAACAAGGAGTTCTGAGGTGGTTTTCCGATGTATTTGCCATCTATTTGGCACAACAGGGTCTTATCAAGGCCCAATAACCACCTCAAAACTATGACTTTGGTACAAAATTCGAGATTAGGCACCTTGCCTAAGCACTGCTAGAATAGCTCTATGGCAAAACGGCAAGCAAATACGATCGATGGGCTTTGCGCTACCGTCAAGTCCTATAACCGACGTGCTGATCTCAAGGGCATCCGCGCGGCGTATGACTTCGCGGAGATCGCCCACACGGGGCAGCATCGCAAGTCGGGGGAGGACTTCATCATCCACCCGCTCGCTGTGGCCTGCATTCTTGCCGATCTCAAGCTTGATGCCGCTACGATCAAGGCGGCGCTACTTCACGACACGGTCGAGGACAGCCTGGAGGTCACGCTTGATCTCGTGCGGGAGCAGTTCGGAGACGAGGTTGCGGAGCTGGTCGACGGCGTCACGAAACTCGGAGAGGTCGATTTGAAGACCACGACCGAGCAACAGTCGGAATCGCTGAGAAAGATGCTCATCGCGATGGCCCATGACATACGTGTCATCCTCATCAAGCTGGCCGACCGCCTCCATAACATGCGCACGCTTGACGCCCTGCCACCCGATCGCCAACTCTACAAGGCGCGCGAGACGATGGAGATCTATGCGCCGCTCGCACATCGCCTGGGGATCAGCCAGATCAAGTGGGAGCTCGAGGACCTCTCGTTCTCCTACCTGGAGCCAGTCAAGTATGAGCAGGTCGCGCGCCTGGTCCAGGAGTCGCGGGTCGAGCGCGAGGACTACAGCAACGAAGTCATGGCGCAGCTGCGCAAGGAGCTGGGGCACGTGGGTATCAAGGCCGAGATCACGGGCCGTCCCAAGCACCTCTACAGCATCTATCAGAAGATGGTAAAAAAGGACAAAGGTTTTAACGAAATCTTCGACTTGATCGCGCTGCGCATCATCACGAATAATCTCAAGGATGTCTATGGCGCGCTCGGCACCGTGCACAATCTCTATAAGCCGATGCCGGGGCGCTTCAAAGATTACATCGCCATGCCCAAATTCAACATGTACCAGTCGCTGCACACGACGGTCATTGGCCCGGAAGGTCGGCCCATCGAGATCCAGATTCGCACGGTTGAGATGCATCAGATGGCCGAATATGGCGTCGCGGCGCACTGGCGCTACAAAGAGGGCGGGAGCCTCGACGACTTTGACGAGCGCCTGGCCTGGCTGCGTCAGATGATGGAGTGGCAGGGAGAGACCAAGGATTCCGAAGAGTTCATGCAGGCCCTGCGCGTTGATTTGTTTGAAGAAGAGGTATTCGTCTTCACACCCAAAGGCGACGTGCGCAGCCTGAAACGGGGTTCCACGCCGCTTGATTTCGCGTATGCGATCCATACTGAGGTCGGTGCGCACTGCGTGGGCGCCAAGATCAACGGGCGCATCGTGCCCCTGGCCTACCATCTGCGTAATGGGGATCGCGTCGAGATACTGACGAACAAGAGCGCGAGCCCGAGTCGTGATTGGCTCGACATCGTCGCCACGAGCAGCGCGCGCAGCAAGATCAAATCCTGGCTTGCCAAGACCACGCGGGTAAGCGACGCCCAACTCGGGCGTGAGGAGCTTAAGAAAGCCATGCATAAGCATGGCGTGAGCATTGCGAACAAGCGTATCGAGAAGGCGCTTGATGGCCTGGCCGTCGAAATGAACTATGCGACGGCTGCCGATCTTTACGCCCAGATCGGCGGCGGGAAGATGAGCGCCCGCCTGCTGGGGACGCGCTTGTTGAAGTACCTGAACCAGCAGGGTTTGATCGATGTTCCGGCGGCCGAACCAGCGTCGCGGGGCAACAGGCCTGCGCTCACTGACGACCTGCCATTGGAAGCCCAATTGCCAGCGACGCGGGCCGCACGGCGCCCCAAGCAAACGGGAGGCGTGCGGATCAAGGGCATCGATGACGTGTTAGTCCACTTGGCCAAGTGCTGCAACCCCGTGCCGGGTGATGAGATTATCGGTTTTGTGACCCGTGGCCGTGGCGTGAGCGTGCATCGGGCCACGTGCCCCAATTGCCGCAGCTTGCGCGAGGGTGATGGCGAGCGTCTTATTGAAGTCAGCTGGGACCAGGAGGCCCGCGCGACTTATCACGTTGAGGTCTTCGTCCAGGCGCTCGATCGTTTGCGTTTGCTCCAGGATGTGACCATGCGCGTCGCAGAGTCTGGCGTCAATATCCTGTCCTCGTCAACGACAACGCATAAGGATGGTATCGTGGACATGCGCTTCTTATTCGAGATTGGCGAGATGGGCAATTTGGAGAACTTGCTGCTGAACTTACGCGGCACTGAAGGCGTCTTTGAAGCGCGGCGGATGTTGCCCGGTGAACAGAAAGTAACGAAGCGCTGACGCGCCCGGACCCCGTCTTCATTGTCATTGCGAGGGAGGCCGGAGGCCGACCGCGGCAATTCAGACAGAGGGGGCTACTGCTTGATGCCTGGATTGCTTCGCTTTGCTCGCAATGACAATGAAAAAGTAAGAGTCAACGAAGGAGTTTCAATGTATACGATCGAGCGCGTGGTCAATGGGCTGCTGGAGGAGAATTGCTGGTTTATTACAGACCCGGCGACGAACCACTGTGTGGTGATCGACCCGGGTGATGAGGCAGGCGCGCTGATTACGGCGCTGGGAAAGCGCGTCCTGGACGGCGTGTTGCTGACCCATGGCCATTTCGATCACGTAGGCGCCGCTGAAGAGTTGGCTGACTATGGCAGTGCGTTGGTGTATGTACACGCCGACGAGGCTGAGCTGCTCGCCTGGGCTCCGGAGAATGCGAAGCAGCACGGGATCGAGGGACTGGAAGTGCCTGTGCCCGACCTGACGTTTCAGGACGGAGAGGAGCTTGAAGTGGGAGCGTTTTGCTTCACGGTGATCCATACCCCAGGGCATACGCCCGGTAGCTCCTGTTTCCTGTTGCGTGACCCCGAGACGGGGCAGCAGCACCTGTTTAGTGGTGATACCCTCTTCTGCCACGACATCGGTCGCACAGACTTTCTGGAAAGCGTGCCGCAACTTATGGGGAGCTCGCTCATGAAGCTCGCACAGCTTGATCCGGCAACTATCGTGTATCCCGGGCATGGACCTGTGACGACTATTGCCGATGAACTCGCCAGGTGACAAAGGGTCAGGTACTTTGTCATGAGATGACAAAGTACCTGACCCTTTGTCATGCTTTGGCATGTGGACTATTCCTGAACCTTCAAACATTGATGGTAGAATAGAGATATAGGTTGCGCATCATCTCGGGGTCGCACCTAACGGCTGAACCAACATTTATCTTAGATTTGGGAGCCTTAATTATCCCGGGGGTGACAGGTATCCTCAAGCGTTCGCGCTCTAAGGAAGCTGAAGTAAACTCCGGTGCGGGCACCCACCTGCAGCTGCAGGTTCACCTAATAACGCGACCTCGAAACGATGCGCAACTTTTTGCACATCTAAACGCCCGCTGACTTCGTTCCCGTAAAGCTCACGGGACATAAGCCCGCATCGCTTTGCGGCGCCTTGTCAGCGAACGTTTATCTTGTGCAAAAAGGATTTTGGCTAAACGCCCGCTGGTGTTATTGGTCCATGGTCCAGGTTGTGATTTCGCGCCGGTTCTTCACGGGTAGCTTCTTCATCAGAGTCCGCACATGACTTTTAACGGTTTCCTCAGAAACGACCAGTTCCGTCGCAATTTCTTTGTTCGTCATACTGCGCCGCAGGCACCTGAGTACGTCGGTTTCCCGACGCGTCAACCCGTAGTGCAAGGCAGCGAGGGTGACGGTCGGATCATCGTCGCTTTTCCTGATCACCTTTTCGCGGATGGCGGTGATGTCCTGATTGATCTCGGCGGAAGACAGATGGAGCTTACGGGCGATATCGTGTCGCGTTGAGCCCTCGATGAGGAGCAGGGCTACGTCCATCTCACGGTTCGACAGCCCGGCTTCTGTCAGGTTCTGCTCGTTTGACGCGATGCTTTCACGCAGGGCGTTCTCATAGCCGCTCGAGTATCTTCGCGCGAGGATATAGGCCATACTCATAGTAAATCCCAAAAGGCTATAGCTCTTCAATGACAGTATCGTACTGAACAATGAGATACTTGAGATGTCGATGATCACGGTCAACCCGACGATCATGAGCATGAGCGTGATGATCCCGAACTCCGTTTTGAACAGGTAGTGGTAGGTGCTTTGCCAAAGTCCCCGTTTCGGATCAGAGCTCTTTCTCAGATCAACGATGCCCTTATATATCAGCCAGAGCAGGTCGGCGATGATGGCATAGGCAATATAGAGTATCGTGAGATAGCGCCAGTAGTCCACCAAATCATAGGCGAACCAGACCGGGAAGCACCATTGCACGACGGCCAAAGTCGCGCTGACAATACCAAAAGCAGCCGTAATCTTTGACACTTTCCCCTTAAACGTCGTTTCAAGGAAAGCCACTCCCAAAAATATCAGTACGTACATCAGCGCATAGTTCAGGAGCTGGTTAAATATCGTGTTCGGCAGCAAGGTATAGATGATCTGCGCTTCAGTGAAGTAGTACAAGGATGCGATGATAGTAAATCCAAGAAACAACAGGTTGTAGCGATCCGTCTTGCCAAAAGCATAGGTCAGCAGGTGATAGAGCGCGATGAGCATGAAAACGGCGCACAGCACCATGCTGGAGATACCGGTGAAATTACTGTAGGTGAAGGAGCTGTTCCCGAGGTAATAGGGCGCCGAATAACGCAGCCCGGTCCATTTGCTGGAATATGCTCCCAGAATGTGGATGACCAGGAAATTTTCCCCTTCATGTAAATATTCTCTTTCAACCGGTATCGCTACGTTGCGGACATTTCTGAACTGTATGATATGTCCGGTACTGTCTACGAAAATCTGCCGGGCGACCGAATGCCCATTGACGAAAACCTCCCAGTTCTCTCCGATACCGGCGAAATGGAGCGCGGGGTAGACGGGGTTGCCGCTTTGAAGCCTTCTGACAGCGGACTGGTCAAGATTGAAGGGGATAAGGATGGTGAACTCCTTGATATCCCTTTGCGCAATGGAGAACGGGCCATAGTGTGTATAGGTTTTGGGTTCAGGAAGGTTTGACATGATGATCGGACCGCCGTGAGGGGGCCTGATGAGATCCCAATGAAGAGAACCAGGATCGGTCGTTTGGGCATAGGATGGTTGGAAGCCGAGTTTTGCATAGATCGGCGACGCCGTCAGGTCGCGATACAGCGAGTCACTTTTGACTCCGTGGCCCGTCTGAAATATGAAGAGGAGTACGAGTCCCAATAACACCATCACCAGGAAAGGCGCCATGATACCCAGGCGCTTTCTCATGAAGATGTAGGCGCTCTTTGTCAGAGCTTGGTTGACTCTGGTTTCTGGCTCATCGGTGAAGTCAGTCCCAGCCATAACCCTCAGCTTCTCTCAGGTGCTTCGCGAACATGTGCCCCCTCTGTTGCATCTGAGTGTACCATAGATGTTTGTAAAGGGTCGCCTGCCAGGAGATTTTTGTAAAAGAGACAGGACCAGCGGAGCCTCTCTGCTATTTCTGTGTGGCGAAGTCGTCTTTAGTAGAATGAAACGGGTAGGGGGATCTATAACAACGCGACGGGAGGTGGGTGATGAGCCAGGGTTCGCTCTTCGATGAACAGGATGCAGCAGCGCGCCGTTCGGTTGCGCCACTTGCGGTTCGCATGCGCCCTGTCACGTTGGAGGAATTCGTAGGCCAGGAACACATCGTAGGCCCTGACAGCTACCTGCGCCGCATGATCGCGGCCGACACACTCACTTCGATACTGCTCTTTGGCCCGGCGGGTACGGGCAAAACGACGTTGGCGCGCATCATCGCGCATAGTACGAAAGCGGCCTTTGTCGAGGTCAGCGCCATCACGGGCAAGGTCGGTGACCTGCGTGATGCCATCACCGCCGCTAACACACGGCTCGGCCTGTCTGGGCAGCGCACGATCCTGTTTATCGACGAAATTCACCGCTTTAGCAAATCCCAGCAGGACGCGTTGCTCCATGCAGTTGAGGACCGCATCCTCATTTTGGTCGGGGCGACGACCGAGAATCCTTACTTCGAGGTCAACTCAGCGCTTGTGAGCCGGAGCCGGGTGCTTGAGCTCAAGCCGCTGGCCGATACCGACGTCGAGGTTTTGCTGCGTCGTGCGCTGGCTGATGAGCGAGGGCTGGCGGGCCGCTATGCGATCGACGATGACGCGCTTGAGGCTCTGGCGATCACGGCGGGCGGCGATGCGCGCGTGGGGCTCACCTCGCTGGAGCTGGCAGCACAGCTTGCGGCGGCCGAACAGGAAGATGCTGCCACGCCCCTCATCACGCGCGCGTTGGTACGCGACGTCGTGCCCAATCGTATTCTTCCCTACGACAAGGGCGGCGACGTCCACTATGACGTGATCAGCGCATTTATCAAGTCGATGCGAGGATCGGACCCGGATGCGGCCATCTACTGGCTGGCGCGCATGTTGCACGGGGGAGAAGACCCTAAGTTCATCGCTCGCCGTATCTTTATCTTTGCATCCGAGGATGTCAGCAACGCTGACCCCCAGGCGCTCCTTATCGCTGATGCCTGCTTCAGAGCTTGCGAGGTAATCGGCCTGCCAGAGTGTCAGATCAATTTGGCCCAGGCTGCCGTCTATATGGCGCTGGCTTCCAAGAGCAACCGCAGCTATGAGGCGCTGATGGCAGCACAGTCAGATATCGAGCATGGGCCGGCGCGTGCGGTCCCCACTCACTTGCGGGACCGGCACCGTCCTGGTTCCGAGGAGTATGGAAACTATGTGTATCCGCACGGAGCCCCGGATGACTGGGTTTTGCAGCAATATCTACCCGATGACCTGCGTCGGGGAGCGTTCTTCACGGCTTCAGAACGAGGCTGGGAGGCACGGGCCGCCGCACGCTTGCATGATATAATCGACAGGTGGAATAAGGAAGGACAATAACGTATGTTCGGTTATCAGATTGGCTATTCAGACATAATTAATGTACTGCTTATCGTATTGACCGTCGCGGGCGTGATCGCCCTTGTCTATCTCATTCGCCTGCTGCACAGTACCCGTAAGGTCATGGATACGACCAATGATACGGTAAAAGAGGCGCAGACGACTATCCGTGAGGTACGCGACACGACGGTTCCCATTCTTGAGAAGGCAAGTGTTACGGTCGACGCGGCCAACGCCGAACTTCTGCGTCTGGATGCGCTGATCGGCGCGGTCGAGGAGGCAGGCACGAAAGCGATCTCGACCGTGGGCGCCGCGACTGAGTTGGCGCAGAAGCCGGTCGACCTGCTCAACAGTGTGACTAACAAACTGCGACGCGGCTGGAAAGAACGCCAGGCGAGCGCCCAGGATACGAAAATCAGCCGGGATGCAGAGAATAAAGCTGCGCAGGATGTCGAGGTTCCTTCGTCGAGTGATAGTGTTGCCGATGAGCCAGGGAAGACGGACGCCGTCAGGTGGGCCGATCTTATCCCTGATCTGGTAGCATCCGATGAAGTGAACGAGCCTGAGCCAGTTCCAGTACCCGCTCCTGTACCCGAGCCTGAGCCAGCTCCTGTACCCGAGCCTGAGCCAGCTCCTGCACCCGAGCCTGAGCCGGCGCCCGCACCTGAGCCAGTTCCAGTACCCGCTCCTGTACCCGAGCCTGAGCCAGCTCCTGCACCCGAGCCTGAGCCGGCGCCCGCATCTGAGCCTGCTGCTCCCGAGCCTGTTGCGCCTGTGCCTGCTCCCGCACCCGAGCCCGCTGCTCCCGCTCCTGCGCCCGCGCCCGAGCCAGTTCCGGCTCCTGCGCCTGCGCCGATCCCGGTAGCCGCTCCCGCTCCCGCGCCGGGGTTTGCACAACCTGCAGGTCCGGCTGACGCAGTGGACTTTTCCATCTAGGAACTAAAGCGATCGCTCCCCGGCAGGGATCGGTCGTTATTACCAGAGTTAACCTGCCGTGCGCCGTGCGCATCCGCTGACTATACAAAAAAGGAACCTGCTTGTGAAATACATGACCTCAGATGAAATCCGTGAAAGCTTCCTCTCGTTCTTCGAGAGCAAGGGCTGCGTGCGCCAACCCAGTTCGTCACTGATCCCTGACGATCCGTCCCTGTTGCTGACCGCGGCGGGGATGGTGCAGTTCAAGCCCGTGTTTCTTGGCACGAAGAAGTTGCCTTTCACGCGCGCGGTGACGGCGCAGAAGTGCGTGCGTACGACCGACATCGATATCATCGGCACCACGGGACGGCATCTGAGCTTCTTCGAGATGCTCGGCAACTTCAGCTTTGGCGATTACTTCAAGGCCGAGGCGATCGCGTGGGCCTGGGAGTACTCGACTGAGATTCTCGGCCTCGACCCGGATCGCATCTGGGTGACGATCTACCTTGACGACGATCAGGCCTACGACCTGTGGCTAAAAGAAACGCCGGTTCCTCCCGAGCGTATCGTGCGCTTAGGTGATGAGGACAACTTCTGGGCGGCTGGCCCCACGGGCCCCTGCGGTCCTTGCTCTGAGCTTTACTATGACCAGGGTCCTGAGTTTGCCTGCGGGCCGGACTGTGGCATTGGGCACTGCGACTGTGATCGCTATCTTGAGTACTGGAACCTCGTGTTTACCCAGTTTGACCGGGCCGAGGACGGCACGCTGGTCGATCTGCCGCGCCCCAGCATCGACACCGGCATGGGTCTGGAGCGCATCAGCGCGATCATGCAGGGCGTCCAGTCCAATTATGAGAGCGATTTGCTGCGCAAGCTTATCGAGCTGGCTTCAGCAATCACGGGCAAGTCCTATCATGGCGGCGCCGTGGTACCCGATCACCAGGATCAGACTGACATTGGCCTGCGTATTCTGGCCGACCACGCGCGCAGCGTGGCCTTCATGATCGCCGACGGCATATTGCCTTCCAACGAAGGTCGTGGCTACGTGCTGCGCCGCCTGCTGCGCCGTGCCGCGCTCCACGGGCATCTGCTCGGTGTGAACGATCCGTTCATGGGGCGTATGGTCGAAGAGGTCATCACGCTCATGGGAGAGGTCTACCCGGAGCTGGTCGAGAAGCGCGACGTGATATGTTCTTTGGTGGTGGCCGAGGAGGAGCGTTTCCGCACGACGCTGCAAACGGGCCTGGCCTATTTGGATCGCGCTCTCGCAGAGTTACCGGCGGGTACGGTGCTGTCAGGGGCAGAGGCCTTCAAGCTGCATGACACCTTCGGTTTCCCGATCGATCTGACTATCGAGATCGCGCGCAGCCAGGGTTATGAGGTCGACGTCGAAGGCTTTGATGCGGCGATGGCCCAGCAAAAACAACGCGCGCGCGCAGCGGTCAAGGACGTAAGCTGGACGACTTATGGCGGCGTCTTCGCAGATATTTTAGTCGAGCAGGAGAGTAAGCCGACGGAGTTCACGGGCTATACGGAAAACGAGAGCGGGACGGTCGTCATCGCGCTGATCAAAGAAGGCGCCCGTGTCGAGCGCCTGGCTCCCGGCGAGACAGGCGTGATGATCCTGAACCGTACGCCGTTTTATGGTGAGCGGGGCGGTCAGGCCGGTGACACCGGCACGATCGTGAGCGCCGATAAAGCAAGCTTTGTGGTAGCTGATACGAAAATGGAAGAGAAGACGCTGGTCGCGCACTACGGTACGGTCGCGGAAGGTACGGCTGGGTTCGCGGTGGGCGAGTCCGTGGATGCGCGTATTGATGTGACGCGCCGCGAGCGCATCCGGCGTAACCATACAGCCACGCACCTGTTGCACTGGGCGCTGCGTAAGGTCCTCGGGACTCATGTGACCCAGGCGGGGAGTTCCGTGGCGCCTGATCGGTTGCGCTTCGACTTCACCCACTTCGAGAAAGTTACTTCTGAGCAACTCGACAAGATCGAGCAGCTCATCAACGCCAAGATCGCGGAGAACCATCCGGTACGCGCCTATGAGACGAGCCTTGAGGCCGCGCGTGAGTCCGGTGTTATTGCGCTCTTCGGTGAGAAATACGGCGAGTTCGTGCGCGTGTTGGAGATCGGTAATTTCAGCAAGGAGCTTTGTGGTGGGACCCACATCGGGCGTACGACTGAGATCGGCTTGTTCAAGATCGTTGCTGAGGAAAGCGTCGGCGCCAACGTGCGCCGCATCGAAGCAGTCACAAGCTACGGTGCCTATGAGTACACGGCGCACGCGCAGGAGCAACTGCGTGAGGTCGCCGCTGCGCTGAAGGCCGCGCCGGCCGAAGCCGCAACGAAGGCGGCCGCACTCCTGGCTTCCAACAAGGACCTGGAGCATCGCCTGCGCGAGCAGCGCACATCCGCCGGCTCCGGAGCGGTAGAAGAGCTGGCGGCAGGCGCCGCGCAGCGCGAGGGCTATCGCCTGGTGGTCGCTGAGGTGACAGTCGCCGAGGCTGCCGAGCTGCGCAACCTGGCCGACGCGCTGCGCTCCGCGGGCATCGGCGCCGCGATACTGATGGCAGAGATCGACGGCAAGGCCGCCTACCTGGCCGCCGCAACAGAGGCAGCGGTGGCAGCAGGTTTTGACGCCAACGCGCAGGTCAAGGCTTTGGCAGCAGAACTCGGCGGCCGGGGCGGCGGCCGGCCCACGCTGGCCCAGGGCGGCGCCGATGACGCCGACACTGCGCGCGCGCTCATTGCCCGCCTGAAGACGGAGTTGGCCTAGTGGGACTGGGAGTAGCGCCTGTGGCGCGCGCAGGGCGCCTGCTCGCTCTTGACGTCGGCGACGTGCGCTGCGGCGTGGCAGTCAGCGATTCCCGCGCAACGATAGCTACTCCCGTCTCTGTTGAAGATACCGCCCGTCTTCTGCGTGATGGCAGCCGACTGCGCACGCTTGTCAGGGACTATGAGGCCACAGGTCTCATTATCGGCTTGCCGCTGACGCTGGCAGGTGAGGAAGGGCCCCAGGCGCGTCATGTTCGCACCCTGTGTGCCCGTTTGCTCGAAGCGGCAGGACCTGAGGTGGCCGCTCTCCCGCTGTACTTCGCTGATGAACGACATAGCTCGTCACAGGCGGCCGATGCTGCCCGACGCTCCGGCCTGACTACGCGCGAGACGCGCGGCAAACTTGACGCGCATGCGGCTACGCTCATTCTTCAGAACTATCTTGACGCGCACGATATGAGTGCGGATGGCCAAAGCGCGCACGACCAGGCGGCGCAGGATAAGGGGCGCTCCTGATGCCTGTGCCTCCACAGACACAAACACCCCCGGATCTTTCCCGCATGCAGCGCCGCGCTCAGCAGAAAAACCTGCATGGCGGTGTTTCCCGTCGCAAAACCTCGCAGGGCAACGGCGAGCCCCAACTCAGGCGGCTTCACCTCCTGCGTACAACGCTGGTCGCGTTCGCGATCCTCTGTGTCGTCGCGGCGCTCGCCGTGATCGCCGTATTCTTTATGTGGCCAAACAGCTCCCGGCTTGCGCAGGGTACGCAGGTGGACTTTGTTATAGCTCCCGGAACAAACAGCACCCAGATCGCTGCCGATCTGAAACACGCTGGCCTTATCGGTAACGAGACCATTTTCCGCTTCCGGTTGCAACGTTTAGGCGCTGGGTCAAACCTGATAGCTGGCACGCACCTGCTGGTCTCAGGATGGAGCTACGAGCGCATCATCCTGGCACTCAGTAGCTCGCCGACCTCGACTGCCGTCAAGGTGGTCATCCCGGAGGGTTCCAATATCGCGCGCATCGCCACGATCCTGCACGATCGCCTTGGCCTGTCTGCCGCGGCGTTTGAAGCCTATGCGACTACCGCTGCTTCTGATTTCAAGCAACAATATCCTTATTTGGAAAGCGCATACAACGGCTCGCTTGAAGGCTACTTGTTTCCTGATACCTACCAGTTCCCCAAGAGCAGCACCCCCCAGGAGATCTGCGCGGAGATGCTCGGGCGCTTCGACCAGGTCTGGGCAGGATTGCAGCCCTCTGGCCACAGCAACTACTCCATCGCTCAGCTGGTCACGGTTGCCTCGCTCGTAGAAAAGGAGGTCTCGGTGCCCACCGAGCGACCGCTGGTCGCCTCGGTTATCTATAACCGTCTGGATCGAAACATGCGGCTGCAGTTGTGCAGCACAGTGCAGATCCTCCTGCCTGACCCCGCCAAGAACAAGTTGCGCTTGACAGCCGTTGACCTGGCGACGCCCAGCCCCTACAATACGTACTTACACGCCGGCCTGCCACCTGGCCCGATCGCCAACCCGGGCAAGGCTGCGCTGGAAGCAGCGCTTAAACCCGCGCAGACCAGCTATCTTTATTTCGTCTTGACCGGCAAGGATGGCAGCCAGACCTTCGCCAGCACGTCGGCAGAGTTTGAAACCGCGAAGTTGAAGTCCAAGGAGGTATTCGGGCAGTAATGGCTGTTCCTTCCTACTACTATAAAAGCGTCACGCAGGTGACCCCGGCCTGGCTCGAAGAGCACAGTATCACCGCTGTCCTGGTTGATCTGGACAACACGGTCCTGCCGCGCTTCACCGAGGAGGTCCCCGCAGAGATCCGCTCCTGGGCCGCTACACTCACCGATGCACATATTCCGGTGGCGCTTCTCTCCAACAATCATAAGAAACGGGTAGGGCAGTATGCCGCAGGCCTGGGATTTATTCCTGTTGCCAATGCGGCCAAGCCTCTGCCCTTTGGCTACCTGCGCGCACTGCGCGCGCTGGGTTCGAAGCGCCACAGCGCCGTCATGGTCGGCGATCAGTTCTTCACTGACGTATGCGGGGCGGCGCTTCTGGGGATTACAAGTGTTATGGTCGTAGCGCTCTCGCAGAAAGATCTGGCTCATACGCTTATCTTGCGTAAGCTGGAGAAGATATTTATCCGTGATCGCCAGGCTTTAGCGCAGGAGGATGAGCGTGAATAAACAAGAAGAACGTGAATGTTTCGCTGTCATAGGCACTCCGGTCGAGCACTCGCTTTCAGCTATGCTTCATACGGCGGTGTTCAAGAAACTTGGCATGCCCTGGCGGACCGTTCTGGTCGACCCAGGGAACAGCGAGAACTTTATTAGCCTGATCGAGGAGATGCGGGAGGGCTCCGCAGAGTGCCGGGGAGCTAACATCACGATTCCCTACAAGGAGACGGTGCTTCCGTTGTGCGATGAGCTTCTGCCCTCGGCGGCGTGTTGTGGAGCAGTCAATACCCTGTGGCGCAGTGACACCGGGCACAAGCTTATCGGGGCCAACACTGACGTGGGTGGGTTTATTGAAGCGGTGGAAGCCCAGTTGGGCATCGATACCGCGCATCTGCGGAGCGTGGTGCTCTGTGGCACCGGCGGGGCAGCTCGTGCGATCGCTTCAGGCCTGATCCGAGCTGGTATCGGTGAGCTGACCGTTCTGTCGCGTACGGATCATCGCGCGGCGAGTTTCGTAGAGTCGCTTCGCTGTGAGGAGGGGCAGACGACCTGGCGTGGCGTCAGTTATGCGGATATCTCCCAGGTTATTGACCCCAGCGAGCGTTTCGACTTAGGGATCAACGCGACGCCGCTCGGGATGCTGGGCGATGCGACCCAGGAGATGCCGAGGGAGTGGCTCGGCCTGGTCGAGCGCCAGGTTCGAAAGCTTTTCGATGTGGTGTATCGAAGGAGCGGGCCGACCACCTTAGTGCAGTGGGCACGCGAGCATCATATCCCTGCCAGCGATGGACTGATCATGCTCGTCGAACAGGCGGTCCTCTCGCTGAGGCTCTGGGGCGTAACGGCAGAACCTGACGAGCTGCGCGCTATAATGAGAGAAGCCCTGGTAGATGAAGGGATACTGCAGTGAGTCGTAACGTCGACACGGGAGGTCCGTGTCCCCCTATCGCCCTTATCGGTTTTTCTGGTGCGGGGAAATCAACCGTTGCCCGGTTGCTCGCGCCGCGCCTGCAGCGCCGCTGCATCGATACGGATGCCATGATCGAAACGGCCAGTGGCAAGACGATTCCAGAGATATTTGCGCAGGAGGGTGAGACGTTTTTCCGTCAGCGGGAGCACGAAGAGCTCGCTGCTGCGCTATCTGCAGAGCCAGCAGCCGTCATCGCCTGCGGGGGAGGAGCGGTCGAGCTCCCCGAGAATTTTGCACTGTTGCAGCATCATGCGGTCGTGGTCTACCTGAAGGTCAAAGTCGAGTTTGCGCTCGCCCGGATAGACGAGTTGCACAGTCGGCCCTTACTCGCCGAGGCGGGTACGACTGACGTCATCGATGCGCTCATGGCTTCGCGCCAGGCACTCTACCAGGCGTTGGCCAATATCAGCGTCAATACCGATTACCGCGACCCAGCAGAGGTCTGCGATACGGTCTGCGAGAGATTACGAGAGGCAGGCTATGAGCTCTGACGAAACGCTAACGGTTGTTCGCAATGACTTCGAGGACGGGACGCGGCTTGATATCACGATCTCAGGCCAGAGTTATCCGGTGTTCCTCCTGGATAAGCCGGCAGAGATCCTGGCTGAGTATCTTGCAGCGCGCTCCCCGGAGGGTCCTGGCAACATCGCTCTCATCTGCGATGAGAACACCGCGGACCTTTTTGGGCTGCGCTATGAGGCGGACCTGATCAAGAATGGTTTCACGGTGGTGGCGCTGACGGTCCCGGCGGGCGAGACGACCAAGAGCTGGGAGGTGGCCGGGCAGCTGGTTTCAGCTTTATCTGATGCGGGTATAGAACGCGCTGACAGCATCGTCGCGTTGGGTGGCGGCATGATTAGCGACCTGTCCGGCTTTGTCGCCGCTGTCTATGAACGCGGCGTCGATCTCTACCTGCTACCGACGACGCTGCTGGCGCTCGTTGACGCAGCAATCGGCGGCAAGGTGGCGGTCAACCGTGATGAGGCGAAGAACCTTGCGGGGACTTTCAAGCATCCCCATGCGATCGCCGCTGACCTGAACGTGTTGAAAAGCCTGTCCGAGATCGAGTATCGCAGTGGCCTGGCTGAGCTGGCCAAGACCGCGATCCTTTCCGGGGAGGATTTCCTTGTGTTTCTGGAGGAGCACACAGGCGAGCTGTGCGCGCGCGATCCTGAAGTGCTGCGGGAAGCGGTGGTGCGCGCCATGACTTTCAAGGCACAGATCGTCGCGGAGGATCCCTATGACAAGGGACTTCGGGTCTGCCTGAATTATGGCCATACGATCGGCCATGCGCTTGAGCAGGCAAGCGACTTCACGATACCTCACGGGTTGGCTGTGGCCGAAGGGATGCGCTTCGCCGCGCGTCTGGCCATGCAGCTCTATGGCGCTTCGCCTGAGTTCGTACGTCGCCAGGATGCGCTGCTCGACGCACTGGGGCTTGCGCCCCTGGATATCAGCGATCATAACATTGCCGAGCTACGGGGCGCCATGCAGCGCGACAAGAAGAACGGCGCTGGCGAGATCCGCTTCGTCCTGGTCCGCGAGCCCGGGGCGGTCGGTACGACGTCGGTCGATACCGACATACTGCTTTCCCATATGCGCGCCTGGATGGGGATCAAGGACTATGTGCCACCTGAGCCCGAACCAGAACCAGAGCCTGAGCCCAAGGCTGAAGAGAGCTCTGACCAGGACGAAGGGCGCGACGACGCCCCCGACGCGCCTGCTGCAGAGGATGATCTCTCATGAAGCATATTCTTCTACTTAACGGGCCGAACCTGAACCTGCTGGGGCAGCGTGAGCCCGAGGTCTACGGTAGCCAGACGCTGGCTGAACTCGAGACGGCAGTAACTGCCTATGGCGCAGAGCTCGGGATCGAGGTCACCTGCCTCCAACACAACCACGAAGGGGTACTCATCGACTGGGTACAGGGCGCGCCTGCCCGCGCCGACGGGCTCATCTTCAACCCGGGGGCCTATGCCCATTACAGCTATGCGCTGCGTGATGCGATTGCGGCTATTGCGCCCTTTTCGGTCGTCGAGGTCCATCTCAGTGACATCTCGGCGCGTGAGGAGTTCCGCCATACGAGCGTGACCGCTCCGGTTTGCGCGGCCGTCTTTGCGGGCAAGGGCCAGCAGAGCTATCGCGATGCTCTCAATTTTCTGAAGGCGCTCTAAGGATTGTGATATGACCGCTCCGGATTCTACGCGCATCGAAACTCGCCTGGCCGCTTTGCGTGAAGCGCTTGAGAGCGCTGGCTTGGGGGCCTCTGCCCTTCTGGCCAACAGCTACAATATCAGCTATATGTGCGGCATGTCCGGACTGATCGATGCTGAGGATCCGCATGTTGCGCTGATCACATCAGACGAAGCGCTGCTCTTCACGGATAGCCGCTACAGCGAGACAGCGCGCCAGCAGTCTGCTGCGGCTGGCGATCTCTGGGAGGTCGTCGAGTTCTCGGGCGCAAGGCCAGTCTCAGAGGAGATCATCGAGCGACTCAGCTATTGCAAGGTTGGCGCGATAACACTTGAGGACACGATGTGCTATCGCCGTTACCAGGACTGGGCACAGCATCTGTCAGATGCGGGGATCGAAACCGAGACCAGTACCAACCTGGTCGAAGGCCTGCGCCGCGCCAAGGATGCGGGGGAAATCGAAGCCATCGCGGCTGCTCAGGCCATCACAGATGAAGCGTTCTCTCAGATGCTGGGTTTCATGCAGATCGGCATGAGTGAACTTGAGATTGCAAGCGAGCTTGAGTATCGGATGCGCAAGCTCGGGGCAGACGGCCTTGCGTTTCCGAGTATCGTTGCAAGTGGGCCCAACGGGGCGAAACCCCATGCGATGCCGTCGGCACGTACGATAAGCTTAGGCGATTTCGTCGTGATGGACTTCGGGGCGGCCAGGGATGGCTATTGTTCGGACATGACGCGTACCGTGGTGTTCGGCGAACCCAGTGCAGAGGCGCGCGCGGTCTATGCGACGGTACTCGTAGCGCAGGCGGCCGGCCTTGAGGCTGCGCGCGCAGGCGTAGCAGGCTCTGCAGTCGATGCTGCTGCTCGTTCGGTCATCACGAAGGCGGGATATGGAAAGCACTTTGGCCACGGGTTGAGCCATGGGCTCGGCATGCTCGTGCATGAGAATCCGCACTGCAGCCCCCGCTCGACTGATACCCTGGCGCCCGGGGATGTGATCTCGATGGAGCCGGGCGTCTATCTGCCGGGGCAGTTCGGGGTGCGCATCGAGGACCTGATCGCGATCACGGGCGACGGGATCCGCAACTTCACGACCTCGGCCAAAGAGTTGATAATTCTGTAAGTTAGGCCGGGTTTCCGCTAGGATAGAAAGAACGCGAAGAACTAAGGAGCACTACCTATGGCGATATCAACAGCTGATTTCAAGAACGGCATGGCGATCATGTATGAGGGCAAGCGCTGGGTTATCATCAATTTCCAGCATGTTAAGCCGGGCAAGGGCGGCGCATTCGTGCGCACGAAACTCAAGGAACTCGAGAGCGGGCGCGTGGTCGAATATACGTTTCGCAGCGGTGAGAAGTTCGATGATGTGCGTGTTGAGCGCAAAGCGATGCAGTATCTCTACAATGCTGACGGCCTGTTCTATTTCATGGATAACGACACCTACGAGCAGATCGAGCTTGACGCTGACTTCGTGGGCGAGGCTGCCAAGTGGTTGCTCGAAAACGACAGCGTTGAGGTGATGACGGCTGACGGCGACTTTATCGGCGTCGACCCGCCCATGTTTATCGAGGTTGAAGTGACCGAGACCGAGCCGGGCTTTAAGGGCGACACGGTCAGCGGCGGTGGCAAGCCCGCTACCCTGGCAACCGGTGCGCAGGTCACCGTGCCGATGTTTATCAACATCGGAGATAAGGTCAAGATTGACACGCGCGATGGCCGCTACGTCACACGTGTTTAGCTGCGGTATAGAGAGATCGGGGAGAACGTGAATCTCAACTGCTTGATCGATCACACCCTGCTTGCGCCGACAGCTACGGCGGCAGATATCAGGCGCCTGTGCGATGAAGCGCGCTCCCATGACCTCTTTGCGGTCTGTGTGAACTCAGCCTGGGTGTCGCTGTCCGCGGCTGCCTTGGCTGACTGTCCGGTGCGTGTGGCCTCGGTCATCGGATTTCCCCTGGGGGCGCAGTTGACAGCAGCGAAAGCAGACGAGGCGCGCCTGGCCTTGCAGGCAGGCGCCGCAGAACTCGATATGGTCATCGCGCTTGGGCCGCTCCTGTCAGGAGATACCGCTTATGTACGCGGCGACATTGCCGCGGTTGTCGCGGCCGCCAAAGAGCAGATGGCTGAGGCTGTCGTAAAAGTCATCCTTGAGACCGCGGCGCTGACTGGCGAGCAGATCGCTTGTGCCTGTAAGCTGGCGCGTGCGGCAGGCGCCGACTTCGTGAAGACCTCGACCGGATTTTTGGACGCCAAGCTCGCGCTCCCGGGCCAGACAGGCGGCGCCACGGTCGAAGCTGTTGAGCTGATGCGCCACACGGTCGGCGACACGATGGGGGTCAAGGCCTCCGGCGGCATCTCGACCCGCGCACAGGCTGAGGCCCTGGTTGCTGCGGGCGCCACGCGCCTGGGCACGAGCCGCTCGCTTGCCCTTCTCTAGCCTTCTAAGCCTTCCTTGCCTGTGGCATAATAAGGTCATGATTTTTGCTACCCAAAACATCCGGCCGCTTGCTGTGCCGCTATGAAACGGATCCTGATCGTCGATGGACACTCGTGGATGCATCGCGCGTTTCACGCGATCGCCTCAGAGCTGACGGCGCCCGACGGACGTCCCACCAATGCGGTCTTCGGGTTTTTCGCGATCATGGGCAAGGTGGTCGACGAGCTGCATCCTGATGGCGTCATTGTGGCCTTTGACGCGGGCAAGCCGGCGTTTCGCACCGAGGCGCTTGAAAAGTACAAAGCCCAGCGCCCGCCGGCCGATCCCAACCTTGAAGTGCAGTTCCCCATCGCGTGCGAGCTCCTGGCG
Organism: Coriobacteriia bacterium; assembly: GCA_009778715.1. Classification (GTDB taxonomy): domain Bacteria; phylum Actinomycetota; class Coriobacteriia; order WRKU01; family WQUG01; genus WQUG01. The sequence continues at coordinate 7,589 of WRFR01000029.1, read as the reverse complement.
GCCTTAGACGTGCCAGTCGTGCAAATGAAGGGCTGGGAGGGCGACGACATCTTAGGCACGCTGTCCGCCCTCGGCGAAGCTGCGGGCATGCGCGTGTTTTTGGCCTCGGGGGATCGTGATATCTATCAGCTGGTGAGCGCGCATACGAGTGTCGTGACTCACAGGGCGTCCATTACCGAGCCGGTCATCATCACCCCGCGTGACGTGAGCGAGCGCTACGGCGTAGGTCCCGAGCTTGTGACCGACTACCTGGGGCTGAAGGGTGACCCGAGCGATAACATCCCGGGGATCCCGGGCGTTGGGGAAAAGACCGCGAGCAAGCTGCTTCAGGAGTATGGCACGCTTGACGCGGTCATTGCGGCCGCCCAGGCGGGGGAAGTCAAGGGCAAGGTGGGCGAGTCGCTGGCGACCAACGCTGACCTGGCTTACGTGTCACGCACCGTCGCGACGATACAGCGCGATGTGGACATTAAACCCCAACTGGATCTTGAGGCAGTCCACTTTGGGCCCTTTGATAAAGAACAGGTCAATACGGCCTTCATGAACTACCGACTGAAAAGCCCCCTGCGCTGGATACTGGCCCATCAATCGGGCGGCAGGTCCGACGACACAGGCGCGCCGGGGGCGTCGCGCCCTACGCCTGCTGACGCCGCCACTCTTATCTCACCGCGGGGTTTCCCCGCGATCCCTTCAGAACTTGCTTGCACCGCGCTTGTGCTGGAACAGAGCGAAGGGACCTTATTTGACCTTGATAAGAAGCTGGGGATCAGTCGGGGGACAGCGGGCAGCACGCAGATAGTGCAAGGCGATGAGGTGGCGACGGAATTGGTCGCTGAGTTTAACTCACGTCATTGGACCTCGGGTCAAGCCCGGGGTGATGAGGATCTGGTCACCGGGGACCTGCGGACGCTGATTACGGAGGTCTATCCGCCCGACAGCGCGCTACCGGCGGCGCTCGACCTGGACGCCCTCGACTCCACCCGGCTTTTCGATGTCCCGCTCGCAGCCTATCTGCTCAACTCATCACGTACCGACTTCAGCCTTGAAACGCTTGCGCTCGAGCAGCTCGGCTACGGGGCTGCGGCGGCTCTGCCCGAGCAAGCGCAGCTCACCGCTCGCCTGGCGGTGCAGCTCCAGGAGCGCTTAAATGAGGACGGCTCGCTGCGCGTCATGCGCGAGATAGAGATGCCGTTGCTGCCGGTATTGCTGCGCATGGAGCGTACGGGCTTTCTCCTTGACACGAAGCTGCTTGCCGAGCTTGCCACTGCCGGCGCTGCGCGCGTCGCGGAGCTGCAGGGCAGTATCTGGGAGCAGGCGGGCCACGAGTTCAACATCGACAGTCCCAAACAGCTGGCTGAGGTACTCTTTGACGAGCTGGGGCTGCCCCCCGTCAAAACCGGCGCCAAGAGCCGCTCGACCGATGCCTCAGTACTTGCCGAGCTGGCGCACCGCCATCCGATCGCCGAGCTCATCAGTTCCTATCGCGAGATCAAGAAGCTCCAGAGCACCTATATCGAAGCGCTGCCTAAACTGCTGGGCGCGGACCATCGGCTGCATACCTGCTTCAACCAGACGGTGGTCGCGACTGGGCGCCTGTCCTCATCCAATCCCAATCTGCAGAACATTCCGGTGCGTACCGACCTGGGGCGGCGGATCCGCGAGGCCTTCATCCCGAGCGAACCTGGCTGGAAGATCCTCTCGGTCGACTACAGCCAGATCGAGCTGCGGGTACTGGCGCACCTGTCCGGCGACGCAGGGCTTATCGAGGCGTTTAAGAGTGGCGAGGACTTCCACGCTGCGACTGCAGCGCGCGTTTTTGGCGTCGAGCCCGGAGAGGTGACCCCGTTGATGCGCTCGCGCTCCAAGGCGGTCAACTTTGGCATCATCTATGGTCAGGGCGCTCGTGCGCTGGGCCAGTCGCTCGATATCAGTTACGGCGAGGCGCAGGCCTTCATTGACCGCTACTACCAGAGCTTCCCGCGGGTTAAGGAGTATCTGGCCGAGCTCGTGGCCTTTGCCCATGCGCACGGCTGGGTAGCCACGCTCTACGGGCGCAAGCGCCATTTCCCTGAGATCAATTCGAGCAACCATGGCTTGCGTGCTTCCAGCGAGCGCACTGCTATGAACCATCCGATGCAGGGAACCGCGGCTGACCTCATGAAGCTGGCGATGATCGCTGTCGATGCGCAGATGCGCGCGGCAGGCCTGCATGCCCGGATGCTGGTGCAAGTCCACGACGAGCTGGTTTTCGAGGCGCCGCCCGCAGAACTCGACGCTCTGACCACGTTGGTGACCGGCGCCATGAGCGGCGTTGCCGACTTGAACGTGCCTCTGGAGGTCTCAGTGGCTTACGGCCCCAACTGGGCCGCCGCCAAGTAAGACGAGCCTAAACCTCCACTGGCGATGACGATCACCCCCAGGGATATTTGTTAAATGATCCCTCGGCACCTAACCTTATAATAAAGATTATAAACTTTTATATAACGTCTACCCTTTTGCTCTATCAAATAAGCAAATAATAGAATATCATATAAATGAAGGTTCTAACATTTAGTAAGAATTCCACGTGCGGGGGGAAAGTTTGAAGATGGGCGAGTGGAAGAAAAATAAACGCCAGGTTGTTCGATTGGTTCGCCAATCTCAGCAAGGCCAATTAGCAGCATTTTCCGAGCTATATCAGCTTTACCATGCTGATGTTTGCTACTATCTGCGGTCTTACTTAAAAAATGATAGTACGAACGTGGAAGATATCGCTCAGGAGACTTTTTTGCAGATATTTAAAAAGATCGGGCAACTCAAAAAACCGGAATGCTTTAATGCCTGGATGTATCAAGTTGCCTATCGGACACTCCTTAACACCTTGCGTAATGAAAAGCGGCACAACCTTGTCGCAACAGAGACCTTCGATGAACAAGACAGTTCAAGCGTTGACTCTTCGAAACTCCCAGAGGATTTGGCTGAAACCCATGAGCGGCATGACTTAGTGATGGAGTGTGTTAATCGGCTTGATCAATCTCAACGAGTTATACTTCTTCTCCGCTATGCGGCGCAGTTTAATGCGACCGAGATAGCGGAAATTTTGCAACGAAGCCCCGGCACTGTTCGCAATCAACTTGCCGCGTCGCGTCGTGAGCTGAAGGGGCTTCTTCAGCAGCGAGGGGTAACGCTTGAGGGCATTATGCCTCTCAGCATGCTTGCCTCAGGAAAGAACTCCGTGCTGGCACAGGCGCTTCGCGCTGATATCGCTCGCTTGTTCCCAATGCCGAGCGCCGCGCAGGCGAAAAGCCTTGTTCTGCGGTCAGTGCCGCACGCTTTCTCAAGGCCGCTTTCTACGCAAACGGCCACGGGAAGTAAAGTTCACACGAGCTCCACGCTTGCTCGGTCCTCGGGAGCAAAAGTGGCTGTCTGCATAGGGGTGCTGACGATTGTGGCAGGAACAGGGGCGTTTCTTCTGACACAACACTCTATTACTCACACGGTAGCAGGGGAGTCGGCCCCTGCTTTATCATCGATGCCAGTGAAAGTGAGCGGACCTTTAGAGAGCACACAGAGCGAACAACAAGCTCTGAAGCCAGCCTCGCCAACAGAAACCCCTGCGCCCGAAGCTTCGAAAAATGCAGAGCCGAATCAATCCGCCCCACAAGTTACTGTAGCGCCTGTTCCTGTTCCGGCAGATCCGATACCGCCAGTGATCACGCTGACGCATCAACATATCGCTGCTCCAATCGGTGTTGTCCTTAGCCCGAAAGATATCCTGGTGGCTGCGGGCGCGTATGCAATAGACAGTGCGCAAAGGCCAGTGCCGGTCGATCTTGTGGGTTATGATCCCGGCATCTTCACGCAGGCAGGAACCTATGCGCTCTCAGTACTCGCGCGTGACGGGCAAGGGGCTAAAGCAGAGAGTAGGGTGGTTTTTATCAACGTGCAATGACACTTGGCCAGGTAGCGGTGTCTTATTAATCAGTATTCCAATGAAAAATTTCGAAACCGAAGTTTCTCAAGGAAAGTAAGTAACAATGTTGGATAGTCTATTAGGGGGATTAGTAATGAAAAAAATGATAACAACAGGATTTCTGGTACTACTGGCAATTCTTTTAGCAGTAGCTGCCGTAGGTTGCAGCTCAAAGCCCAACACGACGAATAAAAGCGGCAATACGAGCACTACTTCAACTCAACAAAGCGGACCAGTCAAGTCGAATTCGGTGTCTACGCCAATCGCTCCCTAGTTCCCAAAAGGTTAAGGTCAGGAAGAACTGATGACACTTTAGGTAATTTCAGTGTCTATTAGTTATATGAGGGCCGCTATATAAAAGTATTTATAGCGGGCTGATAGGGGGAGGAATCCCAATTAACCAAGTTCAGTTCGTAATAAGGGTTATACGAGGAGATCAGGAGACTTTATGAGGTATTCTGCGCGTCATAGCGATATCATGAAACGTAGCATGCAGATTTTTCTGGCATTCATGTTGGTAATGCAGCTGGCAATACCATCAGCGCCAAGTTTACCGTCTGTAGAACCATCTACGGAAACAAGCTCAACAACAACCCCGGCGCCGCTTTCCGCGTTGCCACCGCGCCCCCGAGGGCTGGGTGGCACCGGTCCTGGTGGTAGCCCGCTTGATGCGCCGCTCTACGGGCAGATCTCGCTTGTAAAATTTACTCAGGTCGCCAATGGCAGCATGGGCGGTATGGCGGCTGATTCATCAGGCGGGTTGTGGGTCTGGGGCTATAACCTCTTCGGTGAACTTGGTGTAGGGGGGACGATTCCGCCGGGTAACTATTACGGCGGCATGAAGCGCATTCCCTATTTTGTAAATAATGGCATTAAGGTAAAAGAGATTGGCGCCAGCTACGAGACACGTTTTGCCCTTGATACCAATGGCGTCGTGTATGCTTGGGGCCAGGGCAGCAGTGGATCTATGGGCAATGGCTCGACGACTGCTACTAATTACACGCCGCAGCCTGTCCCGGGACTTCCTACCATCGAGCATATCTATCCGAGTGATTCTTATAACGGCGAGGCGAGTTGCATGGCGCTGGCTACTGACGGCACGCTGTGGGCCTGGGGATCCAATGGCAGCGGCCAACTCGGTTTGAACAACACCACTAATGCGCGTAACCCTCAACAGGTCACTCTCGACCCTGATTTCACTAATGGCACTCGTCATATCGTGAAGATCTCAGTTGGCCGGAGCTGCTCTTTCTTGCTTGATGATCTTGGAGACCTCTGGTCGACTGGAAGTGACACGCAGGGCCAGCAGGGTAATGGCTCTACTTCGGTCTCCAATCGGGTTTTCACCATAATGGACCGTTCGCTTACTGGCATGGCGCAAGTAGCAGATGTCGATGTATCTTATGCCGGAGGGGTCGTCTCTGATCATGTTGTTGCTGCCGACGTAGACGGTAACGCGTGGGAGTGGGGTTATGCTTACCCCGATAATGGCGCTGCGGCGTCTCTTGTCGCTAAGCAAACACCGGTAAAGATCGTCGTAGATCCTGCCGCCGCTACTGCGATTGGCTATCAACCGTTGGCTCTCAAGGTGACGGCTTCAGAAAGGACGGGCACTTTCATCGACCAGCATGGCCGGCCCTGGAGTTGGGGTACCGGTTATTACTTCGGTCTTGGTCGTGAGGGTGGATACTCGGGTACGGGTGGATCTAACGTCCAGACGATAAACGCGTCTGCTGCTCAGCAGATGCCCAGTATCGTCGGTGACGGCGATACGCAGGTTAGTAACAATAGCGCCAAGATTCCGGTCTATAAGGGCGGAACGCTTATGCCTAACACGCTTCGTGGTTACGGCTTTAATACTCTGCATCCGACCATCTATGACGAAAAGTATATGAAGCACGATACGAATGGCAATGTGCTGGATACGGACGGGGACACGATAAAGCTCGTAACAACAGCGACTACCGATGGCGTCGGTGGGCTTACTCCGGGGCTTTATTACAAGACCGATTCTTCAGGCAAGGTCATCGCTCCCGGGGTCGTAGGGACACCAGCTCTTGATCCGGTCGACGCGCTTTGGATAAATCTTGCTTTCCAGCCCGTTCCCTACATCGCGCAATACGATGCATCACTTTCCGCTTACTCTTTCCTGGACGCGAATGGCAATCTGTTCAAGTGGGGAAACGATGGCTCGGGAGCCATTGCCTGGGGTTGGGACTATAACCCGACCTATGATGGCGCATCCTATGCCAGCAACAACTCCACCAATGGTCTTACGGACCGCTATACCTATGAGGTTATGTACATGCGCGGCGCGCCGACCATTGATATGGCCTCGCTTTCTGCTACTCCGCCACAGACCAAGACTTATGCTGATCCTTCAACAGGCCAGGCATCAGGCAATCAAGCTACCGTAGATGTTCATGTGCCAGCGACGACCACCAATGACGCATTAGACGCTGATGTCTATAGTAATGTCACCAGCCTTCAGTATGTCATTGTTCCTTACGATGAATCCGATTCAAACTTTACTCAAGACGTCTCGACCATGACCAACGATCAGTTCCAGGCGCTCTATGACTCAACTTCTTCAGATTTGAGAGGCAACCTGATCTCATCTCCGATCACTTCAGGCTCATCTGCCCAGGATCTGAGCTACACGGTCAATATGCCGGTAAATGGTCGCCTGATCGTTTGGGAGACAACTGATCGTTATGCTGATGGCGGTGGCGGGTCAAAAGACTATCAGAACATTAACTACGCAGGCACCGCTGTCACGGCTGATAATGTCTACACTCCTGCCTCCATAAAACATCAAGGTGTTGGCACTGATCAGGCCAACGTCAAGACAACGCTCTATTCACCAACTGATGATAATGTCGTAAAAACCAATGATGACAGTTCGCAGACCAAGACGACCCTTGATACCTCCCTGTATGGAGTGGCGCTTGACGCCAACGGGCAGGCTATCGATAATCCGACGTTTGGCTATGATAGCGTTGACATCAAGAGTTATGAGGCAGTGAACAATGTCGGGCTTCCTTCAGGGATCACGCCCTACTGGCAGTTCACACAACCTCAGAATAAAGAAGTCACCAAGATACTCAATGACGCCAGCTCCATTAAAGATGGTTATGTGCAGACCTTTAACTACAGCCATAACCCCAATTACTGGACAGATGTTTCTGGGATGAAGACCTGGGATGATAACGATAATGCTGCCGGCAAACGTCCCGCCAGTATTGAACTTACCCTAAACCAGTATGCCCGCGACCCGTCCACCGGGGCCAAAGGCGCCTTTATCAGATCGGTCGAAACGACAACGGTTGCTGCTGACGTTTCAGGTAACTGGAAGTTTGACTTCGGGGAACTTAAGTCCTATGAGTATACCTATGAGGTGGTCGAAACAGCGATACCGGGATACCAGAGCACGGTTACCTACCCGAATCTCACGACAGGACCAACGACCAAAGAAGACCTTTCCGGAGTGAGTATCGTTAATACCCCTGTGCAACATGACCTGACTAAGACTGTGGCCGCTCCGACTGCAACAGATGGTAAGTATCACACAGGAGATACGCTTACCTATACCATCACAGCTTCTAATAACTCTGATGCCTCAGATACCTGGAGCAAT
>WRFR01000028.1 GCA_009778715.1 Coriobacteriia bacterium | reverse complement strand
GAGTTCTTGGGGCCAGAGAAGATATTTGGATGTGTCGCTGATCGAGAGGAGAATAGAAGGCAGGAAAGCTAAGTGATTGCAGGCAGGCCATGACTAAATTTGCGAAAGAATCTTGACACTACCAACCAGAATCTTCCCGCAGCTTAGCCACCTTGCGAAATACCGTATAAGCCTTTTCGGGAGTGATTTTGAAGAACTCGCGCTCGCGAATACGCCCTAAGGCCAGCGTCTCGTGCGCATGGAGCGAATCATCGATCATGTCGATTTTCTGCTATTTTCTTTAAAAACTTCAAGTTCACCATCGAAACTTATCTCTTTATCCCCCTGCTTTATGGAAGGAGAAACATGGGTAACCTTGTCGAAAGCGCTGCTTACGGCATTAGCAGTTATTTCCTCAATCTTCCTTTGATCTAATCCCGCCATAACAGCATCTAAACCTCCTCTTGAAATCGCCCCAGAAGTTCCCGGTATTCACGCTGTAGCACTTGCTCAAGATACTGCGTTTCTCCCCTATCCTTTGGCAAGTCTCCTTTGCGATAGACTAGCAGGATGTGCAACTGATGAGTCTCGCCATCCAGGAACACAAGACAGCGATTACCTGAGCCCTTTGGGGAGCGATGCGACAACGCGATAGCGAAGTCATATTTGAACAGCCAGCAGGCACCTTCATGGTGCAGCTCGTCGACTTGGTCGGTTGGACACAACGCCCGTACGCGCTTTAAGTCTTCGCAAATGGAGGTTAGGGTAACTGACCAGACCTTCCCGGGATAGTCTTTCTCGAATCGCTTGATGAAGTGACGTTGCGCGTAGGGCGCTACGTGAATAAGGTAGAGCTCATCATCAGGCAAGGGGTTTGTAAACATGATCCGGGTCTTCCTGAATAATCAACTCGTAAGGAATGTATTCACCATCGCGCGTTGAGCGCCAAGGTTTTTGTTCATGAGTGAAGTTGACGATCTCTTTGGTACGTCTATCGCGCCACACATCGACGATTTCATCGAGGCGACATTTCTCCTCGTCTGTCAAAAGGTCTTCGCCCGTCCCCCGGGTTGTTGGCGCGATTATCAGCGCATCATTTTTAGGTGTAATTGAGATTTTACCCTGATCGAACAGGTCATTGGTCAGCTCGAAGAATACATCAGCAACCGGCCCATAGGTGCGACAAATGTAACGCATCCCGCTCATTGACTCAAGCGTCTCGTAATAATTACGGAAGTCCGCCAGATAGAGCAGTTTCGCTAACTTAGTCTTGGGCACAGACTTCAGGCGTTTCAGGATGTAGAAATACATCTGAGTGAACTTCGCCAAATCAGCGGGCTGCATAAAGAAGTCCACAATCGATACGCCAAAAAGCCCAGCAAGTATACGAAGCTCCTCCAAGCTGATGTCGCGCTTACCTTGCTCAATAAGCGCATAGCTTTGTCGGCTCAACCCGATAGCTGCTGACGCTTGCTCCTGCGTCAACGAATTACGCTCGCGTAGCTCAGCGATCTGCTTAGCTATTGAAAATGTAGCATTCATGGTGACACCTCCTATTAACAGCGTATCACAAATTATGTTAAGTATTTCAGATATAGTATGTTAAGTATTTAGTGAATATTAAATAATTACTACTATCCTCTAGCTTCGCTTTCCAGCCGATTGCGGCGATCAGAGAGCACTTCGCCGTCGTAGACAAAATAGAGCGTGCCTTGCACACTGTTCGTGGAGCACCGACCAAGAAGTTTGCTTGCAAGCGCAGAGAGCGTAGTCAACTCTCCGTTATACTTCACGTGATGATCTGCATCGGCAACAGTACAGGTGATCGCATCATCGCGGATATAGCTCAGTTCTGCTCCAACAGGGATATCGAGCATGCTATCACATGTGCTATCATGTCTTTATGGATGAACACGTACTCGATAACCCGCAGAATGTCAGGTTTGAAGACCTTCTTCACATCTGCATGACGCATTTCGGGGAGCCACGCATCCGCGGGAGCCATCATATCTTCAAGATGCCCTGGGTGGGAGACCCTCGCCTGAATCTGCAGAAAGATGGGAAGATGGCAAAACCATATCAGGTGAAAGCTGTGAGAAGAGCGTTAGAGAAACTAGGCGAGAACGATGAAACAACCTGAGAGCACCTTGGCTGAAAAATATACTTATCGAGTAGCCTGGTCGGAAGAGGATCAGTGCCATGTTGCAACCTGTCTGGAGTTCCCCTCCCTGGCAGCGCACGGCAGTTCCGCAAAGAAGGCACTCACTGAAATCGAGACGGTAGTTTCTGCCTCTCTTGAATGGATGCGGGAAGATGGCGAACAAATTCCAGAGCCTTTTGGGCGCCGGACGTATCGTGGCAACCTGACGCTGCGCGTCCCGGCTGAGCTTCATCGCGCGCTTGCGATTCGTTCCGCAGAAGAGGGTGTCTCACTTAACCAGTACATCCTGTCAAAGATAGCCTAATAATCCGTAGAAGCCGCCTCGAACAGCACTTGCCCGGAAATCCTACTCTTTTCCCCCGGCTTCGCTTTCCAGTCGATTGCGACGATCGGAGAGGACTTCGCCGTCGTAGACAAAGTAGAGCGTACCTTGTACACTGTAAGGGCCTCCCCAGCCCAGAAGCTTGGCGGCGAGAGCGGAAAGCGTCGTGGCCTCTCCGTTGCAGGTCACGTGATTCGCAGAATCTGCAACGGTGCAGAACGTAGAGTCGTCGTGAATGTAGGACAGGCGCGCGCCAACAGGAATATCCAACACTTAAAGGAAAAATGCGGACGACGTTTGATGATCTGCTCTTCCTCTTGCCCCTCTGCCGTTGCGCCCACCAGTTCAAGCGAGCGGGAATCTCCCTGCAGCTTAGCCACCTTGCGAAATACCGTATAGGCCTTTTCCGGAGTGATCTGAAAGAATTCGCGCTCGCGGATGCGCCCCGAGGCCAGCGTCTCGCGCGCATGCATAAGAGCAAGTTTAGCTCAACACAATTTCCGCTAATAGCTCCACGGCTCCTATTGCTGCGTCCCATGTTACGCTTGCTGCATAGGTATTCCGCTTCTGGTATCTCTGCCACATGTTGACCATGATGTCACTTTTCTTTATCATCTGGAGAGCCGCTATCGGATCCATCATCTGTTTAGCGACGCCGCGCCTCGCTATTGTAGCCTTTTGCGCAGAATGACTTCCGACTCCACCCCTTTTGCCTGAGCGATATTGTGTATCTTTGCTCTGAGCTGCACTGAAGTCTTCATAAGAGGACCTCCAGGTAGCTGCGCAGCGGCTTGACTACTCGAAACACTTCTGCCATCTGCATCAGTTCGTTAAGGTTCTTATCAGTCCGCTTTGAGTAACGTTTAACAGCGTCTGTAACAATGGCTATATCCATTTGATTGCGGCTACGAATACAGTCACAGATCGTACGTTCTGGGCTATACACCCTCACTTTATGCCCAAACGCAGTCTCCATCTGGATCACTCCCAGGTCATGGTGCTCAGGTTTGACCATAAAGCAATCGACATCGTCTGCGCGCAGGCCACTTACGTTGTATCCCCTTGGGACTGTGACCGTATATCTGATGGGATCACGATCAGTGAGCTCATGTAAATAGAGTGCGGTCTCATGAGAATAGATAGCCTTAGGGCGGCGAAGTTGCACAACATACATCTTATCTTGAATATCACCCGGCAGAGCATAAACGCCATAAGTCACGCGCTCAAGTTCGCCTGACTTGACAAGAAGACGTAAGCGCTCATTTGAGACACCGACCGCATTAGCCGCGCTGGCTCGAAACACGCCTCCACAACGTTGAAGAACGGTTTGCAGCTTAACTGGTAATGACATGGATCCCTTTCGAATACTTGATAATAATGCAACTATTATATATGATAGTCGCCTAACTATCAATTCTAGAAGATCCCATAAGGGCAGATAATAATCCGGATAAAGAGCGAGCGCGCCACTCATGCCACACCAACTTCCTGCTCTGGTGCGACTTGTGGAAGAATGAACTGCCGATCTCTGACTAACAGCAAGCCGCGCTTTTCAATACCACCCCAGCATAACAAACGGCTCGGACATCATTCCATCCAAATGACTACTCTTCCCCACCGACTTCGCTTTCCAACCGATTGCGACGATCGGAGAGCACTTCGCCGTCGTAAACGAAGTAGAGCGGCCCTTGCACACTGTTCGTGGAGCTCCACCCAAGAAGTTTGCTCGCAAGCGCAGAGAGCGTAGTCAGCTCTCCGCTGTACTTCACGTGATGATCTGCATCAGCAACGGTACAGGTGATCGCGTCATCGCGGATAAAGCTCAGCTCTGCGCCAACAGGGATATCCAACATCTCAAAAGAGAAGCGCTGGCGGCGTTTGACGACCTGTTCCTCCTCTTGTTCCTCTGGTGTCGCCTCCACCGACTCAAGCGAACTCGAATCTCCCCGCAGCTTAGCCACCTTGCGAAATACCGTATAGGCCTTTTCGGGACTGATTTTGAAGAACTCGCGCTCGCGGATGCGCCCCGAGGCCAACGTCTCGCGCGCATGGAGCGAATCGTCGATCATGTCGATCAATTCGTGGATGTCACGCTCAACCTCCGCCGGATCATCCACGTGATAGAGCGCGTAGGCCCGATATGAGAGCGGGATGTTTGCTGGCGCATTAAGCTCGTTGAGTCGCGCCTTAATATCGTTACGCGACGTCATCCCGATCTTCACCCATCCATTAAGACAGGGATTAGTAAGTATGTAGACTATGCCTTTGGACATTTGACTATCTTCCTCTCAAACAACTATCTATGGTCTCTGCAGCTATAGCCCTAACTGACTGAGCTTCTCTCTAAGAGCAATAGCTTGCTCCATCTGCCAATTTATGAATTCCGGCCACATCTCAGGCTTACCCTTAATGTCACAGTGTTTCTTTACGAAGCGAATGCCGCAGGCCTTAGTGTCATCACCAAATATTACAAATTCCACCTTTCGTTCTTTTGCAAATTCTTCCAGAGGTAATCGCACACTTTCAAACAGCTCATGATCACTGTGAACATAAAACGCAACAGTAATATTATTATCACGCGCACCGAGTGTTTGTGAGATGATATACGCCGATGATCCAAGATGTAGATCCGAATAGAAATTCTTACTGGGTTTTTGGGGTGTAAACACCTTTCGAAACCATTCAGTCTCATCAGCTTGCTCTTTATAAGCGCTCCAGTATTGCAATCGAATTCTTTCTGTTTCATTGAGCCCTTCCGCTTTCATGGCTTTTCCCCAGTCATTAGGACGCTCAACCACATTGAAGCGAGGAGCTGGCTTCGAGTCGCCTATTCGCCAAAGCTCTATTTCGAGCAGAAAGAAACCGAGGCCTTCATCTGTGTGAGAGTTAAGCCATTCAATTGCCTGCGCATGTTCATCCCGGGCATGCTTAACAATCCAAACAACAGCTGATGCGTCTTTGCCCGAAGCATAGGTGATGATTTTTCCTAAATGGTCATGATTGCTGTCCTCGAGCTGATTCTCTATCACGATCTTGTGGCCAGTGTTAACTTCAGAAGCAATAATATCAGCGCTGTAATTGCCCACGGCAGATTCGGTCTCCACCAATTCGAGCTCAAGCCCTATAGTTTCTCCAAGTAGATCCAGATTATCCTCTTCTGCTAACCAGTTGGTGAAGTTCTTTGGCTCCGATTTCCATACCGTTCGCAGGTCGTCGATACGCAGCATCTTTGCAATTTCAATATTGGTATGTGGCATATGCTCCTCCTGAGACATTTCTTCCAACTTACAAATGACTGATCGTTCCGCTCTTTATGTGGAAATCAATGTTATTAGCCTCGCAGAAATTAATGACTTCCGCTGCTTGCTCATTATAGAAAAGACGGTGCTGTTTGTAAGCACTGATCTCTCTGCTATAGTTTGTACGTCCAAAAATAATCCTGTCGGTAAATGAAACAGCTTCGAGAATCGATTCAATATCTTGTTCAATCAAGTTCGGAGTAGGATATGGTTCGATACTGACCCAAGTTTTACATCCCTTTTCTTGCAAGGCCTTTAGCGCCACCAAGCGATCTTCATACGGAGCCGCGCCTGGTTCGATTCGCTTTCTGTACGCTTCATCTAATGAGATTATCGTTATACCGTACTCGTTTTTAGCCGAATAGTCCGCAAGAGTAATGGGCAGGATCCCTTTAGTCAGAACCGTGCATTTAATTCCTGCATCATTCAGCTTCTTTATTGCTGCAAGACTCATTTCTGATATCTCATCACAGCCATACATAAACGGATCAGTAGTAAAGCAGAGCTGCACGGAAGAAATTTTATCTTTTAGACGTGGGATCTCACGATCTAAAATTTCTAATGTATTGCTGACAAGCCAAGGGTCAATCCAACTTTCATAAGACTTAACTTGCCCAAAACGCTTTTTCATCATGAACGCATAACAGGGATATTTGCAGCCGTGGCTACAACCAAGCACATGATTCATAGTGTAGTCACCATATTCAACACCAGTTTTGTATAACATAGATTTCCGGGTCATGGTTTTCATTATTCGTCCGCTCCCTGAAATTGAAAGTTATATTTGTCATCATGATAATTATTGCGGTTTCCGACGAGATTTATCTTTTCGATCCGACAATCTTTTATGAGCGGCTTAAGAACGCTTTGGATAATGTGAGTTGCCGCCAACATTGTGTTTTCAATTATATATGCTTCAATATCCCCATATCCTACACTTGTTTGACCAGAGAAATGGCTCGTTAACATATCACAAGCGTCTGGAGCGTATTTAGACACTCGATCTTCTTTTTCCGTTTCATTCCATAGCGTAGTTTGTACGGTGGATCCTTTAATATTTCGATGATGCTCCTTTCCCTTAAACACTTCCCAGATCGCATCTTTAAGTTTTTCTAACCCTCTGAGGTGAGGCGTCGCAAAAACAATTTGATATAGTTCAACATCGTTCACATTGTGAAATTGGTATCTAAACACATGGTTAATAGCACCAACCCTTAGGAAGCTCTCTGTCGCTCGAAGCAAATCGTCTTTTGTCTCAATGGAAAGCCCAGCAAAACATTGAGATATTCTCCCGTCATCCTTATCTCTAACAAAATGCTGCGTAGCCAAATTAAGCAACAGTTCACAGTAGATCCCTTTTTGTTTTAAAAAATCTGACAACTTCTTCATATCAACTGTTGTCAAGTTATACGGATCAACATATAGAATTGTTGACCCAAATCCTAGGCATGACATTCTATTTTGAAGTCCCATTAAATAATCATTCACGTCTTGGCAAACAGACGATACGACAAGATTTGATGGCTGATGTCCGTCGGATATTTCCGTGATTATTTGTGAACATATTTCAATTCGCTCAGCCCTATTATCATTAAGCAAAAGGTTAAAGGTTTTTTCTGGATGGCTTGTTGCAGCCAAAATAAACAGCTTGAATATCTCTATAGCTGTTGATAAATCTCCATCTTTATATATTCCCGCATTGCACATACAATCAATAAAGTTTATTGAAGTGACATCTACACGATTCTCGTTCACAAGTAGCCAAGACTCAACATATTTGGCAACATACTTAATCTTGTATGTGGTTTGCTCCTTCTTGTCGTCAAGTTCTGAAACATTTATGCCAAGCTTGTCAATCAAAGACAACAACATATCCCTACCCTGCCTTCTCTGAATAAAGTTTGAAGAGGTGGGCGACGATACGTTCTTCGTTGCCGTGGAAGTTGACTCCGTAGGCGCGCTCGACGGCTTTGTCCAGTGCTTTGTGGGCTTTTACCAACTCCGGGTGGAAAGGCATTGATCGTTCCCCGTACATATCAGCAAGGTTGCTATCCGGGTATTGCGCCCTAGCGTCAAGGATGCCCTGCGCTAAATGCTCAATTTCCGCTTTCTGCTCGTCGGATACATCTGGCCACGGAAAATTGTTATAGACTATGGCTTTTGAGTATTGGTAATCGCTCTTTAGTCTTCCACAAACTGCCCGAGTCCAAGCCATATGAACACTAGAGGTTAACACACCAAAATGATAGAGCGTTGCATTAGGGACAATGCAGAGCTTGTTGCTTGCAATCACGTCAGGCGAAAGATATCCAATGGGAATATAGCGGCGTTGGCCTGAAGACACTTCTGGGATAGCTAAGTAATTTGTCTTCGGCTGAGTAATCGAGAAAAATAACTGCGGCGTTTCAGCTTTCTCTACTGTTGGCTTCGCACTACTAGCCAGTCGAAATGCTCTTACCTGCTCAATACGCGCTAATATGCGAGAACACTTCTTTACTAAACTGAACGAAACATCATGCAACCAGATACAGTAACGATTGTTCCCGTTTATGAATTCCGTTGAACCAATATAGCGTTTAATAAATTGTTCTGATGCCGGTTCCTCGAGTAGTAGCTCCTCTTTCTCATCCAGTGTCAATATAAGGTGACCACCGTCCGAAGGTTTGTTGCCATAAGTCATTTGTGGAATATCGCAAATCGGCTTACTTTGGCTTACAACCAACACATTCGGAGCATTTACTAAATACGCATTGATGTTTTGCGCATCAATCTCATCGCCATTGCTGTCATATATTGTTTTCGGCATCTTGGTCTGCTTTATGCTGAATCCGATAATCACACAATGAACGTGAGCCTTATCTTTTGCTTCACTATTCCAGATGAACGTTCTCCAAGCAAAATCGATATGGACATCAAACCGCTCGAACAGAGTGCCCCATAGCGGTGCGACTTGCTCGCCTTGCGTAATCGAGTTTGTCGAAACAAGCGCGGCTTTGATTTCAGGATTGATAACCATCATCTCGCAGGTCTTGTAATACCAGCCTGCAACATAGTCCAGCGAATTTGATAGTCGAATCTTCCCATACAGATCAACGATGTCTTGCTTTTGCTTTGCCGTGCAGTTCGATGAACCAACAAACGGTGGGTTGCCCATCACGTAGTTGCACTTCTCCGCTGGCAGCAGCTCGCTCCAGTCAAACCGTAGGGCGTTCTCGCACACTATGTTGTGCAGCTTCTTGAGGGGCAGGTTGATGTAGGGATGATCCAGGATGCGGCTGGTCTCTTGGTTGGCCTGGTGGTCGGCTATCCAGAGAGCGGTGCTCGCGACGCTTACGGCGAAGTCGTTGATCTCGATGCCGTAGAACTGCTCGACATGCACTTTTATGAGGCTCTCCGTGTCAAAGTTCATCCCGGTCTGGCCCGACGCGCTGCTCCCCATTCCCGCGTCGCCATACAGGCGCTCAAGGATGTCGTTTTCCATGCGGCGCAGGTCGAGGTAGGTCTGCGTCAGGAAGTTGCCGCTCCCGCAGGCCGGGTCCAGGAATTTCAAACTCGCCATCTTGTCCTGCAGGGCCAGGAGCTTAGCCCGCTCGTGACCGGCTCCGTTTAACTCGCTCCGCAGGCCGTCCAGGAACAGCGGGTCGATCACTTTGTGGATGTTGGCCGGGCTCGTGTAGTGCATGCCGCCGGCGCGGCGTTCGTCGCCGGAAAGTATGCTCTCAAAGATCGAACCAAAGATGACCGGAGAGATCGGCGCCCAGTTGAAGTTGGCGCAGTGCGCTAACAGCTCAAGCTTGATCTCCTCGGTCAGCGGTGGGACCTGGATCTCGCTCTCAAACAGCCCGCCGTTTACGTAAGGGAACTGCTGCAGCGCCTCGTTGATGTCATAGTTGGCCGCGCGCGCTTCCGGCGGCGTGCTCAGCGTGGTGAAGACGTCGATGAGCGCGTGGCGCAGCGTCGAAAGGTCTTCCATGCGCGTCTTCAGGTAGGAGGTAAATTGCGCCTCGTCAAACAGGCCGCTGTCCTCCGCGTACAGGCAAAACAGTATCCGGACCATCAGGACCGAGAGGTCGTGGCGCGCGCTGTCCTGGTCGCGGTACTGCCCCGCCATCAGCTTATAGAGCCGCCCGATGCGACGTGCGGCGTCGCGGTTTACCCGCTCTTCCTTTTCGATCTTTTCGTTGATCTCGCTGATGAGAAAGTGAAAGACCTGGAGGTTATCGGGCAGCTCTTCGAGGGTGACGGCTACGGGCGCCTGATTGAAGTCCTCGCGGCAGTCGTAGAGGCGAAAGCTCCCAAAGTCAGAGACGATGATATAGTTGGGCCGCTCGGTCAGCGGGAGGTTCTGGGCATAGCGCACGGCCTGCTCATAGGGAGTGAGGTCGTCGTGACCCGGCTGCTTAGCGTCGAGGTCGATGGCCAGCGACTTCTGCTCTATGAGAACCTTGCTGGACGGGATGTAGGCATCGATACGCCCTGTGCCCGCGGCGCCGATGATCTTGACCTTCTTCTGATAGTCGATCTCATGATGGACGCGCGCCACACCCATGACTTCCTGCAGGAACTGGTTCCAGAAAGTCTGGTCGTCCTCATCTTCGCGGCCCTTGCCGCGCCATTCCTCGACGAACTTATCTGCCGCAAGCCTACGCTCTGTGGGTGACGGTGTCACGTGGTCCTTCCTCTTGGTTGCTGTTGGTGACAAGGGGTCAGGTACTTTGCCATGCGCGCATGACAAAGTACCTGACCCCTTGTCATATGCTGTGTTCAATTATAGGTGAATTAAGTTGATCGCACAAACGTCCGTATTCTGCTATACTGAGGGCATGCCAGACGTGGACTACACAGCGCAAGTGGCGTACTTCGCCGGCCGTCCGTGGGATGGGCGCGCCATCATCCACCTTGACCTTGACGCCTTCTTCGCGAGTGTGGCGCAGCTCGACGATCCTGACCTACGTGGTAAACCGGTCATCGTCGGAGGGGATGCCTCAAGGCGCGGCGTCGTGTCAACGGCCAGCTACGAAGCGCGTGAGTTTGGCGTGCATTCTGCCATGAGCTCAAAGATCGCTGAGCGCCTCTGTCCCCAGGCGATCTGGGTGCGTCCTGATTTCGCCCGCTACCATGAGCTTTCTGAGGCGGTCTTTAACATCCTGCGCAGTTACACCCCAGCCGTGCGCCCTGTCTCGATCGACGAAGCCTTCGCAGACATCACGCCGGACACTTTCGACACGCGCCATCCGGCCGAGATCGCCGCAGAGATACTTACCCGCGTCTCAGAGCTCGGCATCACGGGTTCCATCGGCCTCTCACCTTCAATGACCGTCTCCAAGATCGGCTCCGACTTTCAGAAGCCACGCGGGCTTACCGTTGTCGAACCGGGGACCGAAGCGGCGTTTCTTGAGCCCCTGCCCGTCAAGAAGATGAGCGGGATCGGCCCAAAGGCCAGCAAGAGGCTCCACCAGCTCGATATCGAGACGCTCGGCCAACTTGCCGCGACAAATATTGATGAGTTGCTCCCGATCTTTGGCTCGCTCACCCAGCAATTCCATGATCGCGCCGCCGGCATCGATACGCGCCCGGTGACCACGGGCGACCCGGTCAAATCGGTCAGCAACGAGAACACCTATCCCCGGGACCTGCGCACCCGTGCAGAGATCGACGACGCACTGCGAGCGCTTGCCGCACACGTCGGTCGGCGCCTGCGTCAACAGGGCCTCAAGGGGCGCACGCTCTCCCTGAAAGTTCGCTATGGGGACTTCACGACCAAGATCGCCAGCCGCACGTTCGACCCGCCTTTTGATAACGAGCGGATCTTTCTGCCCTGGGTCCTGGACATGTTCACAGGAATCTGGCCCGCGGGCCGAGGCGTACGCTTGCTGGGTGTTGGGGTCTCGAATTTCACATCTGGCCGCGAACAGCTCGGGCTGTTTGACACGCAACCTCAGGAAGAGCGCGCTTCGCATGAGCAACTTGTGAACAAGCTTGATTCTATCCGGGATAAGTTTGGCGAGGATGCGCTGCTCAGCGGACGGCGTCTGAGCGAAAAGCAACGCGCGCGATCGGAGACTCCCAGACCGCGACCTCAAAAACCTTCACCCGGGGATCTACCACCTGAGCCAGGCGATCGTAAATGATGCGCGACAGGTTTTCTGCCGTCGGGCTGAGCGTATCAAACGGCTTGACCTCATTGAGATGATGGTGATCGTAATCCACCAGTATCCCCCGAACATCATCCTTCAGTGACTTGAAGTCATAGACGATGTCGATCTCATCCAGCTTGCGCCCGCACACCGTTACCTCGACCTCCCAGGTATGCCCATGCAGCTCGCTGCAAGGCCCCGGATAGCCGTAGAGGCTGTGTGCGGCGTCGAAGTGCTCTTTGACCGTCAGGTAGTAGGTTCCCGGCGTCTGTGCCACCTGAGCGGCTTTGGGAGCGCCAGAGGCCTTCTTCTGAGGCTTTGTATCCGCAGATGAAGACGCATATGTGGCAGCAGTATCGGCTTTATCGGCTTTGTTAGCCATGAGCGGCTCCTCCTCATCAGGAAACAGGCTCCGTTGCGTCGGTGTATAGGCGGCGGGCGCCTCTCCTACTTCTTCGCGCGCGTCAAGCGCCTGGTTGACGAGCGCATCGGCCTCGCTGTTATCCTCACGCAAGGTATGCTTGATCGTCCAGGACTCCAGATCCGCCAACAGGGACTGGACATGCGCGGACAGCGCTTTGAGAGCGGGGTTCTTGACTTTGTAAGCGCCGGTGACTTGTTTGACCATCAACTCGCTGTCGGCGATCATCTCCACGCGCCGCGCGTCCAGCGCTTTCGCATTCTCCAGGCCCCAGATCAGCGCCTCGTACTCCGCCACGTTGTTGGTGGTTGTCCCGATGAACGCTCCGCCGCTTGCGACCTCAACGCTCCCGCATTCCAGCACGAAACCGATACCAGAAGGTCCGGGGTTTCCGCGCGAGCCGCCGTCAGTATGCAGGATAAAGGCCTGCTGCTCCTGTCCCGTGTCATCTTTCATGTCACTGCTCCACCACTAACAGCCGGCCACACTGCGGGCAGGCTTCGATCTCATCACTGTCCTCGATACGCGCGCGCTGCCCGGTAGGCGGCACAATCGAGCATCCCAGACATTTCCCTTTCTTGAAGCGGGTGACCACGATGCCACCTTTTGTCTCCACCAGGGTGTCATAGCGCGCCAGCACGTCGGCCGGGAGCGTATCCGTCACAGCTTTGCGCTGGGCGTCAAGCCCGTCAAGCTCCGTTTTCAGTGCCCCTGCCTGCTCGCGATACGCCGCGATCTCAGCACCTTCGCGTGCCTGTAGGACTCCAATCTTTTCCTCAGTGTCAGTCCGCAGGTTTTCGTAGTCCTGCTGCTTCTGCAACAGCTCAAGGCTTTTGTTCTCCAGGGCGTCCTTGCGCTGGGCGAGCGCGTCAAGCGACGTACTCAACACCGCTGCCTCACGGTGATCGGTCGCCTCGTCAATGTGGCCCTGCTCCTCAGAGATCCGTGCTTCGACCGCCGCAAGATCCTTGCCCAGATCTGCCTCTGAACCCGCGACCTCAGCAATCTTTGCTTCGATCAGCTTGATCCGCTGATCGCCTTCAGCCTGCTTGGCACGCAGGGCCGCGACTATGCGCTTCTGAGGCAAAGCGTCGATCTGCTCGGCGACCTTTCGCCGTGCGGTATCGATCTCCTGGAGCTCCAGGAGCTGGTCACCGATCCTCTTGAGCTCTTCATCCATGATCCGGGTCCTCTTCCGTGATAATCTGTGAGAAAAGATCGCGCGGAAGCAAGGCGACTGTCACCCCACGGTCTGTGCAATCCCCTACCAGCGTATCATGCAAAAGGGCCGCCAAAGGCCACTCGCTCACATCGTGGCCCACTTCAATGCAGGAAATCCCCCGGTCGCGGGCCTCGACCAGCTGGTGATACTTCATCTCTCCGGTAATGAAGAGCTGCGCGCCACTCTCGATCGCAGCGTCAAGGGCGTCGCCACCAGATCCCGTTGCGGTTACAACGCGCGTAAGCTGGCCAGCATCCGCTGGAGCAAGGCTCAGGCGTACCGGCGCCTGAAAACGCCGCGCGAGCAACTTGGCTACGCTTGTTGCGGACAGCGCGGCAGTCGCCTCCCAAAGCTGTGCAAAGGCCGGCAGCACCTGGCCCTGTTCGTCAGTCGCAGTGACCAGGGGCCCGCGTGATACCAGCGGCAAACCAGCGCCCAGGCTGAGGCGCGCCTCCTCGCTCACATCAAGGTTGGTGTGACAAGCAATAAGCGCGCTGCCCAGGTCCCGGGCGACTTTCTCAAGAACGACCCCGTAGGCTGGCGGCTGCTCGCCTGGCTCAGGAGGCAGGTAGGTTGGATGATGGGTGACAAGAAGGTCAGCGCCGGCCTGCTGCGCCCGGCGCAAGGTCTCGTCATTCGGGTCGAGCGCGCACACGATGTGGTTGACCGGCTGCCCAGGGTCACCCACAAGCAAGCCGACACGGTCCCAGGACTCGGCGTCCTGAAGGGGATAGCGCTCGTCAAGCAGCGCCAGCACCTCACCGACGGTGAGGGGGCCCGGCTCCCCTGCTGCGGCCGGAGGCTTCACTTAATCGTCCTCGCCCTCAGCGGGTTCTTCCTCTGCATGCGGATCGAAGTTAGGATCGGCGCTCTTGATTTCGCCAGAGAGCGGCTCGCGCCCGTTCTTCTTCAGGTAGTCGTCGATCGCGACCTTAAGGCCGTCGGTGGCAAGTACTGAGCAGTGCATCTTGACCGCTGGCAGCCCGTCGAGCTCATCGGCCACATCCTGCTTGCTGATCTTGACGGCATCCTGGATCTTCTGGCCTTTGACCAAGTCGGTCACCATCGAAGAGGTCGCGATAGCCGCGCCACAGCCAAGCGTCTGGAACTTGGCGTCGGTGATGGTATCTTCCCCATCAACGCTGATCGTGATGTTCATGATGTCGCCACAAACGGGATTGCCGACCTCGCCTTCCCCGTCAGGATTCTCGATCTTGCCCACGTTATGCGGGTTGCGGAAGTGTTCCATTACCTTATCTGAATATATCATCGTCATTCCTTTCTTAGTTTTCTTCTCTTAAAAGCGCATAGCACTTTCTGGCGATGAATGTCTTCGTCTGGCTAGGCGTCGCGAGGCGCAGCGGCCTGTTGGCCGTAAGCCTCGCGAGAACAACGCCAGGCGGAGACAGGCACGTCAGAAAGTTATCGGGTTTTCGCCGCAGAACATCTTTTTGTACACCGGCGACATTGCGCGCAGTTTCTCGACGATCGGCACGAGCGCATCAATGAACTCATCGATGTCGGCCTCGGTATTATCTATGCCTAATGAGATGCGCAGGCTGCCGTGAGCGATGACCTGCGGTACGCCAATGGCAAGCAACACATGACTGGCCTCAAGCGAACCAGAACTGCAGGCAGAGCCCGTCGAAACTGAGAATCCGAGGTTGTCAAGTTGGAGCAACATCGACTCCCCTTCGACGCCCTTGACCAGCAGCGATGCGATGTTGGGCAGGCGCTCGCCGGTATCGACCGTCGCCTGAACGTTTTCCAGGCGCGAAGTGACGCCGTCGATGACCCGGTCGCGTAGCGCCGCCAGGCGGACTGCCTCGGACTCGCGCACCTCAAGCGCCAACTCAAGCGCTGTGGCAAAACCGACCGCGCCCGCCACATTCTGAGTACCGCTACGGCGCTTGGTCTCCTGTCCGCCGCCTTTGATGAGCGCGTCAAAGCGCGTACCACGCTTCAGGTAGAGCGCACCGACTCCCTTGGGCCCGTGCACCTTATGCGCGGAAAACGAAGCCATGTCGACGTCGAGATCGACCACATCAAAGGGGATCTTTCCCAGTGACTGCACCGCATCGGTATGCATGAGCGCGCCGGCTTCATGGGCAAGAGCAGCGATGCTCTTGATGTCATTGATCGAGCCGATCTCGTTATTGCTGTGCATGATGCTGACCAGCTTGGTATCTTCGCGCAGGGCCGCTTTGACGTCTTCGGGATAGACATGCCCGTCCTTGCGCGGTTTGACCAGGGTCAGGTCATAGCCATGTTTTCCCAGCCACTCGGCCGTTTCAAGAACGGCGTCATGCTCATAGGCTGACGTGATGAGGTGGCCACCATCAGGCGCTACCTTGCGCAAAGTTGAAAAGAACGCCGCGTTGTCTGCCTCGCTGCCGCCGCTCGTAAACACGATTTCTGAGGGTTGCACCGCTCCGATGCCTGCCGCGAACTTCTCGCGCGCTGCCTCAAGGGCACGGGCCGCGTCGCGCCCCAGGGTATAAAGCGAGTTCGGGTTGCCAAACTCCTGCGTGTAATAAGGAAGCATTGCCTCGGTGACCCGCGGATCCATCGGCGACGTCGCTGCATAATCAAAATACTTACTGCCCATTCAGAGAACCTTCTTTCTCATATCCTTATATCTTCTCCCGGTATAAATTTGTAGTATTTTCTCCATTGATAATCATCGCATGCAACAGCACTGAATAACAGAATATGTAACCCGGGTTTCATTATTTTTCCACGAGCGGCACAGAAAAAGAGTAAGGCGCGAGCGCAGTCTAAAAAGAAAGCGGTAACAAGATAGCGCGAAATTAACGTTCACTAACAAGGCGCCGTGAAACGATGCGGGCTTTAGCCCGTGAGTTTCGCGGGAACAAAGTTAGCGGACGTTAAGACGCGCTAGTAAATTTTTTTAAATACTTTGCGACTAGATCCACTTCGATGTTGACCGGGGCGTCAAGGGTCAGATCCAGCAAGGTCGTCTGTTCTGCGACCGCAGGTACCACCAGGCAGGTCACTAAATCCCCGTCCAGCCGGGTCACGTTAAGCGATACCCCGTTTATGGCGATCGGCCCGTTCTCGACCAGGTAGTCTGACAGAGCGATCGGTATGCGGAAAGTGAAGGAAAGCGTGTTGCCCGCGGTGTTGCGTTGCTCGACAATGCCAATGCCGTCAGTGATGCCTGTCAGGGTGTGCCCCCCGATCCGGTCCGACATCCTCAAACCTCGTTCGAGGTTGACCTTCTGGCCAGTCGTCAGCTCGCCCAGCGTCGTGTGATCGCGCGCATCGCTTGTGATGTCTGCGGCAAAAGACCCGCGCATGAACTGCGCGATGGCAAGTTTCTCCCCATCGACGGCGACCGCATCCCCTAACGCCATGTCGCGCCCAAAATCAGGAGCATAGATCTCGATCTGAGCGCCTGGTCCGCGCACCACTATCTGGGAAACGATCCCTACCGCTTCGATCACACCTGCAAACATGAGGCCCCCTACTATTCCTGTAGCCTGTCGCCGCTCAGCTCGTCAGCAGCAAAGTCATCAAATCCCTCAGCCAACTCCTCGTCGCGATCCATCTGGGCAGCGACTGCAGCCGCCCGTATCGTTTCAAGGGCCGCCGCCGGATCCGCTGCGCCAAAGATCGCGTTGCCAGCCACGAGGCAGGTCGCTCCCGCCGCGGCGACTTCTGCAGCCGTCTGCTCGTTGATGCCCCCGTCCACCGAGATGAGCGGGGCGACCCCGGCAAAGCGGCACATCTCATCGATCTCCGCGACGCGGTCGGTTGCGCGCTCGATGAAACTCTGTCCCCCGAAACCGGGATTGACACTCATGACGAGCACGAGGTCGACCAACTCAAGAACTTCTTCGGCAAAATCGAGCGGAGTGGCAGGGTTGAGCGCGATACCGGCTTTCGCGCCACGCTCGCGGATATGGTTCAGGACCCGGTCCAGATGGCGGCACGCCTCGACGTGGACGGTCACATAGTCGGCGCCCGCGTCCAGGTACCAGTCCACGCAGTCATCAGCGTTCGTGATCATCAGGTGCGCGTCAAGCGGCAGCGTCGTGGCGGCTTTAAGCGCCTTGATGACCGGCGGGCCAAAGGTCAGATTCTCGACAAAGTGCCCGTCCATCACATCCAGGTGGAGCAGGTCTGCCCCCGCACGCTGCATCAGGCAAGCCTCCTCACCTAAGCGTGCGAAGTCACAGGACAGAAGCGATGGCGCGATCAGAAGCGTCATAAGGTCTCACTTCCCTGAGGCCTGTCCATAAGCAAGGGCAGCGCGTCTTTGGGGCTCAGCCCGTGATAGAGTATCGCATAGACGACCTCGATGATCGGTACTTCGATGCCGCGCTGCTGCGCCAGGTGATGAAGCGCGCGGCAGGCCACGGCCCCCTCGACGACCATCTTCGTCGCTTCTTCATAGCCCTGCAAGGTACCACCCTGCGCGATCAGCTCGCCCAGGCTGCGATTGCGCGAGTGCTGCGATGTGCAAGTGACGACTAAGTCACCCATGCCAGCCAGGCCCATGTAGGTCCGTTGGTCGGCGCCGACCGCAGCGCCCAGCCGAGCAAGCTCGGCCAGTCCGCGCGTCATAAGCGATGCTTTTGCGTTATCTCCAAAGCCGAGGCCATCGCAGACGCCACAGGCGATCGCGATAACGTTTTTGCCTGTGCCGCACATTTCAACGCCGACGAGGTCGGTGTTGGTGTAGACCCGGAAGAAACTCGTCGCAAACAGGCCCTGGAACAGGTCGGCGGTCGCCTGAGAGTTGGAAGCTACGACCGTCGCTGAAGGCATCCCGCGGCTGACCTCTTCTGCATGATTAGGCCCGGACAGGCCGGCGATGCGCTCAGGATGGCCAAACTCCTCCTCGAGTACCTGGGTCATCAACAGCGAACTGCCGTCCTCGATGCCTTTACTCAGGATAATGACCGGTACATCATCGCCCAGGTAAGGCGCCATCCCGTGAGCCGTAGCTCGTACGCCCACCGACGGCGTGACCATCACGACCGCGCGCGCGCCATCCAGCACAGGCGCGAACTCATGTGAAGCGGTAACGCGCTCAGAAAAACGCACATCAGGTAAGTAGAGGGGATTGCGATGCTCAGTGCTCACGCAGTCAGCGATCTCCGGCTCCCGTGCCCAGAGGGTCACTTCATGGCCTTTCTGGTCCAGAAGCCAGCAGACAGCTGTCCCCCAGGAACCTGCTCCAATGACTGCAACGCGCATCCTAATCTCCGTTTTCATCCACGGGCGCCTTATTGCGCCCGAACTCAAGCTTGTTCTCGGTACCCGCACGCAGGCGGGCGATGTTGCTTCGATGTAACCATATAACGAATAGCGACGCCGCGACCGAGAAGATGATGAACGGTAACGATGGATAGAACAGCCACATCGTCAGCGGCAGCAGTACGGCTATCGTCAGTGAAGCGACCGAGACATAGTGAGTTACAAAGACCAGGATGAGAAATACCGGCACCAGGATAGGCAAAAGCTTGGGAAACATCGCGATCACAATGCCACCTGTCGCTGCCATCGCCTTGCCCCCTTTGAACTTGATATAGGGAGAAAACGCATGTCCTACGATGGTCGCGACGGACGCAGTGACCAAGGCCCAGTGAGCGGTCAGCCGCGGATAGCCCTGCGTACTATAGGCGAGGCGGATCAGCTTTGAGAGCGACTCGAAAAACGCCGGCGTTGCCATCTGCGGGAAGAGCCAGCGCGCCAGATAGACCGCCGCGGCGCCTTTCAGGCCATCCAGTATCAGTACCAGGGCGCCTGCCACCGGACCAAAACAGCGCAGTGCGTTGGTCGTTCCCAGGTTGCCCGATCCCATCGTGCGCAGGTCCTTGTGATAGATCAGCTTGCCGACGATCAGCGAAAACGGGATAGCGCCCACGAAATAGCACACCACGACCAGGAACACGAATCCCGCCCAGAGCGGTATATGCAGATCAGCGAGCATGCCCTACTCCCCCTTCTTCTTGAACTTCAAGGTAATCGGCGTTCCGGTCAGGTCGAAGTGCTCCCGCAGGCGATTTTCCAGGTAACGCTCGAAGCTGTCATCGACCAGCGTTGGAAAATTACAGAAAAAGGTAAATCCTGGCGGTCCCGTGTGCGTCTGCGTCACGTAGTTCAAACGCAGGGTCTTGCCCTGGCGATTGACCGTATGGCCAAAGTCACGCAGCTCGGTGAGCAAGCGGTTAAGCGCACTGGTTGATATCTGCTGCTGGGCGCTGTCGTAGGCGGCTTCGACTGTGTCGAGTACCAGTTCGATCCCTCGCCCCGTCAGGGCAGAGAGCCGGATCACAGGCGCCCAGGACGCGAAGGTCAGCCGGTCTTCGAGGCGTCCCAGGAGTTCTTCGCGCTGCTCTTCTTCGCCGCGCATAAGGTCCCACTTGTTAACGGCGATGACCAGGGCACAACCCCGGTTTATCGCAAAGTTCGTGATGCGCTGGTCCTGGTCGGTCAGCCCGACCGAGGCGTCGATGAGCAGCACCGCTACGTCAGCGCGCTCCAATGCCCGCATCGCGCGTACAAAACCATAGTATTCAACATCGTCGGTGATGAGCCCTTTGCGCCGCAACCCGGCCGTATCGATCAACGTATAGGGGCGATCGTGATAGGTGATCTTCGTATCAAGCGAGTCACGCGTCGTACCCGCCACGGCGCTGACCATCGAACGCTCCTCACCCACCAGGCGGTTGAGCAGCGAGGACTTGCCAGCATTGGGGCGCCCCAGCAGGGCGACCTTGATGCTGTCGTCGACCGGAGCCTCGCGCGCAGCGTCTGGCAGTGCGTCTACGACCAGATCGAGTAAGTCGCCCGTGCCATTGCCATGGGTCGCCGAAACCGGGATCGGCTCCCCCAGCCCCATCTGGTAGAAGGCGTACGTCTCCGTGAGCGAACCCGGCGTATCAACCTTGTTGACGACCAGGATCACAGGCTTACGGGCGCGCTTGATGAGGCGAGCGACCTGCTCGTCTTCTGAGGTGACATCCCCGCGCCCATCAACAAGCAACAGGATCAGGTCGGCCTCTTCGATCGCCATCTGAGCCTGGGCTTTGATACCCAGTTGGAACTCATCGGTTGAGCTTATCTCGATGCCGCCCGTGTCGACCAGGATAAAATAACGCCCGTTCCACTCGCAGGGGGCGTAACTGCGGTCGCGGGTGACTCCGGCGCTCGTATGGACGATGGCGTCATCAGAGCGCGCGAGGCGATTGACGAGCGTCGACTTCCCTACGTTGGGACGGCCGACGACGGCCACTATCGGAAGGCGATCGGTCATGACCAGCTCCCTTCTCCCGCTAAGTCCTCGATTGCGCGCGCCAGGCCAGGCGCAGACGACGGGAAGAAAACAAGCGATGCGGGCGCTGTTGCGCTGATGTCTGCGGCAGTGCGCCCGTCAAGGGTCTGCCCCGCGTAGTTAAAGATCACGTCACTGATCAGGTAAGTCGTCGGCAAGCTGAGACGCTCGCTGTCATAGGTGACCGCCCGCAGGATATCTGCTGAGGACAAAAGCGCCGTGACGCTGACCGTCCCTCCGAGGAACTCGTTGCGCACGGGCAACAAGCGGACCTTGCCTCCTGCCCCGATCGCGGAGAGCGCGCCGAGCAAGGTATCGCGGATCAGCTCCCCGCAGACTAACGTGAGAGCTTCAGACTGCTCCGGCACAAGAGAAAGCGCCTGCTGAAGTTGCGGCAGATGCTCCTTGAAGTCCTCGATCAAGCCCCAGACCATGCCGATGCCGTTTTCGAGCTGCGGAAAACCCCCGTAGTACTTTGCCATCGGAAACGGCGCCTGCGCCGTGATGTAGAACTCATCGGCCAGGCTGACCCAATCCCAGCCCTGGGCCTCTTCCTCGGCAAACTGATAGCGCTGGACTTGTTCGATCACGCGAGCGGCGTCGATCTGGTCGGTCCAGTCACGCAACGGGCTCGCGCTATCGTTCTTGTCTGCGTCCGCACCTTCACCTTCACCTTCCGGCGTTTTCGCGTACTTGGTCCAGGCGACCGGCACGATGCCAACGCTGGCGATGTGTGGCTTACGTGTTGGATCGCAAAGATAGGAAAGCGTCTGATCCAGTACTTCGCCGTCGTTGACACCAGGCACCAGTACGATTTGGATATGAACGTCGATCCCGGCGCTAAGGAGCTGATCAAGCACCTCCAGGCCGCGCGCCTGCCGTGGACCGATCAGGCGCTTACGCACGGCGGGATCGACCGCATGAAGCGAAACGTGGAGCGGGGACAGCCGTTGCTCGATGATGCGCTCGACTTCGGCGTCGTCGAGATTGGTCAGGGTTACGAAATTGCCCTGCAGAAACGAAAGCCGGTAATCGTCATCGCGCACATACAACGATGGGCGCAGTCCCGGCGGCAACTGCTTCATGAAGCAAAACTCGCAGTTGTTGGCGCAGGTCTTGACGCCGTCGAAGAGTACGTCGGCTGTTTCAAATCCCCAGTCCTCGCCAGGCGCTCGTTCAAGCATAAGGCTGCGGCGTGCGCCTGCAGGGTCCTCGACGGTCACCTCAACACGCTCGCCATCACTGTACCAGCGCCAATCGATCAAATCATGCAGCGCCTGCCCCTCTGCCTCAAACAAGCGGTTGCCCGTCTGCAAACCGCCACGCTCTGCCGGCGAGTTCGCTGTGACCTGAGTGACCGTATTGCCTTGGTCGTGACAGGTACCCCTGGGGTGTTTGTCACCAGTAGTGTCAGGTACCCCTGAGGTGTTTGTCTCCGGGCGCTCGTAGTAAGCGGACTGCTTCACGCTACCAGCTCCCCGATATGTGCGACCACACTATCCAGGTGCTCGGCAGGGGTGGAAGCGCCCGCAGTTACGCCAATACGCTGGACGCCTTCAAACCACGCGCGTTGGAGTTCCTCGGGACGCTCGATATGGTAGGTACGCGCGCCTGCCTCGCGGCTAATGCTCGCCAGGCGGGTCGTGTTGCCGGAATTCTGACCACCCACGACCACCATCACTTCCGAATCAAGCGCCAGCTCGCGCGTAGCCTCCTGGCGTTTGCTGGTCGCGTCACAAATCGTGTTATAGACGCGCAATTCCTGACAACGAGGCATCAACGCCGCAACCACCGCCTGGAGCGCATCGAGTGTCTGCGTAGTTTGTACCACCACGCCCGCTTTATGCGCTGAGAGTTCTGCAGGGATATCATCAGGCGTCGAGACGACCAGGGCTCCTGCGCCTGCATGAGAGCGCACCGCGACGACCTCGGGATGATCGCGCTCGCCGATGATGATGACCTGGTAGCCTTCGGCCGATAAGGTACGCACCGCTTGCTGGACTTTACGCACATACGGGCAGGTCGCGTCGATGACCGTGATGCCCCGGTCCTGGGCTTCAGTGATCCGGGACGCTTTGACCCCGTGGGTCCGGATGATGAGCGTATCGCCTGGGCTAAGCTCCTGCAGGTCATCGATGACCGCGACCCCTTCGCTTGCAAGTTCTTCGACGACACGCGGATTGTGAATGAGCGGCCCGAGCGTAGAGGCATGACCGGCACGAGCGGCCGCTTCATGCGCCAACTTCAGGGCACGCTCGACCCCATAACAGACGCCAGCGTCACGCGCTATGCGGATCTGGGGGGCCATCAGGCATCAGCCTCCTTTGAGCCAGAGCTCTCAGGTTGCAGGTCCTCATCAGGATCAACCGTAGCTTTTTCGGAGCTTGCCGTGGTATGGACCTCGCCCATCTTCTGTTTGACGGTCGCGCCTGCCTGGTGCTTGTGGCTCAGGCGCCCGGTGCGCGCGATCTCTGCCGTGTCCATCTGCTCGGCGATCGAGGCCATGACTGCCGTGGTCATGGCGTCCATGCGCTCGCGGCGAGCGCCTTCGAAGTCCTCGGGATAGAGCGGGCGCCCGATACGCACATAGACCTTGGGGATACGGGGGAAAGGCTTCATGATCTTGTCGGTGCCCACAATACCCACGGGCATGATCGGCACATTATTGCGAATCGCCAAAAATGCGACGCCGGACAGTGCCTCGCCCAGCTCCCCTTCTGCCTTGTCAAGCACGCGGCGCCCTTCAGGAAAGATCCCCAGACTGTCGCCGGCTTTCAGGAGCCTTTCACAGTGAGAAATCATCTTACGGTCCGCCGTACCACGCTCAACGGGTACCGACCCGATCTGGTTAAACACCCAGCCCAGAAACGAGCTGGCGTCATACATCTCCTGCTTGATGAGAAAGTGGGTCGGGTGGCGATACTTCGTCTGGAGCACGCAGAGCAGCAAGCCGTCAACATAGCTGACATGGTTACCGGCAACGATCATCGGGCCTTCCGGGACCTTGTCCAGGCCATCTAAGTTCACCCGAAAGATCATACGGACGACCAGGCTCGCTATCGGAACAACGATGCGGAAAAACCCCCAGCGAGGGGCATCCGGACCCTGGAAGGGCTTGCCGACACGCTCACGCGGCTTCATTGCGCCTCTCCTTTCCGGATCTCTGCTGTCCAGGTAAGAATACGGGCGATGACCTCATCAAGCGTGAGGTCGGTCGTGTCAAGAACACGGGCGTCAGGCGCAGCTGCAAGCGGTGAGTACGCGCGGTTGCTGTCAGCTTCGTCACGCGCCAGAAGCGCCTCGTAGGCACTGCGGCGATCTAGCTCGCCCCCAATATCATGTGCTTCGTTCTGTTCGATCCTGCGACGCGCCCGGACTTTTGGGTCCGCGGTCAAAAACACCTTAAGTTCAGCATCCGGGAACACAACAGTACCAATATCGCGGCCTTCCACCACCGTGTCTGCCTGGGCCGCCAGCGCGCACTGTTGGGCTACCAGGGCGCTGCGCACTTCTGGCAGGCTCGCGACCCTGCTGACCCCCTCGTCAGTGGCGGGCAGGCGTATTGCGCGCGTCACATCCTCGCCATCGATCAGAACCTGTGAGGGCAATGCCTCCCCGGGGCGATAGCCAAAGTCGATACGTACTGCGCGCGCCAGACCAGCGAGGGCCGACTCATCTTCAAGCCCGATGCCTCGCTTGAGGGCAGCAACGGTCACAGCGCGATACATCGCGCCGGTATCAAGATAGTGAAAACCCAGGAGCTCAGCTATCCGGCGTGCTACCGTTGATTTTCCTGACCCCGCGGGGCCATCGATGGCTATGATCATAGGTGCAACAAGCTCCTTTATTAAGCGTCAAGGCATATCTTTTTTACTGCCGTTACCAGCATTTCTAAGTATAACAAAAGGACTTCATGACAAGATCAGCCGTAAAGCAATGACGCGAAATGAACGTTCGCTGACGAGGCGCCGAAAAGCGTGGCGGCCTGAGGGCCGCGAGCTTAGCGGGAACGACGTCAGCGGGCGTTCAGGCGCGTCATTCAGGCGCGGGGGTGGGCTTGGTGGTATGCCTCCTGCAACCTACGGGTCGAGAGGTGCGTATAGATCTGGGTCGTCGAAAGGTTAGCGTGGCCCAGAAGCTCCTGGACGCTGCGCAGGTCCAGGCCCTCGTTTAAGAGGTCGGTCGCAAAGGTGTGGCGCAGGCTGTGAGGGCTGAAGGTGGGCGCAATACCTGCCAACAACCCATAACGATGAACAATACGGCGGATCGCATCAGAGGAGAGCGCATTGCCACGTGTCGACAGAAACAATCCGCCAGGCAGCGGCGAGGTCGCTTTTGTGTTGTGGGCAAGTAGCTCGGGGCGCACCTGAGCCTCGTAGTCCCGCAGTTTTGCAAGCGCAAGCGGATGCAGGGGGACGTAGCGCTCTTTGCTCCCCTTGCCCATCAACCTCACGCGCCCGGAATCGTAGTCGATGTCTGCGACCGTGACCGCAGCAACTTCAGAAACACGCGCGCCGGTTGCATAGAGAAACTCCAGCAGCGCGCTGTCACGCTGGCCAGACGGCGTCGACTCGTCGACGGCGCCGAGAAGCCTCTGCAATTCATCGCTGTCCAGCGCTTTGGGCAGGCGCCGTCCAAGTTTGGGAGACTGAAGAAGCTCAGCAGGGTTGCGCTCGATCAGGCCTTTCTCTGTCAGGAACACATAAAACGCGCGCAAACAGGCCATCTTACGCGCGATGGTCGTACGCTCATAGGCGGCGGCGTCAAGTTCAGCCAAATAGCCGCGTAGGCTTCGATAGTCGATCGTGAGCAGGTCGTAGCGGTTACGCTCACCCCAGTCGGCGTAAGCTGCCAGGTCACTGGCATAAGCGCTCACCGTATGCTGCGACAGACCACGCACGCCGCGCAATTCAGCCAGGAAGGCGGAGGTCTGTGCATCGATCGTCATCAGAACAGCTCCTGATGCTCACATCGCCACTGAGCCGTAGCCTGCAGAGCGCGCAGGTGGTAGGCGCGGTAGCGCTCCTGCTTGTTGCGCAGGTGTGGCGTGAGCGGCTCGATCAGCCCGTAGTTGACGTGCATCGGTTGATAGTCGGTTGTGGCAGGGTCGGTGGCATAGCGAAAGAGCGACCCCAACGTGGTCGTGCGGGGCAAGAGATCAGGCGCCGCACTCCTCTTTACGCGAGCACATACCATGAGCGCAGCGAGCAGGCCGCCACTCATCGCCTCGAGATAACCCTCAGTTCCCATGATCTGTCCCGCCATGAACAGATTCGGCGCTGCTGCCAGCGAAAGATCCGGCGCCAGTACGCGCGGCGCGTCGAGGAAGGTATTGCGATGCATGACGCCATAGCGCAGGAATTCCGCGTGCTCAAGGCCCGGCAGCAGGGAAAACACCCTGCGCTGCTCCGGGAAGGTCAAGTTGGTCTGAAAACCCACCAGGTTCCAGGCCGTACGAGCCTCGTTTTCTGCCCGCAGCTGCACCAGCGCATAAGGCCAGCGCCCCGTACGAGGGTCATCGACACCGACCGGCTTGAGCGCCCCGAAACGCAGCGCATCAGGGCCGGTGCGCGCCACCTCCTCGACCGGTTGGCAGGCCGCAAAAAGCTCGCGACGGTCAAAATCACGCAGGATAGCGCGCTGCGCGGTGGTGAGCGCCTCATAGAAGCGAACGTATTCTTCTTTGTCCAGCGCGATGTTGAGGTAATCTGCCCCGCCTTTGCCGCGCCGTGAGGCCGCGAAAACGCGCGTCTCATCCAGGCTTTCGGAGCTGATGATCGGGGCTGCCGCGTCATAGAACGCGAGGCAGTCGGCGCCAACCAGACTACGAAGCGATTCCGAGAGCGCGTCGGATGCCAGCGGCCCGGCTGCAACGATCGTTAGTTCTTCCGGATCAAGAATACGCGCTTCGCACTGCTTGCGTGTGATACATGGTTCAGCTTCGATAGCTTCAGTCACGGCAGCTGCAAATTCTTTACGATCGACCGCCAGCGCGCTGCCCGCGGCAACCGCATGATCCCGTGCGATCGGCAACAGTTGGCAGCTCAACAGGTCGAGCTCGGCTTTCAGCGTGCCGGTCGCCGTGCTCGGCTCCTGGCTTTTCAGAGAATTGGAGCAGACCAGCTCCGCGCAGAGTCCCGTCTCATGCGCGGGTGTCATCTTCTCGGGGCGCATCTCTTGCAGGGTCACGGCGACGCCACGACGCGCCAGCTGCAGGGCCGCTTCGCTGCCCGCTAAACCTGCTCCTATGATTCGCACCTCACTCATGCTGCTATTGTACCGGGCAGACAGGTCTGCATTGACAGAATGTCACACAGCGGTTCTGTTGAGGATAAACCAAGGCGATGATCGTTTCCCATGGTTATCCATCAAGTATCACAATGCAGATGACAGCGCAAAGAAAACCCCGCCGGAGCGGGGCTGTTAGTAGCTAAGCAACAGTGCCAAGCGAGGCAAGCTCGGCGTTGCGCTTCTCCCAGTATTCCTCATCGGTTGGCACATACACGCCAGGCTCCGGATCTACGACCTCGAACCAGCCGGTGCCAAACATATAACCATCCCATGTTTCCGGAATATCTTCCTGATAACTATCATCTATGATGCGATAGTAGGGTTCATCCCCCAAAAAACCTGTAGCTATTACCTTATAGATCTTGCCCTTGGT
>WRFR01000027.1 GCA_009778715.1 Coriobacteriia bacterium | reverse complement strand
TGCAATTACTTCGGGGAAGATGCGCTGGACAGCCCGTGGTAGCGAGCATATACTGAGGAGGACAGCAAAGGGATTACTGTCAGGCTCTTGAAGGGCAATTTACAGAAGAAATCGGACACTACCTCCAAAAGACGATATAGATTTTGAAACTCCAATACAAAGCCTCGAAAGATACAACAAAGGTTACGCTGATTTGCTTATCACCTGTGGTAATAAGACTGTTTCATTTGTAATTGAGGCAAAACGAAATGGTAAACGGTTGACTGAAGCAGATGTAAAACAAGCGCGTAATTATGGTAAAAGCACGAAAGCCCCTTTTGTGGCAATAACTAATGGTCAGGAAATCCGCGTTTTCCATACAATATCCGGAAAAGCAATTCAATGGAACGGAAAACTTGCTGATAAAATTCCAAGTCGAGATCAACTTGACGATGTTATTAAATTTATGCGGACGCACAAAGATGCGATAGATATTCCGCTTGGGAAAAATGATGCAAGTTTACCCTTTAGGCCATCGTTGCCTTTAAAACAGCTTAATGATTTATTTGCAAGATGCCACAACAGAATTAGAAATATTGAAAAAAGTGAAGACTACGCATTTGCAGATTTTTCTAAACTCCTATTTCTAAAACTTCTTGAAGAAAAGGCGGAAATGGGAGAGTTTGAACTTCCATATTCCTATCGTTTTTGGGAACTTGCTGATCAGCCTCCTGCCCAGGCAGATCAGGTAAAAACAGCTATTCTCACTATGTTAAAAGAAATCAAAGATAAAGGTTATAGTGATGTTCTCATTGAAGGACTTCATATGAAACAGGCTAATACATTCCAATTCATTGTCAAGGAGTTATCTGAAGTCTCTTTCTCGGATAGCGGCTACGATATTAAGGGGGCGGCATTTGAATATTTTATTCGGGCGACCTTGCATGGAAAAAAACTTGGACAATACTTTACTCCGCGTCCTGTTGTTGATCTTATGGCAGGGTTAACGCATACAGAGGCCATTCTGAATGCCCTGCTTGCAGGAACGGAAGTGCTAGTGGCTGATCCGGCTTGCGGGACGGGCGGTTTTCTTATACGCATGCTAAAAGATTCTTTAAACCAACTTGATATTAAATTAGCAAATCGTGAGATCTCACAAGCAACGTACAATGATATTGCATCAAAGCTTTCAAAAGAGGTATTTCATGGGAGCGATGCAAATGAGAGTGTCGCGTCTGCTGCAAAAATGAATATGATTATTGCTGGTGACGGGCATAACAATATAACAGCTGAGAATTCGCTTTCACTGGATGCCTCTATTTGGCCAGTCGTCCAAGAAAATGGTGTTATTAATGAAAGTGAAAGCGGGAAATACGATTACATTCTCACTAATCCGCCATTTGGAACTGCGGAAGGTGATGCGCTAAGTAAGGCTGATTCAATGCTTTATCCAGTCCAGGGCGGCAAAGGTCAGCACCTATTTCTTCAACGAATGATCCTTGCAACTAAACCAGGTGGATTAATATGTACAGTTATTGATGATGGGGTGTTAAACACTGAGACGGGAGTAGAGTTACGTCGGTGGATCATGCAGCGGGCTAAAATCATTGCGATTATGCAGCTTCCTGAAGTCACATTTAAGCCAAATAAAATTAATATTCGTTCAAGTGTGTTACTTATGCAACGCAGAGAAAATAATGACATTGATTTGCTTGATCCCGATCCAGTAACATTCATTAATCTTAAGACTTTAGGTTACATTGGGACGGGTGAGGCTATTCGTGGATTCAGTTTCATGACCATGCGGGATGATTTAATTGCCAACGCGCTTAATCACGAAATGGGTTCGCCTCGTGAGGGCGAATATTGGCATGCTTTTGATGTTTCTACTATATGTATTGCAACAGATAATACCAGTAGGTGGGATTCAAAATACTGGAGTCCTGAAGTTGTTCTGCAAACTCAAAAACTTCTTGCTAGTGGTGCTGTGCCAATTGTAGATTTGAATATATTGGAAACAAAACGCGGACGTTCGCCGCAAAAATCAACTTATGTTGATGCCCCAGATGGTTACGCTGTGGTTGTGAAAGCAGGAAATGTGTCCCGTTATGGGGTCATAGAAATTACCGATGCCGACTGGATCGAAAAACAGACATATGATGAAATGCCAAGAGATATTCGCCTTGAAAAAAATGATGTCCTTCTTGCTTCTACTGGTGATGGTACGCTCGGTAAGGCTGGGGTATGGGATCACGATGAACGCGCAATAGCAGATGGTCATGTAACAATACTACGAGTCAATGAAAGCGAAATTGTTCCAGATTATCTCGCCGATTATCTTCGGCTGGGTTTCGGGAGTGATCAAATCCAAAGGCTATTTACTGGCAGTACTGGTCTTATCGAGCTTACTCCTGATCACGTAAAACAAATCGTTGTGCCATTGCTAAAAAGCAAAAAAGAGCAGTCTTTGCTCTCAAAACAGCTCCGTGATGCGGAGCAAGCCCAAATAAGAGCAAGAAATAAAGCAGAGTTCTCTTTAGAGACAAGCCGTGATGAGTTTTGGCGTGCATCAATGAAAGAGAGCATAGAGGACTAAGACTGTTTCTTGCGTTAACTCTCACGTAACACGTAGTTTACCAGGCGTTTATATTCGCGGCTCATACTCTAATAGTCCAACAGGAACTATGGAGTAAGGAGTACCACGATCATGACACCCGTCATCGAGGTCGATAACCTCACCAAAACTTACAAGCACAGCAAGAGTCCGTCGGTCGATCACATCAGCTTTGATGTAGCGCCTGGCGAGTTCTTTGCTTTCCTCGGGCCCAACGGCGCGGGCAAGACGACCACGATGTCGGTGCTTACCACCACGCTTACCTATGATTCGGGCGACGTCAAGATCGCCGGATATGATATCAACCGCGAGGCACAGCGCGTGCGCGAGCACATCGGCATTATCTTTCAGCGCTCCAGCCTTGACCAGCAGCTGACGGCCGAGCAGAATATCCGGATCCATGCCTGCATGTACGGCGTCTACGGCTATCGTCCCACGTTTCAGATGATGCCAAAATCCTATCGCGATCGCGTGCTTGAACTGGCCGAGATCGTTGGCATCGAGGATAGCCTGTTCAAGCCGGTCAAGCGACTGTCCGGCGGCATGCAGCGTAAGCTCGAGATCGTGCGCAGCCTGATCCACACGCCGGAAGTCCTGTTCCTTGACGAGCCGACTACTGGCATGGACGCGGTGAGCCGCCGGGGGCTGTGGGACTACATCAACGAGGTCCGCAACCAATATGGCACGACGATCTTTCTGACCACTCACTACATCGATGAAGCTGAGGGGGTCGACACGGTCTGTATCATCAACAAGGGCCACATCGTGACCTGCTCTTCGCCCGACGCAATGAAGCAGTCGCTGCTGCGCCAGGAGATCATCCTTGACGCCGAGGATCGCAGCGCGCTGTGTGCTGAGCTGGACACCCTGGGCGTGCCCTATAAGCTCAACGGGCACGTTACGCTCGAGTATCAGGGCTCGGCGCAGGAGCTGCTCGCAAAGATCCAGACAAAGCTGACGGTCCTGCAGGTGACCGAGCCCTCGCTGGAAGACGCCTACGTGGCGTTTCTGAACACGACTGGCGGCGCAGAGGCGCCGATACTTAACACTACAAAGAAACTGGAGGTAGCGGCATGAGCGAGCAAACTCTCACTTTGAACCCAGCGGCGGGAATGACCGCGTTGCGCACAACGGCGACTGCGGCTGGCAATGCGGGCGAGGCGACGCGCAGCACCTCGAAGATATTTCGCGAGATAAACGCGACCTTTACCGTGATGATGCGCGACGTGATCCTGTACTTCAAGTCGCCCGGCATGGCTATCATGAGCCTGGCGATGCCCGCGGTGATGATGGGGATGATCGGCGGCAACCTCATGCAGAACATGGCCAAGGGTCTGAGCTTCTCGTTTGGCCCGTTCATGCTGGTCGGCATGCTGGTCACGATGATGTTTATGACCACGACGATGGGCATGTCAAGCCTCGTCGATGACAGCGACAGCAACTTCAGCGAAGAGATGCTCGTCTCACCCGTGTCGCGCTACTCGATCGTGATCGGCAAGATCCTAGGCTGCTCGTTTGCCGCGATTGTCTCGACGCTGGGCGCGATCATCGTCGGACTGATCATGAACATCCAGCTCCCGGTCAAAAGCCTGTTGCTGATACTGGCGTTTTCGCCGCTGATGTGTCTGTCGGGCGGCGCGCTCGCGATGATATTTATTGGCCTGATCAAAAACAAGAAAGCGGCCAACATGGCGGTCATGCTCATCACGATGCCGCAAATGTTTCTCTCCGGCGGCATCATCCCGATCTCAAGCTCCAACGGCGTGCTCAAGGTCATCAGCCGGTGTCTGCCCATGACCTACTGCATCGACCTGGTGCGCTCGTTTGTGGGCGGCGGGCAACCGCACATGTTTAATCCGGCGGTCAACTTTGTAGCGATCGTCGGCCTGACGGTGGTGTGCCTGGTGATCGGAACGTATTTATTCGCACGCACAGAGAAGAGTAGATAAGACGGGCTCTCCTTCCGCGTAAGTTCGTTGGCGAGCTCCTCACGGGCTAAAGCCCGCTACGGAACTCGCCGCCTGCTTACGCGAAACGATAGCTCCGTCTTAGAGATGTTGGACAAGCTCTTGCCAGATGAAGTGACAGAGCGCCTCTTTCTTCTCAGATGATATCGATGGCTGTTCTTGACCTACCAGGGGAGGTAGCACGTAATGAGCGATAGTTCGATGGCGATACAGATCGAAGGCGTCTATAAAAGGTTCGGCGACTGCCTCGCGCTCGATGACCTTTCCCTCCACGTCGGCTATGGGGAGATTTACGGCTTCCTCGGCTTAAATGGCGCGGGCAAATCGACGACCATCAAGATGCTCCTGGGGATGATCCGGCCAGATGCCGGCGACCTGTATCTCACCGGGGAAGCGGTAGACGCCGGAAACTACGCGCTCTGGAGAAAGATCGGCTACCTGGAGGAGGTCGCGTTCTACCCCGATCTGACGGTGGCAGAAAACCTTGAGATAGCGCGCCGTATGCAGGATATCTCGGACAAGGCCGCCATCTCGCGGGTCACCGACCAGCTCAAACTGACCCCGTATATCAACCGGAAGGCAAAGCACCTTTCGTTTGGCAATAAGCAACGGCTCGGGCTGGCAAAGGCCTTGATCCATGATCCCCGGATCCTGATACTGGACGAGCCGATCAACGGACTTGATCCGGCTGGCATCGTGGAGATCCGAGAGCTGATCCGAGGTCTGGCCGCAGACAAGGGCGTCACGGTGTTCATGTCGAGCCACCTGCTTGAGGAACTTTCGAAGCTGGCGACGCGCGTTGGGATCATCCATGAGGGACGGCTGCTTGAAGAAGTTGAGGCAGACCAGCTGGAGCGGGAGCTGGAAAGCTTTCTGATACTGGATGCAAAAGACCGGGAGGCGCTGAGGCGGACTCTGACGGAGGGCGGATATGAATTCAAGATCGATCCGCAAGGACGGGCTCGCCTGACTGACGAGCGGGCGGTGCAAAGCCCTGAGATTCTGTCAGAGCTCCTGGTCAGGGCAGGGCAGCCGCCCACGAAGGTAGATGTGATCACCGAGAATCTGGAGAGTTACTTCCTCCGCAAGATCTCAGGAAAGGCCGAGGCGCGCTCATGAAAAAAGTTGTATCCGTCATGTATTGCGAGTGCGTCAAGCTTCTGCGTTCCAAAGTGTTCTGGCTGGCGTTCGCCTTTTTCGCGGTCGCTTTAGGGGTGCTGGCGTTTGGCATAAAACCCAGAACGTGGACGGTGTTTTTCAATAACTTCCTCCCGCTAACCGGAAGCATGGGGCTGATCGTCAGCTTCTTTATCTCCGCCTGGGTCTTTGGCCGGGAATTCTCGGACAAGACCAACAAGGACCTGATCGCAAAGCCCGTCCCCCGGACGACCGTCGTGCTGTCAAAGTTTCTCATCATTGCGGCCTGGAGCCTGATATTTATGGTGTTCCTGTTTCTCTTCAGCCTTGCCATGGGATTGGCGCTGGGATTTTCAGGATTTAGCACCGCGCTCCTGCTGCACGCCGCGGCGAAGTTTGTTGTTGCGTTTCTGCTCTATATCTTTCTTGCCACACCGGGCGCGTTCTTTGCGAGTCTCTTCAAAGGAATCCTGGCGCCGATCGGAATCCTGTTCATCGTGGCTATTGCTTCAAACATCATCGGCAATTCCGGAGCGGCGCCCTATTTCCCCTGGACGATCCCGACCATACTGCGTGTGACCGGTAGTCTCAACCCCGTCAGTATCGTCATCCTCATCGCCACCGGGGCTGCGGGGCTTGAGGGAACCTTTGTTTGGTGGCGTTTTGCCGAGCAGGGCTGATTATCGGGAGTGGAAAATCAGAGAGCGCTCAGGCACGCCTGCGCGAACTCGGCCCAGCCGTCGACGGTGGGCTGCGTTGTGTGCAGGATGGTCTGACCAGCAGCAATGCGCGCAGCGACTGTCTCTTGCACGGCGGGATTGCGCAACCCGTTGGCCATCATGACAAAGATACCGCAGGCCTCGCTCATCTCAAGATCGATAGCCGAGTCACCGATGGCCACGGTGGCAGAGACGGGCGCCTCGTGAAACGCGCGATCCTCAGCGATCGCCAGTCGCTTTGTGACGCCAGCGGGTAGCAAGTGGTAGATGTGCGCAGGCAAACCGTCCGGCAACACCCCGGGCGGGTGGTAGAGCAGGCCGTTGTCAAGCAACTGCAACGGGAGCTCCTCGCGCGCCAATACCCCAGCTGCGGCGGCCACATCGACGTTACCCCAGAGTGACCACGAGACTGAGC
This sequence comes from Coriobacteriia bacterium, assembly GCA_009778715.1. Classification (GTDB taxonomy): domain Bacteria; phylum Actinomycetota; class Coriobacteriia; order WRKU01; family WQUG01; genus WQUG01. Next base: position 21,200 of record WRFR01000027.1, on the reverse strand, counting down.
GTGGCGCCGGATACGTAAAGAGCATCTCCGGAAAGGCCGCAAGCAGGCGCTTGATGACGCCGCTCTGTCCGATGAACTCATAGGGATTGACTCCCGCGGGCAGCTCTCCGGGCGCAAGGCCGGGCGCCAGCTCAAGCTGCTCCCACTCCCCAATCACGTAGCGCTCCTCGACTTGGATACCCACGCCCTGACGGCGCAGGATATAGCCGCCCACCTCGCCGATGTAGCAGTCCAGGTTCAGCAGGCGCAGGAACTCGCTGCCCTGGTCGGCGCCGCGCCCCGTCACAGGGATGACGGTGATTCCGGCCGTCTTCAAAGCAACCAGCGCCTCGGCGGTAGCGGCACTCGGCCGGCCCTTGTGGTCGGCAAGCAGCCGTCCGCCGGGCGCAAGCAACGTACCGTCAAGGTCGGTGTAGATGACGCGTACGTTTGCTAGAAGCGCGCATGCCTCGGGCGAAGCCACCGGCAGGCAGCCTTCAGGAAATACTGGGGCGAGCTCAGTTGGAGCAATAGGTTCAAACATGGACGTTCCGCTCATTTTCTACACGGCGCTCACGATACGTGCGTGGCGGACATTGTTGAGCGCGCGCACCAGAGCAGCAGTGTCCTCTGACGGAACACTGTCCAGTTCGATGAGCATGAGCGCTTTCTCTCCGCGACGCTCACGTGAAACTCGCATGCCTGCTATGTTGATGCCCGCGCTGGCCAGTACGCCACTCACTGCGTTGATGACGCCGGGCAGGTCGTTATGGGAGACGACCAGCAGCGGCAGGGTCCCGTCAGTCTCGACGTCATAGTCATCGATCCGGGTCACAAGGACGTTGCCGCCTCCGACCGAGCTTCCCATAATACAGATATCAGGCTTTTCCGGGTTGTGCAGGTCGAAGATCGCCGTATTGGGGTGGGCGCCTTCAAGCTCGGCTTCGTAAAACTCGAACCGAAGGCCCTGGGCTTCAGCAATCTGGAAGGCATCCGGGATACGCTCGTCGTCGCAGTTCATGCCGAGAAGGCCGGCGATCAATGCCAGCTTAGTGCCGTGACCATCACCGGTAGCAGCAAAGGAGCCGACCAGCCCGATGCGCGCTTTGGTCGGTTGCGCGCCGGAGATCGCACGCGCAAGCGCGCCCAGGCGCACCGCGCCGGCGGTATGGCTGGAACTCGGACCGATCATGACCGGCCCAATGATATCGAAGATACTGTGTGTCGGTGTCATAGCACTATAGTATCATTACAAGAAGGAAAAACGTTGATCGTCAGTATGCGCTTTCGTCCGTATGCGCGTACTCCAGAAAGGCATGGCATGAAAAAGCAACAGATCCTTATCCTTGGCCTGGTAGTCGTTCTTGTGGCTCTGATCGCGGCGATCGTGCTCATCGCGGTCCGGCCCACAGGCACTTCGACCACATCTTCGGGCACGCTGACTAAAGTGCCGTCGAGCCAAACCCCCGCACAGTTCGTTGAGTCCTACTACAAGGCGGTCGTATCGGGTGATTTCGAGACAGCCTATAAGTTCCTGCCGGTCGCTAAGCAGCAGACGACGTCGCTGGCTGATTTCACGACTCAACTTAAGGGCTATGGCATCACCAGCTATAAGATGGGCTCGGTAAATCAGAGCGGCAGCTCGATGACGATCGATGCCGATGAAGTGACTGCCAGCTACGGTACTTTCACCACGATCTGGACCTTTGCTAAGCAAGGGAGCGCCTGGGTGGTGGAGGATAAAGCCGTCGCTGGCATGCAATAGGTTTTGACGTGATCTTGTATTATGGCGCTTGATGACCTGATAGCATCGGGAACAAGTGCTGAGGTCACCGCGCTCTATCATGAGGTGGTCGAGCAGGCCAGCGCAGGCTTTGAGCTTGAAGATGAGCCTGAGGTCTGCCTCATCGATACGGAGACCACGGGTTTTTCTCCTGATAAAGACGAGCTGATCGAGGTCGCGCTGGTCCGTATGCGCGGCGCCAAGATTCTGGCTACCTATGACACGCTGATACGCCCCTCGCGCTCGCTTCCTCCTGAAATCGTTGAGCTGACCAGCATCACCGACGCCGAGCTTGAGCAGGCGCCCCACCTTGATGAAGTGGCGGCGGAGATTCGGGAGTTCATCGGCGACCGGGATCTGGTTGCCCATAACGCTGCGTTCGATCGTGGGTTCATAGAGGTGGCGCTGGGCGCTTTACCCGGTGGATGGTGCGATTCGCTGACGTTTTTGCGCCTGGGTCTGCCGCGGCTGACCAGCTATGCGAGCGGTGACCTGATCGCGGCCTTTGCTCCCGAGCGCCGCGAGCTGATCGAGGGCGCCCATCGCGCGTCGGTTGACACTCAGGCTCTGGCGGTGATCTGGCGCGTGGGGCTGGCGGCCGTCGCGCTGCTGCCGCTGGAGTTGCTGCGTGTGTGCGGCGACCTGATCGCCGACACACCGGAGGCGCGCTGGTTTTTGCTGCTGGCTGACAAAAGGGGGTCAGGCACCGTTTTGTCACAGGGCTTCGACCTGGCGGCACTGCGAAAGCGGCAGTTGAGTGCAGAGAAGCTTCCCGATGAGTTCTATGACGCTTATGAGAAAGAGCTGGCCTTTCCAACAGAAGAGGAAGTTACGGCTGATCTTTCCGCCGATGGCGTGGCTGGAGCGATGTATCCGGCTTTCGAACGCCGCTGGGAGCAGCAGGAGATGGCGCGCCGCATTGCCCGCGCGCAGGGGGCCAGCGAGCATCTGGTAGTCGAGGCGGGCACGGGAGTGGGCAAGTCGCTCGCCTACCTGGTCTGCGCGGCGCGATTAGCACAGGCTAACCAGATCACGGTCGGTGTGGCGACCAAGACCAACGCCCTGACCGACCAGCTGCTCTATCACGAGTTGCCCCGCCTGGCGGCAGCCCTTGCTGGTGACAAAGGGTCAGGTACTTTGTCACATGAACGTGACAAAGTACCTGACCCTTTGTCAGCTGCGGCACCGTCCGCGACACAGGGCGACCTGCGCTATGTTGCGCTCAAAGGCTACGAGCACTATCCCTGTCTGCGCAAGATCGACACGCAGTTGCGCGCTACTCGCCGTGAGCTGCTGGCTGGCGTCAACGTGGCGAACCTGCTGGCCTGGTGCGCGCAGACGCCCTGGGGCGACTTCGATAACTTCAACTTTCCGGTCTTCGGGGCCGCGCGCCGCAGCATCTGCGCGTCGTTAGCGGATTGCACTAAGCGAAAATGCCGTCACTACCGCCACTGCTACGTGCACGGCCCGCGTCGCCGGGCTCGCAGCGCGCACATCGTGGTCACCAACCACTCGCTGCTGTTCCGTGACATGCTGGCTTCTGGCGGCATCCTGCCACCCGTGCGCTACTGGATCATCGACGAGGCTCACAGCGCGGAATCTGAGGCGCGCCGCCAGCTCAGCAGCTCCTGCAGCGAGCGCGAGCTGGAGGGTTTGCGCACTCTTCTGGGTAAGCCGGACGGCTCTGGCGCTCTGGCAGGCTTGCAGAAGCTGACGGTGAAGCTCAAAACGGACAACGCGCAGGCGGCGGTCACACAACTGGACCTGTTTGCGGCGTTGGCCGAGCAACTTACCATTCATGCAAAGGCCTTCTTCACGGATGTGAAGGCTTTGAGTGAGGACGGCCAGCGCGGTGGGAATGGGCGCAAAGCAGTCCCCACGTATGCGACCGAGCTCTGGTTGGGCGCAGAGCTGCGGGCTTCTACGCGTTGGCAGGCTTGCGAGGCCACCGGCGCAAGCCTGGCCCGGATCTTCGGTGAGCTGTCCGCTGCTGGACAGGAGCTGGTCGCGAAGATGACGCACGGCCTTGATGATATCGCCAAAGAAGAGCGCGGCGACGCGCTCCCGGATTTCGTCGGCCTGCTCATGGGCCTGGACGCGCAGGCCCAGGCGCTGGAGCAGATCCTTGACGCGCCCCATCCCGAGCTGGTCTATACAATACACATCAGCCGGGGGAGGGGGCGGGGCCGCGACGGTGGGCGCAAGTTCGCGGAGCTTTCCATTGAGCAGCTGAGCGTGGCCGACCGCCTGGCCGACGAGCTCTATACGCGCTGCAACTCGGTAGTCTATAGCTCGGCGACCCTCAGCGTTGCTGGCAGCTTTGAGCGCTTCACGCGCGGCGTTGGCCTCGACCGGCTCGACCCTGAGCAGTGGTCGACTCTGCAACTGGATTCCAGCTTTGACCTGCCTGCCCAGATGCGCGTCTTTGTGGCGCGCGACCTGCCGCAACCAAGCGAGGTGGCCTGTCGCCCCGCGCTTGCCGAGCTGCTTCTGCAGGTACACCTCAGCCTGGACGGCGGCGTGCTGACCTTGTTCACGAACAATCGCGACCTGACTGAACTGTACCACGCGCTGAGGCCGCAGTTGGAGAGCGCAGGCATCCCGCTCCTGTCACAGAGCGCGGGCTTTTCCCGCCAGGCGATCAGCGATACCTTCCTGCGCGACCCGCATGCGTCTCTGTTCGCGACCAAGTCGTTCTGGGAGGGCTTCGACGCGCCGGGCGATACGCTGCGTTGCGTCATCATTCCCAAGTTGCCGTTCGCGCGCCCCAATGATCCGCTGAGCTGCGCGCGCCGCGCAGCCGAAGGTTCTGCGGCTTGGGGCCGCTACGACCTGCCCGACGCCGTCATCGAGCTCAAGCAGGCCACGGGCCGCCTGATTCGCAGCGCCGCCGACGAGGGTTTCGTGATCTTAGGCGATACGCGCCTGCTCACCAAGGGCTACGGCAAAACGATCCTGGCGTCGCTGCCAGTAGAGCCCGAGCCGCTGACCTGCGCCGAGATCATCGATCAGCTTAAAGCGTAGTGCGCGATGCTGACAAAATTACCCCTGGGGTACTTTTGTCAGTTGCTGCTGGGCGTAGTCGCGCACGAGTCTCCGGGCTTCTTCGGGAAACACCACCTCGATCTGACCGGCGCCCGCGCACACGTGGCGCGCGAACCAGGTCCCTGACCCAGCGGTGTAGGGGACATCGACCTCAAGCGTATTCCCATGGCGCCCTTTGACCTGGGAGCCGGGCCACTCGCGCTCGACGAAGGCCGCGCTGTCCGCGAAGCGCAGGCGAGCCAGCGGAAGCTCCGTGGTCTCAAGCGCATGAGGGATGTTTGATTCTGACAAAGGGTCAGGTACTTTGTCATGCGCGCATGACAAAGTACCTGACCCTTTGTCACTGCCTGTCCCCATTTTGTCACCCAGCGTGGCGCTCTCGATGCGATTCAGGCGGAAGTTCTGCGCGCGGCCGCGCAGGTGGCAGAACGCGGTGACGTACCACTGGTCGCTCTCAGCAAACAGCAGCCAGGGCTCGATGACCCGACAACTCCGGGTCCCATCGCTGCGCCGGTACTCGATCTCCAGGCAGCGCGCCTCAGTGAGAGCCTGGGTGACCGCCTCAAAGATCGCGGGTACCGGACCAGCGGGCGTCACCCGCAGCATCCGTGCCAGTTCGAAGACATCGAGATGGTGCGTATCGTCGGAGGCGACCCGGCTCAGCTTCTCCACCAGTGCGTCCTCAGGGCGATACCCGGCGATCTCGAGTGCCATCACCAGCGCCAGCGCTTGCTCGAAGCTCAGGCGCAGCGGACGATCCAGCGAAGGCAGCTCTCCCGTGACCTCAAGATAGCCATCCTCGTCAAGCTCAAGGGGCAGGAGGTCGCCTCCCCCAAAGGGCGGCATTCCCGCGTATTGCAACAGCTCAAGGTCGTGGCGCAGTATCTGCGGGTCTATCCCCAGGCGCTCGGCCAGCTTGTCGACCGCGATGACGTCGTAGCGCTTCAGGCTGCCCAACAAGGCGAAGAGCGCTTCCAGGTGCTGCACGGAGAGATCTGCCTGTGGCCGGGCCTGTGGCCGGGTCGACGCCTGTGCTTGCGCCTGCGCCTGCGAATGTGAGTTCAGCTCAGGCATGGGTGCCCACCACCTCCTCCAGCGCCAGGCGCAGGGCTGCCTGCTCTCCGTCGCTGTCTCCGGTGAAGCTGAGCCCAAGTTCGAGCGCGTAGCGCACGAGCTGGTCCTGCTGCCCGGATGGGTAGGGGACGGTCCAGAGCAGCGTGCCATCCTCCTGTGGCTCGACGATGCCTTTGCCAAAGGTGATCTCTTCGGCCTCATAAGCGCGCGCGGTCGGTATCAGGAGGTGGGCCTCACGATCCCGTGGCGCGCTGCTCAGGCGAAACGGCAACTGCCGCCACCGCTCGACCGAGAAGTCATCCGGCAGGCAGAACCGGCGCTCGCTTTCTTGCAGGTTCTCGATACGCGCAACAGCGAAGATACGGATGTCATCGCGCAGGTAGTCATGACCGGCCAAAAACCACTGCCCACTCAGCAGGAACAGGCCGTAAGGCGCGACCTCCCGCGTGGTTAACACACCTTGCTTGTTGCGATAGCGAAGCATCAGGCAGTGGCGCTCCAGCTGGGCGTGCAGGATCAGCTCGGTCAAGTCGGAGGCGGCAGAAGAGCCGCCGCCGCTGCTGCTGCCGCCGCTGAGATCCAGGTTCGAACGCGCGGCGACCGTTCCGTCGAGCAAAGCGCCTTCCTCGTCAAGCAGGCGGCTCAGCTTGACCAGCGCCAGGCGCAGGGCGACCGGCATGGGGAAGAGCGGGTCTTCGGCTAAAGCGACCGCGGCAAGCGCCGCCGCCGCGCGCTCCGCTGCGTTCAGGCCAGGGTCAGCCGTATAGTTCTGTTGGCGGGCAAAGGTATAGTTGCCTTCCGGGTCAGCGGTGATGGACAGGCCAGCTGCCTCCAGTTGGCTGCGGTCACGGTTGAGCATACGCAGAAAGGCGCTGGTGCTCTGTGGCGTCTCAAGGAGGTTGTCGTAGACCTCTGCTTTGATGGTTGCGCCAGAGATGGGGCGATCAGGATGCGCCGCCATAAACAGCGCAAGGTCGATCATGCGCTCAAGCGAGGCTCGTTGTTGTCGGTTGCTTGGCATATTCGGTCGCTCACCTCCTGGCTTTATATAATAACTTCATGCGAATCTCTCTGCCACTCACACTCAAGAGGCTTATCGGCTCTGTGGCCGCTCACCTTACCCGTCGCCGTGTTATTATCGCGACGTCCATCGTCGCGGGACTCTGTATCCTTGTGGTCGCGATAGTCCTCGGCTCCCAGCTCTATCGTAACAGCCCAGGTCAGCGTATCACTCGGGCGATGACTTCCATCAGCCAGACCGACGCCCAGATCGCCGTGGTCGATGACGCGATTTCCGCTCAGCTTTCCACTGAGACGACGGCCCAGGTCGCGCTGGCGCGCCGGGCGATACCAGTGGCACAGCGCACCTTAAATGATGCGCGCGCTCAGCTCGACGCGCTCCCGGATTCAGCTGCCCGCAAACCTGCGACAGCGACGCGCCTGGCCAGGATTCACCGCTGCCTTGACGCGCGCCTGGTGTTGCTTGCGGCTGCGCCCCCGCTGCTGGATGAGACTTCCCAGGCGGCCACAGCGCTCGCCTGTAGCGCCCCGGCCTGGCAGAACCTGCAGGATGCTGCCGCATTGACTACCGCAGCAGAACAGGAGTTCGCGCGCCAGACCCAGGACGCGATGGTCTCCAGCCACGAGTCGAGCACCCAGGCTGCCGATGCGTATGCGCAGGCGCAGGATCAGTTCAATGCGGCCGCCCAGGCTTACCCGGCGACGGATTTCAAGGACTACATCGCCTACACGCAGCAACGTATTCTGATGACGCAGAGTGCGCTTTTGGGTTGTGAGGACTGGATCAACGGCCATTATCAGGACGCAAACACCGACGTGACCGCCTATAACGGGTTTGCCCAGGCGGCTGCCCGCATCGCGGGCGCCGGTCTCCAGCTGCCCTCTGACCTGGTGGCCAGCACCTATCAGACGCAGACGAAAACAGCTCAGTTGACCTATGACAACGCTCGTGCGGAGGTTCTGCGAGCAGACGCTGCGCTGCGGTAATATAAGAGGCAAGGTTTCAGTGATAAGACAAGGGGACCCCGTATGGGCATGACGAAACAGTATGTTGAGCAGCTTTCTGAGTCTATCGGACCTCGGCCGGTCGCTTCCGATACCGAACGTGACGGCGCCGAGTGGATACGGACCCAGTTCGTTGAGCATGGGTTGAATACGACCGTCCAGAACTTCGATACGATCAGGAGCCTTTCCGGGGCCTATCTTCTTTACGCGCTGGTGCCAATCATCGCTGTCGTGCTTATGGGCGTGACCCATAAGTGGGCCGCGCTCTCCTGGCTGCTCTGGGTGGTACTATTGGCGATCGCGATACTGGCGTGGTTGGATTTCTCTGGGCGCGGGTCACTGTCGAAGGCGTTTCCCAAGGGCCCGAGCCAAAATGTCATCGGGCGTTATGCCCCGATAGCGCGCCCAGGCGAAGAGCTCACCAAGATCGTCCTGGTCGCTCACTATGATACGGATCGATCAAGCCCCCTGACATCTGAGGGGCTTGCGGTTGTGGGCAGGCTGATCAAAAAGATCGCCCATGCGATCATCATGTTGCTCCCGGTTCTGGCACTGATCATGACGCTGCCCTTGATAAAACCGCTCGCGAAGCATCTTAAGTTCCTGACTAAACTCTATCCTTGGAACTGGTATGTTCTTTTGATTTTGAGCATCCCGGTGCTCCTCATGCTTCTCGACCTGCTGATCGCGCAGATCATGCGGCGTTATTCTTCGGGCGCCAACAACAACGCGTCCGGTGTTGCGGCGCTGCTTTCCATATGCGAGGATTTGGCAGAGACGATCAACCCAGTTTCTCCGGCGGCGGCTGCCTCTGAGAGCACCAGCAAATTCGGGACGGGCACCCTGGGTATTGTTTCGCCTACCTCAAGCTCGCATCAGCCGGTTACCCAGCCGGTCGATTTTTCGGGCAGCGGCTCGGATTTTGATACGACCTTCGATTTTGGAGTGAGGAAAAGTTCGAGCTCTGACAGCGGCGGGAGCAGCGGGAGCAGCGGGAGTGGATCAAGCAGCCCAAGCAGCTCGAGCGGCATTCCCAGCGGGTATGAGCAGGGAGCCTATGGGCGCTATGAGGACTATGATGCACACGATACCTTCGTGGATACCGGCGCTGCGCCGCCGGTCACTTCGGCGGACTTCGATTTCGGCACTGATGAAGAAGACGATGGATCCTCTGGCGGCCCTGCCGACAACCTCGGCAGCGGCGTGCTGGGAGCTGACGTCATCGGGGGCGCCCTGCCGACTGACAGCCAGTTCACGGACAGTTTTGGAGCGGTCAGTCCAGCCAGGGAGCCAGCCCCAAACGATGAGGTCAGCGAGGATGCCTTTGCGGCTTTTGCGGCCGGGGTCGGCTCTGGAACGATTACCCGGAGTAGCGAAAAAAAGAAGGGCGGGTTGTTCGGGAAGCGTAAAAAGCAGATAGATACCCAGGCGGGAAACTTCGGCGATTCGAATCAGCCTTCTGATTGGTTAGGCGTCGATACGGGCTATGACGCGCGCGAAGAAGGGCGCAAGATCGGGTCCTGGGATAATTTCCCTGATGATAACGATGACTTCGATGATGGCCTTTCCTGGAAGGGCGGCGCTGCAGAAGGAGACCTGATCGAGGATGACGGCTATGCGGCTACTCAGGCTGCGCGTATCCGTCGCAAGTACTCAGAGACGCTGTCGACGTCGGCGGGTTTTGGCAACAAGGAACTCTGGTTCGTCGCGACCAGCGCACATTACGTGCACTCGTGCGGTATGCGCACGTTTTTGGAGGACTACCATGAGGATCTGCGCGGCGCGCTGGTCATCAACCTGGTTGCCTTGGGCGCAGGAGAGTTGTATTGGTCGGTCAACGAGCAAGCAGGTAAGGTCTACAAGAGCTCGGCGCGCCTGACCGCGCTGACACGTCGGGTCGCGCGCGAGAAGGATCTGCATGCAAAACCTTACAAGAAAGGCGCCCTGCGCACTGAGGCGGGCTGGGCGTTGGCTGATGGTCGCAAGGCAATGTCGCTCATCCGGCTGTCGTCTGAGGGCATTCCGTGCGCTGAAGCCAGTACCCAGGATGTCGTCAGCCGGCTACAGGTCGAGAAGATCGATGAGGCCGTTGAGCTAGTGATTTCTTTGATACAGAACCTCTAGATGTTGCAAGTGAGATGGGTATGTTAGACTTATTTGAGATGCATTTCGCAGGGAGCGAGGTGCCGTAAGTAGTGGAGATGGCTTTTTTAAAGCCCAATGCAAGCAGAAAAAAATTGGTACGAGGCTAAGGAGGTGATGCACGATGGCAGTTGAGGCATACTGTGTAAAGTGCAAAGCGAAGAAGGAAATGAAGAACGCACAGGAAGTATCCATGAAAAATGGTCGTCCTGCGATGAAAGGCGAGTGCCCGGATTGCGGCACTGGTATGTACAAGATCCTCCCTACTAAGAAGTAGTGCTCTGCACTGATACGTGTGCGAAAGGAGCTTGGGGCTTGCCCAAGCTCCTTTTTCTTTGTGACGGAGTGCCTCTTTCTGTTTGGGATATCTCGATTCTTTCGTGACAAAGGGTCAGGTACTTTGTCATATGACAAAAGTACCCCAGGAGTAGTTTTGTCAGTACAATAGAGTGCAGTATGAACGAGCAACTTCCTGAAATAGAACAACTGGGCCTGCAAGCGGCGGATTGCCAACTCTGCACGCTGGCGGCGCGGCGTACCCAAGTCGTCTGGGGCGACGGCCCGGCGACGGCACGGGTCGTGTTCGTCGGCGAAGCTCCTGGGCGTAAGGAGGACGAAGGCGGCCGCCCGTTCATCGGCGCGGCGGGCCATCTGCTTGACGAGCTGCTGGAGGCCGCGCACATCACACGGGCGGATGTCTATATCACAAACATCGTAAAGTGCCGCCCGCCCGGAAATCGCGACCCGCTTGATGAGGAGATCGTCGCGTGCCGCGCTTACCTGAACCGCCAGCTCCAGCTGCTGCATCCCAAGGTCATCGTGACATTGGGGAGGTTTGCCACTCATCTGATCCTGCAGACGACCGAGGGCATCTCGCGCCTGCAGGGGCGCGTGTTCGAGCGCCACGGCTACAAGGTGCTGCCGCTGTATCATCCGGCTGCGGCCATCTATGACCTGATGAAGAAGGAGCCGCTTTTTGCGGCGGCCCCGATCCTGGACGAGCTGGTCAACGGCGCAGAGAGTGCGAGCGATACCCGATCCCCTGTTCCAACTCAGCAAGAGACAACGGCGCCAGCAGGCGTAGGGCGCGACGCCCCCGGCGTACCGCCTGCTCCAGCAGAGCCGCCCCAGCCGCAGTTCACTCAGGAGACTCTGGATATCTGGAATGCCTGAGTCCGTCCGTACGAACTTCGTGCTGCGCAGTGACAGCACGGCCGCGACTGCCCAGATCGGGCGGGTGCTGGGAGCACTGCTGGCGCCCGGCGACGTGCTGCTTTTGACCGGCGACCTTGGCGCAGGCAAGACGCACCTGACGCAGGGGATCGCGGCGGGCCTGGGGATCACTGACGCAGTGACCAGCCCAACCTTCAACCTCGAGCTGGCCTACGAGAGCGGCCGGCTCCCGCTCTACCACTTTGACTTGTACCGGCTGGAGGATGAGGACCAGCTGGAGCAGCTCGACTTCTTCGGGACCATTGAGGCAGGAGGCGCTACGGTCGTCGAGTGGGGGGATCGCTTTGCAGCGGTCGAGCGCCTGGCCACCGTGGTCATCGAGATAGCGCTGCTGTCCGGTGAGAGCGAGGATGCGCGCGAGCTGCGGTTGCGGGCACTGGATGAGCGCGGCGATGAGCTGCTGACGGGATTGCGCGCTCGCCTCGTGATGGAGAGGGCGCGGGACTATGTCGCTGACTGACAGGACTGACAAAACTACCCCAGGGGTAATTCTGTCAGCTTCAGAGGGCGCGCGCTATCTGCTGACTTGTGACACTTCGACCTCGACGGTCGAGGTTGGCTTACTGAGCTTTGCCGCCGATGGGAGCGGGCTGGTTCCTGTTGCCCAGCGCAGCATTAACGCGCCCCGCGAGGCTAACCAGCTTCTGCTGCCCACGATCGATGCGCTGCTGCAGGAACAAAGCGTAGAGCGCGGTCAGCTGGCGGCGATGGTCGTGGGCCGCGGCCCCGGCTCGTTTACGGGTGTGCGCATCGGGGTCGCTACGGCCAAGGGCCTGGCGCAAGGTCTGGGAATCCCGCTTTTCGGAGTGAGCACGACAGATGCGCTTGCCTGGGCAATAGCGCGAGATACTCCCGTTATCCCAAGCGCACCCGTCATCCCGGGCTTGACCCGGGATCTCTGCAACCGGGATTACGGTTCGGAGACCGCAATGACAAAGGCGCACCTTGCCGTTGTACTCGACGCCATGCGCAAGGAGGTCTATCCGGCGCTGTTCGAGCTGAGTGACGGAGAGGTGGCGCGCCGCCAGCGCCCGGATTATGTGGCGACACCGGAGGCGGCTGCCGCGAGCTTTATCGAGCAGATGCGTGATTACAGCGGCCAGCCCCTACTCCTGGCAGGCGACGGGCTTGCCAAATATGAGCCGGTCTTCCAGGAAGCCGCGCAGGCGGCGGGCCTGGAGCTGGTCATCGTGGCGACGCCGCCGCTTGGCTTTGGGCTGGCAGACGCCTGGCTTGCCACCGGCTCTGCGCGCGACACGGGCGACGTCGGAGCAGTCCTGCCAATCTATACCCGTTACTCTGACGCCGAGGAATCCGAGGCGATCCACCAGCAGCGCACGCTTGAGGCGCCCTCAGATGACGCGGCCTCTGTGCCCGCGCAAAGCATCCGTCCCCTGCTGCCGCTTGACATCCCAGCGATGGCTCAGCTGGAGGCTGACTATGCCGGTGGGCTCTGGACGGAGGGGCTCATCGCTTCCGAGTTCAACGCTCCGGGACGACTTCTCTTCGGCGCGTTTGCGCGTGAGGATGATGACAAGGGGTCAGGTACTTTGTCATATCAGCATGACAAAGTACCTGACCCCTTGTCATCGGAGCGCCGCCTGGTCGCCTACGCGATGTGCGCGATCCTGGCTGGTGAGCTCCACGTGTTTGACGTAGTCACCCATCCCGGCTATCGTCGCCAGGGACTGGCGACCCGCCTGCTTCAGGCCTGCTTCGATGCAGCGCGCGCCCAAGCAGCAGGTGCGGCGACGCTCGAAGTGCGTCGTGGCAATGACGAGGCGCGCCATCTCTATGAGCATCTGGGTTTTACGCGAGTCGGGACACGGATCAGGTATTATCCGGGCGGCGAAGACGCGCTCATCTATAGCCGGGAGCTGCTCTCGGTGCGCCAGATCGAACAGCTTTGGGGGCCGCAGCGCCTCCTGCGGGTGCTGGCCATCGAGACGTCCTGCGATGAGACTGCCGCAGCGGTGCTGGAGGGCGAGCATCTGGTCAGCAATATCGTGGCTTCTCAGATACCCTTCCACGCGCGCTTCGGCGGCGTGGTCCCCGAGATCGCCTCACGCAAGCATACCGAGGCTATCGTCGCGACGGTGAGCGAAGCATTGGAGCAAGCTGGCAGTGACAAAGCTGACAAAGGGTCAGGTACTTTGTCATGCGGACATGACAAAGTACCTGACCCTTTGTCAGCTTCGCTCCCTTTCTCCGCGCTTGACGCGCTGGCGGTGACCGATCGCCCCGGGCTCATCGGGGCGCTCATCGTCGGCCTGGCCTATGCCAAGGGGCTCTCCTGGGCGACAAGTCTGCCGCTATACGGCATCAATCATCTGGAAGGCCACCTCTATGCGACGGTCGGCGAAGGCGACGCGCTCCACTATCCGTTGGTGGCGCTCGTGGTCAGCGGCGGGCATACGATGCTGGTAGCCGCAGACGCTCCTGGCGCCTATCAGGTGCTGGGCAGCACACTTGACGACGCAACGGGAGAGGCTTTCGACAAGGTAGCTAAGGCCCTTGGCCTGCCCTATCCGGGTGGGCCGCAGATCTCGCGCCTGGCAGCAGAGGGCAACCCAAAGGCGATCGATTTCCCGCGCGCGCTGCTGCACAGCGGCGACTATTCGTTCTCGCTCTCTGGCCTGAAGACGGCGGTCATCACCTACATCGCGCGTGAGCGGGAAGCAGGCCGCGAACTAAACCTGCCTGACCTTGCGGCGAGCTTTCAGCAGGCGATCATTGACGTGCAAGTGGCCAAAGCTGCCCGCGCGGTCGAAGAGAGCGGCGCGCGCGCCTTCTATCTGGCAGGGGGAGTGGCCGCGAATACAGCGCTGCGCGAGGCCCTGACCACAGAGATGGAAGCGCGTGACGTTGAGGTACACGTGCCGCCGCTTGAGCTCTGCGGCGATAACGCCGCCATGATTGGGCGCGTGCTCATTGCGCACGCCGAGCAGGCCGGTGGCCTTACCACGCTGCCGCAGCTCGGCCTGGACGCAGAGGCCTCCGCTCACAGTGATCTATAAAGGAGTGACTATGAACAAAGAAGGACGAACCACCAGACGCACATATCGAGTGTACGTAGAAGACTTACGGAACAGTGAAGCGCATCTGGAAAGAGGCTGGGGACTTTTCTTAGATAAGTTTGTCTCATGGGTCATGCTCTGTCTCCTGGTGTCCGGAGGCGGCATTTTACTATTCGTGCAGTTTGCTCCTGCGCGGACGAACTGGACGGTGGGCACAGAAGTGCTGCTTACGGTTCTCGCAGCTATATTTACAGCCTTTTTGATAAGCCTGATAATTGACACCAGCGGATGGATTCGGTTGCTTCGGTCAGAGGATGCAGAGTCCCTGTTCTCTATTTTTTCGGCACCCGATAATGATCAGGAAAATACGGCGCGGGTTATTAAGTTTTTACGATCGCTCAAGGTGGCGTCACTTAAAAATCTTAGGAAGAACGTAACCCTTGCGCTTGCGCAAAAATCCCTGCACAGCCAAAAGATTTTCAACAGCGAACTTATTACCGCCTGCCTTCGTGATGTCGATAAAAAGGTTCTTGGCGCGCATGTAGAAGAGAATGATTCGTTCTATACCTGTACCTATAATTCAACAGGAGATAAAAGGGGGGCGTGGACTCTCGATGTTCTTACGACGACAACGTATCAAAATGACACCAATGAGTCGCAACCTATACGTGTGAACGCCGCTATAAAGTCGCACCGGTTTCCCGCTAATCCTTCTTGGGCCTCTTGTCTTGTCGAGTTAGAGCATCAGATTGACCGGCGAGATGGCTTTGTTGAGCTCCTGGAGCACAAAGTTGAAATTCCCTGTACGAAAGACAAAGTGTATCGTGAATGGACGATAAAACGAGAAAATCGCTTAGAAGAGCATCTGGAGCCGGAAGATAACCTGGAAGTGAAGGCAGATCCGGATACAGGGGAGAAAATCGTTTTGCTCAAGGCGGGAAAAAGCGCTAAGTTCAGGACAAAGTACCAGTATGAGATCTTGGAGGGGGAGCCGTTTGCGCTGAGTTGGCAAAATCCTCGAAAAAAGGTTACGTTTACGCTCGCGTTCAATTATGATAAAGCGCTCTTTACTATCTGGAGTCAGCTAACACTTCATGGATGTACTTCATGTACTCAGGAGGTCAGCGGCCAGTGTAAAACGTGTCGGTGTTCAGATGAAGGGCACAAATATCCGGTAATTAATGGCAACGAGATCCGAATCCAGAACTGGGCTGGAAGTGACACAAGGATCAGTGGGGAATGGGGCCGCGAGGTTAATAAGAACGAGGAGGCAGTTGCACAATAATGGACGAGTGAGGCACCGCAAAAGCCTCTCTTTACCAATTGTGTTAAAATAAAATACAGTTTTGTAAAAGATATGCAGTGACTTTTTTGGTGCTTTACTAAGGAAAGAATCATTATAGTAGGAGAAGAAGGAGGCTTCATGGTGGGTTCTACGAAAAGTATAAAAAGCGCATTGAGAAAAGGTGATGAGTATATCGGTTGATATTAGTCATTTAGATGAAGTATGTAACGTATGCTGACCTGAGCCTTCGGGAGATTTCCGAAGGCTCAGATTTTTTTGCCGCAAGTGGTGAAACCAAGGGCCGCAATTCATACGCTATAATGGTGAAACGCGCGAAAGCAGCGCGTTCTCTGCGGGTGTAGTTCAATGGTAGAGCGTCAGCTTCCCAAGCTGAAAGTTGCGGGTTCGAGTCCCGTCACCCGCTCCATAGCGAGTGTCCTTAAAGTACCTGAGCGGTCTTTCCCAACAAATAGAGCATCATGCAGCTAAGGGAGTGTAGCTGATCGCTACGCCTTTCCTTATCGTCTGCTCAACTGGTTTCACGTTGTTCTCAGACCTTTGACTTAGGGGTATCATGCCTACGCAGTTGTAGTAGATGTCGATCTGCTGGGTAATGCGTCCGTCTTTGCGAGTTGCTTGGTGGATGTGTATCTCATCAATGAACTCACGCACGAGGGCAAGCGTCAACTTCCTGATCTGCGAATGCTTGCGGATGATCTTGACGAACTCATCAACTGAGGCGGTCTTGGTTTGGTGGCTCTCGATCTCTCGGTTAATCTCATCCAGCTTTGCTTCAACCTCAACTTGCTCCGCCTCGTAGTCACTGGCAAGTTTGGCATAGCGCTCGTCGCCCAGAGCGCCCAGCGCCCTGTCTTCGTAGATTCGCTTGAACAGGGCGTCCAGTTCCGTTACACGCCGCCTGAGCGCCCCAGAGCGCTGCTTCCGAACTGTCTGTGTCTGTTCGCTATCCTGGACTACAAGATCGTGAAGTCTCTGAGCAAAGTCACGTTCATCAATCATCGCATCGCGAGTGATACGACGGATGTCTTGCAGGACTACCTTTTCAAGGAAGTCTGCCCTTACGCTATGCGTTGACGAACAGGTACGCCGGGTATTGTTATTGTTCGGACAAAGGTAGTAGGTGTTATCGGGATTTTCCTGTTTGGCTTGGAAGCGGAGTGTGGCGCCGCAGTCCGCGCAGCGCAGCATTCCCGAAAAGATGTTGCGCTTGTTGGTGGGCTTGCGCTGGCGTCTGTTTGCTCGCATCTTCTGGACACGTTCCCAGTCCTCACGGCTTATGATCGGCTCATGAACATCCTCAAAGATCACAAGGTCTTTGGGGTCTGACTTGCGTCGTGCCTTGTGTTTGTAGGACTTGGAGTAGGTCTTGAAGTTGACCAGGTCGCCGCAATACTCGCGTGTGCTCAAGATTTTGACAACAGTGGAGTGTATCCAGTTGCAGTCTCCGTCTTTAGTGGGGCGGTTGGGGCGACGGATGCCTTTGGACGCCCAGTAGTTCAGCGGGGTCAGTACTCCGTCAAAACACAAAGCATCGGCTATCTGGTTTGTTCCCACTCCTGCAAGCGTCATATCAAAGATTCGGCGTACAACGCTGGCGGCCTCATAGTCGATGATCCAGTGTTTCTTATTGTCGGGGTCAACCATATAGCCGTAGGGCGGAAAACCCAGTGGTTCGCCTGACATGCCTCGCACCTTAAACGATGCTCTGATTTTGAGACTGCTGTCTTTGGCGTACCACTCGTTGAGCAGGTTGCGAAACGGAACAAAGTCATTGTCTCCATTATCGCTGTCCACGTTGTCGTTTACTGCGACGAAACGGACATCGTATTCGGGGAAGAACGAGTCGGTGTAATAACCAACTTTGAGATAATCGCGCCCTAAGCGAGACATGTCTTTGACGATAACGGTGCTGAGTTTTCTCTCAACGATGTCTTGTTCCATCCGGAGAAATCCTGGTCTATTAAAGGTCGTTCCTGAGATGCCATCGTCGATATACTCGGCAGTTCTTGAAAACCCTAAGTCTGTGGCCACTTTCCTCAGTAGCTTACGCTGGTTGGTGATGCTGTTGCTTTCGCCTTGAAGCTCATCATCGTGAGAGAGCCTCATATAGAGCGCTGCTGTATTCTGATTCTTGCTCATTGCAACCCTCCTTCCCTGCATAGTGGCCACATGGTGTTTGCATATCTGAAAGTAGCATCATTGATTGCTGCTTTCAATTGTGCGAATTACTTTCTTTTCGATAAGCGCCTCCATTTTCTGACCTGCATCGTGACTCCCTGCTACCAGGAAATATGAGTTCACGATGTAGATGTATTTCTCGACGGATAGTTCAGCATTGTTTTCTAGCTTGTAGTCGGTATTGACCATTTACTCACACCTCCTCTGGTATGTAGCGCGGACGGCAGATACGCGAACAGAGGAGTGCTAATACATCGGTAGTGATTAGTAGAAGCAAGCGTTCCGAGCTGCCGTCCGGCTTTGTTGCTTCGATAATTGGCGCGGAGCATAAATGCTCTGTGCCGTAATGCCCTTATTTGTCCACGACACCCCAGGGCTTCAGGAATCAACAGGCGGCCTAGTGCTTATAGGCTCCACGGGGCTCTAACCCCTCAGCTCTTGCTGAGACACCCCGGCTGCGTGCGACGGATCACTGGCTAAGGCCAGCTTCAACGCTCCGGCTACCGGTCGGTGTGAGTATCATTGTGCCTGCCACTGGTCTTCGCCTACCGGGTGCAACCCGGATTATGAGGTGGGTGATGTTGTCGCTCAACTGACCGAAGAGAAAACCTCAGTCAGCGTCATCGCGCAGCCACCTTACACGGCTCGAAGCCTTACGGCTCCTGGACAGGAACGTACCTGATGAATGGGTATTCTGTTGTCAAAGTTCGCGCGGGAGAAAATGCTCCCCACTATATACCTCACTTAGAGGGGGTAATGGACCGTCTGTTTTTCGAAAGGATACAGAACCGTCACTTTTCTTCTAAGCGCTGGGGGAGAAAGTGTTCCCTACTTACTTCCAGACTCAGAGGGTGTTTTTTTAACCCTGTTTCTCAAAGTGATACCGGGCTGTCACTTTTCCCAAAGCGCTTGCAGGGGAGTTGTCCTTCTTTGTATTGGAAACTTAGGGGAGTTTTTACTAACCCTGTTTTAGAAACCTCCATAACTTTTTTCAAGGCATCCGTCCGGAAGAGAAAGTGCTTCCACTGTATTGGACACTTAGAAGGGTGTTTCATTAGTCTGATTCTCAAAGTTCACCAAACGATCACTTTTCACAAAGTAGCCGGGAAGACTGCTCCTTACTGTATTGGACAGTTAGCAAGGGTATCAGGGGGTCTGTTTTGGAAATCTCTATAATTCCTTTCAAAATGCTCAAAGTGCCGAGAAGGAACGTGCCTCCTACTTACTTCCAGACTCAGAGGGGGTTTCGCTATCCCTGTTTTGGAAATCTCCATAACTATTTTCTGATACGCCGTATCACCTAACGTTGAAAATCGTTATCAGAACTCCTCGGATGGGTGCCAGTTTTGTTGCTCCGGTTGCTTCTACTTGGCGACGGTTGCAGCTTCTTTTCTTCGTCACGCTCGATACGATCAATGCGTTCAGGCAACGTGTGTGAACGCAACCTGATACGCTCACACTGAGCCAGCTCTTTTCTGAGCTTTCGCAATCGTGCGTTGATCTCTTGATACTGGGGATTGCCTTTTGTGGTGTAGGAGTTTCCGGGTCCAGCTTCGGCGCGGATTTTAGCTCTGAGCTTAGTGCGCTCTTGAACCAGACCAGCGATGCCGGATTCACATTCCATCTTGAACGCTTGGAGCTCCTTGGCGGTCTCAATGTTCTCGCGCCCGAGCAGTCGCGTGTCGTCGATGTAGGCATCAAGCTTACGAATGTCCTCGCGCAACAACCAGTGCATCCGGGCGTTGGTTGACGGATTACCACGCTGCTGGTAGTAACCCAACAGATAGAGGTAGTGGCGATGCAGCGCCACAATTGAACCACGAGCAAAAGCTGGTAGTTTCTTGGGCGGCACGAAGTCGGGATGGCGCTGTGTCGGGACTGGCAATATCTGACGGCGATGAGCGCCCTCGCGTATTTGGGTGCGGATACCTTCTGGCGTGTAGACATCACCGAAATTTCTACCCAGACGAAAGAAGCGTTCTTTGTCTGGTGGCCTGACCGAGATGTCAGCGCCGATTTTGTACTCGTAACCCATTGCATCCAGATTCTCAAAGAACTGTCGCTCGGTTCTTGCGCGTGAGATGCACTCGTCAATGTCGGACTTGATAACCGATCTCCAGGTGGGCTTACCGTCATGGTCTGCTTGCCGCTCAGCGTGGTGTTTTGACTTACCGCTCTGCGGGTTTTCAATGACTGATAGTCCGTACTCTCGACAAAGCACATCTGAGGTATCGCGCAGCGCATAGTAATCGGCCTTGGTGTTCCTGAACTTGAAGCCGTCAATAAAGGAAACAGAATTAATCAGCAGGTGGTTATGGATGTGTTCCTTGTCCAGATGAGTAGCTACGATAACCTGATAGCGATCACCCCAGAGTTGCTGGGCCAGTTTTACGCCGATCTCATGAGCGACCTCTGGGGTCACTTCACCGAGTGCAAAGGACTGATAACCATGAAAAGCGATGATACCATTCTCTTTGTTGAACCGCTCTTTGGCGCGCAGCATCTGATTGCGCGCATCGGTCGCTGTGCAGTTAACGCCGGAAACAAAGCAACGTCCTGCCTGCTCGCCTTCGTCGGCAACGGTCTTGTTTGCAGCCATCGCGTAGTCGATGACATCCTTAAGCCCCTGCCGAGCGCTCTCATCCATACCAGACCTCTCAAAGGATTTCGGCTGGATCGTCTTCCCAGGATTTTCGACATAGACAACTACCTGCCCCAGCCATCCCCGTATCGGCCATATCTTTGTGACTGCCATTACTGCGCCTTTCTCGGTAGCTCTACCGCTGTCATAATGCCCGCGATAGCTTCATCTAACTTGGTGACATTGCGCCAGTAGCCAGACACATCAACCATGCCTGTAGCGTTTGCTTGATGCGCGATTTGGTTGAGGTTGTTGCCGATAGCGTGAAGCTCGCGCGTCATCGCGTAGTAATCGACTGGCGGCTTATCTGTCGGGACAACGCCGCTGATGAGATGACGCATGTAGGACTGCTGCGTCAGGCCAGCACGGTTAAGCAGGGCACATAGCTTCTCCAATTCAGCATCGTTGAGATACACAGACACACGGTTATTGCGTTGTCGCATATTTCTACCTTCTTTTGTTGTTGGGGTGGGTTTCAGGGAGAATCCCTGAGAGGGGAATCTGGCATGTGAGTGCGCAGATTCCGTGCTTGCTAACTATCGACATGGCTGTATCTAAGTTGAATGCGTGGATCGTAACGATGCCTACGCAGAACGACGAGAGACGACTTTTCTTAATTTGCGACTTGCATATCTCATAACATGCCTCTATACTTTTACATATTGATAAACGTCGATATGAGGAGTATTCAATAATGAACACCAGCCAAACAGCGCAACTATTCAAGGCTCTTTCAGATGAGAACAGGTTGCGTGTACTTTCGATAATCGCTAAAGA
>WRFR01000026.1 GCA_009778715.1 Coriobacteriia bacterium | reverse complement strand
TCGGCGTTGCGGATCGTCGAGAGCCGGTGCGCGATCACGAAGGTCGTACGCTCGCTCATGAGCGTATCCATGCCGGATTGGATGAGCTTCTCGGTACGCGTGTCAATGCTTGAGGTCGCCTCATCAAGCACCATGGCAGGTGGATCAGCGATAGCCGCGCGCGCAATCGAGAGCAGCTGGCGCTGCCCCTGGGAAAGCGAGTCAGACCCGCCGCTCACCTCGGTCTCATAGCCTTCGGCCAGGGTCTGTATGAAGCCGTCCGCATCGGTATACTCAGCGGCGCGACGGATATCAGCGTCACTGGCGTTCAGGCGCCCGTAGCGGATGTTGTCATAGACCGTCCCCGTAAAGAGATTCGTGTCTTGCAACACCACGCCAAAGCTTCGCCGCAACGCCGACTTCTTGATGTCGCGGATGTCGAGGCCATCATAGTAGATGGTCCCCGCGTCAATGTCATAGAAGCGCGTAATGAGGTTGGTGATCGTGGTCTTTCCGGCACCTGTCGCGCCCACCAGCGCGAGCTTCTGGCCCGGCTTGGCGCGCATCGAGATGTCATGCAGGATCGGCTTTTCGGGCACGTAGCTGAAGTCCACGTGGTCAAGTACTATATCGCCCTGAAGCGGGATGAGCGTCGTCGCGCCATCGGCTTCTAAGCGGCTCCACGCGTAGCCATCCTCGATCTCGACCAGATCGATATAGCCGCTGTCCTGCTCGGACTCAGCCTCCAGGAAACGCAGGATGCGCTTCGTGCCGGCCAGCGCCATGATGATGTAGTTAGTCTGCTGCGAGACGCGCGCGAGGTTAACTGAGAACACGCGACCTAGCTGCACAAAAGACGCCACCGCGCCCAGCGTGATCCCAATAGCCTTGTCAGTGAGGAACAGTACCGCGCCAACGACGGCGATCAAAGCATACTGCAGATATCCTGTGTTAACGAGGATCGGCATCAGGATGTTTGAGTAGGCGTTGGCGCGATAAGCGCTCTCGCGCAGGACGTCGTTGTGCTCATCAAAAGACTCCTGCGAGCGCTTCTGATGATTGAACACCTTGACCACGCGCTGTCCCTGGATCATCTCTTCGATGTAGCCGTCCAGCTTACCCAGCGCCTCCTGCTGCACCGTGAAGTGGCGCGAGGAGTGCACCTGCACCCAGCGCACCACAACGGCGTCGATGACAAAGATCGCGAGCACAATGATCAGCAGGATCGGAGAGATAATAAACATCGCCACGATCGCAGCGAGCAGCGTTATCGCCGCGGTCAGTACCTGCGGGATCGACTGCGTGATCATCTGGCGCAGGGTGTCGATGTCGTTGGTGTAGTAGCTCATGATGTCGCCGAAGGCATGCGTGTCGAAGTAACCGATTGGCAGGGTCTGCATGTGCGCGAACATCTTGTTGCGGATATCCTGCTGCACGTCCTGCCCCATGATGGCCATCATGCGTGAGGACACGAGGTTGGCGACCACGCCCACCGCACATATGGCGGCCATGAGCAGTACCGCGTGCGTCAGACCGGTGAACACGACCGGCTGACCATGCGTCTTGGCGTTAACGAGCGGCACGATGTAGTTGTTCACCAGGATCATCGTGAAGAAAGCATTGCCCGCGATGGCGACCGAGTTGACCAGTATCGCGATCACGACCACGATGCATTTGGCCTTGCGGCCTTCGATGATAAGCTTGAAGAGGCCCTTGAGAGCTTGCCAGTCGCCCATGCCGCCCTTTTTCGTCTTGTCATTGCGAGGAGCGGCTCCGCCGCGACGTGGCAATCCAGTAGCTTCGGCGCTTGCGCGTTTATTGCTATGCGGCATCTTCGGCCTCCTCCCGTGTAAGCTGAGACTCGTAGATGTCAGCATAGATAGCGTTGCTCGCCATCAGCTCGTCATGCGTGCCAAAACCATTGATGCGCCCCCGGTCCATCACAAGGATCTTGTCCGCATCCATCACCGAGCTGATGCGCTGCGCCACGATGATTTTCGTGACCTGCGGGATCTCCTCGGCAAAAGCCTTACGCAAGAGCGCGTCAGTCTTCATGTCCACGGCCGACGTCGAGTCGTCGAGGATGATAACCTGCGGGCTTTTGAGCAACGCGCGGGCGATGCAGAGCCGCTGCTTCTGGCCGCCGCTCACATTGGAGCCGCCTTGCTCGATGTAGGTGTCGTAGCCGTCGGGCAGCTTGGAGATGAACTCCTCGGCCTGCGCCATGCGCGCCGCGCGCCGCAGATCCTCATCAGTAGCGTCCTCGGCGCCCCAGCGCAGGTTCTCAGCGATCGTCCCGGCAAACAGCACGTTTTGCTGCAGCACGATCGCCACGTTGTCACGCAGGGTCTCAAGATCGTAGTCACGCACGTCGACGCCACCCACTTTGAGCGTACCGGCGTTCACGTCATAGAGCCGTGCAATCAACTGCACGAGCGTGGATTTCGACGAACCAGTCCCGCCCAGCACGCCGATCGTCTGCCCGGAGTCGATCTGCAAATCGACATCAAAAAGCACCTGGGTCGGAGGCCCGCCGCTCTCCTCATCTCCGTCGTCGTTGATGTAGTCATGCGTGTAGGAAAAGTCCACACCGGAGAAGTTGATGCTGCCATCGGCCACCGCCATCACCGGCGCTGCTGGGTTGGCGATCGCAGGCTCTTCATCCAACACCCGCACGATGCGCTGCCCGGCAGAGATGGCAATAGTCACCATCACGAGCGTGGTCGAAAGCATCATAAGCTGGTTCAGTATCAGCAGGATGTAGGTAATAAACGCCATGAGGTTGCCGGTTTGCATGCGTCCGCCGACGATCTCGTGAGCGCTCACGTAGTAGACCACCAACAAACTGACGAACACCATGAACTGCATGAGTGGCTGTGACAGCGAGAATATCTTCTCCGCGTGCGTGAAATCGTCGCGAATGACCTGCGAGGTACGACGAAACTTTGTGATCTCCAGCTTCTCACGCACGAAAGACTTGACCACGCGCACGCCATGGACGCTCTCCTCGACGATGCGGTTCAGCACATCGTAGCGCCGAAACGCATGGCGAAATATCGGGTGAGCGTTTGTGATGATGAGCGTCAGGCAGATGCCCATGATGATCAGCGAGCCTAAGAAGATCAGCGAGATCGTCCGGTCGATAGAAAAGGTCACGATGAAGCACAGGAGCATCGTGAGCGGCGCGCGCACCATGATGCGCAGGCAGAGCTGGTAGGCATTCTGGATATTGGTCACGTCGGTAGTAAGCCGGGTCACCAGGCCCGACGTCGAGAACTTGTCGATGTTAGAAAATGAAAACCCCTGGATTTTTTCGTAGAGCGCATGGCGCAGATTCTGCGAGAAACCCGCCGAAGCATAGGCAGCGGTGCGCCCATTGGAAAAGCCGATAATCAAGGCAATAATGGCGCAACCGACCAGGATAATTGCATAACGGTAGACGATCGCCATATTCTGCGCCCGCGTCCCGGTACCCATGAGGCCCTTGTCGATCACAATAGCCATAAAGAACGGAATCAGGATGTCAAAGCCCGTCTCAAACGTCACCAACAGCGGGGTAACGATCGAGGCGGTCTTGTACTGTCCGAGATAACTGAACAACTTTCTCAGCACGACAACAACACGACCTTTGCGCTTTCTCCTAAAATGAATCTCAAAAAAAGTACGCCTGGGGCAGGCGTAGAAAGAGGGACGGACCCTCTTTCTTATAGTACCATAAGAAGGAGAATTAAGGAGGATCATGCCCCGGACAACCGTCTCTGCTTCTGCTGGCGTCGATAGTTATTCTGGCGCCTCAGTGCCGTTTCGCACCGTTGCACGCAAGTTCGCAAGCTACTATACGCCTTACAAGGGGCTGCTGGCCTTCGATTTGCTCTGCGCGGTCATTGTCAGCGCCGTCGACCTGGTCTTCCCCCAGGTACTCAAATACCTGAGCAACTCGATCTTCGCTGGTCCCGCTAACGAGATCTACCGGGTGCTTTGGATCGTCGCCATCGGCATGATCGTGCTCGCGATCATCGGCTATGCCTCACAGTTCTATATCACCTACTGGGGCCACATCATGGGAGCGCGCATGGAATCGAAGATGCGCCAGGATCTCTTTGATCAGTACCAGCGCCTGTCGTTTTCCTACTACGACCGTAACAACACCGGTGAGATGATGGCTAAGTTGATCTCGGACCTCTTTGACATCAGCGAGCTGGCCCACCACGGGCCCGAGAACCTGCTGATCGCCGTACTGATGATCGTCGGGTCGCTCACGATACTGTTCTTCATTAACGTACCGATGACCGCGATACTTTTGGTCATCACCGTCACGATCCTGGTGCTCAGCTACTACAAGAACCGCCAGATGGGCGAAGCGTTCATGGATAACCGCCGCAAGATCGGCGGCGTCAATGCGCGTTTGCAGGACACCTTGAGCGGCATTCGCGTCGTCAAGAGCTTCACGAACGAGCGCGTCGAGCGCAGCAAGTTCAGTGAGGGCAACGTGCTGTTCCTCGAGTCGAAGTCACGCGCGTACCACACGATGGCCGACCTCACCTCGCTCAACACGCTGTCCAAGGGACTGCTGTATGCGGCGGTACTTGTCTGCGGCGGCTTCTTTATCGCGCGCGGGCAGCTGACCATCACCGACCTGGCGATCTATGCCCTCTACATCGGCATGTTTATGAGCCCGGTCAAGTTGCTGGTCGAATTTACCGAGCTCTTTCAGCAGGGCTACGCCGGGTTCCGCCGCCTGCTGGAAGTCCTGGGAGAAGACCCTGGCATTACCGAGAAACCCGACGCGGTGACACTGGCTGCAGCCACCGGCGGCCTGAAGGACCGCATTTCCTATCGCGGCGTAAGCTTTGGCTACGGCGACGAGGGCGATGTGATCCACGACATCAACTTCGA
Source organism: Coriobacteriia bacterium (assembly GCA_009778715.1). Classification (GTDB taxonomy): domain Bacteria; phylum Actinomycetota; class Coriobacteriia; order WRKU01; family WQUG01; genus WQUG01. The sequence continues at coordinate 25,439 of WRFR01000026.1, read as the reverse complement.
GATACCCGCTGGCAAGACCGTCGCGCTGGTGGGGCCGTCGGGCGGTGGCAAGACCACGCTCTGTTCGCTGCTGCCCCGTTTCTACGAGGTGCGCGGCGGTAGCGTGGCCATCGATGGCCAGGATGTGCGCGATGTCACGCTGGAGTCCCTGCGTGGCACGATCGGCATCGTGCAGCAGGACGTCTACCTGTTCGCGGGCTCGGTCGGCGAAAACATCGCCTACGGCAAACCCGGCGCAACGATCGCCGAGGTCGAGCAAGCGGCGCGAGACGCAAACATCCACGAGTTCATCTGCTCGCTGCCCGACGGTTACGACACCTATGTGGGCGAGCGCGGCGTACGCCTGTCCGGCGGCCAGAAGCAGCGTATCGCCATCGCGCGCGTGTTTTTGAAGAACCCCCCGATACTGATTCTGGACGAGGCCACAAGCGCTCTGGACAACGAGAGCGAGCGCTACGTGCAGCACTCCCTGGAGCGCCTGTCACACGGGCGCACCACGCTCGTGATCGCCCACCGCCTGTCCACGATACGGGCTGCCGACCACATCCTCGTGATAACGAACGGCCAGGTCCGCGAGCAGGGCTCGCACGCCACGCTGCTGGCCGCCGGCGGCCTCTACGCCCACTACTACAACATGCAATTCGAAGGCCTGGACGAAGAATGAAAACGAGTTGCCGTTACTGGTTGCTTTTGAGACAATAGAGAGGGAGGCAGCCTACCGCCAATGGACATGAGGCGGAGCTACCTAAAACGGTGAACCGCCCTTACGCGTTATGCGTCGGGGCGGTTTTACTAAGCAGCACCCTGAGGTACTGGGTAAGTACTACAAGATAAACGAAGTGTTCTGCCAAAGCAAGAACAACAATACGCCAATCCATAGGCTGCCTCCTCCCTGATGGATACCAAAGATCACATCTGAAATATAAGGCAGCTCCGCCCTGACGGTAGGCTAGGTCTCACTCTAGCAGAGGCTCACCACCGATACAAGAAAAATGATAAAACGCCTGTTGACCTGCGGTTTTTGGTAAGATTTTGGTAAGTAATCGGTAAGATAGTTTATCCAGATTTGGCATAAGCGGCGCTTATAAAAGCAAACAGGCCAGAGGGTTTGCGCCTCTGGCCTGCTGAGTTTCTGGTGCACCGTGTAGGGTTCGAACCTACGACCTTAGGATTAAGAGTCCTCTGCTCTGCCAACTGAGCTAACGGTGCTTATTGTCGCATGTTGCGCGCCTGTTGGCGGGCGCCAAAACACGGAAATTCAGTATAAGCTAAACAGTACCCGTACTTCAACTCTCAAATCATACTGGAGCCGTCTGATGAGAGGATTCTTTCGCGTAAGCCCCGAAGAGCACTGCGATACGGGCTTGAGCCCTTGAGCAGTACTCTGAGCGGCGTACACGGAAGAAGACCTCATCAGACGGTGCCCTCTGTCCAACTGTGCAGATAATGCTCTTGCTCGGGCGTGAGTGTGTCCATGGCAACACCCATGCTGCTCAGCTTCAAGTCCGAGATCTGGTATTCAAGGTTCTCGGGCATGTCATAGACCTTTGGCGTCAGCGAACCCTTGTTGGCAAGCATCCACTCAGCGGCCAGCGCCTGGGTCGCGAAGCTCATGTCCATGACTGAGGCCGGATGGCCCTCAGCGCAGCTGAGATTGACCAGGCGGCCCTGCGCCAGAAGATAAAAGCGGCGACCATCGGGCATCGTGAACTCCTCGACCAGGGGCTTGACCTCCCTGGCCGCCTTCGCGTGCTCACGCATCCAAGGAATGTTGATCTCGATATCGAAGTGACCAGAATTAGCAAGGATCGCCCCATCCTTGAGGTTGACAAACGCTGCTTCATCGATCACGTGACAGTTGCCGGTGACCGTAATCCAGACATCGGCGTGTTTGGCCGCCTCAGCCGCCGGCATGACCTCACAGCCGTCCATGACGGCCTCAAGCGCCGCCAAGCTGTCCACCTCGCAGACGATGACACGCATGCCCATACCCTTCGCGCGCAACGCCAGGCCCTTGCCGCACCAGCCATAGCCGCTGACCACGAGTGTGCGGCCCGCCAGCAGGCGGTTGGTTGCGCGAACAACGCCGTCGAGCGTGGACTGGCCCGTGCCATAACGATTGTCAAAGAAGTGCTTGGTCTTGGCGTCGTTGACCGCCATGATCGGATAGCGTAGCGCTTGGTCGGCTTCCATCGCGCGCAGGCGGATGACGCCGGTTGTAGTCTCTTCCGTGCCACCGATGATCTCAGGGAGCTGCGCCGGATACGCCGAGTGGATGTGGCTGACCATATCGCAGCCGTCATCCATCGTCATCTGCGGGTGCGTCGCGATAACTGCGTCAATGTGAGCGCGATAGGTCGCGTCATCCTCGCCGCGGATAGCATAAGTCGCCACCCCGTAGTGCTGCACGAGCGCCGCCGCAACGTCATCCTGGGTCGAGAGCGGATTGCTCGCACAGAGCGTCACCTCTGCCCCACCAGCGACCAGCGTGCGCATGAGATTGGCGGTCTCAGTCGTGACATGCATGCAACCGCCAATACGCAGGCCCGCCAAGGTTTGCTCGGCTGCGAAACGCTCGCGAATAGCCGCCAATACCGGCATGTCGGCGTCTGCCCACTCGATCCGGGCACGACCGGCGTCGGCCAGCGAGAGGTCTTTCACATCAAAGTTCATCGGCTGCTCCTTTTAGTAGAAAGATATCTTTTCGAAACGTAACTATTTTATCGCTTCTGTCAGCTTGTTAGTTTGCTGTTGCCACCGGGACTTTCGAAAGATCCCAGTCTTGCCCGACCACGACCAGGATCTCTGTTGGGAAATCCTGAAGCCCGTTGTTCGGTGCAACTTTCATGCCAGGCAGCAGGCAATCTGCGATGCTTTGTGCCGCGGCCTGGTTAGTCGACTTGTCTGTCTTGTAATACACGAAGCTCTGTTGGTAGACCGATTGGTTCGCCGTGTTACCGACCTGACCGACATTATAGTTATGCGCGAGCAGGATCGACGCCGCTTGCTTGGCAATACCGTTACGCTGTGTACCGTTCTGCACCGTGACTGTGATCTTTGAAGGGTCAACGGTGGTCGCAGGTTGTGCGGTACTGGAATCGAAGGGCAGGCCCGCCGAGAACTTACTCAGTATCTCTGCCTTCCCTGCTTCATCAGGGACGACATACGGTGATATCCACTGACCGGGCAGCGTCGTTGTGTAAAGGCGATCGGACTTGAGCCCCTTGAACGTCTTCGCCAAATCCTGAAGCTCAGTCAAACTGAAGTCGGTCGTGATGTAGTGTGAAGATGTGCTTACCACTCCCAAAAGCTGTGACTTGGGGGTAGTAGCCAATTGATCGACCAGCGCCTTGAAAAAAAGCTGTTGCATCGCCATACGCCCGAAGTCTTGATTGGCGTATGTGTGGCGGCTGCGCACCAAGGTAAGCGCGTGGTCGCCATCAAGGATCTGCGGCCCGGCGTCAATGACCGATGCGGTCTTGTGAGCCGTATAGTCAGCATCTGGATCGTTGATGCGCTGTGGCACATCTATCTTAATGCCGCCGAGGGCATTGATCACGTTCTCGAATCCCAGAAAATCGATCGTCATGACATGGTTGACGTCCTGGCCTGTTATCTGCTCGGTCGTCTGAATGGCCAAAGCCTCCTGACCATAGGCGTAAGCTGCATTGGCCTTCTGTGTTCCGTGGCCCGGTATGCTGGCCTCATAGTCACGGGGAATAGACACCATCCATATCTGTTTGGTCTGGGGATCGACACGCGTAAGTATCATGACATCGCTGCGATACGATGTTTGCCCCTGACGCTTGTCGCAGCCCAAGAGCAAGACATTGAAGGGTTTCCCGACCGTTGCGGTATGCGTGATAGCGCTACGAACATCTCTGCCGGTCTGCTTATTGGAATGAATTCGATTCTGCAGAACTCCCAGATAGATCCCCGCACCTCCCGCAACCGCAGCAACTACAAAGAAGACCGAGGTCAGGATGATGATGAGGCGCCTTCTTGTTCGCTTATGCCGCCGGTCACGTTCGGCCATCAGGCGGGTCGGGGCAGTTTCGAGTTGAGAAGAAGCCGCCAGGCTCGTCGTTCGGAGCGAGGACTGCGCAGCCTCTCGCCTTACGCGTGAGCCCTCGGCACGCAGCCCACTTTGACCCTGCGCACGGCGACGAGTCTCACTGGTGCCGATAGTGCTCTCGAACTGCTCACGGGAGCGGCTGTTTCCATAATTACTTCGGGAACGTTTTCCCATAAATGATAATCACTTTCTGTTGTCCTGATGCCAAAAGTCGCGCACATCCCCAGTCTTCCAGTGGAGTCCGTAGCGAGCTTTCGGACGCTCAGGGGCGCTCAGCTCCAGCTTTCTAGTATGCCGGATAAGCCCTTTGAGTAGCACAGCCCGTGCGAGACTCGTTACTTAGCTTCATTAAGCTTCCACAGGATTACCACAATCAATCAGGCTCACTGCACCGCTCGATCCGCGCACCCAACGAAGCCAGTTTGTCACAAAAATCCTCATAACCACGGTCGATATGGTAAATATCATGGACCGTCGTAGTCCCCTCTGCGACCAGGCCAGCCAGCACGAGCGCAGCCCCTCCACGCAGATCCGGGCTGACGACTGGCGCCCCAGAGAGCAAGGTGCCGCCCTTTACCAGCGCATAATGGCCTTCGATCGAGATGTCAGCGCCCATACGCCCCAACTCATCTGCAAACATGAAACGGTTCTCGAACACGTTCTCCGTTACGATCGAGGATCCCTCAGCCACCGCATCGGCAGCCATAAACTGGGCCTGCATATCAGTGGGAAAGCCGGGATATGGCAAGGTCTGGATATCGACCGCCTTTAGCTCATCGGCGCCATAGAGCCGGATAGAATCATCGCCACGCTCTATCTGTGCGCCCATCATCTCGAGCTTCCGCAGGACGACGTCGAGATGCTCCGGATCGATCCCTTCGACTTCGATGTCTCCCCGCGTCATCGCAGCAGCAACCAAAAAAGTACCAGCCTCGATGCGATCCCCGATTACCCGATGGCACACTTCATGGACAGCCGTAGCTCCCGTTATGGCAAGTTCTGAAGTCCCGGCGCCTTCGATAGCGACGCCTGCTTCCTGAAGGAAAGTGACCAGGTCGGTGATCTCCGGCTCGCGTGCCGCGTTCTTGATGATGGTCGTTCCCTGAGCCCGTGCGGCAGCCATGATGAGGTTCTCCGTAGCGCCTACACTGGGGAATTCCAGAGGCACCTCAGCGCCACGAAGCCCACCCTCAGGCGCCGCTACATTGATATAGCCATGCTCGATACGGACTTCGGCGCCGAGCGCTTCAAGCCCGGCAATGTGCATATCGATCTTACGTGACCCGATGTTACAACCCCCCGGCAAGGCGACCCGTGCCTGGCCACAACGCCCGGATAATGACCCGAGCACTGCGGTCGAAGCTCGCATCTGCGCTACCAACTCATAAGGCGCAGTGTGTGAAGTGAGGTGATGCCCATCAAGCGTCAGCTCGTGGGGAGCAGTCCAGTTGACGTCAACTCCCAGTACCTGCAGCACCTGACTCATGATCTCAACATCAGCAATGTGAGGAACGTTCTGCAATACCGTCGTGCCTTCAATAAGCAACGAGGCAGCCATCAGCTTCAGGACAGAGTTCTTCGCCCCGGAAGCGACCAAGCGCCCAAAGAGCGCAGGAGAGTGTTCTATTGCGATATAGTCAGCCAAGATCTTCTTTCTGGCATGGGATACACGTCACCCTCTATTATATAAAAAACAGGCCGCCTACACCTACGTGCAAACGACCTGTCCTCCGTATATGTTTTGCTGAACATGATCAACGCCCGCCAGCAGGCGTCTAGCATGTTTAGCTGTGTCCGTGATGCCTTAGTACCGCTAACACGGCGCTGAGCCAATCCATCTCACGCTGGAGATCGCTGCGCTCGTCGACATGCTCTTCATCATCGGGGAGAGCATCCCGTTCAGCTTTCAGGGCATCGAATTGCTCCTTGAGCTTTTGACCATCGATTCCCGCAATCGCGACAGCCCGATCAGTCAGCACGGTCACGTGATCCATTGCGACCTGAAGATAGCCACCCTGTAAGGCATAGACGTCAACGTCCTGCGCCGCATTATTCAGCGTCAGACGTAACTCGCCACTACCCAGCTCGGTCACCATCGGCGCGTGCAAAGGCAGGATGCCAAGCTCGCCCAATGGGCTGGTGGCAATGACCTGGCGCACCTCACCGGAGTAAATCGTCGCGGTCGGTGTGACAACATCAACTAATAGAGTTCCGGCCATACCCGTGACCCCCTTACGCCGCAGCCTTCATCTGTGCCGCGCGCTCGATGACGTCATCGATCGTGCCAGCATAGCGGAAAGCCTGCTCAGGAAGATCGTCATGCTTGCCATCAACGATCTCAGCAAAGCTGCGAATCGTATCTTCAAGCTTGACATACACACCCGGGTTGCCCGTAAACTGCTCGGCCACATGGAAGCTCTGTGACAGGAACTGCTCGATCTTACGCGCACGCGAGACCGTCAGCTTGTCCTCTTCTGAAAGCTCATCCATACCAAGAATTGCGATGATATCCTGCAGGTCTTTGTAGTGCTGGAGGATCTCCTGCACCCCGCGAGCCACGCGGTAGTGCTCCTCGCCGACTATCTGCGGGTCGAGCGCGCGTGACGTAGAGTCGAGCGGGTCGACCGCCGGATAGATGCCCTTCTCGGAAATCGCACGTGACAGGGTTGTCGTTGCATCAAGGTGCGTAAAGGCCGTCGCCGGCGCCGGGTCAGTCAGGTCGTCTGCCGGCACGTAAATGGCCTGCACCGACGTGATCGAGCCGGTGGTCGTCGAAGTGATGCGCTCCTGAAGCGTACCCATCTCTGTCGCCAGCGTCGGCTGGTAGCCCACAGCTGAAGGCATACGCCCCAGCAGGGCCGATACCTCGGAACCTGCCTGGGTGAAACGGAAGATGTTGTCGATGAAGAGCAACACATCCTGACCCTCATCACGGAAATACTCAGCCTCGGTCAGCCCGGCCAGGCCGACGCGCAAACGCGCTCCCGGCGGCTCGTTCATCTGGCCGTAGACCAAGCAGGTCTTGTTGATAACGCCTGATTCGCTCATCTCGTTGAAAAGGTCAGTCCCCTCACGAGTGCGCTCGCCCACGCCAGTGAACACCGACGTGCCGCCTGACTCCTGGGCCAGGTTGTTGATGAGCTCAAGGATCACGACCGTCTTGCCTACTCCGGCGCCGCCAAACAGCCCCGTCTTACCACCCTTGATGTAAGGTTCAAGTAAGTCGATGACCTTGATACCCGTCTCGAATATCTCGGTCGAAGGCTCCAACTCCGGGAAATCCGGGGCGGGACGGTGGATAGGATACCAGTCGGCGATGCCCTCTGGCATCGGTTTCTCATCCACGGGCTGGCCCATCACATTCCAGATGCGGCCCAACGTGGCTTTTCCGACCGGCATCATCATCGCTTTGCCGGTGTCGACGACCTCCAGGCCGCGCTGCAGACCGTCAGTCGAGGACATAGCGACTGCACGGACGATATCGCCCGGCAGGTGTTGCTGTACCTCGCAGATCGTCTCAACGTGACCGATAGGGGTCTCGGCTTCGATCTTGAGCGCATTGTAGATGGCAGGCATCGTGTCAGGCGTGAATTGGATGTCGACGACTGCGCCGACCACGCTTACGATATATCCTACATTCATAGATGCGTCCTTTTCTTGTTACTGGTCTTCCAAAGCAGCCGCCCCGCCGACGATCTCAGAGATCTCGGTCGTGATGGCGCCCTGGCGTGCGCGGTTATAGGACCGCGTCAACGTATTTATCATCTCGGAGGCGTTATCCGTAGCAGCCTTCATGGCTGTGCGGCGCGCTCCATGCTCGGCTTCGGCTGACTCAAGGAAGTATCCAAAAGTCACCGCTTCTACATACGTGGGAATCAAGCTCGCCAGCACCTTTTCTGCAGATGGCTCGAAGATATACTCCAAATCCCTGCGCTGTTTGGGCGTCTTCCCCGTTGGGTCCTCATCAGAGTCTTCATCTTCGATGACAACAGGGAGTAAGGTCAAAGTCTGCGGAACCTGGCGTGCCACGTTGACGAAGTGGTTATAGAATATCTCCACCTTGTCGAGCGTGCCCTCCGTGTATTCACGGATGACACGAGCAGCAAGCGACTGGGCATCCGCGAACACCGGGGATCCGGTGTTGCCTGTGATGCTCATCGCAGGCGTGATGTCCCGATACTGGAAATAGCTGACCGCTTTGCGTCCATAGCACACAAGCTCAACTTCAAGCCCCTGTTCGAGGGCCTCGGTACGTGCTTGTTCCACCATATGGATAACACCTGAGTTGAAGCCGCCCGCCTGGCCACGATCGCTCGTGATTACCACCAGCATGATGTGCTTACACTCGGCATGCTCCTCAAGCAGCGGATGGGTCACGCTCGCACCAGCCCGCCGCAGATCCGAAAGGATATGCCGAAGGGCCTGTACATAGGGCTCGGCCGCGTTGGCCTTGTTCTGAGCTCCACGGATCTTAGCCGTCGAGACCATCTCCATCGTACGGGTCACCTGACGCGTCGATTGGATAGCCGATATCCGGCCTTTGATCTCTTTCAGGTTAGCCATTACTGCGCTCCCCCGGACATATCAGCATAAACAGCGATAGCCGCTTTGAGCTCTTCCTCCAGATCGTCATCGAGCTTCTTGGCGTCAGCGATCCTGGCCAGAAGCTCAGCGTTCGTAACGCTCAAATGCTCCAGCATCCCATCACGGAAGGCTGGCACCTGCTCAGGTTCGATGTTGTCCATGAAGCCCTGATTGATAGCGAAGATCGACGCGACCTGTCTCTCAACCGGCAGCGGAGCGTAGCGGGGCTGCTTGAGCAGTTCGACCACACGGGCGCCGCGTGCCAGCGTTTGCTTGGTAGCGTCGTCCAGGTCAGATCCGAACTGTGCAAAGGCTGCCATCTCACGATACTGTGCCAAGTCGAGGCGCAATGAACCAGCTACCTGTTTCATGGCCTTGATCTGTGCGTCGCCACCAACACGTGACACCGAGATGCCCGGGTTGATAGCAGGGCGTACGCCCTGGAAGAAAAGGTCCGACTGCAAGAAGATCTGCCCGTCGGTGATCGAGATGACGTTGGTCGGGATGTAAGCCGACACGTCGCCTGCCTGCGTCTCGATGATCGGCAAAGCCGTCAAGGAGCCGCCACCATTCTCATCCGAGAGCTTAACAGCACGCTCAAGCAAACGAGAGTGCAGGTAAAAGATGTCACCCGGATAGGCTTCGCGTCCCGGAGGACGACGCAATGTCAGCGACATCTGGCGATACGCCACTGCCTGCTTACTCAGGTCGTCGTAGATGCAAAGAACATGGCGCCCGGGATTACCCGCAGCCGCAGGTTTTCCATCGGCCCCGTTGTACATGAAGTACTCGCCCATGGCGCAACCGGCCATAGGAGCGATGTACTGCATAGGAGCTGCATCAGACGCCGGGGCAGAGACGACGATCGTCTTATCCATGACCCCATACTTCTCAAAGGTCTCCACGATGGCTGCCACTGTCGACGCTTTCTGACCGATAGCGACGTACACGCAAAGGACGTCAGAGTCCTTCTGATTAATGATCGTATCGATCGCGATAGCGGTCTTTCCGATCTGGCGGTCGCCAATGATGAGCTCACGCTGGCCACGACCGATAGGGATCATCGAGTCGATAGCCAAGAGCCCGGTCTGCAGCGGCTCACACACACCCTTACGCTGGATGATGCCCGGAGCCTTGAACTCGACCGGACGACGGCCGTCGTAATCGATCGGGCCCTTGCCGTCGATCGGCTCGCCCAATGGTGAGACCACACGGCCAAGCATGCCTTCGCCGACCGGCACGTCGACCAGACGCCCAGTACAGCTGACCAGGTCGTTTTCTTTGACCTTGTCGACATCGCCCATCAGCACTGTGCCGATCTCCTCAGGGTTCAGGTTTAATGCCAGACCCGAGACGACACTGCCATCACTGCAGGAGAACTCAAGAAGCTCACCCTGCATCGCCTTGTTAAGCCCGGTGACACGGGCGATACCGTCACCAACCTGGATGACGGAGCCCACCTCACGAACACCGAAGTCGGGCTTGAACCCTTCGATGCCCTCTATGAGGTCGCCGGATGTGCCTGCGGCATCTCCGACTTGCTGTGTTACTAAAGTAGCCTCCAGCTCTCTTAACTGAGCTTTCAGCGAGTTATCGATGAGCCGATCTCCTACCATGATTCTCATCCCGGCAAGAAGCGACGCATCGACGCGCTGCTCAAGAACAACGGGGGCTCCGAATTCCTTCATGAGCTTTCCGGCGAGCACAGCGCTCTCACTATCGCTCAGAGGGTAAGCGGACGCCACCTTAGCAACAAGCGTTGAAGCGCTGTCGTTAGTTGTCATTGAAGCTTCCCATTTCTGCAAAATATTTGCTGGTCAGGCCACTTGCCTGGCTGGCGTCAAGTTGACCGCCAATAAATTTGGCGGCGATGGCGACTGCAGCTTGTGCCGTTTGTTTTTGTATGTCGGCAGCGGCGTCACGTTTCATTGTATCGGCCGCAACTTTAGCTGCATCGACGATGCTCTTCGCTTCGGTCTTGGCATCAGCGATGATCTTGTCACGCTGTTCATTGGCGTTGGCGCGCGCATCATCAGTGATCTGCGCGGCCTCTTTGCGCCTCTCTTCAACCTTAGCTTTGACCTCGGCTAAGAGATTCTCGGACTCAAGTTTTGCTTCTTCGGCCGTTTTCAGCGAGTTCTCGATCTTCTCGGCGCGTGCGTCAAGGACCGGCAGGATCTTCGGCCAAACAACCTTGATCAGCACAAAGGCCACAATCGCGAATGCGATAAGCATCGGGATAAACTCGGTCATCGTCGGAACGATCGGCGAAGCCAATATGTCACCCGCAGCATAGGCAGATGCCGGCATTATCATCAGGCAAAAGGCTGCAAATACAAGACCTATCTTGTATTTCATCAAAACACCTCCTCGTGCTTCGTTTCGTTTCTCATGATGGGGCTAACCTATCAGTTTCAAGACGAAGGCAAGAAGGGTAAGGGCCTCGATAAAAGCGGCGCCCAGGATGAATACGGTCTGAATGGTTGAGCCGGCCTCAGGCTGGCGGGCGATCGACTTTGCGGCGGTCTGGCCAAGCCAGGAAATGGAAAGGGCAGCGCCTATAAGTCCAAGTGGGTATGCAAACGATGCTAATGCTGTGCTCATGAATCAATCCTCCTAGTAATTCTTTTTCTTTTACGGTGAATGTCAGTTCACGTTTCAAATTCTTCTGTCCAGGTACGCCCGGACAGCCTTTTCAGTCCTAGTGGCTACCTACTGCGCTGTCAATATAGACGGCGGTCAGAAGCGAGAACACATAGGCCTGTACAAATGCAACGACCAGCTCGAGCACATACATGGCGATCAATAAGATCGCCCATCCCGGCGAAGCCGCGATGTAAGCTCCAAGCCCCTGGATCGTCGCTTCTGCGAACAAACCGGTAAGCAGGGCAAAGATGCCTAAAATGATGTGACCAGCGTAGATGTTCGCAAAAAGACGTATCGCCAACGATACCGGCCTGATGAGCATCGAGACGATCTCGATGATCCAGATGACCGGCGCGATCGGTGCGGGTACCCCATGCGGAACAAGACCGGCCCAGTATTTGAAAAAGCCCTTTTCCTTGATCCCGACCATGTTAAAGTACACGAGCACCACAACCGCCAGTGCTAACGTACCGCCTATGATGCCGGTGCCTGGATGGGTGCCAGGGATCAAACCGATAAGATTATTGACGAGTACAAAGAAGAACGCCGTCAAAAGAAACGGCTCGTACTTCTTCGGATCATGCTTGACGATCGAAGCCACGTTATTACGTACGAACTCAATCAAAAACTCAGCGGAATTAATGAAACGCCCTTTTGGCACGATCGACATTCTCTTTGCGACCATAAAGCCCAGCCAGATGATCACCACACTTGCGATGAGGAAATAAATGAGATTGACCGATATCGTCCACTCTCCAAAGCTTTTGATACGAACAAGATGCTCACTGTTTCCAAAGATCGACGTTGGATCCAAGCTTGCCAATAAATGGGTTACTTCTCCACTCAGCCGTTGTAGCGGTCCTGCATTTGCTGCCACAGTTTCTGCTGCCATTCAACCCTCCTTTACTAATCTCGACGCTTTAGTTTTCTGACTTGAGGAACAGCCTTGACGAAGATCAGGGCACAAAAGACCACAATCGCTGTCAGGCCAAACCACACAAGAGATTTATGGGCAAAAAGGTTGTAGACGAAAATCGCACCTGCCCCAATAATGAACGCAATAAGGATGCCCCCGAACGCATAAGGCCAGCGCTTAGCGGGATCATCAGTCTTTGCAAGTTTAGGAAGGAACGTGATCGACGCCATCATGACCAGTCCGACGATGAGCCCGAGGGGTACAGCGATGTACAGGCGGTCCAGAATGATGCTTCCTAACCTCAGAAATCAACGTGCCGTGAAACGAGCACGCGAGCACATCCTTCAATGCACCCTTAACGATAATAGCGTGAGTCACGTTACTCTCGCAATACCGAATCGTAAAGATTTGGTTATTAAATTCGAGTGGTCTCCTGACGTTCGCTGAGTATGGCCCGTGAGTTTCAGGGAAACGCCGTCAGCGGGCGCTAGAAAGGCGCGAGGTCATTTGTGGTGGCGAGCTGAGTCATAGAGCCCCAGCAGCCAGATAATGAGCGCCGTGATGAGGAGGAGAACGATAAGCGCCGCGAGCTGAATGGCCGAAGGAGTATGACTGACCGCGTAAGCGCCCACTCCCAGCAGTATCGACCACAGGTAGATGATAAGCACGGTCTTGCGCTGCGAGAAGCCGCGCCCCAACAAACGATGATGAATGTGCTCGCGATCAGCTTGCTGAACAGCCTCGCCCTGTCGCAAGCGGCGCACGATGGCTGAGGCAGTATCAAAGATCGGGACCGCAACGATCAGCAGCGGCACCGCAAGGGCGATGGCTGCCGTCGTCTTCATGACACCCATCATGGAGATGACGCCAAGAAAAAAACCAAGCAGAAGCGCACCCTCATCGCCCATAAAGATGCTTGCCGGGTGGAAGTTGTAACGCAGAAAACCCAGGCACGAGCCAATGACCAGCGCAGCAAATATCACCGCAGTGGTCTGGCTGGCGCCACGCGCAAGCAGAAGCATCGTAACTGCTGCGATGGCGCAGATACCGGCTGCCAACCCATCTATCCCGTCGATCAGGTTGATGATGTTGGCAAACGCGACCAGAAAAAAGATCGTCAACGGAATTGCAAGAATACCAAGATCGCGGACATGGGTCCCCCCGGGGAGCATGATGAAGCTGATACGTACGCCACAAACTGCAACCACCGTCGCCGCTATGATCTGCCCCAGGAGCTTAAGCCCTGGCGAAAGATTGGTCAGGTCATCGATCAGTCCGGTCGCGTAGATGATCGTGGCGCCACCCAGGACCCCGATCAGCGCCAGGGGTTGAACGGTCACATCACTGAGGAAACCCTTCCATCCAAAGAAATGTTCACCTGCCAACTGAATCGCCACCATCACCAGGATAGCGAGGTATATCGCTGTGCCTCCCAGTTCCGGCGTCGGCTTTGTATGGACCTTGCGCTCACTTGGCTGGGCAACCCACCCTTTTTTGAGCGCAAGGTTGCGCGCCAGGGGAGTCAGGATGAGGCTGATGACCGCAGCGCCTGCGATCAGCGCCAAGGTGTGGAGGATGCTCACAAGAGCTCTCCTGCCCGCTTCTCTGGCATCGGAGTCACAGCATCCTCCTCCTGGGCATTTTGTTTTTGCTCCGCCCCAGGCTGCCAATGCCTCAGCCCTACGCCTGCCTCCTGGAGCATGTCGCGCGCCATTTCATCAGGATAGTCACCCGCAAACACGATCTCGATAATACCGGCATTGATGAGAATCTTCGCGCAAACAATACAGGGCTGATGCGTGCAGTAGACGGTGGAACCTTCAATGGAAGTGCCCGCCCGCGCAGCCTGAATGACTGCGTTCTGCTCGGCATGAAGGCCACGGCAGAGCTCATGGCGCTCACCCGAAGGAATACCCAGTTGGTCACGCAGGCAACCAACCTCACGGCAGTGGCGTACGCCAGAAGGAGCCCCATTGTAGCCGGTCGCCAGTATCCGCCTGTCACGTACGATGAGCGCGCCTATCTGGCGCCGCAGGCAGGTGGAACGAGTGCTCACCTGTTCAACGATCTCCATAAAATATTGGTCCCATGTCGGTCGTTCAAGCTCCATTTTAGTAATCGAGTTCCGGATACAGGGGGAAGCGCGCCAACAACTCTTCGACCTGTACACGGAGGCGCCCCAACACCTCCGGATCTTCGCGGTTGAAAAGTGCCTGGGCAAGCAGGCTGCCGACCAGCCGTGCCTCTTCGGCTCCAAAGCCCCTGGTCGTGATCGCAGGCGAACCCACGCGGATGCCGCTCGTAACAAAGGGGCTCTCTGGGTCGTTGGGAATGGCGTTCTTGTTTGTGGTCATGCCGAGATCTTCCAGCAGATTCTGGGCGTCCTTACCCGTGATGCCAGCGGGCCGCAGGTCCACGAGCATCAGATGGTTATCCGTACCGCCCGAGATCAGGCGCAGACCACCTTCGGTCATCGCCTCGCCCATGACGCGCGCGTTGATGACGACCTGGTCGATATAATCCTTGAACTCAGGGCGTAGCGCCTCGCCGAAGGCTGCCGCCTTCGCTGCGATGATGTGCTCGAGCGGGCCACCCTGAATACCCGGAAAGACCGCTTTGTCGATCTGCTTCGCAAGCTCTTCCTTGCAGAGGATCAAACCCGCGCGCGGACCGCGAAGGGTCTTATGGGTCGTAGAGGTCACCACGTCAGCCCAAGGCACCGGCGAGGGATGCGCACCGGTGGCCACGAGGCCAGCAATGTGCGCCATGTCCACCATCAGATAGGCGTCCACCGATTTTGCAATAGCAGCGAAACGCTCGAAATCAATTGTGCGTGGATACGCCGAAGCGCCCGCGATGATCATCTTCGGGCGTTCCTCACGTGCCAGGCGCTCGACCGCATCGTAGTCGATCATCTCGGTCTCTGGATCAAGCCCATAGCTGACGATATCGAACCATTTGCCGCTGAAGTTGACCGGCGAGCCGTGGGTCAGATGCCCACCCTCGGCCAGGCTCATGCCCATGACCTTGTCGCCTGGCTCAAGCAGCGCAAAGTAGACCGCGAAGTTCGCCTGAGCGCCACTGTGTGGCTGCACGTTGGCGTGATCGGCGCTGAAAAGTTCACAGGCCCGGTCGCGCGCCAGGTTCTCGATCTCATCAACTGCTTCGCAGCCTCCATAATACCGATGGCCGGGCAGGCCCTCGGCGTACTTGTTCGTCGGCACGGTACCCATCGCTTCAAGCACAGAGAGCGACACGAAGTTCTCCGAGGCGATCAGTTCGATGGTCTTGCGCTGGCGCGTCAGTTCCGCGCCGAGCAGATCAGTCAGTTCCCGGTCAGATTGCGCGAGATGCGGTAAAGTGCTCATAGGTATCAATCCTGCCTTCCCCGTTGGTCTTTCATCACCGCTCAGCAGCAGCGATCTTATCCAGGCGCTGCTGATGGCGCCCACCTTCAAACTCTGCGGACAAATATGCCTCGATGATCTCGATATTAACAGTAAGCGGCGTGAAGCGCCCTGAGAGCGCGAGGATGTTCGCATTATTGTGCTGGCGCGCCAAGCGCGCAGCGTCCACGTCGGTCACTGTCGCCGCGCGAATGCCCCTGACCTTGTTCGCCGCGATGGCCATACCGATGCCCGTCCCACAGACCAGTATCCCCAGGTCGGCCTCGCCCGCAGCCACCGCATGGGCAACTGCCAACGCATAGTCGGGATAGTCTACCGACTCATCAGAGCGCTTGGTCCCAAAGTCAAGAATCTCGTAGCCCTGGGCCTCCAGGTGCGTGCGTAGGGCTTCTTTCTGCTCTGCCCCGCCATGGTCAGCTCCTAATGCCAGCTTCATCTAGGCCAGCGCCTCTTCGATCTGGGCTTGCGTGATGGTTCCTTCACGGGTGATATAAGGCTCGTCGCCCGTGCAGACCACGATCGTCGAGCTCACGCCCTCGGCCGTGTCGCCCCCGTTAAGCACACAGTCAGCCGCGTCAATAATACGGGGTTCGACATCCTCAAAGCGCGCCGGCGCGGGCATCTGATGGGTGTTAGCACTGGTCGCAAAAAGCGCGCCGCCTGCGGCCAGGATCAGCTTATGCACCAGCTCGCTGTCCGCGCAGCGCAGCGCGATGCTGTCGTCTTCTTTCCTGCGAAACTCGGGCTTGACGCGATCGGCCGCTTTGACCACGATCGTGAGTGGCCCTGGCCAGAACGTATCGGCCAGCTTCTTCGCATAGTCCGGGACATCGCGACCGCCGACATAGAGGTCGGTCGGCTTGCTCACCAGGATCGGGATCGAGATGCCTGTATCACGCTTCTTGATATCAAAGAGTTCCTGCGCGCCTGTGCAGGTCTGATCAGAAAGTACTGAGCATAAACCGTAGACCGTATCGGTCGGAAGTAAAACAATGCCGCCTGCGCGTAATACGGAAGCGGCATGATTCACGATCTCATCTGAGGGATTCTTCTGGTCTACGTGGAATACCTGACCCATGCTGGGAACCTCCCTAGTCGGACGCATTCCTGCGCAACCGGACGAAACGCTCGCGTCCCGCCAGGTCCGGAAGTACGTCAATGGCTTCATACCTTTCTAACTTTACCGCTTCTTGCGCCGCCCGTGTAGCGTTTCCTGCATGAAGTTCCATGATAATGACACCATTAGCGGCCAAATGGCGCGGCGCATCCTCGATGATGCGCCTGAAAACATCCAGCCCTTCGACGCCGCTGAAGAGTGCAACAGCTGGCTCAAAATCCGCGACCTCAGGAGGCATCGTTGCGCGCTCTGATTCGGGGACATAAGGCGGGTTGCTGACGATGAGATCGAAGCGCTCGTCAGGTCCCAGCGCCTCGAAAAGGTCGCCCTGACGCAGATCGAGGCGGTCTGCATAGCCAAGCGACTCCGCGTTGTTACGCGCAACAGCGAGAGCCTCAGCCGAGAGGTCGGTGGCGGTAACCGAGACGCCCGCCTCGCAGGTCAACGCGAGCGCGATGCAGCCCGAACCCGTACACAGGTCAAGGATTTTTGGTTCCGACGCCTCAGGTTTGTCTTCTGTTAACTCTTGTAGAGCGAGGTCGACGAGGACTTCGGTCTCGGGGCGCGGGATCAGGACGGCGGGCGTCACGGCCAATGCTAAGTGGCGGAAGTACGCGATGCCCGTGATGTATTGCAGGGGCTCGCCAGCACCGCGGCGAGCCACGCCGTCGCGCAGGTGTGTGCGCTCATCAGGCGTGAGTGGTTGGTCGAAATGCGTATAGAGTTCTAAACGTGAAAGGCCGGTTGCGGCTTCGAGCAGCCATTCGGCACTGTGGCGCGCATGCTCGTCTCCGTTACGCTGGAGATAGTCGCGTGTCCAGTCGAGCGCGGCCATAACCGTCCAGGTCGTTCCTGTCTCTGAAGAAGTATCTTTTGACCCCTGCGCCATGCGTATGCGCGCTTTATTCGCCGCCCGCTGCGGCCGCCAGACGCTCAGCACGATCAGCGGCGATAAGTGCCTCGCAAAGCGCCTGCATGTCTCCATTGATAAGTATCGTCTGATACGATCCGCTCCAGCCGATGCGATGGTCGGTCACACGATCCTGCGGCGCGTTATAGGTGCGTATCTTCTCGCTGCGATCCCCATGGCCGATCTGACCCCGGCGAGTATCACCCAGCTCGCGTTGCTGGCGCTCCAGCTCGGCCTCATAGAGGCGCGCGCGGAGCACTCGCAGGGCTTCCTCGCGATTCTGGATCTGCGACTTCTGGTTCTGTGACTGTACGACCAGGCCGGTCGGCAGATGCGTGATGCGCACGGCGGAGTCGGTTGTGTTGACACTCTGGCCGCCTGGGCCGCTGCTGCGATAGACGTCGATGCGCAGGTCCTCGTCATGAAGCTCAATTTCGATCTCATCGGCTTCTGGCAGCACCGCCACCGTTGCCGTCGAGGTGTGGATGCGCCCCTGCGACTCAGTCTTGGGAACCCGCTGGACCCGGTGCACCCCGCTCTCAAACTTCATGACGGAATAGACGCGGTCGCCCTTGACACGAAACGACACGTCCTTAAAGCCGCCGGCCTCTGACGGCGAGCCGTCAATCTCAGTCAGCTTCCAGCGTCGGGATTCGGCGAACTTCTGATACATGCGATAGAGGTCGCCTGCAAAGATATTGGCCTCATCGCCGCCGGCTGCTCCCTTGATCTCGACGATGATGTCCTTGTCGTCGTCTGCGTCGCCCGGGATGAGCATCACCTTGATCTCTTCTTCCAGGCGGGCGGCGTCTTCCTCGGCACTGTGTTGCTCTTCTGCCGCAAGTTCCTTCATACCAGGGTCAGTCTCTGTATGCGCCAGCTCGCGAGCCTCAGACGCGGTCTCAAGCGCCTTCAGGTAGCTACGGGCAGCGCTGACCAGGGCCTCCTGACTGCGATGCTCCTTTGCCAGACGCGTGTATTCCTTCTGATCGGCGATGACCGCAGGCTCAATCATACGGGCGCCAAGTTCCTCGTAACCAGTGATGATAGTCTGCAAGCGATCTGCAAGCGTAGCCATGGGCAAGCCTCCTTACGCCGTAGTGGCTTCAGCGGCCTCGGCGGCTTGGACCGCCTTGGTCGCCGCGATGGCAGCTTCTAACATGGCGTCGGTCGGCTCCGCAGTCGTCAGGCGCTGCATCTGCAGGCCCGGCCACATGATAGCGCGCACCAGCGCATTACCCTCATGGCGTCCTGCCCACTTGACCGTGATCTCATAGCTGATGCCCGCGATGATCGGCAGAAACAGCAGGCGGATCCCAATGACCAACAGCAGCAGAAGCCAGCGGTTCGTGACGCCCAGTTGCGCTGCGATGAACCTGATAGGCACCAGAGTATAGATCAGGATCGCAACGACCATGACCATCAGCAGAAACGCCGTCCCACAGCGAATATGCTGGGTCGAATACTTCTGGGCGTTGGCAGGAGTCAGTTCCTCGCCGTGCTCCAGGCAATGGATCGTCTTATGCTCAGCGCCATGATAGGAAAACACCCGATGAATGTCCGGCGTACGCCCGATAATGAGCACATAGGCAAAGAATGCCAGTACCCTCAGCAATCCATCGACCAGGTTCCACAACAGCACATGACGATCGGCCGGACCCACAATAAAGTTCGTGATCGCCGCAGGCGCAACGATGAAGAGCAAAACTGCCATGACCAGGGCGACCAGGATAGCAGCGATCATCGCCCCCCGTGAGAGTTGTCCCTCAGAGTCTTTCAGCGCCTTGGCTTCCTCGTCAGCCGAGGCAGGCGGCGCGCCAGGGACATCAGTGGGATCTTGCACCGCAGGAGCTGCTTCTTCTTCAGTGCCAATGCTGGCCAGGTTGGCTGAGATTGTCAACGCGCGGATACCCAGGGTCAGGCTGCTCACCAAAGAGACCACACCGCGCACCAGCGGCCACTTCTGCCAGGCGGGCGTCGCTTCAGCAGCCGGGAGCGGGTAGTCCTCAGTATGCAGGTCGCCACGAGCGTCACGCACCGACAGCGCCCAATTGTTCGTGCCACGCATCATCACGCCCTCGATCAGCGCTTGTCCACCAATGTGGGTGTATCCGCAGGGGGCGTCAGAAGTAGTTTGCTTACTCACGGTCGGTCCTTGATCCTTAATCCCGCTTGACCCTGGGATAGGGATCTCCACAGGTCATCTTGCCTTCAGGGCAGTGGCCGCGCCGGCATCCCGGGCCCGCATCCAGAAAGATATAGGGGGCTGTTGGACGGGCCAGCTCAAGCATCTCATCTGCAACAGCGCGGATCTCCCACTGGGCCCGCTTGCAGCAGCGCAGGGAAAAAAAGTGCAGGAGCTCACGCACGTTCATCGTTACTGTGATCTTGGTCTCTGTGGCATTGGGGAGCAGGTAGCGCGCATCTTCAGCGGCCACCCCTGCCTCCCGCAGCTCGCGATAGGCATCAAACGCCGACTGACAAGCAGACAGGAAGTCCGCCTTCCGATGTTCATCAGCGGCAATCTCAGGCGGAATAATGAAGTTCGGCTCATTCTTGAAATCAACATAACGTTGTGACTGTTGGTTATAACTCGCCAAGCGATGGCGCACGAGTTGGTGCGTCATCGCACGTGAGATGCCATCAAGGGCAAAGGTGTAGCTTGCGTGCTCTAATGTAGAGGTGTGCCCGCTTGAGATCACCGTGCGCAGTACCCGGCGGATCGCCTCATCATCAAGTTGATCGAAAAGCTCATCAGCGCCGATGGGCGCATAGCAGAGCCGCGCTGCAGCAGCGATTGCACGCTGTGGCTCGGGCGTATGGTACAGAAGAACAACAGACATACGACCCACCTTACTGCTTAACGGCCGGTTGGTTCTCTTTCGTCACGAACGGCACGACTCCCGTAGTGAACTTCGTGCGAACGTCAGCCCACTGATCATCGATCGGAAGTACGTAAGACCCTTTGCCTATCATGGCAGTTTTCGAAGGGACCTGACCGCTGTAGATATCCGTATCGGCGTTCATAGTCCTAAACGTCATCGCCATGCTCACCATCTGTGTTGAGTTCAGGTCAGAACGGACACAGGTAGACATATTCTGAAGCAGACCGGGAATCTGGGTCGGCGGAGCCTTCAGCACCTGCTTTGCCAAAGCCCTGAGGAACGTCCGCTGGTTGGCGGCGCGCTGGAAGTCGCCCAGGCCATAAGTATGGCGGTCGCGCACGAAGGTCAGGGCCTGGATACCATTTAAAGTTTGTTTGCCCGCAGGGACCGAGACCCCTTGGTAGTAGGCGGGCACCGGCACATCGAGGGTAACGCCACCCAGCGAATCGACGATACTCTTGAAACCGTCAAAATCAAGTTCGACATAATGAGCGATAGGGACCCCGACAAAACTTGATACAGCAGTAACAGCGCCACTGGGACCGTCATAGGCCATGGCAGCGTTGATCTTCTGCATGCCATGCCCCGGGATCTCGACCCGCGTATCACGCGGGATCGACAGGATCGAGACGCGCTTTTGCTGGGGATCCATGCGGCATAACATGATCGTATCAGAGCGGGCGTTCTGGCCTGCCACGCGCGTATCCGACCCCACCACCAGCACATAATAGGGCTTTGACTCATCAGCAGGCTTCAGCACACTGTTAAGCTTGGGGTCATTGACTGCAAGGTTCTTGTTGGCCTGATGGATAAAGTACCAGGCATAGGCGCCGCCAGCTATCAATAGCGCCCCCAGTACCGATGCGACGATGATGATTACCTTCTTGCGCCGGGTCATCCCGTTCTTGCCATGCGTACCTTTGCGACCCTGGCGGCGATCACGGCGCAGCCGCTCTGGCATCTGAGGGGTGCCTGCCGAAGACGAAGAGACCGGAGAGTCGGGAACGTCTGGAGCATCCTTAAAGGTGTCGTATCCAGTAGGGGGCATACGCCTTTAGGCCTCTGTTTCAGTGGCTTCTGGTGTCGTTTCAGCAGCTTCAGCTTCCGGAGCGGGAGCAACCTCGGTTGCCTCAGTCCCAGCCTCGGCAGCGGGCGCTTCAGCGGGCGCCTCTTCGACTGCTGACTCTGCAGGTTTGGTGCGTTCGAACTCAGCAGCACGGGCAGCTTTCGCGGCAGCCTTGGCTTCACGCTGAGCTTTCTTCTCAGCCTCAGCAGCTTCTGCGGCAGCCTTGCGAGCCTCAGCAGCAGCCTTCTCTTTCTCAAGCGAAGCAGTAGCAGCCGTACCGAACTTATCGGTGAAGCGTTGCACGCGTCCGCCGGTGTCGACGAACTTCTGCTGGCCGGTATAAAAAGGATGGCATTTATTACAAAGCTCGATACGTAAGGTCCCACCGTGGGTGGAGTGGCTGGTGAAGGTATTCCCACACGAGCACACGTAGGTAGTCTCCTCGTACTTGGGATGAAGATCTGCTTTCATGGTTACTCCTTTTCATGCTCCGATTCCGACCGGAGCGGGATTTAACACGGTTTATCATCGTAACAGCTTTAGCCCTGTGGGGGCAAACCTCTCCACACAAAAAGCCACACGCCTGCAAGAACAACGTCAGGCGGCGTTAGATGGACCCCAAATCATTTCCAGCCTTGGCGCTGGCCTTGGCCATCTTGATCAGGAACTCCTGGTTAGTCTCAGTCTGTTTGAAGCCCGTAAGTAACTGTTGGATGGCCCGGTCGGCGTCAAGCGCATGCAGGATGCGGCGTACACCCCAGACGAATACCGCGATCTGCGGATCCATGAGCAACTCCTCTTTACGAGTGCCCGAGGTGATGATGTCGATTGCCGGGAAGATGCGCTTGTCAGCCAAGCCGCGATCCAGACGCAGCTCCATGTTGCCCGTCCCCTTGAACTCCTCGAAGATGACCTCATCCATCTTCGAACCTGTGTCGATAAGGGCGGTCGCAAGTATTGTCAGCGAACCTCCGAACTCAATGTTTCGCGCCGCACCAAAGAACTTTTTGGGCGGATAGAGCGCGGCTGAGTCAACGCCACCGGAAAGGATACGTCCGGAAGCTGGCATCCCCAGATTGTAGGCGCGCGCCAGACGTGTGATGCTGTCGAGCAGGATGACCACGTCACGACCGGCCTCGACCAGGCGCTTAGCACGCTCGATCACGAGTTCAGTCACCGCGATGTGATTCTCGGAAGGCATGTCGAAGGTCGAGCTTATCACTTCCCCTTTGATGGAGCGTTCCATATCAGTCACTTCTTCGGGACGCTCGTCGACCAGCAGGCACATGAGATGTACCTCGGGATTATTGAGCGCGATGGAAGCTGCGATGTCTTTGAGGATCTCGGTCTTGCCGGCCTTAGGCGGCGAGACAATCATGCCGCGCTGCCCCTTGCCGATGGGAGCGACCAGGTCGATCGTGCGCGCCGTGAATGCGTCTTTGCCACGCTCCATGGTCAGGCGCTCATCGGGATAGACCGGAGTCAGATCCGAGAACTTGGGACGAAGCTTGGCTTCATCAGGATCGGTGCCATTGACCTTGTCAAGGCGCTGTAAAGCACCATACTTCTCAGTTTCGCGCGCCGGACGTGCCTGGCCTTCCAGGAAATCGCCCCGGCGTAACCGGTTGCGACGGATGGTCGACATCGAAACATAGACGTCCTCCGGCCCGGACGAATAGCCACCGACCCGCAAGAAACCGTAGCCCTCAGGCAACGTGTCCAGGATGCCACCGACCTCGCGGAAACCCTCAGCCTTGATTTTAGCTTCAAGCACCGCATCGACCAACTCCTCTTTCTTCTTAAGGAGTTTGGTGTCGAGCTCGAGCTCCTCGGCAAGATCCCTGAGTTCTGCAACTTTCAGTCCAGCAAAATCCTCGCGAGAGACGGAAGGAACCACCTGCTCGTTGTTTGGACGATGCTTGCGCTTGTACTGATAATTCTGACCCGACTTTTTCTTGTTCTGGTTCTGATTCTGGTTGTTGGGCATATTTTGATTTCTTGGACTCATTGGGCGTTTACCACTTTCTGCCAATCGGCTTCAAACATTTCAAGTCCCCGATCGGTCAGGGGGTGCGACACCAGCTTCTTGAGGACGCCGAAGGGAACCGTCGCGATATCGGCGCCAATAAGCGCCGCCTGGGTCACATGATTGGCGCTGCGCAGCGAGGCCGCGATGATCTCGACGGGATGGTCGAATTTGTAGTTCTCGATCGCACTCACCACGTCTGTCAGCGCCGCTATGCCATCCTCGCTGATGTCATCGAAACGACCAACGAACGGTGAAATATAGCGAGCACCGGCCCGCGCGGCCAGCAAAGCCTGCGGCACTGAGAAGCAGAGCGTCATGTTGACGTTGACTCCTTCGGCTGATAAGGTCTTGGTCGCAGCTAGGCCTTCGACGGTGGTCGGGACTTTCACGACAACGTTTGGCGCAAGCTTGGCCAACTCATGGCCTTCAGCGATGATATCGTCGCGGGTAACGCCGGTCGCCTCAGCAGAGACCGGGCCATCGACAAGCTTACATATACGTTGGATATGCTCGGGAAAATCGGCAAGCTTGCCGCCGATGCGGGCATACAAACTGGGATTAGTCGTCACACCAGCCACGACACCCCAGCTGGCAGCTTCGCGGATCTCATCAAGATCCGCCGTGTCAAGAAAGAATCTCATGTTCGCTCCTTGTGTCATACAGCACAGCAACTTGTGCGCTCTGCTGTTAAATAACGGGGAAACTACGCCCGAACGGGCATAAGGAAAAACTGTCTCTATTGTGGCGGATAGCGTATAAAACGTCAAGTGCGCGTGTTGGTCGATAAATTATTGCAAAAGGCAAACACGCCTGGCGATTAGTTCAAACCACAAAGCTTGGATGTAACAATATCACTTTCTAATATCAGCCGTCTTTTTGAGTTGAGCGACCAGGTTGTTCACTGCCGCCGAGCGAGCGTCATTAAGATAGTCTGTCTGCGCTACGCGTATTATCTTGGATGGTTCACTAAGAAATTGCAAATCGGTGTCTAAATTTGGGTAGCCGGATTACTTAGTATTTGAACTTGGCATAGTGTTTTGTCTCCTTTTCTTTCCTAGATACATTTTCCTATGCATATGGAAACAAAACTTGAGTCACGCTTTTTCGCCGCAGTCCAATTTTCTATTTACTTAAAATTGTAGCAAACAACCTCAAGGCTGATCCGAGAGCAACAATCAGTACGAAATACAAAACAAGATTTCCGCCGGCCCATCGATCAAATGAAACAAGACCGAAACTTAAAGAAAAAATGATATATCCTATTCCAATAAGTATGAAAACGATGCCAAAATAATAAAATACTTTTTTTGAAAACACTACAGGAGTAGATCCAGCTACTAAATAGAACATCAAATTAATAATCAGAAATACCGGGAAATACACCAGGATCTGTATGGCATAAGCATAGGAATGCGATGCGAATGCTGGGAGAAACGCCATAAGAGCTGCCAGGCTAACTTCAAACGCTAATTTCCTTTTCGAAAGACGACCTGGTGAAGATACCATGTAAAACATAGCACGAAAGCAAGCATAGACAGGAAAGACTGAAATGACGATGGGCCAAACGGGGGATAAGAACAGACACGCAAATGTAACACAAGTAATAACATCAAGCAATATTCCTGTTTTCCACCAATCGCTTGCGCTTAATAATGGACGCATTTCGTCCGAAAAAAGTTGGCTAGAAGATATGACCGATGATAAATCGGTCGGAGCCTCCTGAATGTAAATCGTGGGTTAGGCGATAATCGTTTTGTCAATCAAAACGGTAGGTTCGCTTACCATATACAGAAGGAGGCTCCAT
>WRFR01000025.1 GCA_009778715.1 Coriobacteriia bacterium | reverse complement strand
CGAAACTCCGGGGAATACTTACTGTTGTTACTGGGCATGTCTGTTTTTCCTCTCGTTGTCGATTGCCTTTATTGTATGCATATACGACAACAGAACCCACTAACGCATTTTCACCGCAGTACAACATTTATACACCCACTTTGTGTCCACCTGCAAGAACTAATTTTCAATATATTTCTACTGATTCTTTATAAGACAATATATTGGCGCTTCTGCAAAGGGCTTCCCGCTCTGAAATATGAGGCAGCGTGTCTGTCAGTTCGCGTACTGCGGGATGTATTTGTCTACCATGAAGCTTTTGTCCTGAGTGCGGTCTGCGCGTTTGCTGGCGTCTGTCAGGCCAAAGTAGGCAGTCAGACTTCCTGCCTCGTCACTCCAGGCGCTGTCAACGATCAGCCACCGGCCACCCAGGTCGACCTTGTTCCAGGCATGGCTCTCCCCGGTCGACTTGACCTGCCCGGTCACATACACACAGGGCAGCCCCGCCCGGTCTGCCAGAGCCTTGAACGCCGCCGCATACGAGGCGCACACGCCCTTGCCTTTCAACAGGACGCCTGTCGCGTTCTGGGCATAAGCGAAGCGGTTATAGTAGCCCGTGGCCACCTCAACATCCCAGTTCCCGCCCTTCTGGTACTTGATCGACGCGTTGACGGCGGCCCGATCATAGGAAGCGTGGCTTATCAGCCAGGCATTGATAGCACGGGCTTTAGCCTCGTTGCTCATCCCGCTTGTGATGATGTGCGCGTCGACCGCCTGGACTTTCGCCCAAAGCTGGCTCCGCAGGGTAGCACAGTCCTTGATCTGGTAAAACGTCGAGATAGAGACGAGCGTCTTCCCATCGCGCTCCACTATCTCGGGATACAGGTTATCGTAGAGGATATAAGGGTTCTGAGCGGCGGCCTCATCAAGGGCATCTTCAAGAGCGGCCTCATCGGTATCGGTGGCCTTCAGGTAGGCGCTGACATCCAGGTAGTCGTTGCCCGCCATGAGGTTGCTGGCCAGGAACTTCACAAGCTCGGTAGAGCCGTTGACGGGATAGGGTACCAGGGCCATCGTCGTCTTTGGCTGGGGTTCTTCATAGGCGGACCAGTCGATGCTGCTTTTGGGGTAGGTGTAGCGGACGGGCTTTCCGCTCCCCTCCTCAATGACTGCGGTGCTCCCGTCCGCCATCGTCATCGCAGAGGCAGAGGCGGAGGCAGCCTGCGCCTGGCGGCCCGTAGAGGCCTTTGTTTTCAGCTGCTGCTGCGCGAAGTCCGCTGGCTGCAGCGGGATCTGGCTTAACAGTGGCGTGATCGAGACAAACTCTAACGGGCTACGCGCCGTAGCATTCAGCGCGACGACCGCGATCGAAACGCCCCCGTTGCCCGTCGTGGAAAACGCCTTGACGTCGAGTCCATACAAGTTGACGCCGTCATAGTCCTCCACCGTCGCGCGGTTCTGTGCGATCTGATCCTCTGAGATCGAGTACGTGCCATCGAGCAAGCTGGAGTCAGTGATGTTGAGCCCAGTTCCGCCTTTTCTCTCAAGCACGCTGAACAACAACCGCCTGTCCGTGGCATCCGAGTCATGCGTCACAACGGTGACATCATTGGTATTCGTTTGCGTCACAGGGTCTTGCCGGGCAACATGTTCCTGTTCTATGACAAGCTGATAGGCGGTTGCCCCCTTCACCGGCGCCCAGTCGATCTGAAGAAGGCCGCCCGCATTGACCGAGGCGTGTATCTCCGTTGGCGCCTTGAGCGCAAAGCTCGCGCCCTTGACCGTGAACATGGTCACGACCGGACGGGCGAGCTTCTTGCCGTCAGCGCCGATGTAGCGCGCCAGATAGTAGCGGGTAAACCCGCTCCACTTGCCCGGCGTTGCCAGCTCCACCATTGATTGAGAGGCCCCCGCCGCCGCCGCCGCCGCATCGTAGGTGTGGTTATCCGCGTAAATGCCACCGGTTCCTGGTGATACGATCACCTGGTCTGTCTTGCCTGGCGCCTGGCGCACCTGCGCCGGAACCGGTGATTGCAAGGTCGGGTCGGAGAAAACCTGAGCCACGTCGCGTAAGGCTGTTTCGGCGGCCGGACGCTTTTCGCCTGTGGCGGTAACGCGCTCGAAGTCGACGCTCGTCTTCAGGTCGAAGGTGAATTTTCTGGTCGCGCTGACCTTATACTGGGGGGCCGTGGCTTCATAGGGCCGCTGGCGATAGTTCGCGCCATAGGCCGCTTTCATACGAGCTGCTTGGTAAACACTGGTTACGACGATTGCCGCGGCAGTCAACACTGCGACGATCAGCAGCAGTGCAAGAACTGTACGTTTGGTTATCTTTCGTCCGTGTATCATCTGATCCTTGTCGGCTCTTGGTCATGACACAAAGCAGGAGTATCATCTTATCACCTGCGACGATCTGAGCTCGTAAATGTTATTCACTTGGAAACATTTAATGTGAGAGCAGTCCAATAATGTCAGATGGAGCGGAACACATGGAAGCCAGCCATCGATTTGTTCTGAGTAGAAGGAGGGCGCTTCTCACTTCATCTGACGAGGCGGACAAACGAAGCATGAGTAAGCGGGCTTTGGCCCGTGAACGAATGGTGAGAGCAGTCCAATAATGTCAGATGGAGCGAGAAGCGCCCGTAACTGTAATGGTGGAGACGAAGGGGCTCGAACCCTCGACCTCAGGCTTGCAAAGCCCGCGCTCTCCCAACTGAGCTACGTCCCCACATACACTAATTAGTTTGCCTGAAAGTTATCCTCTCAAGCAAGTCCGCGGGCAAGCCCGCGCTCTTCCGGGGCCTATTCGGCCCTTTCTTCGCTGAAAACAGTCCACTGGACTGTTTTCCGGGCGCTCAGAAACCAACTGAGCTACGTCCCCACAGGACAGATCGTCTTTTCCGGCTCTCCCGCTCAGGTGTCTGAGCTGGCACGCCGACAGAAAGACGCATACCAGCATAGCAGAGCTGCTTCATAGTTTCTACAAGTGAAAGGTGTAAAATTAAAAGAGTCCATGAGAAAGGAGGAACTGGAATGAGCACCATGCTACCACTCGATATCGCTTCGCTTGCATTTGATCCCAGCACACAACAACCCGTGCTGTTGCTCAAACTCGCCGGTTCCCCCGACCCAGCCGAGCGGCTTGTGCCAATCACCCTGGGGCGCCCCGAGGCCCACGCGATCATATCGGCGGCTAACGGCATCAGCTTTTCGCGCCCCACAACGCACGACCTGCTCGTCAGCATCATGCAGGCAGCCGGCCTGAGCTTAAGCCGCGTTGAGATCGGCTCGTTTTCTCAGGGGACGTTTCAGGCGACGCTTGATTTCCTGCGGGGGACCGATCACGTGACCGTTGACGCCCGGCCCAGCGACGCGATCGCCCTGGCGCTGCGCACCCACGCGCCGCTGTTTATCGCAGACAACGTCTATCAGGAGACTTCCGTAAAGACTCAGATCGCGGGCGTCGATGCTCCTGAGAATGAGAGCGGAGAGCAGCCCACAGCGGGGCCGCACAAGCTCCTCAATGACTTCCACGAGTTCATCCAGCACATCGAACCTGAAGACTTCGCTTAAGTTTCAGCAGAGATACTGCCTGATCCCGGCATTCCAGGATTCAGGTGAGCTGTGGATCACACGCCCAGCCAGGTTCTCGCGCGCAAAGCGTAGCGACGCTGTCCGCTTCACCGCCATGCGGTACGGGCTGTTTTCGGCGCTGCCAAGTTGGTCATCCGGCATACTGATCACCTCGCGATGAAAGTCAATGGCCTCGATCGCCCGGTTGAGGCGCCGGACAAAACTCTCGCTGTCAGCGCTCGTGTTATAGATGAAGGTCGCTGCTGCGGCGTCTTCGTCCACCGCAAACTCCACTGCCGCTGCTGGCTTGGTCTTTGACGGAGCAATAAACCACAGGATGTTTTCCTCCTGCTCGCCAGCAAGATCAGTCTTCATGCCCACGCAGATCTCATCCGGGTCGCAGAGATCCGCAAGCGCCGCATAGGTATCGGCGGCACGGCTCTGCGTGATCTTTGCCTCAAGCGCCGCCGCGTATGAAGCGGCGACCGCCTTCAGCTTTCCCATCGGGACCGCCACTCCCTGCGGCATCAGGGTCGCGATCGTGTTCAGCTGGGCAGGGTTCAGACTGCCGTCCAGTGTGCGTACCGCGTCGAGGGCATCCTCACGCCAAGTGTGGAGTTTCGCACGGATGCAAGCTTCAAAGGGATCGGTATCAGTACCCAGGCGGATGAAGCGGTAGCGCTCGCCACCGTCCAGAGTCAGCGTCAGTTCGAAATCAACTTTTTGAAGCCCGTTCATAAACGCAAACGGGATGCGCCGGGCCTGGTCATCAGGCGGCAGCAAGCAGACGCAGTCGTCGTAGACTTCGATGCGCGCCCGCCCCTCAGCTTTGGCGTCTGGTTCCTCGTACTGGAACTCGCCCTCTGTCTCGAAGGTAGGGTCGCCCTGGACGAACAGGGCTTTGCGCACCTTGTCGTTAAACGCCTGGGACAACTCAAGGCAGAAGGCATCGAGCAAGTTGCCCAGGCGATCAAAGGTGAACCGATCGTAGCTGGTCGTCACTATCGCTGAATAACCCTGCTGTTCGAAGGACATGACGTCAGCAAAATCGATGAAGAGCGGGTCAAACAGCGTGGTCACCGCCACGCCATCTGCTGAAATCGACAGCTTGGCCTCGTCTTTCAGGCTTTGCGAGTCGACCGTGGCGTTATAGTCAAGCGCGCTTCCCTCATAAGGCATGGCACTCCTCCTCGTGATGACAAGGGGTCAGGTACTTTGTCACCACCACATGACAAAGTACCTGACCCCTTGTCATATTAATTGCTTGCTTACCCCAACTTGCCGCCACAGTTGCCGCAGAACTTGGTTCCCGGAGGATTGTCAGATCCGCAGGCAGGGCATTTACCGGAAGGCGGCGCAGCGGCCTCAGCCAGGTTGGCGCCACAGTTATTACAGAAGCGCACCGTCTGCGCGTTCTTCGCTCCGCACTGCGGGCAGACCTTCAGCTCCATGGACGCGCCGCAGTTGTTGCAAAACTTGCCGGAACCCGCGGGCTTGCCACAGACCGGGCAAACGGTGGTCTTGCTCTCGATAGCGCCCTGCCAGACCGTCGCGTCCTGCCCGGCGTTGTCGATGTTGCGCTTCATGGCGTCTGCCCGTGCCTTGGCCACATAGACCTCCTGGCGGGGAGCACAACCAACGCAAAGTCCCTCGTCCTCGTTGTAGCAGGAATCGCAGACGTAACTTGAGCAGGAGTTACAGCGATGGAAGTGTTGCCTGGCCTCATTTTGTGCTGCCTCAAAAGCTTCCTGATGTTCTTTTTGCCACGCGGGGCTTTGCCCCTGAAAGTTCTGGGATATGATGTCGCCAGCGCGCTCTGACTCCCAGCTCATGTTGCCCAGGGCGCCGCCCGCGAGCCTGCCGAGCATGCCCCCTCCCTCGCCTATGCCGCGGATGCTCCTTCCCTTCTTATAGGTGCTTGACTCGATAAAGCTGCTTTTGAACCCGTCGCGGCAGTGGTCGCAGTAAAAGGTGAACTGGAACCCCGCGTCAGTAGAGTTATCCTCGTAGTTCCGGGTGAATGCTTGCATCATAGTTGTCATCCCTCCAGTTTCGCTTTTATCTTCTTTCCACAGGCAGTGCACTTCTTGTTCTCATAGAACTGCATGACCCCGCAGCGCTTGTTCTCACACCGTACCATCAGGGTCTTTCCACAAGCTTCACAGGTATCTTGTACAAAGGTACGCCCACCGCAATGGGGGCAGGTAATATAGAGCGGTCGTCCGCAACCGGGGCACACCATATAGTCTTTCTGGATCGCATGTAAGCATTGCGGGCAGGCGTAGCCAAACGGGCTTGAGCTGCCACACTTTGGGCAGAAACGCTCGGAGGTGTCCAGAAGGTTGCCGCAGTGCATGCAGGGTTGTTTATAGGTCGCCATCGCTAGTCACCGAGCTTTTGACCACAACCGCCACAGAACCGGGTCCCCGGCGGGTTCTCTTCGCCACAACCAGGGCAGACCAGCTTGCCTGAGCCAAGTTTGGCCCCGCACTCCTGGCAAAACTTGACGCCCTCAGGGTTGACGTTGCCACAGCTGGGGCACGTGAGCGCCGCCGTGGCATCCTTCGCTGCCGTCTCTGCTGCCTTGTTGGCTTGATTTTGCTGGTCAAGCGCCGCCTGCGCCTCGGCAATATTGGCCTGAATCAGCCGTAGCTTATCGGCCTGCGCGGGAAACGCATCCGGATTTTGCGCAAAAGCTTGTTTCCCGATCTCAGTGTAGGTTGTCGCTTCCTGTTCTTTGAGATCATTGAGCTGATTCTGCGCGTTCATCAGCTTCACTTGAGGATCATCCTGGGGCATGAGCCCAGAGAAGCCCTTCATCAGGCCGCCAAGCGCCCCCAGGTCACCAAAAGGATTGTCCGCCATAGTTCTCTCCTTTCACCTGAGACAATTATGGCATATCTTTACATGATTACCATCGGTATCTTCGCCCATCACAAAATAAAGACGCCCGCCGCACTGCTGTGACGACGGGCATCCTTTTGTTCAACTCTCTTGTGGCGGGAGCTGGCGTTACTCCATAATTCTCAGCCAGGCAAGGTGACGCTTGTCAACGAGAGCGAATGCGCCTAGACCGAACACTGCTGCGATCCCAAGCATGAGCCCGGTGATTTGCCGCCCGCTGTCACCGGTCGCCGGAAGACTCAGGGGAGAGGTTACCACCTTCACGGAGGAGGCTGTTACCGTCAACGTAAAGGTAAGATAGGCGTCAGGATCGACTCCGTTGCTTGCTTTCAGCACAACTACATAGGTGCCGGGAGCAAGACCGGGAGCGATATCCAGTGTCTTTGTCTTATCATTCCAGGTGATTGCAGGGTTACCGCTGACCTTAATCACCTTCACCGGCTTGGTACCCTTAACAGTGAACGGGCCTACCAAGGTTTTCTTGTAGCCTTTCTTAATGGTCAGAGCTGTTGGCCCAGTGATCGTTGGGGGAACCAACGCAGGAGGCTTAGGGGGTACATAAGGCTCTTTGACCGTCAGCGTAAAGGTTGCGTAAGCGTCAGGGTCGACTCCGTTGCTTGCCTTAAGCTTAACGACATAGGTCCCCGGAGCAAGGCCGGGAGCAATGTCGAGCTTCATGGTCGTAGGATTCCAGGTAATAGCGGGATTACCGCTGACCACGGTGACCGTGACCGGAGCAGTGCCAGTAACGGTGAACACATCGGTTGAAGTCGCCGCATACCCTTTCATGACCGTCTGAGCTGTCGGGCCGGTGATCGTGGGAGGGATCGGGTTGACGGGAGCCGTCTCAACCGTCAGCTCGAAGTCAGCATAGGCGTCAGGGTCGATCCCGTTGGTCGCCTTAAGCCGGACTTGATAGGTCCCCGGAGCAAGGCCGGGAGCAATGTCGAGCTTCATGGTCGTGGGATTCCAGGTAATAGCCGGGTCGCCGCTGACCACGGAGACCGTGACTGGATCGGTACCGGTGACCGTGAACACGTCAGATGAAGTCGCTGCGTAACCTTCCGTAACGGTCTGAGCCGTCGGACCGGTGATCGTGGGAGGTTCCTGGGTAGCAGGCAAAACGAGCCTGATCGTACCAGTAGTGCCAGCTGGAACAATGATCGAGGCAGGTTGGCTGTCCGGGGTATCAGAAGAGGTATAAAACGCTGCGGTGCCCGTCAGCTCCCAGATATAGCCTGCAGGAACTGTTGACATACGATAAAAGACGTGGCCTTCAAAGCTCGTCATCATGTTGGTGAGTGTTGTAGTCGCACCTTCAGCCATGTAGATATCATTTGAATAAATCGCCTGGGCGCCAGCGCCGGCGGTGACGACAAGGGTCCCGCTATTATATATGGTCGGAATATTTCCTGGCGTGACATTCTGGATGCCCGACAGAGTTGCATAGGTAGAAGTTGCAGTCAGGCTTGCATCGCTGCCAATAGTCAAAGAGACATCAATAGCGGCGCCTGAGCGTCCCGTGCTGGTCACCTGCGCGTTTCCGGAGATGGTGCAGGTATTACCGCCCCAGATGCCTATCAACTTTGCGTCTATTGTCAGCGAACCGCCCGTAGAAGAGGTGATGTTGACGGCAGGCATCGAACCAGTGCCGCGAAGGCCATGGCCATTCGAAACAGCATAAGTACTGCCAACGGCGTGGAATTCATTTGTGCCTTCCAGCACCAGTGTGCCACGATACATGGTATAGGTCGTAAGACCTGTCGTTTGAATTTTCAGGTTATTGATCGTGACCGTATGCGATGTCGTATCAGCCGCACTCTCAGCGATGCTGAGGTTCGTGATCAGGCTATTGTTGCCATTGATGGTCACGTTTGCGTTTGCGGCAATGTTGATGACCGTCTCAGCCGCAGGAGACCCGGCGCCAGTGCCAATGTTGAGGATGTCCCCGTTGTTAAGTGTTATAGCGTTACCGGGAGCATACGTCGCCCAATCGCCCGGCGCATTGATGTTGGTAGTTGCCGCAAAAGCAGACGTCGCGAACCCCACCGTCATTGTACAGACCATCGCAAAGGTCAGTAACAGCGAGAGCGCTCTTTTTGATGATATCTTCATTTTCGTCCTTTTTCTCTTGACCGACATATGATGCTGCCCAAAGACGCACCAGCACCCCAGGACACAACCATTCATGTCATGAGTGACAAACCTACAACCTAAGTCTAGGCTCAGTAAGGTAAGATTGCAAGAAAATTTCAAGTTGATATTTCACTTACGTGCTAAAGTGAGGTCATGAAACTCAGAGAACAGGTGGCGATTTCAGAGCTGACCACGATGCGGCTGGGCGGAGCCGCCCGCTATGTTGCGGAGGTTTGCGTGCCGGCCGATGTTGTTGAGGCTTACCGTTTCGCGCGCGAGCAAGACTTGCCCGTCTATATCATAGGCGGCGGCAGCAATGTCGTGGGGCGCGACGAGGGCTTTGGCGGCGTGGTATTGCTCAACCGGCTCTCTGGCCTACGTAGTGTAGATGAAACAGAGGGCACGATCGTGGTCGAAGCTGCCGCAGGCGAGCTGTTGGACGACCTAGCGGCTTTCACTGCCCAGCGCGGTTATACCGGCCTGGAGGCCACGTCCGCGATCCCCGGCGCCATCGGTGGCGCCGTCATGCAGAATGCTGGCGCCTACGGGCAGGAGCTCTCCGATGTCCTGGTCGCAGTCAAGGCCTACGACACACAGTCGGGCGAGTTCGTGACCTTCGAGCGCGACCAGCTTGAGCTCTCCTATCGCCACAGCATATTTAACAGCTCGGCGCAGGGGCGCTATTTCATCACCGCCGCCGTTGTCCAGTTGCACCGCGGCGAAATAGAAGGCGAACTCTACGGGTCCTTGCAAGCGTACCTTGACGAGCAGGGTATCGCAGACCGCCAGCCCATGACGATCCGGGACGCCGTGAGCGCCATCCGGGCTGAGAAGCTGCCTGACCCTGCGGAGTTTGCCAGCAGTGGCTCGTTCTTCAAAAACATCACGGTGCGCGAAGACGAGATCGAGAACCTGCGGATGCGCTTTGACGGCATACCGATCTTTCTGATCGGCGCCTGCTGGGAGATCGCGAGCGGCTGGCTGGTAGAGCAGGCAGGCCTCAAGGGCAAATTGCTGCACGGCATGCGTGTGAGCGACAAGGCCGCTCTGATACTCATCAACGAATCCGCTCGATCCTATGCCGATCTAGCCGCTGCCCGCTCAGAAATCACACAAGCCGTCCAGGAGAAGTTCGGCTTCGCTCTCTGTCAGGAACCCGAAGAGATTTAGCAGGCAGATACTCTCTTCCTATTGGGCGGCAGAAAGATACCCGCCAACAAATGAAGCGGCGGGTATCGATAAGGTGATCGGATGCTTATAGCGAATGCTTATTCCTTTACTACAAGTTCTCTTCCTCTGCAAGCGAGTACGGTCCTGCCAACAAGCGTGAACAGCACCAGACTGCCGACCAACAGGAGCGGGGCCAAACTGCTGCTGTCACCGGTCTTTGGCAGTTGACCGGATTGGGGAGGCGCAGGCTTCTGAGCGCCCGGTGTGATAACACTGCTGCCGTCGTCGCCGTCGCCGTCAACTGAGGCAGCTTTGACCGTCAGGGTGAACGTGATCGTTGCGTCGGGCTCTCTCCCATTGCTCGCCTTGAGTGTCACGGGATAGGTCCCCGGGGCAAGACCAGCAGCGATGTCGAGTTTCATCGTGTCGCCATTAAAGGTGATCGCTGCGTTGCCAGATGCCTTGGACATGGTCGGCTCAGGGTTGCCGGTCACGCTGAACGCGTCGGTCGAAGTCGCCTCATAACCCTCGGTAAGAGTCAGAGCCGCCGGGCCGCTGATGCCGGGAGGCTCCGGATCAAGCACCCAGACCGTTGATCAGCACCTTTGCGCCGTCGTAAACATTCAGCCCTCCATCATAGCCATCGGTATAAGTGGCGTACGTCACATTCATGTTCCCGTTCACGACAACCGAGGTACCCTCATCCCATGCGGTAATGCCAGAGGCATCGGCAGTCGTAAGGTTACCGTTGACCGTCGTGACGCCACCACCATCGGTATTGACACACCAGGCATACTTACCCGTTGTCTCAAGATTTCCGGTCACGGTGACGGTAGCGCCATAATTGTTGACCGCGTCAGGAAAGGAGTCTTTGTTATTCACGGTAACATTGCCAACAACAGTCACCAAGGTGCCCTCGTCATCGTAATCAGTAGCGTAAATTCCACTGCTTTCGGTCGTTGTGATAGTGCCGGTCATCTTGACGACCGCGCCATTATTTGCATACACGCCATTTGCTTGCGAATCAATATCGCCAGTCACCGTTACAGCGGTACCAGGATCCCTTGCGTCAACTCCATCGCCATTATGAGTAGTAATGGGGCCGTCAACGGTAATAGCAGAGCCGCTTTGTGCTTTCACGCCAGCCCAGGCGGCCTCGATAGAGCCGTTAACCTGCACCGTGGTGCCCGGACCATAGGTGTCAACTCCGTCACCCAGAGCAGAGGTGATGTTGCCTGTTAAAGTAACGTCAGCGCGGCTTTCTGCAGAAATTCCCGGGCCGTTTGCGGTCGTTATGTCGCCGGTTATGGTCACAATGGCATCGCTTGCCACATTAACGCCCCAACCGCCCATTCCTGTCGCGGTCAGGTTCCCCGTCACTGTTATGGTTGACGCATTTTGCGCAGTCACGCAAACAGTATGATTACCACTCGTGATAACATTGCCATTTACCGTGACAGACGATTTGCTGGCCGCATACGCACTGACTGCGTAATTGCCGGTTGTTTTAACGTTGCCATTTACTGTCACGACAGCGCCATCAGAAGCACGAAGGCCGTCATAAGCGTAACTATTCGCTTCAGCATGCGTCAATGCACACGAGCCGCCGCTTATCGCAAGCCCATTGCCTCCGCCAGAAAAGCTGGTCGCCTGAAACGACCCTGTTCCTCTGTTGAGATAATTGACGTTGCTGCCATTTAGAGTAAGCGCGTTGATATTACTGCTCGCGCTTTCAAACGTAAGATTGAACTGGCTATCCAGGTCGAACGTGATATTCCGGTCAGTGATCGTACGACCATCGCTGACAATGTCAGCCAACAACTTGATCGTTGTCGGCGTATTGTCAGTGATATCTGCCAAGGCGTCATCAAGCGATGAGTAGCCCGTACCATTGATCTCACAGACGTCCGTCAAAGCAATAGTACTTGTGGCGTTTGCGCTCACAAGGTTCTGCTTGATTGCTGGTTTGCTTTCCGGCTTGATCTTTGGTGTGCTCTCCGGTCCGCTTTCTGGTACAGAAATACTTGGCCCGCCCGTAGCGACGCCAGTCGTTTCCTCAGACGTCGCATAGACAGACAACGGAACCCCTGCCGTCAAGGTAAGTATCATCACACTTGACATGATCAGGGCGATAAGTTTTCTGGGTGTCTTCATGGTTTTCATGATCACCTTCTTCCTCTTAGGAACATGATTTTTAAACTGTTCGATTGTAAGTGCTTGTAAATGTGATTCTTTTCGTATCACAAATAATGCGAAAAATGATGGAGGCTTGCCCACAACTCAAAGATTGCTCCTGCGACCTCCGGGCAGCAGCTTATCAGAGGATGCGCCCTAAAAACTCCCGAACTGTATCACTGTTACGGGCAGGCCTATTAAGGCTTTCTTCTTTTTGTTCGATATGCATGATTTGGGTGCACATGACTGCGCTCTCTTAACTATTCAGAAACCCCGTATGTGAAATGATATCTCAGGCTTCTGGCGTGTCCTCTAGGATGCGGTCGATGTCTCGGCCGCCATATACTACGCGAAGAACAATCACGGCATGTTTGTTCTCGAATGGAACGAAAAACACCGCATGGTTTCCTACGTTCATGCGTCGCATCCCCTTGCTCTTCCAAGGTTCTTTTTGATAGGCAGCATGGCTTTTGGGTAGTGACCTCAACTCGGAGATTGATGTCCTAAAACGATTGTTAAGGCGTGTCGCGGTTTTCGGCTCTAACAATGTGAAAGCGATATATTCATAGATGTCTCTCAGGTCAGCTTCAGCCTGACCAGTAAGGGCAACTTGCCATTCGATCATAGCCCGTAGTCCCTTTGTATCTCAGCAAATACTTCATCGGCAGGACGTACGCGCCCTGCGGCAATATCCGCGAATCCCTTTTCAATTTCGGCATTAAACTCAGCTTCACTCAACATACCTAATGCGAGCGGTTTCTTCGAAGGAAGCTTCATCTCAAAAGGTATTCCGCGCTGCAGTACTACTTGGCGCAAAAACAATCCGATCGCATTAGACATAGGTATTCCTAGCTGACCTAACACGTCCTCTGCTTGCTCTTTAATTTCCGGCTCTATCCGGGCAAAAACATTCGCGGTTCTTGACATGAGATTCACACCCTTTCGTAATCCAGTATAAGCGATTGTATAGACAATCGCAAATTATTCTCTAACCTAGCACCTAGTAGCTTTATTGAGTTATTAATAAGACCGTGAGCTATCCCACTCACTTGCAGCAAACAACACCAAAGTGTGCTACTTTGGCTGGGTTTCAGGGAGTTCCCTGGCCTTTCGCGGAGCAGCGCAGACCGAGTGGCACACTCGGTCGATGCTTGCGACGCACTGTCTTTTGTCGCTGTGGGGGCCAAAAGGCGTTGCTTGCGAGCAGTGAACGGCTCGGTGGGAAAGTGCTAGAACGGAATGTCTTCCGTCAGCACTTCAACGCTGGGGGCTTGGTATGTTGTTGGCCTCTCGGCAACTGGCCTATATTTCTTTTCGTAATACTCCCATAAAAACAAACCCAACGTCGTGGCGATATTCACTACGAAATTTGCCCATAGTGGATCATCAATCACGTAGTCCTCGTGGCCTTTGCCGTGAGCTGTAGATTTATCGCTACGCAGGTCATCTATTGTTGCACCAAGACCCCTGAGCTGACTTGCCAAGGTCGCTATCTCTGGTGGACAATCAGTTTCTGATCCAAGTCCTAATTCTTTGACAATCGCTGCCGTCAATTTGGTTAACGATAAATTTTTTATTTTTGCACTCGTAACGCTAAATGCCGCATCAGCCAAGATGGTCTTAATAATGCTTTCCAGTGTAGATGCTGCCAGCGCAACAGACTCATCTGGGTTTTCATAAACATTCTTAATTGCGCGCTCAAAGTTCTGGTAAGCTGTTTTGTTCTGCTCCTTAAGAATGTTCTTGAATTTTGGTATGCACGGAATAAAATTTGGCGTGTCTACTCCGAGATCCATCGCTATTTGAATCACAAGACTGTTCGGCATATGGTGTAATGTTTCACCGACATCAATATGGTTGTCTATTTCACGGATGGTGAAGTTTGATTCCCAACACCCCTCATCGTAATAGTCCCGGTGCCACTTCTCTATGTACTGACGTGCTCCCGAATAACTCCGTGTTGGGAGCATGTCCCATATTGCTGTTTGGACTTGCGCGATTAACTCCATCATGTAGCGAGGAGATATGTCCGAATAATCATCCATCAGAAGAGTTTCACGTTCTCACGTATCTCTGATTACGGCTATTCGGCTTGTCAGGGATGGTCATTCGCAACTGGCCGGATTCCAGCAAGGGCTTTAACACCTCTCTGCGAAAATACTCTCTAGTCGCAACTCCATAATGCCGCTGTAACTCCTCACGTGTTCTCGGGATAGAGCTGTATTCGAGCAAAGAAGCTAATCGTTTATCTTGCGTATCGACTTGCGTACTATCTTGCGTACTCGCACTACGCAAGTCAGTACCCAAGTTGGGCGCTGTATCCAATGGAGTCCGCTTGAAGGTGACGGTGAAGAAGTAACCATCAAGACCGAATTCAGGCTCAGCGACACCTAGCTCTTTAGCAGCGTTTCTCATGCGCTTGATGCCGGTGCCTGCCTGCTCGATGTAGCCAATGCGGGCGAACAGACTGACAACAACAGGATTACGTGAGATGCTGATTTCGCCAAAGTTCCCCTCGTTGATGCCGTTGATAATGCCACCGGGATTTGTGATGTCCACACGGTCATCAAAAACCTCGACCATAGTGCGCGCGCCCTTCTCATAGTACGCGCGGTGGCAGGCCGCATTGATGATGGCCTCACGCAGAGCGTCCTCGGGAAGCTCAAGAATCTCTTCTCTCTGCAGCGTCTTGATCTTATAACTAAGGTTGAGGTGCTTCTTCAAGAAGATCAGCGCATCGTCCACGTTGCTGACGATGTCGCCATTAAGCTCTTTGGCATCGAGGATATTCACTTTCTCGGTGCCTTTGTAGAGCAGGCAGTAGATTCCGGCGTGACGGTACTTTACGTCCTCATCATTGGTTCTGAAGAATAGCGCGCCAGCGTTAGTGAAGCAGAACTTGCCATCCGCCATTCCGGCGCAATTCAGATTCTGAAGAACTGCTTCCTTGTCCAGCACATCGCTGATATGAGCGGCTCTGATGTAGCGTTTGTAAGCGGCTTCATTGAAGCGCTCAGTGATAGGCAGGTCTTTGCGGACGGTCTCGTCATAATGGATGCGGTCTTCAACTTGAAAAAAGTCAAGGATGCTGTCGCGGTCGAGTTTCTGTGAATTGGGGCCAGAGCGCAGATAGAACCCCGTCGGGCATGAATACGGCTTCTGTGGGCCTTCTGGCACCGTCAGCACGATGATATTGTCAAGCACCTCAATGTCTACATTCAGGTGAGGTTCAACTTTGCTGATCGTGTCCTGGATACGGGAGCGGGCAGCGTTGCTCGTGTCGGTACCGACTATGCTTCCATCGTCGCGCACACCAATGAATACCTTGCCACCTTCTGCATTGGCAAGCGCACAAACCTCCGAAGCCAAGGACTTATCCGGCGACTCTTTGAACTCGACAGTATTGCTCTCGCCCTCGCTGAGAAGGGCATCTAGGTTGCTTGTTATTTGAAGTTCCTCTGACATGGGTTTCATTATACCGGGTGGCTCTGACATTGATTCGCTCAATACAGCAACAAAGATCGTGCGATGTTGTTTCACTGGATTCTGCGACTACGCGCAGAATGACAGGACAGGGATTTTTCCGATTACTTTGCTTTAACCAGCGTTAATCTGCACTGGATGTTCTTGGACGATTTGTCCACTTTTTGTCCACATTGGGGAATTCTGCCCCTAGAAAAACAAAACAGGCCAGAGGTTTTAGGCCTCTGACCTCGGATTATGCTGGTGGGCCCGGCTGGATTCGAACCAGCGACCTCACGGTTATCAGCCGTGCGCTCTAACCAACTGAGCTACGGGCCCCACATACAGGAACAACTATCATAGAGTAAAACGCCCCTTTGGGGCAAGCGCCCCGGGCAACTTCAATCAATATTACTCAGAACGGGAGCTTTCCTCTCCTCCTCAGATCAGACGCCACGACAGCCAGCCCGGCGCCCAGCAACAACAAACCGCTCGCAAGCAGCATCTGGTTAGGGCTGTCGCTGGTGGGAAGTCCGCTTAAGCTTAAGCTACCAGGGCCCGCGCTTGATGACGCACTTGACACTATTCCATACAGGCTGAAGGAAGAAGCGGAGAAACTCAGCGTGGCGCCACGGCGGGTTGCTGGGATATACTCAAGAGCTCCGCTCGCCTTTTCATGGGCAACGGTGACGTTCTTCAGGCCAGCAAAGGTTGCGTTTTTGATAGTGACCGTAATGGTCTGACCCTGCGGCGGCTCGTATGCTTTGCCCGTCAGTGTATTGACCAGTTTGACGTCATAGAGCGCAGAGAGCAGCTTGCCTCCCAACTTGCCAGCAAACGGCGCGTAGCGCGGATCGCTCTGAGGAACCAGGGTCACCACCAGGCGGATGTTCCAGGGCAGGCTGCTGCCCGTGACCGTGAAGTCGCCGTCGGTGTGGTTGACGGCCGCGGCCTGATCCTGGGCAGTCTTGAGCTTCTTCTTCGCGTCCTGGGGGATTTGGCCTTTCTCACCCTTGGAAAGCACGTCGTAATCGCGCGTCGCGTCTGCCGTCGCGTCTGCGTCCTTTTTGCTCTTGACTTTCTTTGGTAGCTTGTTAATAGCGTCGAGCGCCTTATCCATCGCAGGTGTGTTGGTGATCGTCATAGTCCCTTTGATAAAGGTGACTGTGTAGTTTGGACCAAAATCCAGACTCCCCTGAGTGATGTCATAATGACCCACATTTGTGCCGGTGTAAGTGAGCGCTCCCGTCGGGGAGTCTCCCGACAGGAGGCCCTGTGCGGTCCAGCTTAACGTGGGATCTGGATCCCCAAAGCATTTTGTCTGGTTATCAGCGGTGACTGTGATGGCGCGAGGATTAACGGTCAGCTTAAACGTAGTCTGTATATCGTTGTACTCGTTGTCCCCTGCTTTGGTGACGGTGATCTCCACTGTTCCTGCTCCGTGTATCGTAGCGGTGTCTCCGGAAATGCTTATCACGCGCCCATCCGGTACAGAGAACGTCACGGCCCCTGTGCCGGAGCCGCCGGTAGTCGCAAGGGTGAAGCTGGCGTCGCCGTAGGTCAGAGTCCCCGGATCGACAAGGGCCAGGCTTGCCTGATCAGCCTTGCTCACGACAAGTGTGATCGTTGTTGTGGCAGGCATGTCGCTTTCTGTACGCAAGGTATCGGTACTGCCCAGCGGATAGTAGCTTACGGTAAAAGATACCGCGCCATCGGCAAGGCTCTTTAAGTAGGCGTTAGTAAAGGTGATAGCATCTGCTGCTGTGCTGTAGTCTGTACCTGGCGTCAGAGCTACTCCGCCACACGTGATTGATTTGACAGTGTTGCCATTCATCGTTACCGGAACAAACACGTCATCAGCGGAGTTCATCTTAAAGGTTCCGGCATCTGCTGTAGGCGCGCTGTCTTTATAGATGACCGTGCCATCGCTGCTCAGGATAGTCTCGTTTGATGCGTTATCAATGATACGTACATAGATTACGCCCTTCCAGGTAGCTGGGATCGCAAAGGAACCTCCGTTTGCAATGGTAGTCCAGTCAGAACCAGGAAGCGCCTGAAGCGCAGAGGCGTCACTATAGGCAGTGCTCGACGTGATATAACCTATGCTCGCTACTCCAGAGCCTGAGTCTGCGCCGGTAATAGTTACCATAGTGCTGTCTTTGTAGGCAAGAGCGTAGGTAACTGCTGACGCGTCTACAAAGGAGCTGAAGTTTACGACGCCGACCTTGATGTTTCCGGTCGGGGCCGTCACGTCCGCGGTATAGATAGAACTGCCCGTAGAAGTAGCCTGCAGGTAGTTGGTGTTTGCCACCGCGCGCGCAAAGAAGTAATACTGTGTGTATTCAGAAAGCCCGCTAAAGGTAAGGCCTGTCTGCCAGCCTGTGGCAGGCGGCGTGTTGGTCGTGCTGTAGGCATACTGGACACTCTGGCCTGTCGCAGTGCTGACAGCGTTAAGCGTAACGGTGGTATCGGTTACGCTCGCTGCCGTAGGAGCTGCGATAGAAGAGGAGGCCGGGCTTACCGTCACCAGGACGATGTCAGAGGTCGCCGTCGCCATATTGATGTCAAGGCCTGTGGTGGTGTTGGTGACCACGCAGTAATAGTAGGTTGCGTTGACCGTGGTAGTCGGGGGCGTATAGGTGGAGTTTGTCGCGCCGGAAATCGTGGTTGCCCCCGTTGTTGAGGCGGTCGTATTGCTATACCACTGATAGCTGAGTTGACCTCCGTCAGTCGGGTCAGCGCAGACCACAGAAAGCGACGTATCGCTCTGCCCATAGACAAGCGCCAGATCATGTGGCTGGGTGGTAATCTCTGGGATCTGAGCAGAGCGCATTTCTACCGCGCCAACATCGCTGGCAGAGCCAAACGGGCGAGTAACGCCGCGCTGATCGGTTGCGGGTACCCACGACTGATCCGACGGGATCGCGTCGAGCAGCACGCTACCGGCCGTCGGCATGATAGTCTGCGTGGGGCCGCCGTTGTCCGCAAGTTTTCCCACAAGAGTACTGCCGCTTCCCTCGGTCTCTATCAGCGTATCAAGGCCGCTGGCTGGAGTTCCCACAACATAATATGCGCTGTCAGTTGTAGTGCCATCTGCGCCGCCAACTGTCTGAAGCGTTCCGTCACCGTTGTAGGACGTGCTGATTATGGTAATCTCGCTTTTTACGCCATCGACGTAGTTGCCTGAAACAACTGAACCTAAAAGCTTAACGCTACCTC
This sequence comes from Coriobacteriia bacterium, assembly GCA_009778715.1. GTDB lineage: Bacteria > Actinomycetota > Coriobacteriia > WRKU01 > WQUG01 > WQUG01. Next base: position 12,065 of record WRFR01000025.1, on the reverse strand, counting down.
CAACATAGATTCCACCGCCAGAGGTGTAGCTCATGCTCACATTATTGCCGGACACCGTGCAGTTGGTCATACTAACTGCGTTTGAGGCATATATCCCGCCGCCAGGGTGATACGACGTATTGTTTGACACCGTGCAGTTGGTCAGCGTGACGTTGCCATCGGCACATATCCCGCCGCCGTTGGAACCAGTTGCCAAATTTCCTGATACCGTGCAAGCGGTCAAGAAAGCAGGGCCTACCGCATAGATCCCGCCACCAAAGCCATCCGCAGAATTGTCTGTTATCGCACAGCCAGTCAGCGTGGCGCTACCTACTACATAGATCCCAGCTCCCCGGTCTGCTGAATTATTCGAGGCCATACAATTGACCAGAGAAGCATTCCCGGAGCAATAGAGCGCGCCACCATAATCATTGCTGGTACCGCCAGTCAGCGTCAGGCTTTTAAGCGTCAGTGAGCCAGACGCCGCGGTACTGTTCAGCAGGCGCCCGACAGTGAATATATTGCGCGTGATAGTCACGCCCGCAGAGCCACCATCTATCGTGACGTTTTGCTGGCTGAAGGCGATCTCTGCGTCGGTCAGCGTGATGGTGGTGACATCTGAGGCAAAGGTAACCGTGCCCCCGTCCTCAACATTAGCAAGCGCCTGGCGCAGGGTGGTATAGCCCGGCACCACAACATCAGAGCTGCTGGTGACAACCGTCGATTTGTGCAATTCTACGGCGCCAACCGTCCCGGACCCTGTTGCCGGGCGCACGTTGCCCAACTGGTCGGTCGTCACGCCCCAGCCTGCGTACAGGCTAGCGTTAACCTTATCCATCTGGCCTGCCACGGGCATGATGGTCTGCATGGTCCCGCCGTTATCGGCCAGCTTGCCCGCCCAATTGCCGTTGCTGTCTGTTGCCGTCGCCATCAGCTGGTTAAGCGAAGCCATATCGGTTGAAACTGGAACACCGATAATGAACGCGGCGCTGCCTGTTGTGGTATGCGCGCCGTCCCCATTTCCTATAAACAACCCGGAGCTCCCGCTCCCGCCGTTATAGGGCGTGCCGTTTATACTGATCTCTTCTTCTGCGTACACGGGACTATATATACCTGAGACGGAGTAGTTGCCCGCAACAACAGTGCCTTGTAACGTAACAGGAGATGTGCAATAGAGCCCGCCGCCATAATTTACCTGGCCAGTATTGCCAGAAACGGTGCAGCAGGTCAGCGTAACTGAGTTAGTGCCCGTGTTAGGGGTGCTTACTCCACCACCCGCATTGCCTGCCAGATTCCCCGAGACGGTGCAGTTGGTCAGGTTAGACGTGGGCGCATATACTCCGCCGCCACTGCCGCCAGCCCTGTTCCCTGAGACTGTGCAGCCACTCAGCGTAGCAGAATTGTCCGCATATATTCCACCGCCGCTGCTCGAATAGTCATCGTTGCCTGAGACGATGCAGTTGGTTAAGGTTACTAAACCAGTAACATATATTCCACCGCCGTAGGCGCCGCTATTGTTGTTGGCGATGGTGCAACCCGTCAGCGTGGCTGTGGGCGCATAGATCCCGCCGCCGTTTCCGCCGCTAGGATTTATTTTGTTGTTTGAAACGGTGCAATCGGTTAAATCCAGAGCGCTCGCCGCCAGGATCGCGCCCCCGTTACCACTTGTGACTGCGCCGCCGCTCAACGTCAGGCCTTTGAGCGTAAACGTACCCGACGTTGCGCTGCTGTTCAGCAGGCGTCCGTTTGTGCCGGACTGCCGGGCGACCGTTACGCCGCTGCCTCCATTGATAGTGACATTTTGCTGATTAAAGGCGATCTCTGCGCCGGTCAGCGTGACCGTCGTCACACCTGGCGCAAAGGTGACCGTACCCCCGTCATCAACGTTGGCAAGCGCCTGGCGCAGGGTGGTGTAGCCATAGGTCGGGGTATCAGAGCTACTGGTAACGATCGTCGAGCCGTTGTTTACCTCCAGCGCGCCCACCGTCCCGAGCCCTGTCGTCGGGCGAGAGTTCCCCAGTTGGTCGGTAGTCACGCCCCAACTTGCATACAGGCTTGCAGCAACATGATTCATCTGGCCTGACACTGGCATGATGGTCTGCATGGTCCCGCCGTTATCGGCCAGCTTGCCCGCCCAATTGCCATTGCTGTCTTTTGCCGTCGCCATCAGCTGGTCAAGGGTAGACATATCATTTGAATCCGGGACACCAATGATGAAAGCGGCGCTGCCTGTTGTGGTATGCGCGCCATCCCCGCTCGTCTGGAAGAGCCCCGAACTCCCACTGCCGCCGCCGTTATAGGGCGTGCCGTTTATACTGATCTCTTCTTCTGAGTACACGGGAGTAAGGATACCTGAGTCGGAGTAATTACCCGCAACAACAGTGCCTTGCAACATAGCGGGAGAGGTGCAATAGAGCCCGCCGCCATAATTTACCTGGCCGGTATTGCCCGTTACGGTGCAGCAGGTCAGCGTAATTGAGTTAGAGCCCGTGTAGGGGGTGCTTACTCCACCACCCGCGTTGCCCGCCAGATTGCCCGCGACCGTGCAGTTGGTCAGGGTAGCCACTGTCGCCACTACTCCGCCGCCACTGCCGCCAGCCCGGTTACCCGAGACGGTACAACCAGTCAGCGTAGCAGAATTGTCCGCATATATTCCACCGCCGCTGCTCGTATAGCCATCATTGCCCGAGAGGATACAGTTAGTCAGGGTCGTATTGTCAGCATATATTCCGCCGCCCATGTGGTCCGCCGTATTGTTCGTAATCATGCAATCGGTCAAATTCACCGTGCCAGTCGCGTAGATCGCGCCGCCATCCTGCCCGTTGGCGGTCGTGGCGCCGGTCAGCGTCAGTCTCTTCAGCGTCAGCGTATCGCTGCTGCCGGCGGTGTCGCACAGAAGCCCTCCGTCTCCAGACGCCGTGACTGACGACGTGATGGTCACGCCGGAGCTGCCATGATCTACGGACCCGTCGATCGTGAGGCCTTGCGTACTGAAAGCGATATGGTCGCTGGTCAGCGTGACCGTGTCGACGTCCGAAGCAAAGGTGATCGTGTCACCAGCGCTTGCGTCGCTGATCACCTGACGCAACGAGCCCGGGCCATCGTCGGCCCCCGTGGTGACCTGCAGCGGCGCTGCCGCCGCAGTTTGCGGCAGCGCCAGCACTCCAGCGGGAATCACCGCCAGAACCAATGTCACGCTCAACAAAGTCGGCAGGAACTTCTGCTTCAGAAACACAACCATATTCTATTCGCTTTCTTGCTTTTGCGCAGTAATGTAGGGATTATTTGACCCTCTGTTTACCCTTACTCCCTTATTTGACCCTTATTAATGGTACTGCAAAATTCCTCAGAACTATCCAAGATATTTAAAATTTCTCTCGTAACCTGGGCAAAAATGCAGAGGATGGCCCCGGATATTTCTGCTTGCCTCAGGCCTGATCTTGTGCCAAAGCCAGATGCACCAGCAGCACACAGAGCTCAGCAAAATCGATGCCGACCGCACGGGCCGCGTCTGGGAAAAGCGAGGTCTTGGTCATGCCCGGCAAGGTATTTGTCTCGATGATCCAGGGTGTGCCCGCCTTATCCACGATCATATCGGTGCGTGAGTAGCCCCAACAACCCAGCGCTTTATGCGCTTCCTCTGCCAGGTGCTGGCAAGCCTCATTTGCTTCATCCCCGATGCGTGCCGGGATAATATGCTCGCTGCCCCCCGTACTGTATTTGCTGTCATAGTCATAGAACGCGCCGCGTGAGACAACCTCGATGATCGGCAGCCCATGAGGATCAGCATTCCCAAGAACGCTCGCCATGACCTCGGTGCCTTCGATGAAGCGCTCGACTAACACGCGATCACCAAAACTGGCCGCCTCTTTCAACGCGCGAGGTACGTCCTGGAGCGTATCGGGGTGAATGATCGTCACTCCCACAGAAGAACCCTCATGATTGGGTTTGATCACCACGTCAGACCCAAGCTTATCGTGGATCTGCTCGGCACAAACAGCAAGACCCTCTTCATCTGCCAGGTCCCCTTGTGAAAACACCAGATAGGGAGCAGTAGAAAGCCCCTTGTCAACGTACACGCGCTTTGACGCGCTCTTATCCATCGCCAGGGCCGAGGCCAGAACGCCGGAACCCGTATAAGGCAGGCCGAGCGTTTCAAGCAAGCCCTGCATTGTGCCATCTTCACCGCCGCAGCCATGCAGCGCATTGAAAACGACTGAAGGAGCAAACTCCATCAAAGGATCGATAAACGAGGTGTCTTTTGTGTCGAAGGTGCGGACCTCAAAGCCAGAGTTCTTCAGCGCGGCCGTGACCATGCTGCCCGTCGCAAGCGATACTTCACGCTCGGCCGAGGAGCCCCCCAACAATACCGCAACTTTCTCTTTTCTGATGATCGCACTCATAGCCTTGGCCTTACCTAGTTGACGACTTCGCAGGTCACATAACCGACGCCAGCGCTCGTCATGCCGATCGCATCAGCCGCTGGCTTATTCAGATCGATGACCCGCCCATTCACAAAAGGGCCGCGGTCGTTGATGCGCACGACCACACTGCGCCCCTTGTAGGTGACCCGCACCAGCGTACCAAAGGGCAGGGTCTTGTGCGCAGCGGTAAACGAGCTACCGTAGCTATACCACGACGCCATCCCACTGAAGGTTTGGCCGGTACCCGCACCGTTCTGGGGCGGATTATTGCTCTGTCCTGGATCGGGCTTCTTATCCGGGGGGGTCTGCGCCTGCGCCTTGAGAGCGGCTGCCTGCAGCGCCGCCTGCTGCTGGGCCGTGAGCCCATTAATGTAGGTTTGCTGGGAGGCCAGCTCACGCGTGGCTTGCTCGCTCTGACGCTTCAGGGAGGCCGTTTGCGCCTCCTGTGCCCGGAGCTGCTTATCGAGGTCGCCCTGCACCGCTGTGCGGCGGTTCAGATCGATCCGCAGGCTGTTGACAACACGTGCATTGTTATCTGATACGAGGCTTAAGTACGTGATCCTGCTGAAGAACTCTTGGAAGTTCTGCGAAGAGAATACTGCCTCAAGAAAACTTACATTACCCGTACGATAAAGGTAATTGGCTTGCCCATTCAGCGCTTTACGGTTAGTCTCGATGCGGCCATTGAGGCTCTTAAGCTCCTTGCGGCTGTTTGCCGCTTCAGTGCGTGCCTGCGCGAGTTTTTTGGCGCTTGCCTGATACTCATTCTGCGCCGTCGCCATCTGGGCCTGCATAGCCTGAAGCTTCTTGTTCGCAGCGCTGATATCAGCGCTTCCCGGTGCGGCAAGCGCGGACGGCGTCGACCAAACAAATTGCCCACAGACAAAAAGAACTGCACATACTATGGCAACAAAACGTTTCATGATCGGTTCTATTAACCCCGGTCTCTATCACGTATCTCGGCGCGTTTTATCTTACCACTGACAGTTTTGGGAAGGTCATCCACGAAGTCGATGATACGCGGATATTTATAGGGCGCCGTCACCTTCTTCACGTGTTCCTGCAGCTCACGAGCCAGTTCCGGCGACGGTTCATATCCGCGTGCTAATATTATGCTCGCCTTGACAACCAGCCCGCGAATCGGGTCCGGGAAGGCCGTCACAGCGCTTTCAACTACCGCAGGATGAGAGACCAACGCGCTCTCCACCTCAAAGGGGCCGATGCGGTAGCCCGAGCATTTGATGACGTCATCGTTGCGTCCCACAAAAGTATAGTAGCCATCAACGTCGCGCCAGGCCATGTCGCCGGTGTTGTACGCATCGCCGCCCAGAGCCTCGGCTGTTTTTTCCGGGTTCTTGTAGTAGCCCCTGAACAGCCCCGGCGGAAAGCCTGTCTTCAGGCCAGTCACACAGATGGCGCCCTCCTGGCCGTCCTCAGCCTCGGTTCCGTCTTCAAGCAGCAACTTGACATTGTAGAGCGGCGCCGGTTTTCCGAGCGAGCCCGGGCGCGGCTCGATCCAGGGCCAGTTCGCGATGAACACGACGCTCTCGGTCTGTCCGAATCCCTCGCGGATCTCCTTACCCGTTAACTCTTTCCAGCGCAGGTTCACATCAGCGTTGAGCGGCTCGCCCGCCGTTGTAAACACTTCGACCGAGCTCAGGTCATAGGATGCAACGTCCTCCTGAAGCATGAAGCGATACATGGTTGGCGGCACACAAAACGTATGCACACGGTAGTCCTGAAGTTTCTGCAGCAGCGCGGTAGGAGAGAACTTCAGGGTGTCATAGGTAAACACCGTAGCGCCACAGATCCACTGCCCATAGAGCTTGCCCCAGCCAAACTTCGCCCAACCGGAATCAGACACCGTGCAGTGCAGCGTATCCTCTTTGACCTGGTGCCAGTACTTTGCGGTGATGATATGACCGAGCGGATAGACCATATCCTGGCGCACCATCTTGGCTGGGCCCGTCGTCCCACTCGTGAAGTACAGGGCCAGCGTGTCGTCGTTAGTCGTAGCCGCCTCGCCAACAGGGCGCGTCCAGTCAGAAGACCCCGCCGCAACCAGGCGATCGAAATCCAGCCAGCCCGGGCGATCCTCGAGTGTAAGCGCCGCGTCATCGCGCGCCGCCTCGTCAGTGCCTTCGCCTGCGCCACTGAGCATCTGCGCCACGCACTGCTCGGCAGAGCTACGCGGGGAAACACTCCCCCCACCGCTCTGACACCCCACCAGGATGCAGTCACGCACGCCAGGCAGTTCGGCGCGCGCTGCGTCGACCTGGGCGATCGCATAGTCGTCATCCAAGGTAATGATGGCCTCAGCGCCGGAACTCTCTGCCCGATAGATGAGGTCTTTTGTAGTCAGCATGATCGTACCAGGCGACATGATCGCGCCGATCTTCCAGAGCGCGCAGGCAATGATCCAGAACTCCCAGCGCTGACGCAGCAACAGCATGACCACGCTGCCCTTGCGCAAACCGCGCGCTGTCAGTACGTTTGCCAGTTTGTCGGAAAGCCGCGCTACCTGTGCAAAGGTAAGTGTGAGCGTATCGCCCGTGTCATCGCACCAGACCAGCGCGCGCTTTTCCGGGTCAAGGCGCGCCCACTCGTCGACCACGTCATAGGAAAAATTGAACCCCTCCGGCTCTTCGATACGAAAGTTCTCCATGAAGTCCTCGTAGGACTCAAAATCGATACGGGGGCAGTATTTTTTGAGAATCTGATCCATGAGATGTATTTCCAGTCTTCCTCTTCTGGCTGCTACGGACCGTCCGACGTCCTGGAAATCAGGCGACGGTAACAGACCCAGCAAGCGGGCTCTTACTCAGCGATTACCGAAACAAACGCCGTTGGTACGTTGGATGCGCACTTCTGCCCATGCGGATGCGTGGGGTCGAAGTAAGCGCAATCTCCTGTCTCGAGGACGAACTCCTTGTCGTCGAAGGTAAGCGTCATCGCACCTGACAACACCAGGTTGAACTCCTGGCCGTTATGCGTCACCAGATCGGCGGGCGCCTCGCTCGGGTCAAGCTTCACGAGCATCGGCTGCATGATCTTACCCGTAAAGCGCCAGGCCATATCCTGATAGTGGTAGCCCGGGAAGCGCTCTGCCGTCTGCCCGGCGCCCGCGCGCACCACCTGGATGGTATCGAGCTTGGCGGTCCCACCGGTCAGTATCTCATTGAGGTCAACGCCGGTACGCCTCGCCAGGTGATAGATGGCGCTGACAGGCACGTCAAAGCCCGTCTCTTCATAGCCGCGATAAACCTCAGGCGTGATGCCCAGCTCGGACGCGATCTCCTCGGCAGGAATTTCGCAAGCCTCACGCAGGCCGCGAATGCGCTCTCCCAGTTGGTGCAGCTCCTCGATCTCCTGGGCGTTGGGGTTCGGGGTGTTGTCGATCATCAGGCAAGCTCCAATCCTATGTGCAGGGCACGGCGATTAGGCTCAAGAAGCTGTTGCTTGCGCGGAGGCACACAGGCGGCGAGCGCCTCCTGCAGGGTCTCTTCCGCACAAAACGGATGCTCGCGCCACAGTTTACCCACCAACATCACGTTGGCCAGGCCGTGCAGGCCCTCGTCATCGGCCAGCTGCGTGGCCGGCACGCCAAAGATGGGGACCTCGTCACGCGGCTCGATCACCGGCACCAGTAAGCTGTCAAGTATCGTCAGTCCGCCGCTTACTACCAACGGATAGAACAGGTCAAACGAAGGTTGGTTCATCGCGATCAACACATCGGGATCAGTCACGAGCGGCGAGCCTATGGGCTCATCAGAAAGGCAGACGCTGCAGTTAGCCGTGCCACCGCGCATCTCCGGTCCGTAGCTGGGCAACCAGCTGACTGCACGGTCCTCGAGAAGACCAGCGGTCGCCACGAGCTTGCCCGCGAACAGGATGCCCTGCCCACCAAAACCAGCAAGCACCAGGTTGAGGTTGCCGTAATCGCTACTCATGGCTGGCCTCCGTCTCTGCCTCTGCCGGCGCTGCGCCTGCGTCTTTGAAGACGCCCAGCGGATAATACGGCAGCATGTTCTCGCGCAGCCAGTCCAGCGCGGCGACCGGGGAAAGTCCCCAGTTGGTCGGGCAGCTCGAAATGACCTCGATGATGCTGTAGCCCACGCCGTCCATCTGATAGCTGAACGCTTTTTTGATGGCAGCTTTGGCCTGCCGGATGTTCTTAGGGCTGTCCACGCTCACGCGCTGCACCAACGCCGGACCGTCCAGCGTCGCCAGCATCTCGCAGACCCGGATAGGAAAGCCCATTGTTTTTGTATCGCGCCCATACGGAGAGGTCTGGGTGACCTGACCAGGCAGTGAGGTCGGCGCCATCTGGCCGCCCGTCATACCGTAGATCGCGTTGTTAATAAATATCACGGTGATGTTCTCACCGCGCGTGGCCGCGTGTACCGTCTCGGCTGTGCCGATACTTGCCAGGTCGCCATCGCCCTGATAGGCGAACACGATCGAGTCGGGGTTGGCGCGCTTGATACCCGTGGCAACCGCCGATGCGCGGCCGTGCGCCGCCTGCGCCATGTCAAGATCGAAAAAGTCATAGGCAGTGACCGAGCAGCCGACCGGTACGACGCCGATGGTGCGCCCCTTGATATCAAGCTCATCGATGGCCTCAGCCATCAGGCGGTTCACCACGCCATGCGTACAGCCCGGACAGTAGCTGAAGTTTGCGCTGGTAAGCGTTTCTGGCCGCTGAAAGACGACCTGCTCATCTGCGTGGGCCTCCAGCTCTGCAACTGTTTTCGTGGGAGTAGCGGTAGGAGTACTCATTGTGTTCATGCCTCCTTAGTGCCAGCAGCCGTCACGGTCTGCTGCAGGTCTGCCAGGGCCGTGGCCACCTCGGCCGGCGTTGGAATCACGCCGCCGGTGCGACCGTAGAACTCGACCGGCGCGCGACCATTGACCGCCAGGCGTACATCGTCGACCATCTGGCCTTTGTTCATCTCGACAGAGAGGAACGCGCGCGCGCCAGGCAGCGCGGCTTCGATCGTCGTCGTCGGGAAGGGCCAGAGGGTGATCGGGCGGATCAGCCCGGCCTTGATACCCACGGCACGGGCGCGCTCGACACCGCTGCGCGCGATACGAGCACAGGCGCCAAAGGCAACGACCACATACTCAGCGTCATCGATCAGATAGGTCTCAGCGCGCTGCTCCTTGGCTTTGATCTGCTCGTAGCGCTCGAAGCGCTCGTCATTGCGGCGCTCCAGGTTGCCCGCCACCAGATCAAGTGAGTTGGCGATGTTGCGTGTCGTGCGCCCGGGGGCGCCCGTACCAGTCAGCGCCCAGGGCTTGTCCTCGATGCTGGCCAGGTCGAGCGGCTCCGGTAACGTGACCGGCTCCATCATCTGGCCGAGCATGCCATCTGCGAGCACCATCACCGGCGTGCGGTAGGTGTCGCCGAGCGCAAAGGCGGTGGCCACCATGTCGGCCATCTCCTGCACGGTAGCTGGCGCGAGTACGATCAGGTGGCCGTCGCCATGGCCGAGCGCGCGCGTGGCCTGCCAGTAGTCAGCCTGGCTCGGCTGGATGCCACCCAGGCCCGGGCCGCCGCGCATGACATTGATGATCACGGCTGGCAGGTCAGCGCCCACCAAATACGAAATACCTTCGGTTTTAAGCGAGATGCCCGGCGAGCTGGACGACGTCATGACGCGAGCGCCCGCAGCTGCGGCCCCATAGACCATGTTGATGGCTGCGACTTCGCTTTCCGCCTGCAGGTAGGCGCCGCCTTCTTTAGGCATACGCTTGGCCATGTAAGCAGCCAGCTCGGTCTGCGGAGTAATGGGATAGCCAAAGAAGCAGGTACAACCGCTCCTGAGCGCGGCCTCTGCCAATACTTCGTTACCCTTCATGAGAACTTTTTCATTCGGCATCAGCTTTCACCTCCCCTTTGCTCTCTTTGAATACGGTGATCGCCACATCGGGGCATATCTGTGCGCAAAGCGCGCAGCCCGTGCAACGGGACTGATCGGTCAGCCGCGCCGGGTGATAGCCCTTTGACGTCAGGGTCTCTTGATCGAGTTCCATGACATCGCGCGGACAGACGGTCACGCAAAGGCCACAGCCTTTGCAGTAGCTGTCGTCAACGATAATCCTTGACATACAAAACCTCTTTCGAAGTACTCCGATGACCAGTGATAGTAACTATCTAGGATATCGCAAAACAGGCTTTCAGGATACCTTCTACGCATAATCCGAGGAAGAATAAGTTAAATAAATCTCATGGCTACTATTCCTTCTTAGGGCCAATTTATATAAAGCATATTCCCACCGCAATGCAATTTATAACTTAATTAAATCGGTCAGCATCTTGGTATCAAAGACTTCGCCAGTAAATACATCAACAGCATAATACCCAAGTGTAGCTGTATGCGTTGGCCTATCTTCATAACGCTTAAAAATATAGTAGATGCGACCGTTAATGAACTTGTAGGAGAGCGGGTTTCCGATAGCGTCATAGGTGATTGGGCTTCCATTGTAGTTATCAAGGCGGTCTTTCCACACAGCGTATTACTGACCCTGGTATTCAAACTTTAGAGATTCATAATCACCTGAATAGTTATACCCTTTTTGTGCTTGCTCAATTTCAAAATGGATTCCTTTAATTTCTAGAGTGCGCTGTCGGTAGATTTCTAAGGCGTTTTCATCTACCTTGTAAGGAAAAATACTTCCAATTACCACGTTATAAGCAGTTGAGCCTCCTAAACTCTCACTAACAAACCTGAAATGAGCCTCCATGGCTTCCTCCCATTCAGTTTGCTCCTTTTCAAAAAGTACTTTGTCTTTCTCGTTTAATGCCTTTTCCAATTTTGCCGCAGAGGTGTGCATTTCACTCTTCCATATGTTTGCAAATTTTGCAGCAGTTTTTTCCATCCCAAAACTAGTACCATTTTCAGGTTTTTCTGATTCCGCTTTATAATCTTTATCGATTTGATTGTTGCGAACAGCTTCTTCCAGTTCGGGAGGAACTGTTGACGAATAATAATAGTGGATTAGATCGTATATCGGGGGCTCAGGCGTGTATGTTGTACTTGCAGAAGAATTGGGATCAGTTGAAGGCAAAACTTCATTATTATTCTGTATAGCATCTCCTTTTGAACAAGCAATGAGTAAGAAGGCGGTTACCAATATACAAGTTATTAGAGCGATTTTTTTCATTAGTACTTCCTCCATGCAGGATACGTTCGTGTATAATCTCCAGAAATGAATATATTGGCTTCGTCGTTTCGTCTTCTGAACAATCCTAAATCAGCTTGAAGGATCTTGCGACAAAAAGCAGTGCGCGGATCCATGCCATTGGCGATATCCCTCATAGCTGTTTTCATGTCATTCTGACCATTAAATGCACAGTCAACCATAGCATCAAATTGTTGCTGATCCAAAACGATTCCAAAAGACGCAGAGTATTTCGTGTGCTGCGTCGATTTTTGTGAGTGGGTAACTCTGTTTTCGTATGCATCTAAAACCACCATGCGTAGCTAAGCTGCTTTCTTTAAAAATTTGCGAAAGATATTGTACGTTGCCCCTGCTGGTAACGTACAATATCTTTCGCAAATTGAAAATTGAATAACCCAAAATAGGTAATGGACATGGTCCAAACACCGTCGGTATGATTTTTATGACCAAACAAAAAACGTACCAAGAAAGGCGGAT
>WRFR01000024.1 GCA_009778715.1 Coriobacteriia bacterium | reverse complement strand
TCAGAACACCCAGCATCACGCGCTCGTTTAAGGCGCGTACGACCGGCAGGCTTAATCGCTCAGTCAAGCGAGCGGTCAATCCGTTCTATGGCAAGAAGGGTGTCGGGCTGGTCCGCCAGCCAAAGCGCGCTGTGCACAACGCCGTCTATCACCGGACAACTCTGAGCATCTGGGACATACTGCGCAAGGGACGCTGAGTTCCGTGTCTCGCGTCTGTTTCAGGGATGTCATACCCCTCAGCTATAATGGATACATAAATGAAAGCGGCTTGCCAGGGGTCGAATATACTTCCCGCGAGAATATTGTTCAACATGTGGAAAATATCTATGTGGACCAGGAACTTCTCCAAGATCGAACCTGTAAGGATTTCTTACAGGTTCAAATGGAGGGCGCGCGGCAAGTCAAACGTAAACGCACCTACTATAATCTCGATATGATTCTTTCGGTAGGGTATAGAGTGCGATCAAAAACAGCCACTCAATTTCGCCAGTGGGCGACTCGCGTACTTAATGATCATCTGGTGTTGGGCTATACGATCAACCAACAGCGCTTAGACCAACTCAATCAGGTGCTGAGCATCGCATCGCGTGCTCTTGAACCACCCGGCGGAGAAAGACCTGATGTGCGCGCTGGTGATGAATATGTTAACAGCTTGATCGAGAAGATGAGCGAAGGTAAGTAGGCACTCAGTCACAGGCGCTTATTGCTTGATAGCGTCCAGCCATTCGCTGTAACCCTCGGCTTCCATCTTTGCTAATGGCACGAAGCGCAGAGCAGCGCTGTTGATGCAGTAGCGCAGGCCGCCTTGCTCGGTGGGGCCATCGTTGAAGACATGGCCCAGGTGGGCGTCGGAGTCGGCGGAGCGCACCTCGGTCCGCCCACGTACCAGGCTGTGGTCAGGCGCCTCTGTCAGCAGATCGGGAGCCAGGGGGCGCGCAAACGCGGGCCAACCGCAGCCACTCTCGAACTTGTCGCTTGAGGCAAAGAGCGGGGTTCCGGTGATGACATCAACGTAAATGCCCGGCTCGAAGCACTGGTCGTAGGCGCCAGTAAACGGAGGCTCGGTCGCCGACTGTTGCGTCACGGCATATTGTAGGGGCGTCAACTGCCGGATGAGCTCCAGAAGTTGAGCTTTGCGGGCGACGGTGGCAAACGCCCGGGGATCAATGTGGCAGTAGCCGCCGGGGTTCTTGTCCAGATAGTCCTGATGATAGTCTTCAGCCGGATAGAAGTTGACGAGCGGTTCGACCTCGATGGCCAGCGGGGCGGCGTAGTGTTGCTGCAGCTGGGCAAGAGCTGTGGTGATAATTGCAAGATCATCTTGGGTACTGGATTGCCGCGTCGCAGCTTCTTTGCTCCCCGTAATGACAGAAGAGGAACTGGCGCCGTCATAGTAGATCCCGGTGCGGTACTGGGCCCCGACGTCAGCACCCTGCTGGTTGACCGCGATCGGGTCGATGACCTCGAAGAACAAGTCGAGCAGATCGCGCAGGGGTAGTACCTCCGGGTCATAGCTGACTCGCACCGCCTCTGCCGCGTGCGTCGCACTGCTGCAGACCTGCTCGTAACTGGGCGCATCGACCACGCTGTTCGCATAGCCTGCATGGGTTTCCAGGACGCCGCCAATCAGCGACAAGTACTTCTGGACGCCCCAAAAGCAGCCGCCCGCCAGCACGATAGTTTTGCTCTCAGCCATCATCGATCACACTCCCTCTTACAGAGTACTCCTGATATACAATAGAGGAAACGAGAGGAGCAGGATGGTTGTCATATTTGGCATAATCTGCGTCATTGTGTTCTGTGTAGGGCTCTCTGATGGCCACCGGCGCCGGCAGGCACGCAAGACACGCAAGGATGCGCGCAGCGATCAGGCGCAACAATCTCTAAGGAATATGGCGCTATCCCAGGACTTGGACCGGCAGATCCGGCAAGAGACCGAAGACGTGAAGCACTCCGCCAAATAGATCAGTTATTGTAGTACAATATACTACATCGAGTAATACTATGTCATACAAGGAGTACTATCATGGCGGTGATACAGGCGCGACTTTCAGACGACGAGGCGAAGTTTATTCGTGACTATGCCCAAGCGAGCGGGGTGTCGACATCGATGCTCATCCGTGACGCAGTGTTCGAGAAGATCGAGGACAGTCTTGATCTGGCGCTCTACACCAAAGCGATGAAGCAGCATGAGACAGATCCCGATCCTGTCAGCTTTGATATGATGATGGAACTTATCAATGGCTAAGTACTCGGTCCTCTTTGAGAAAGCCGCACAGAAAGCGCTCCGAAAGATGGACAAGAGCCAGGCCAACATCATCATGGCCTGGATCAAGAAGAACCTTGAGGGTACCGATGACCCCCGACGCTATGGCAAGCCGCTTGTGGCCGATCAAAAGGGAAAGTGGCGCTACCGCATCGGCGATTATCGCCTTATCTGTCACATTTACGACGCCGATATTGTTGTGCTGGTTCTTGATATCGGTCACCGCCGCGAGGTGTACCGCTAGCATAAATCGTCCAATCACTAATTGGACGATCGTGAGAGATCTTACTTCAGCTCCTGGGCGACGGGGCATTTCTGGGCGAGTGCTTTGTCGAAGGTCCAGAGGGGGGTCGCCTCTTGGATGCGGGCGATCTCTGCCAGATAGCAATCCTCAAATGAGAGCGCCTGGTTGCGCCGGTAGAGCTCGATCGCAGAGGGAAACACCGTGCGATTGCAATAGAAATTGCCGCGGCTCATGAGCGCTGTGACCATCTCGGCTATCTGATCGCGCGTGAAGCCGTAGTGGCGTTCCAGGACAAAGACGTATTCGATGATCGCGGTGTCAGAGATAGTGAATTTCTTGCCGGGCGCCTCCACCAGGCGTTTTGCCAGCTCGAACTGTGCGGGGATGTCCTTGAGGTAAAGGCGCAGCAGGATGTTGGTGTCGAGTGATTCGCGGCCCATGGCTCAGATCCTCGGCTCACGTTGGCTGTAGAAGTCAGAGGCATTCTCGAGCGGCTTGACGCCGGGTTTGATGAATGAGGTGAAGCGGTCAGCCTGCTCGTCGATCGTCTTGGCACGCTTCAGGCGGATCTCCTGCGACTTCTCATCATAGCGCACAAAGAACTGATCTCCGGTCGAGACTCCCGCTTGCTTGCGGATGTTGGCCGGAACAACAAATTGCCCCTTGCTCGATAAGGTGATGCTGGTCATGATATCAAATCCTTTTGCTTTAATGTATGTCTTACTTATTAGTATATCTTACTTAAAATAGAGTAGGAAAATCTTCATACAAGTGAGTTCAATCTTTAAAAGACAAGGGGTAGGATAGAAGAGTGAATGCGAAATCAATGAAATATCATCTGCGTTTCATGGCTGCCTATATCATCGTGGTCTATGTGCCGTTCGCGGTCGCGCTGATGCTCAGTGGCCAGAACGTCGGTCAGGTGTCGCTCTCGCGTATCGCCTGGCAACATGGAGGGATGACCTGGATGATCCTGTTTGGCCTCCTGACGCTCCCGTTCATGCTCTACCTGGTCTACTACTACGTGCGGGCCGATCGCCGGCGCGCCAAGACCATCCTGGTCACGATACTTCTGGTTGCGGGCGTTATTTTGTTCATGGGCATGTTCCTGCCTGACCGCGGCTCGGATCTGCTCGCGCACCTGCACTTCTATTTTGAGGACAACGCTTCGCTTGTGGTCATGCTGGCGATCACGGGGATGGTGGCGCACTATTGCGCCACGGGCGGCAGCGACCAGAGGACTCAGCGCATCTCGTTAGGAGTCGGCTACGGGCTGTTCGCTGCCGCGGCCTGCAGTGTGTATCTTATGAGGGTGACCTGTGCGGCGTTTGAGGTGGGGCTCAGCCTGGGCGCCATGGTCACGCTCTGCCTCATCAATCGCTGGATAAGCTTAAGTCCCCGAGGTGATCGCTGAGCGTGTGAGCGAGCTGAGCGCTAAGCCGCCGCTCGCGTTTACGAGCTGCGGGTATGCCGCCGCCGTTTCTTGGGGTGGTGAGCGGCGATAACCTGCTCGTAGTGTTCCAGCACCTTGCCAGCGGTGTTATCCAGCGAGTACTGACGGGCACAGGCGAGCGCTCCCTCAGACAGATGCGCGCGCAGGCTCGCATCACGGGCGATCCTGACCAGATTGTCGCTGAGCTCGCCCGGTTCAGGGGCAGCCCCTAACAGCCCGCACACCCCTTCGATCACCGTGTCGGCAATGCCGGGCGAGGTGATCGCGACCACGGGCAGGCTTGCGGCCATGGCCTCCAGCACGACCAGGGGGTGCACCTCGCTGACCGATCCGGTCACAAAGACATCGGCGAGTGCTTCCAGCGCGGGGAGCTCGTTGTAAGGTAGCTCGCCGGTAAAGATCACCTGGTCGGAGTGTGAGCTCTCCAGGGCGCGCTCGCGGCAGGCGTCCAGATCCTTGCCGCCGCCGATCACGAGCAGTTTGGCCTGAGGCAGGTCGCGCGCGGCGCGGAGAAACTCGTCGAAGAGGTAGTCGGTGTTCTTCTCGGGCGACAGCCGCCCTACGTAGCAGAAGACCACATCATCAGCGGCGATGCCCAGCTGTTCGCGGCTGTAGGCGCCGGGATGGGGATGCGCAAAGGCCTCGATATCGATGCCGTTGGGGATGGTCACGGCCAGCGGGTAGTCAGCGAAGTCCGCCAGCCATTGGGCGATCGAAGCGCTGGGACAGATCACGAGATTGCTTGCCACCACCACCGACTTCAGCATGCTCGCCAGCACCGCGTAGCGCGGCGCCTGGGGAATCAAGGACCCGTAGGCGTCACTGTAGATGTCATAGCGGGTGTGGTTCGTGAATACGAGCGGCAGGTCATAACGCTTGACATAGGGCAGCATCATCCGGCCGCTCTGGAAGGGGTGGTGCACATGCACCAGGTCGAGCGTCGGTAAAAGGTCGCGCGCCTCCTTGCCATAGACCATAGAGAAGCTCCAGCCGCTCTTGCCCCAGGGCAGCGCAAGGCTGCGGATCACGTTAGGCTCGTCGTCGGGGTAGTTGCGGTTGCCAAAGGTAAAGAGATAGACTTCGTGGCCTTGCTCTTCGAAGTAACGCTTGTAGAGGCGAATGTGGTTGGTCACTCCGCTGATGTAGGGGAGGTAGGCATCTGCAAACAACCCAATCCTCATTACGTTTCCTCTCGATCCGTCTGGCGTCGTTCCCGTAGGACTCGCGGGCGTAAAGCCCGCAATGACGTGGCTTCGGGTTCCTATTATATACTGGGAATATCGATTCTCATACAGCTTCAAGGAGTATCCATGTCCCTTTCTATCGGTATCGTCGGCCTGCCCAATGTGGGCAAGTCCACCTTGTTCACCGCGCTCACAAAGAACTCGGTGCTGGCGGAGAACTACCCGTTTGCCACGATCGAGCCCAATGTGGGCATCGTTGCGGTGCCGGACGGACGCCTGATCAAGCTGGCCGAGCTCGTGCGTCCCAAAAAGATCGTGCCGGCCACCGTCGAGTTCGTCGACATTGCGGGCCTGGTCAAGGGAGCAAGCGCCGGCGAGGGCCTGGGCAACCAGTTTCTGGCCAACATACGCGAGACTGACGCGATCGTCGAGGTTGTGCGCTACTTCGAGGATGGCAACATCGTGCATGTCGATGGCAAGGTCGATCCGGTAAGCGACGCGGAGACGATCAAGATCGAGCTGATCCTGGCAGACCTTGGCACAATAGAGCGCACGGTAGCGCGCCTGGAGAAAGAAGCCAAAAAAGACAAGGCGAACGCGCCCCGACTGGAAGCCGCGCGTAGGCTGCAGGCGCATCTGGAGGCAGGACACCGCGCGCTCAGTTGCCAGCTGAGCGACGAGGAGCAGGCCTTAAGCGCTGACTTCCACCTGATGACTGCCAAGCCACTGCTCTACGTGGCCAACATTGACGAGTCGCAGATCGGCGCTGACCTGGCCGCCCTTGACGGACAGGCGCCGATCCCGATCTGCGCGAAGACCGAGTCCGAGCTGGCAGAGCTGGACGCCGATGAGGCCAGCGAGTATCTGGCAGAGCTTGGCCTGACCGAGCCCGGGCTTGACGTGCTGGCACGCGCAGCCTATAAGCTCCTGGGCCTGCAGAGCTACTTTACGGCGGGCGAGCCCGAGGTTCGCGCCTGGACCATCCCGGTTGGCGCGAAGGCGCCGGCGGCGGCTGGCGTTATCCATACGGACTTCGAGCGGGGTTTTATTAAGGCCGCGGTCGTCAGCTACGGTGACTATCTGCGCTACGCAGGCGAGAAAGGCGCGCGCGAAGCGGGGCGCCTGCGCCTGGAAGGCAAAGAGTATGTGGTAGCTGATGGAGATGTCATGCACTTCAAGTTCAATGTGTGAAAACGAGTCTCGAATCATCAGGTTGTAGTACAATATAGCCTGTTTAGTATGCTTTTCTTGGCAAAGGAGGATGACATGTCAGATGCGAGTGGCGTTGCCGCTTCAACACCTCAAAGTGCTGGTAAAACTGGTGGCGAGCCTCATGCGATGAGCCCTTTCATGAAGGTTCTCATTGTCATCGCTGCTGTGGTCGTGGTGTTGGCGCTTGTCATCATGTTCGTGTTCACTTCTCACCAGTCTGCGCTGCAGAATGAGGCTAATCGCGAGGCGGCGGCCCAGCAACAGCAGAACGCCGGATCACAGTCGCTCACAAATACTGAGGGGACCGTTGGTCCGATCAAGGTCATCGATACGCCGCTCTATAATCGCGAGAACGCGGCCTTTGGAAAGACGGGGAATGGGCCAGAGTCGGTCATCACGAATGCTGAAGTCGACGTGCCTCCTTTGAACTCGACCGACAACAATTAAGGCAGGGAGATCATGGGGCGCTATCGGGCGCTGACCCCGCGCGCCGCATTACAACTTGCAGCTCCGCCTACGTGGGTGGCCTCTATTGGGCCTGTTCTGGTTGGTGGCCTTGCGGCCTTCGCCCTGAAGGCCGACGTCCTGACCGACACGGCCACCAGGTTTGTTCACCGTCCGTTTCTGTCCGGGACCCTGCATCTGCCGATCTTTTCTTCACGCTTTCTGGTGCTCTGGTTTTTGATGTTGGTTTGTGCGGTCGCGGCACAGTCAGCGGCTAATACGCTCAACGACTATAAGGACTATGTTGCCGGTACCGACACTGAGGAGAACTGTGTCGATACCACTGATGCGAGCATCATCTACAATCAACTGGAACCCCGTACGGCGCGCAACTTCGGCATTGCCTGCCTGGTCGTAGCGCTGGGCGCTGGCATTGCGGTGGCAGTGATGTCGTCGCTCTGGTTGCTTCTGATTGGCGGTGTGGGAATTCTCGCACTGCTGAGCTACTCATACGGGCCTTCTCCGGTCAGCTATCTCCCGCTGGGCGAGGTGATCAGTGGGCTGACCTTTGGGTTGCTGATCGCCATGGCGACCTTTATCGCCCTGACCCGCACGTGGAGCTGGTGGCTGCTGCTCCCTTGTTTGCAGCAGGTCATCAGCATCGGGCTTATTATGATGACGAACAATACCTGCGATATCGAGCGCGACATTGAGGCCGGACGCAAGACGCTGCCCGTGATGCTCGGGCGCAAGCGCTCGCTGGTCGTGATTGCGGCAGGCAACATGGTGGCGCTTGTGACGCTTTGGGTGTTCGCGCTCTTGTTGGGTGGCCTGTACAGCGTGCCGGTCATTATTTCCTGCTTTTTTGTCAGCCGCCTGTTCATGCGCTTCAGTACCCTGCGCTTCGATGCTCAGGATCGCCCGCAGGCCATGGGCACTTCGGTCAAGATGGCGCGCGTGTTAACGATCACGAACTGCGCCGTGCTGTTGTTGTTCGTCCTGTGGCATTAGGGAGATGACGATGCCCGATACCCTGCCGAAAACCCCTGAAACGCCGGATGCTCCGGACGCTCCGGACGCTCATGACGCCCTGGATATCCACGATATCCGCGCCAATGACGAGAGCCTGACTCCCGAAGCAAAACAGGAGCGGGTTTACGAGGTATTCCAGCAAATCAGCGGTGATTACGACCGCATGAATCGTATCATCAGCGCCGGACGCCAGGACGCCTGGAAGCGGGCGCTTATCAGCCGGGTGGCATCGGTCCATCCGCGGGTCGTGCTGGATGTGGCAAGCGGCACCGGTGACATAGCGTTGCAGCTGGCGCGCGCCCTGCCTCATGCCCGGATCGTAGCGAGCGACTTCAGCGAGAACATGCTGGCAGTCGCCGAGCGTCGCATCGAGGCAGCCGGGGTGGCAACGATCGAGATCAGCTGCCAGAATGCGATGCAGATGAGTTTCCTGGACGCGAGCTTTGATGCGGTGACCATCAGCTTCGGGCTGCGCAACATGCCGGACTACCAGCAAGTGGTCGCACAGTGCGTACGCGTACTGCGCCCGGCCGGGCTGTTTGCCTGCCTGGATGCCTCCTACCCGACCAATGCGTTGGTCAGGCCGTTCTTCCGGCTGTATTTCGCCCACCTCATGCCTTGGATCGGCCGGGTCTTTGCCAAAGCTCCCGCTGAATACCAATGGCTGGCGGACAGCACCGAGGCCTTCCTGACCAAAGATGAGCTGGCTCAGCTGATGCAAGACTGTGGCTTGGGCGCCGTGAGCTATCGGAGCTTCATGCTGGGGGGTGCGGCTCTGCACACCGGCGTCAAGGGGGTATCGGTTGTCGCAACGGCGCCTGCCCGGCAACGATCCGTCGTGACAGCGCCCGTGGGCGCTGGAGCAGCGTCAAGTGTGACAGCACTCCTCTGCGAGGGCACATGAGAAAGTTCTTTGGCTATACCAGCGCTGTGCTGGTCACACTGGTGATCTGGGCGGTACTGGCGTTACTGCTGCGCTCGCCGGCTTTGCCCTTGCCCACAACGGCCCTGGCGGCGTTTGTGCGCGATATCCCTGCTATGCTACCCGACGTGGGCATCTCGCTTGTGCGTATCGCGGTGGCGATTGCGGCGGGCACGGCGCTTGCCTTGCCGCTCGGGCTTGCCATCGGGCGCAGCCCCAAACTCGACACCCTCTTCACGCCGCTTACCTATCTGCTCTATCCCATCCCGAAGGTCGTGTTTCTGCCGGTGTTGCTTGTGTTGCTGGGACTGGGCAATGCGCCCAAGATCGTGCTTATCGGCGTCGTTATCTTTTTCCAGGCGCTCGTGACGACTCGTGACGCCGCGCATAACATCGATCCGGCGCTCATGGACACCATCCGGGCGATGGGAACCACCCGTTGGCAGAAAGTGCGCCTGGTCATCCTGCCGGCGGTCCTGCCCGACCTGTTCACGGCGCTACGCATCAACGTGGGAACTTCGATCGCCATTCTCTTTTTCGCGGAGTCGATCGCGAGTACGAGCGGCATCGGTGGCTGGATCAGTAACGCCTGGAGCATGCTTGACTACGAGGCGATGTTTGCAGGCATTATCGCGATGGCGATCCTGGGCGTGTTCCTGTACGAGGCGGTTGCCTTGTCCGAGCGCCTGTTGGTACGCTGGAAGTATGTGGGCGATCAGCAGGGGGTTGGTGGGTCGCTCGCCGACTCATAGAGTTACGGTGCTCTGTCGCTCTGCCTGAGGGTGTCAAACTACACTCGCCAATTCGTTCACGGGCATAGGCCCGCTCGCTCATGGCTCGTTTGTTTTCCTACTCAGCCAAAGTGACAGAGTTCCTCTTTCTTTTTGCAAAAGTATCGATAATTGGGATGCTACAATGGGAAGCTGAGAAAGAGAGGAGATTTTGTTTATGAAACGGATGATAGTACGGGTAAGCTCGCTGGTACTGGCGTTAGCCCTGATGGTGGCGCTTGTTGGTTGCGGGAATACCACGAAGGCAAGCTCGAAGGCATCGGCGCCGGTAGTCGTCAAGATCGGAACCTTGCAGACCGATGACCTCCTGGCGCTGTGGGTCGCGCTTGATAATGGCACGCTGAAGTCCGCAGGGCTCGATGTCCAGGTCACGACGTTCCAGTCCGCGCAGGAAGAAGTCGCGGCGATGACCGCAGGCAAGATCGATGGCATGATGACCGACATGGTGGTGCCGGTCCAGCTTAACGCGGCGGGTACGCCGGTCAAGGCGATCACGGTTTGCCAGACCGCTCCGGCGGGCATCATCGCAGGCAAGAACAGCGGTATTACGCAACTCAGCCAACTGGCGGGAGTTCCCACCGGGTGTTCGTCACCGACAGCCATGGAGTACATCTACGACACCGCGCTGAAGAACGCGGGTATCGCTGCCGACCAGATCAAAACGACCGAGATCAAGAAGATCCCCGTCCGCCTGCAGATGCTGGGCGCCGGTCAGCTCAAGGCGGCGGTCCTGCCCTGGACATTGTTCACGGCAGCTCAACTACAAGGCGGAGTCCCCCTGCTCGATCAGAAGCAGGCGGCGCCACTGACCTCGACCGTGCTTGTGTTTTCGCAGAAGTTCCTTGACACTAAAGACGCGGACAAGACGCTTACAACGCTTCTGACACAGTACAACAAGGGAGTCGATACCATCAACGCCGCGATCACGTCCGACCCGGCTCACTTCAGCTCATTGCTGATCAAGGAAGCAAAGCTGCCCGAGTCGCTTGCGGCCAAGTATCAGGTGCGTCAGTATTCTCAGGCAAGCGTGCCTGCTGCCGAGCAGTTCGAGAGCGTCGTGTCCTGGATGATGGATAAGGGTTACATCAAAAAGACCCAGGATGCCAGCACGCTCATCTATCAGGTGAAGGGCTTCAACTACTAGGCGCCGCGGGGGACTGTCCCTCTGTCACAAACTATCGATATATCAAAGATAGGGAGAGGTGCCCTGTCACTTCGCCTGACGAGGCGAACAAGTGAGTTTTGAGCGAGCGGGCTTGCGCCCGTGAACGAAAAACGAACGCAGTTTAACAAAGTCAGACGGAGCGACAGGGCACCGTAACTGTAATGGTGCCCCCGGCGCGAATCGAACGCGCGACACCGGCTTTAGGAGAGCCGTGCTCTATCCCCTGAGCTACGGAGGCACAGTAACCAGTATAAAGTAAGAGTTAAAAGCCCCGCAGTGATGCGGGGCTTTTGTAATGCGGTGCGCAGGCCTGTTCTATTGACCCAGACCAGAGTGCTCACACGACGCGCTCACGGAGAGCGCCTGCGGCGTAAAGCGCTTTACGGGGTGGCGGTAGGTTTAGCCTCATCGACGGTCAGTACGACATGGCTCCCTTTTGCGACCTGGCTCCCGACAGCCGGAGAGACCTGCACGACATTGCCGGTCATGTCGGTCCCCGCCCACACGATATCGCGTGTTGGGTCGCATACAAGGCCAGCGGCGGTGATCTTCTGGATAGCGGCCTGCCATTGCATGCTGATGACGTTAGGGATCGCGATCGTGTTCGCGCCTTTGCTGACAGTGATGGTCACCGTTGTACCTTTGGGGGTGGTGGTATTGGCAGGGATGCTCTGGCTGATGACCACGCCTGAGTTCACGGTATCGCTGAAGTCCTGCTGGACGTTCACTTTGAATCCGTTGCTCGTTAACAGGCTCTGCGCCTGGGCCTGGGTCTGGCCACGTACATCAGGTACCGTGCCCATCTCCTGGCCGAGCGATATGACGATGTGTACCGTTGAGCCTTTTGCAGCTTCGGTGTTCGCGGCAGGATTCTGACTCATGACCTTGCCTGCTGGCACATCCGGGCTATTGGCGGGGTCGTCGCTCTGGACAACAAACCCGGCGTCTTCCAAAGTTTTGGTGGCCGTTGCCTGATCCATCTTGCTCACATCAGGTACCGTGATCATCTGCTGGCCCAAGCTGACCACGACGTCCACCTTGGACTGCGGAGCGACTTTCTTGTTCGCAGCAGGATCCTGCTTCATGATCTGCCCTTTGGGGACGGTGGGTGAGTAGTCCTCGGTTTGCGCGCCAAGTCCGAGGTCCTGATCATTCAGCATCGTTGTAGCTTCAGCAACGGTCCTTCCGGTCAGGTCAGGTACCGTCTTTTGCCCCGAGCCCCCGAACCAACCGAGTGCGAAGCCGGCCGCCAGGATACCGGCGAGCAGGATTACGGCGACGATGATCCAGATCCAGGCTTTGCTCTTTTTCTTGTTGAACTGTTGATCGCCCAGGTCGCCCGAACGAACGCCAGATGTCGCGTTGCCTGCGTAGGGGTCAAGTTGCGGCATCACGGTCGTTTGCTGTCCCGAGGCTCCTGCTCCCATGGCGTCACTAGCAGGGACGCGTCCCAGAAGCTGAGTCTCATCACTGTTGCCAATACCAGCCGCAGCGGCTCCGGCAGCGGCGCCCAGGGCGCCCGCGCCAACGGCGGCGCCTGCCGCAACAGCTCCTGCGCCGACGATCGGCTCGTCACGGACGATACGGACCAGGTCAGCACGCATTGTTGACGCAGTCGAGTAACGGGAGCGCGGATCCTTGGCCATCGCATAGCCAATGACCATCTCAAGGTTCGGATCGATCTTCGGGTTGATACGCGAGGGGCGCACGGGTTGTTCGTTGACCTGCTTAAGCGCGGTAGCGATGGGGGTGTCTCCGTCGAAGGGCATCTTCCCGGTAGCGGCCTCGTAGAGCACGATCCCCAGCGAGTACAGATCGCTTGCGGGCGTCAACTGGCGTCCCTGCGCCTGCTCCGGACTCACATAGTGAGCGCTGCCGAGTACCGACCCGGTCTGGGTCAGCGTGGTGTTGCCGGCGCGTGCGATGCCGAAGTCCATGACTTTGACGTTGCGGTCGGCGGTTATCATGATGTTATGCGGTTTAATGTCGCGGTGGATGACGTCGTAGCCATGGGCGGTGGCAAGCGCGCTGCAGACCTGCGCGCCGATCTCTGCGACCTCTTTCGAGGGCAGGGGCCCGCGCTCGCGGATGATGGTTTTAAGATCAGTGCCGCGCACCAGCTCCATAACGATGTAATAAACATCGCCTTCCTGGCCCCAGTCATAAATGTTGACAATGTAAGGGCTGCTCAGGTTAGCAGCGGCCTGTGCTTCCTGGCGAAAGCGTGCAGTAAAGGCAGGATCGTGGGCGTAGCGTTCGTGCATGATCTTGACGGCGACATTGCGCCCCAGCGTCTCATCGACGGCGCGATAGACATCGGCCATGCCGCCAGTCCCGATCTTCTCGGTGAGTCGGTATCGTTGTCCTATCAAAGTCTCCTGCATGGTGGTATGCCTCTACTCTTTCGCTTTACTTCGTCTTATTATACAAGGTTCTTGTCATTCTTCATGCGTCTTTTATGGTTGGGTCGTGGTGGCTTTGGGCGGAGTTGCGACCGTCGCGGTCTGTGCGAGAGCGGTTCTCAGGATCAAACCCGCCATAGGCGCGGCACTCGGTGCATTTTTGCCTTCTCCTACCAACAGTATCGCGATGGCGACCCGGGGGTTATCAGCGGGAGCAAACCCGATAAACCAGGAGTTCGTGGGCCGTCCTTTGCCGACCTCCGCCGTGCCCGTTTTGCCCGCGACTTGCGCGCCGGGGACTTTTGCGCCGACGCCGGTCCCTCCGTTGACAACGGCGATCATCGCGGTTTTAACGCGCGCTGCCGTCGCCGGGTCGCAGGCGACGATCCAGCTCTGGGGAGTGGTGCGTCCTAAGATGTTTTCCGCGTCATGGGCGGCGCTGACATGGTCGACCACATAGGGGCGCATGATGGTCCCGTTATTTGCGATAGCGTTTGCGACCAGGCCCATCTGATAGACCGTCGCCTGGGGGCCTGCGGGTGAAGAGTGCTGGCCGACCGGCTGGCCGACACCGGCCCACGCGGTCTCCCAGGTGGTCATTTGCGCGGGGTCAGGCATGAGCGAGGTCTTGATGGGCAGGTCGAAGGGGATGGTCTTGTTGAAGCCGAAGGCCTCGGCCTGGGTGACGAGCTTGCTCGGCCCAAGTTTCACACTGATCTGCCCGAAGACGGTGTTGATCGATTTCTGCAGCGCGGTCACGGCGTTGACGTTGCCATAGCTGTAATGATCATAGTTCGTGACCGGTGCGTTACCGATGTTCATGCTGCCGGGCCCGGGGAAGGTATCAGAATCTGTGATGGCGTTGTTCAGGTAGGCGCCGGTCAGAGTCACGACCTTAAAAGTCGAGCCAGGCGCTAACAAGGTCTGACGGCTGCGGTCAAGCAGGGGCGCGTCCGTAGCGGATTGGAGTTGCTGCCAATCCTTCTCAACGGTGTTGGGGTCATAGTCCGGATGCGAGGTCGAGGCCAGGACCGCGCCGGTCTTTGGCTCAAACACTACCACGGCGCCGGTCGACGAACCCAGGGCTGATTCAGCGGCGTCCTGGACTTTCGAGTTAAGCGTCAGCACGACGTTGTTGCCGGTCACCGGGCGCGCTAACGCGCTATTGATAACGTCTTGCCAGTCGGCATAGCTCTGTCGCCCCGTCAGGGTGTCGTTCTGGTTCGCTTCAAGGCCAACCCGGCCATAGATCGTACTGTAATACCCTAACAAGTGCGACGCGAAGGCGCCCTTTGGATAGACCCGCTCGTAAGTGACCGTACTGCTTCCGGCCTTCTTGACGGGTTTCGAGTCGGCCAGGACTACATTGTCAGCGGTCAGTATCTTGCCTCGGGGATTGTGCGCCTCCGCCGCAAGATTACGGGTGTTGCCCGGGTGGTTGTTGAGCGCTTTGGCGTCAACGACCTGTACCCAGGTCAGGTTTGCTACCAGCGCGATGACCAATACCGAAAACAGGACCGACAAGGCAGTCAGCCGCTTTGAGAGCGAGATGCGCCCCAGTACAGAGAGCGCCCCGCCGGTCGATTTCATTTCGGTCTCGACGCCGGTTGTCTCATCACTGGCGCGTAGAAGCAGCGCGAGGAGCATAAAGGTTGCGAGCATCGAGGAACCGCCGCGGCTGATGAAGGGCAGGGTGATGCCGGTCAAAGGGATCAGGCGCGTCACGCCGCCGACGATGACAAAGACCTGCAAGCCCAGGCTCGCGACCAGCCCGACTGCGGTAAACGCCGCCATGTCTGATTTTGCGCGTGCCGCGGTCGAAAGGCCGCGAAAGACGATCACCAGGTAAGTCCCAAGCAGCGCAGCCGCGCCGATCAGGCCAAGCTCCTCGCCGATCGAAGAAAAGATGAAGTCAGTGTCCACAAAGGGAATCCGTGTGGCAAGGCCTGCTCCCGGACCTGTGCCGAATAACCCACCGCCGGCCAGCGAATAGAGCGACTGGACCAGTTGGTAGCCCGTGGTCTGCGCATACTTGAAAGGTTGAAGCCAGATATCAACACGTACACGCACATGGGAAAAGACCAGGACCACTCCCACCGCGCCTACGGCAAACAGCACGATCCCGGTTAACACATAAGAGAGCCGCCCGGTCGCCGCATAAAGCATCACGAGAAAGATCCCGAAGAACAGAAGCGAGGTTCCCAGGTCACTTTCGGCGATCATGATCACGAGCGAGATGCCCCACATGAGCAGGATCGGCGCCAGAACACGCAGCTCAGGGATCGGGACGCCTAAGAAGCGCCGGGTCGAGATGCTCAGCATCTCGCGGTTCTCTGCCAGGTAAGCAGCAAGAAATAAGATGATCAGGACACGCGCGATCTCGCCAGGCTGGAAGGTGAAGCTTCCGACTTGTATCCAGAGTTTTGAGCCGTTGATGTTGCGCCCGATGATCGCCGGAGCGACCAGCAGGATGAGTCCGGCAAGCATGAGCAAATATTTATAGTTACCCAGCGTATCGAGCGAGCGTATGACCAGCAGCATGACGACGAGAACGGCCAGGCTGCCGATCAACCAGATGAACTGGTTGCGCGCAACGGTCGGAGTGGTCAGGCGCCCTACGAATGCGATCCCGATACCGGAGAGCAGAAAGGCTGCGGGCAGCAGCACCGGGTCAGCGCCAGGCGCCAATTTGCGCAGGGCGATGCTGACCAGCACGAAGCAACCCAGCAACGCGCCGGGTAGAATTAGGTACTGCCAGGAGAAAACGTTGTTCTGATGGGTCTCGAGCAGCGCGAACAAGACCAGCACCGGCAGGGCTGCCGCGCTCAAGAGCGCCAGCTCGATATTGCGCCGCGAACTCACTGGGGCTGCTCCTGTTGCAAGGCAGGAGAGTTCGAGCGCTGCACCATGTCGTCGAGTTCGTTGCGCGCTTCAGCCTGGGAGTTGAAGGTTGGACGTTGCCTCAGCGTACTTTGGTCAGTCGGGTTCAGGTCACCGGCAGTCACAGTCGTGACGGTGGAGTCATAGGTGAGTGAGAATTCCATGACATGGCCAGGGACTCCCTGGTTGATCGTGACCATGCCGCCATCGCTGACGTCGAGGTAAGCGATGCTGTGCGTGTAGCGGCTGACGCCGTAGGTGACCGCGCCGAGGATGGCTGCGATCAACAGCACCCAGAGCAGCACCCAGAGCCAGAGTTTGCTGCGCTTGCGTGGATGAGCCGTGGGTCCGTCCTCGTCGATGTCGATGACGATTGCGCTGACGTTGTCGGCGCCTCCCGCATTATTGGCGGCGTCGATCAGGGCGAGCGCTGCCTGGTGAGGATCGAGCTTGCTGTTCAGGATGGCTGCAATATGGGCGTCGTCGACCATGCTAGTCAGGCCATCACTGCACAGCAGAAGGCGATCACCGCGCAGGACGGTGATCTCGAACTGGTCGACGATGAGATTGGGGTCGCTGCCCAGGGCACGCGTGATGACGCTGCGCTGGGGATGGACGCGGGCTTCTTCTGCGGTGATGTGCCCGCTGCGCAGCATTGCGGCAACCACCGAGTGATCCTCGGTGAGTTGGGTCAGTTGCCGCCCGCGGAGCAGATAGGCGCGACTATCGCCGACTTGTGCGATCGCCGCCTTGCCATGCTCGACCATGAGCGCGGTCATGGTCGAACCCATACCCTCGCGCCCGATGCCAGCGTCGCTTGCCTGGAGGATGGCGTTGTTGGCAGCCTGGACGGCGCGGACCAGGGCAGGTGCGTCTGCGGCGCGCGGTGCGTGATTGCGCAGGGTGTCAATGGCAAGCGCGCTCGCGACCTCGCCCGCCTCATGGCCGCCCAGGCCGTCGGCGACGGCAAACAGCGGCGGAAGCGCCAGGATCGAGTCCTCATTGAGGGCGCGCTGGCGTCCCACGTTGGTCTGGGCGGAGAACGGGTAGCGTGAGCGTTGCCTGCGCCCCGTTGCAGAAAGATGCAAGTTTGAAGATGAAGGAGCCATGTCAGCGCTGCCCTACTTCGAGCACGACATTTCCGACAGCGATTTGGTCACCGACCGCAAGCGCGGCCGGTATCATGATCTTTGCCCCGTTGAGCAGGGTGCCGTTCGTCGAGTTCAAGTCTTCAAGGATTGCGCCGCTTGGCACGGGAGTGATGCGGGCATGTTTGCTTGAAACCATCGGGTCGCCGATGTTGATGTCGGTGCCTTCGGCACGCCCGATCACGATCGCGCTGGTCAGCGGCATGGTCGTACCCAGCAGCGCTGTGGGGCCTTGCGTGACCACAACAGTTAAGGCGCCCTTCTTTGATTTCGCGGTGCGGACCAAGCCAATGCCTGCCTTTGCGGCAAACAACAGGAAGAGGTACAGGGCAACGACCAGGACTATGCGGCCGGCATAGAGGACGACGTCGATCACTAGCTGCCTGCCCTTTCGTGATAGCCGATCTTTGTGACGCCGATCGTTATCACATCACCATTATGCAAAAGAGCGCGATCAACGCGCTGGTTATTGAGCAAGGTCCCGTTGGTTGCTCCCAGGTCGACGATCGCCCAACCGTTGCGCTCGTGCTCAAGGCGCGCATGATGGCGCGAGACGTTAGCGTCGGCGATGACGAGGTCATTGTCGTCCTGGCGTCCGACGCCGACCGACTGTTTGCCAGCAAGCGCGAGCGGCCCGAAGTTCTCCAACGTCAGGTAGGCCCTGATCTCAGGTTCAGGAGCGGGCGGGGAAACAGGCGCTGGCACGGGAGCGGGGACTTTCATCGAGGTCAGGTTCTGGATCGCCCGGTAATCGTCTGCGGTCACCGAGGGTAGGTCGAAGTCATGGCGCAGGCGCGGGACTGGGCGTACGCGCTGACTGTTTCCTGTGTCCAGGTCTTCGAGTCCGGGCCCGTCCAGAGCAGGATCGATATCCAGGTCCTGGAAGCCAGGCGCGGCTATCGTTGCTGGCGCAGGTTCTGCGACACCCGGATCGAATCCCGGCGCAGCGAACTCATTTTCAAAAGAAGGCGACGGCGAGGCGGGCGCCCTGCGTGCCGCTGGCGCAGGCTCAGGTTCCTTTTCCGGCGTGACGCCTGCGACGGATCCAAGCTCTGCTTCGATCTCTTCAACCGAGAGCAAGTCCCCGATAGCTTCAAAACGTCCCAGTTTCAAGTCAGGGGCAGGATAGAAGCGCACGATGGGCCGGGTGGCCATCTGGAAGTCATGTTCACGCGCGAATGCCAGGAGATAGGTCTCCAGCTCGCCTTGTAAAGTCGGGATCAGCCCTGCCAGCGCGCTGTGGTCGCGGGAGGAGAGGAGGATCGAATAGACGTTGGAGACGTATACTTTGCCGACGCCAAGTTTTTTTGAGCGCGACATCTCCTTGCTGCAGGCACGCGCGAGTTCCGCGGGCTGCACCGGCGATTTGAACATGCCGGCGAACGCTCCCTCGATGGCGCCTCCCAAGTGTTCTTCAAAATCTGAGATGAGTCCCATAGTACTCCCTGCTGGTCTGCTCAGTATGCTGCCGGCCGGAGCTCGAGCAGACTAGTTTCTTCGTCGCATAGCTGCTCGCACGAGCAACATTATCATGCTTACTAGTATAAAGAAGCCCGCGCTGCCGATGCCAATGGCCAGGCGCTTGTCACCGAATAGTTGCGTGATCAGGCGGGGAGTCAGAACAGTGGCCAGGGCGACTACTGCTGCCGCAACGGCAAGCAAGGACAGGGACAGGGCCAGCCAGCCGAGAGCTCCGCGAGCGGGCCGAACAGCTTGTTCGCGGGCGCGGCGATCCTGGCGGGCTGCGCGCACAGCGCGGGCGCGCTCACTGAGTGCGTCATCATCCTCGGCGTCATCATCGCCTGTCGTGCTGCCGTCGTCGCTGAGCTCGCTGCAGAGGTCGCGCAAGGCGAGCACTCCAAGCTGTGCATCGCCAAAGTAAGGCGCCAGCTCATCACAGAACTCCGCGACCGAATCATAGCGCTGGTCAGGGTCGCGCGCCAGGGCGCGAGCGAAGGTCTCGGTCAGGCCGGGCGCGTGCATCTGGAGCAGGGGAGCCTCGCCCGCTTCCTGCGCGGCGCGCAAGCGGGCCAGGCTGGGATGATGCGCGATCTCATTGAAGTAGGGGTATTCGTCAGCGCAAAGCTCGTAAAGCACCGCAGCCAGCGCCCACTGGTCACAGGCGGCGCTCACAGGACGGCCCTGGAGTTGCTCAAGGGGCATATAGCCCAGGGTTCCCCCTTCGGCGTGGCGGTGCTCGTTGTGGCCGGAGAGCAGCGACAGGCCAAAGTCAGCGAGCTTGATCTGCCCGTTGCGATCGATGAGGATGTTGTTTGGCTTGACGTCGAGGTGCAGTACCCCGTTGTCGTGTGCGAAGGAGAGCGCTGCGCCGATGGCCTCGATGATCGAGGCGATGATATCGGCGTCGAGGCAATCACTGGGAATATCTGCCAGGGTGATGCCATCAAGGTACTCCATGATGAGGTAGGCGGTTTCGGCGCTCGATCTGGCCGCGGGAAGGTCATCAGGGTTGCTGCCAGTGCTGTCAGCGATCTCGAAATCGAGGATCTGGACGATGTGAGGATGTTGCAGCAGCGCAGCGATACGCGCTTCCTGCAAGCTGGCTCCCCGGGCCTGTTGGTCGCCGGTCAACTCCAGGCGCTTGATGGCGACACGGCGCGCGATGCGCTGGTCCCAGGCGAGCAGCACCGTGCCGCTGCCTCCTTCGCCCAACGGGCCGATGATCCGATATCTGTCGAGAAGTAGTTTTGCCACAAGCTTATTGTAACTGTTTGATGCAATCTTTTTCCGGCTACTTACACGAAAAAATCTCTGCATCAAACTGTAGTTCTGTCGTGGAGGCCGACATGCTTTGTTATACTGGTCAGACAATAACGAAAGGAACTATTTATGGCAAAACCACAACCGGGCGACGTCGTCCACGTAAACTACACGGGCCGCCTGCTTGATGGCTCGCAGTTCGATAGCAGCGAGGGACGCGAGCCGCTGGCGTTCATCCTTGGTAATAGCATGGTTATTCCGGGTTTTGACGCGGCGGTTGCAGACCTTGAGGTCGGCGAGAAGATAACGGTCACTATCCCTGTTGAGGAAGCCTACGGGCCTCATGAGGAAGGCCTGATACAGATGGTGCCGAAGGATTTCTTCCAGGGCGAGTCGCCTGAGGTCGGCTGGGTCGTTCAGCTTCAGTCGCCGGATGGCCAGGTCATGGCGGCTTCGATCGAGGCCATCAGCGATGAAGGTGTGACACTTGACCTGAACCACCCGCTTGCTGGTCAGGACCTGGTGTTTGATCTTGAACTGGTCGAGATCGGTGGCGAGATGCCCGAGTGGATGTCTGCAGGCTGTGACGATGAAGACTGTGCGGGCTGCGGGAGCGCAGACGGCTCTTCGGGATTTAGCTGAGCCTGATGATGAGGCGCCCGTGAGGCAGCTATGAACTCTTGGCAGCAAGCAGCGCAGTTGATTTTTTCAGCTGCGCTGTTTTTCTGTCTCTTACCACTTTCTTACCATGATCTTACCGCGCGGCGCCTGCCAAATCGCCTGGTAGCTCTTGTTGCTGTTCTGGGATGTCTGCGTTGCCTGCTGTTGCTGACAGGGGTGACAAGGGGTCAGGTACTTTGTCAGTCCATGACAAAGTACCTGACCCCTTGTCACGTGGTCGGTCAGGTGGCGCTCGGAGTGGCGTATGCTGTTGGTCCGGCTGCGCTGGTTGCAGGAGCGTATTGGCTGTTGCGGAGGCGTAGTGGCCTGGGGATGGGAGATATCAAGCTACTGGCGGCGCTTGGCTTGTTCTTTGGCCCGCGCGCGTTCTGGATCCTGCCGCTGGCCAGTTGCCTCTGTGTGACCAGCTTGCCCGTGCTTGCGCTGTGGCGCAAAAAGAAAGGAAGAGGGTATGCGCTCTCTTCCTCATTGCCCTTTGGTCCCTATATAGCAGCAGGAGCTGTCATCCTATTGATGGCAGCTCCTGCTTTGCTTACGTATTGATTTAGTAGTTTTTGGCGACTAATTCGAAATAATCTTTCGGGTGGTTGCAGACCGGGCAGACTTCCGGCGCAGATTCGCCTACGTGCAGGTGCCCACAGTTGCTACAGCGCCAGACCTCGACCCGTGGGCGCTTGAAGACCTCATCGCCCTCGATGTTCTCGATGAGCTGGCGATAACGGTCCTCGTGCTCCTTTTCGATGGCGCCGACCATCTTGAAGAGCTCGGCGATGGCGGCAAAGCCCTCCTCACGCGCGGTGGCTTCAAAACCAGGATACATCTCGGTCCACTCAAAGTTCTCGCCACCGGCGGCGTCGGCCAGGTTCTGCAGCGTTGGCGGTAGGGAGCCGTTGACCTCGCCGTTGTTCATAAGCAGCTTGAACCAGATCTTCGCATGCTCTTTCTCATTGCCCGCGGTCTCCTCAAAGATCGCGCCCATCTGCACAAAGCCATCCTTCTTCGCCTGGCTGGCATAGTAGGTATATTTGTTACGCGCCTGCGACTCGCCGGCAAAAGCTGCCTGCAGATTCGCCTCTGTTTTTGAACCCTTGAAATCCATCCTGATGCTCCTTTCGTTAAGCGGTGATGTTACGCTTGAAGTTCAAATTGGTCCTTGCTGGCTCCACACAAGGGGCAGCACCAGCTGTCAGGGAGTTCCTCAAACGGGCCTTCGCTCCCATCATAGACATAGCCACAGGCCGTGCAAACCCATTTTGATGTTTCTTCGGACATAATGCCTCCTCAAGACCATTACCAGTACCCTTGTGTACCTTCTTGTTTTCACTATATTACAATAAGGATATGACCTCCACGAAAACTACCTCTCCCGGACCTGTTTCCCCTATAAGCCGCTCAGGCAAATCCTCAAGGCTGAAAGGCCGATACAGGTTGCCCTTCGGGGCTAAGGGAAACAAACTCAGGGAGAGCGTCCATCTCATACGGCCGCATAAACTTCGTCATCTCTGGCTGCAAGCGCGCCGCACCCTGTTGATGCTGTTAGCGCTCAGCGCGGCGGCTGCGATCATCGGCGCCCTGCTTGCATCGTTTCTGTATGTGCTGAACCTGGCCACGAACCTGCGCCAGCATCATCTCTGGCTTATTGCGCTGCTGCCGCTGGTTGCCGTGGCCACCACGCTGGTTTATCAGAAAGTTGGCGCGGGTGCAGAGCATGGCAACAATATGGTCATTGCCGACATCCATGACCGCGCGGTCGTGCCCGGACGTACGGTGGCACTGACCTATGTGTTCTCACTGCTGACGCACCTGACCGGAGGAAGCGCCGGGCGGGAAGGAGCCGGCGTCGCTATTGGCGCTTCGTTGTTCGCGCGATTGGCTCGCTGGATGCATTTCCGTGCCGATGACCGGCGGGTGTTGACGATGGCAGGCGTGGCGGCAGGATTCTCCGCGATCTTTGGTACGCCGTTTTCTGGCGCGTTCTTCGGGTTGGAGATGGCCTTTGTCGGCAAAGTGAGCTACGAGGCGCTTGTCCCGTGCTTTATCGCTTCATACGTGGCAAACATTGTCTGCCGCCTGTTGGGGATCACCTATGAGAAGGTCGCTTTGCAGGCGCCCGTCGTACCGAGCGTCAAGCTTATCGCCGTCGTGCTGGTGGCGGTGGTGACCTTTGGCGTCGTGGCGCGCGTTTTCATCATGGGTATCCGCACCATGAAACGCGGCTACAGCCGGCTTCTGGGCAACCCGTTGCTCCGGTCGTTTGTCGCAGGCGCCCTGGTCGCGGTTTTGCTCCTGGGGTTTGGATTGGAGCGCTACGCAGGCCTCTCGACCTGGATGATCAACGCGGGCTTTACGGGGCAGGCGACCTTCTTCGACCCGCTCGCGAAGCTGATACTGACGATGCTGACACTGGCGGTCGGTCTGCAGGGCGGCGAGGTAACGCCCCTGTTCTGTGTCGGGGCCTCGCTGGGGGGAGCGATCGGCATCCTGACCCACTGCGATGTGACGCTTCTGGCGGGCTTGGGGATGATTGCGATCTTTGGCGCGGCTGCTAACGCGCCGTTTACCACGATCGCTCTGGGGATCGAGCTCTTTGGGGTGCACGGGATACCGTACTTCGTGGTCGCCGCGCTGGTCGGCTATTTCCTGGTAGGATCCGAGAGCCTGTATCCCTCGCAGGTTATCGCGACGGCAAAGTCGCATCGGCGGCGGTATCAGAAGCGGCGGTCTCTCAACGAGATACGGCGCCCTACCGCTCCGTCTGAGGGTGTCAAACTACACTCATCCAAACGTCCAAGGGCTTAAGCCCGAAGACGTTCTGTTTCGCTTGTTTGCCTACTCAGGCGAAGTGGTAGCGCGCCTCTTTCTTTTTATAACGTTATCGATGACTGCATTTCAGGTGAGGCTCTGGAGATATTTTGCACGGGCGCTCTTCTGCGCTACACTGGATTGTCCGGTATGAATCGACAGGGAAGAGATTGGTTATATTATGAGGAAGACCCTTGTGTCCGTTCTGGTTGTTGTTGTGTTAGCGGCGAGCGCTCTGATGTTGGCAAGTTGTGGCTCAGCGAGTTCAAACGACGCCAAGCTTATCCAGGGAACCTGGAAGGTCGAAAACACCACCCAACAGATGGTGATAACCGCGACGGAGATCAAAACAATAGGGAATACTTTCAAGTATGAACTTCCCAGTGCTGGAAAGATCACCATTACGTACAATTCCCAATCCATCAATGCCACCTATACCCTGTCCAAAGATGGGAAGACGCTGACCATCGTACAGACTATTCCGGCCGACGCTACTACCTCGACCGCTCAGCCACAAACAAGCAAACTCGTGCTGATCAAGGTATCCGACAGCATCAGTACAGAGCCGACGGTAACCGCCTCTTAAAGCTACGGCACCCTGTCACTCCGCCTGGCATTGTTGGGCTGCTCTCACCATTAAACCCAAGGGCAAAGGCCCGTGGGTTTAATACTTCGTTTGCCCGCCTAGCCAGCTGAAGTGACAGAGTCCCTCTTTCCTCATGTAACGATATCGATGGCTGGAGAACAGACGGTAGTATCCGCCGGTCATTTTCGCTATACTAAAAGACCGACAACGCGGAGAGTTGGCCGAGTGGCTGAAGGCGCACGCCTGCTAAGCGTGTATAGGCGAGAAACCTATCTAGGGTTCAAATCCCTAACTCTCCGCCACCGACGGGTCTATTTTCCGTCTAAGCCGCTCAGATCGGTCCTCAAGGCCTAAAGGCCGTTTCGGATCGCTCTTCGGGGCTTACACGAAAAATATCCTCCGCCGGACCTGGAAATGCTATCATTCCCAGGAACCGGACGGGTCTATTTTCCGTCTGGGGCGTTTTGCCTATCAACCGGGTAAATCGCTGTTGTCATAGTCACCAACACGGAGGGGTGGCAGAGTGGTTGAATGCACTGGTCTTGAAAACCAGCAACGGTTTACCCCGTTCTAGGGTTCGAATCCCTACCCCTCCGCCAGCTTTTGTTTATAGTGAACGGATTCGAACCCGTGAGGGCGAAACAGTCCGGTGGACTGTTTCGGGCCGAGCGTAGCGAGGTCTTGTGGATTGCGCAGCAAGACACGCGAATCCCTACCCCTCCGCCATTATCAAGCATCATCACGCTGACCTGTAGCTTTGCCTTTCGCAGTCTTTCTTAAGGGTAGAATCAAGGTAGAATCGCTTTTGTGAGCGCTTAAAACCTGCTGAAAAATCGCTTCGCAGCACCCAGACTCGTTTATCCTTCGTCTGGCGTGACACAGAACACATTGTATGCGACCCCCTGTGTGCACCTTTGTGTTCTGAGATTGCGGCTCGGAGGCCGCAATGACGTACATCACGAGTCATCTCGGCGCCCCTCACTACAAAAGTTGCGTAGAGCTTGTATGTACGCTATAGTGTACATATTGGAGGTACCAACTATGACAACGGTCAATGCTACTGCTTTAAGGAACAACCTGTTCGACTATTTAGCGCTTGCTGTTACCAGCGGTGATACTATCAATGTCACCACTAAGAATGGCAACGCTATTATTTTGAGCGAAGAAGAGTATCAAGGGCTTCAGGAAACACTGTATCTTTTATCGATTCCTGGCATGAAAGATCGCTTGGCAGAGGGTCTGCAGGCAACTCTTGATGATACGGTAGCATTCGAATGGTAAAAAACTATACGCTGGTTATTCTTAAGCCAGCGCTCAAGGACAAAGACAAGATCAAAGAGAAGCCCGCTCTGAAAAAGCGCGTGGATGCACTTTTAGACATTGTCAGTGAGAACCCCTATCAGAACCCTCCTGCCTATGAAAAGCTCGCGGGGAATCTTCAAGGATTATACTCCCGGAGGATCAACCGGCAACATCGGCTTGTCTACCGGGTGCTCGAAGAAGAAAAGGTGGTGATGATCATCAGCATGTGGTCGCACTATACGAAATAAACCCCGGGGGGCGACCACAAAGCCGCTCCCCAGGCCGTTGCTATTCCACCATCTTCGCAAGGCAACACGAGTGAGCGGCAGACGCATTTTGATGGTCGTGCAGCCGCTCTCTTTCCACTTTGCCCCTACTTACTGTATGATAGAGGGACGGCTTAACGTAAGGATTGAGCCAAGTTATCTTAAGGAGCGCGCAGACTAATGCACGAAGACAAGACACTCGTTTGTAAGGATTGTGGCCAGGAGTTCGTTTTCACAGCGAGTGAACAGGACTTTTTCGAGGAGAAAGGCTTCACGGAGCCCCAAAGGTGCAAACCCTGCCGCGATAAGCGTAAAAGTGGATCCCGTGGGCCGCGCGAGATGTTCGACGCCACCTGCGCATCATGTGGGCAGCCTTGCCAGGTTCCCTTCCAGCCGCGCGAAGACCGTCCGGTCTATTGCAGCGACTGCTTTACCAAACAACGATAAGTTCTCAATAAAAAAATTCTAATTGCCGCTGCTGCTGGCGCGTCGGTTCTTGTGATAACGCAGGGTCGAATATGCATGCCCTACCGCGCGCAGGCAGTAGCGTGAAAAGATTGAGCGCGGCCCAGAGTAGCGCATGACCTTGCGTGAGTACTCAGCCATGTCGGGCTTATAACACTTGATCTTGCAGACCGCGCAGAACGGCTTTGGCTGCTGGCGGCACAGTTCAGTACGATGTTCGGCATAGCGCGCGTAATCAGCACAGGCGGTACAGAGCCGGGGGATGCGCGTGCCGTAGATGCCGGCGTCAACGCCGGGAGACTCCAGCGGCGGCCGCTCCACATCTTGGTGGTGTGCCGCGCAGTACCACTCGGTAAAACGTACGACCAACTCGGCGTCTTTGGCTTTCTTACTTCCTTTTTCCAGCATGGTACCTTCCTCTGTCCGTTATTTATGAGTATATATCTACGCAGCTCTTAGGGGGAGCGGATCAATCGCGGTAGAATCAATATATCTGGGGCAAGCAGACTTGTAGGATAAGCAGAATGCTGTGACCGTCCGGGGAGAGGTAGAAAGCTATGGATAAGAAAACGATTGGCGTGCTGGTAGGCAGCCTGCGGCGCGATTCGTTTAGCAAGAAAGTTTCGCTGTGTTTAGCGGGGGCGCTTGAGGAGCGCTTTGACGTGAAGTTCATCGACATTGGTTCGCTTGCGATGTATAACCAGGATCTGGATAACCCTCAGGATACACCGACAGAGTGGACGCGCTTTCGCCAGGAAGTCAAGGCGGTCGACGCGGTGCTGTTTGTGACGCCGGAGTACAACCGCTCGATGCCGCCCGTGCTGAAGAACGCGCTTGACATTGGATCGCGTCCGATGAATGAGAGCGCCTGGAACGGCAAGCCGGGCGCGGTCGTGGGTGTTTCCCCGGGCAGGATCGGCGGATTTGGTTCTTGCAATCATCTGCGCCAATCCGCGACGTGGCTTAATATCGCTATGATGCAACAGCCCGAAGCTTATATTGGGGGCGTTGCGGATATGGTTGACACCGACGGCGTGTCCGATCCGTGGCTGCAGGGTCATTTGCAGAAGTTCGCTGACGCCTTTGGCGCCTGGATCGACAAGCTGACTGCTTAATGAGCGCGTTTCGCCGTCGTCTTTGGTTCTACCGGATCTCCGCATTTATCTCGGGCATGTCGGTGATGGCCGTCGAGCTGGCGGCTTCGCGTTTGCTGGCGCCCTACTTCTCGTCCTCGTTGCCGGTCTGGTCGGTCATTATCGGGTTGATCATGGCGGCCATGGCTTTCGGCAACTACCGGGGCGGGAAGCTCGCGGACCGGGCCGTGGCCAAGGGCAGCGACGCTGCGCTCTATCGCCGCATGCTGATCGCGGCGCTCTGGATCGCGGTGATTCCGCTGGTGGGCAAGTACCTGATCGTAGCCGTGGCGGCGATAGCGGCGGTGGTCGCGGGCAGTCAGGTCATCGTGATCGGCTCGATCCTGGCCTGCCTGCTGCTGTTTGTGGCGCCGATGGTGTTGCTCGGGATGGTGTCGCCCTTTTTGGTACGCGTCGCCTCAGCACGCGCAGATGACAAGGGGTCAGGTACTTTGTCATTTGATGACAAAGTACCTGACCCCTTGTCATCTGGCAATACCGGCGCGGTCATCGGCAGTATCTATGCCTGGGGTACGCTCGGCAGTATCCTCGGAACGTTCCTGGCGTCATTTGTGACGATCCCGGATGTGGGCGTGGCGCGCACCTACCTGCTGTTCGCAGTCGCGCTGGCTGCGCTGGTGCTGATTCATGCCCTGGCGACGCAGGGGCGTTGGTGGCCTGCGGCAGTGGCACTTGTT
The DNA here is from genome assembly GCA_009778715.1 of Coriobacteriia bacterium. GTDB lineage: Bacteria > Actinomycetota > Coriobacteriia > WRKU01 > WQUG01 > WQUG01. The sequence continues at coordinate 3,483 of WRFR01000024.1, read as the reverse complement.
TGTTGTGTGGCGCTGCTTGCCGCTCCGCTTGGCGCCAACTATGCGTTCTGGGAGAAGGGCATCCTGTATCAGGGCGAGTCTTCCTACAACTACTTACAGGTGAGCCAGGATGACACCGCGCGTTACTTCTCGACTAATGTGCTCTTTGGCGTGCAGTCCCTGCTGCCGCGCCAGTATCTGGAGGGACGCACGATCGACCAGCCTACCGGCGAGTATTATGACGGCATGATCGGCGCCTGTGGCCTGCTCGCGAACTTCACACCGGGCCATCCCATCGACGCGCTGATGCTTGGCCTGGGCACGGGGACTTGCCCCGCGTTGCTGCAACAAGCGTTGCCGGGGTCGACCTGCACCGGTGTCGAACTGGACAGCAAGATCGTCGACGTGGCGCACAAGTACTTTGCGCTGACGCCAGCGGACTGTCAGGTGGTGGTCGGCGATGGGCGCAGCTATATCCAGCAGCACACCCAGAAGTATGACCTGATCATGGTGGACGCCTATCAGGATGTTTCGGTCCCGTTTTACATGGCTTCTCACGAGTTCTACACGCTGGCTGCCTCGCGCCTGAAACCCGGCGGGGTGCTGGTCTGCAATGTCAACATGGGCACGCGCAACAACAGCGCCGTGGTCAACGCGCTGGCCGCGACGATGAGCTCGGTTTTTGGCCCGGTCTATGCCTACAATCCGCCAGGCACGTCTAACACGCTGCTCTACGCGGCGCCGGGCGGGAGCCTGGTGCGCTTGAACTCCAGCCTGCAAGCCTGCAGCGCGGTAGAGGCGGATCAGGCGCAGGCAGATGGTCGCGTGTGCCCGGGGAGCCTGGTCGCGAGCACTGCTTTAATGCGGCAGTGTATCCAGGGGGTGGCTGACGGTGCGGCGCCCATCCACTCCAGCGCCCGCGTGCTGACCGACGACCGCGCTCCCACCGAGCTGCTCGCCAACAAAGCGCTCAACAACATGATCGCCGAGCAGCGCGCAGGCATCCAGCAGCAGGTCGACGCCGAAGGCGGTGGTGCCCGTGGCTGGTGGCGCTACCTGCAGACCCTGCTGGCACAGTAGCTGGTGACAAACACCCAAGGGGTATCTGTCACCTAGAGGGGTAGCTTGCTGTTCTCAGTCGTGTTGATTTCTTCACAACTGGCGTTTTATACAGTTTTCAAGCCGATTTGTAAGATTCGGGTAAGGGGTATTTGATAGGGTAAAGCCGCAATGATTTAGTCCTGTTAATGATCCTATCCCTGGAGGCTTTGTATGGCTTATGAAAAGCTCGATAACATTTACATCATGTACCAATTATGGTACACTCTAATATGAACAGGGCGGAATTAAAAGAACGCCTACTGCGGACTTGATGAAAGCAAAAGATCGTCTGGCGCTACTGAAGAAGGAGTAGAAGGTGCTTGATAAAAAACATATCGGGAGTGACTTCGACGAGTTTTTGCGTGCAGAGGGTATTGCTGATGAGGCTGAAGCTGCTGCCGCTAAACGTGTGATCGCATTTCAGATCGAAAAGGAGATGCAGCGCACTTCGATGACAAAGTCGGAGCTCGCTAGACGTATGGATAGCAGCAGGTCTGCAGTTGATCGTTTGCTGGATCCGTCCAATCCTTCGGTGACACTCGTTACACTTGCCCGTGCTGCCCACGCTGTGGGTAGAAAGCTTTCAGTACAACTTGATACGTGATCTACAAATACTCAGGGCCATTTGTCGTCGGGCGCGAAAACCTCTCGCAATTACTTAGCTCGTAGCTGTGTTTCTGTTCGTTTCAGTTGCGGTATATTAGGAAAGTAAACGAGATATTTCAGGGAGGCTTAAAGTGGCGGTTGCAGGATTTTATGAGGACCCTTCGCATCAGTTCGTGCAACGTTATTTTGATGGGAGCCAGTGGACAGCATGGGTGATTGACCAAACTGGGGCTGAGATCATTGACCAGTCATGGCCAGAGATACCAGCAGTACAAGTTCCGGTATCCAGCCCAGAAGCAACGATACCTGCGCCAGCGCTAGCGACAGCAGTAGCGCCTGCGCCTATGCCTGAAACGGCGCCAGCAGCAGCATCAGCGTCAGCAGCCATGGTCGCAAAAACACCTGCAAAGGGTGAATTTTCCCAACAGGCAAGAGATGCGTTGAAACGCCTGAAAATAGCCGAGGCAGAGCATACTAAAAACGTGTCTGCCGCAGAGCTCCAAGTAGTAGAAGCCAAAATTGATCACCAGAAGCAACTGAAAAAAGCCGATCAGGAGATCCAACAAGCAAAAGATATTCTTTCTGGCGTATTGGGAACCTTTGGCAGCGTCCAGCTTTATGGCGATCGGGTCGTTCAGGGTAATCACACCCTCAGATTAGGAAACGGTGTCGAGGCTTCGGTAAACACGTCCGGTAGTAAGTACACGACGAGTGATGTTCACGGAACATCTGGTGGGTTTGGCCTTGGCCGTGCTGTAGTCGGTGGAGCAATCGCCGGGCCTCTGGGAGCTGCCGTGGGAGGGGCGACAAAAAAGGGAAAAGTTGAAACGACCACAACGGTTCATGATGAGAGAAAGCTTTTTATCACAATTAATAATAGCGATGGCTACATTACCGAGCAGGGCAGCCCCGATTCTGAGGTGTCAGCGCGCAATTTTGTTGCCGAGATAATGAACGCCGTTGCTTCCTATAACAAAAGGGTTGGGCAAAGTGCGTCGGCGCTGGAAGCTGCAAACAAGCACCGGGATCATGCTGTGTCAGACACACAAGCGATCGACAACGCAAATACTTTTCTTGAGGCAACTCAAGCGGACACTTCTCAGGTCAACGAAGCTAAAGCAGCCTTGGATGCGGTCATCAGTACGGGAACTGCGGAGCAGCAGGTGCAGTGGACAAAAAAGGCGCAACGCGTGCAGGAAAACTCTCTTGCTAAGACGAGGCGGATGTCGGAGCAGGCCCAGCTGAAAGTGGCAAACGCGCAGCTAGCCAGTACCCGGGGGGTTGCGCAAGGGACGTCTGCTCAGCAAAAGGAAATCAATGCTATCACGTATTTGGTTTTGGCGATCCTTCTTGGCTGGTTGGGTGTGCATCGGTTCTATCGAGGTTCATCCGGCATGGGTGTACTGTATCTCTTTACGGGCGGCTTTTGCGGAGTGGGCTGGGCTGTTGATATAATCCTGGCGATCATTTATTTGACAAAAGCTGGCCCAGATCATGAAATATATTTCATAAATAAAAAGTTCGCTCCTATCAATCAATAGAAGTTCTACAAATACTCAGGGCCATTTGTCGTCGGGCGCAAAAACCTCTCGTAATTACTTAGCTCGTAGCTGTGTTTTCTGTCAGAGCTATTCCGTACAATAATCCTGTAAGAAACGTGGCGGCAAGGAGGGCGCGCATGGAGTCTCGCGAAGAGGAAGAGGTATTGACCGAAGAGCTGCTTAACGAGCTGCTGTTCAGCTCGTCTGCGGGCCACTACATCGATACCCATCAGATGGTGGATTCCTCGCTTTCCAG
>WRFR01000023.1 GCA_009778715.1 Coriobacteriia bacterium | reverse complement strand
AAGAGCCTCAGGGCGTTTGGATTAGTTACCAGATTTTGGGGGAAATCGTCCTGCCCTCAAGCCCCTGACCTGCGGCTTTAATAATTTGAGCTGGATTATTCAAAAAACGCGGTCAAGTCAGGTGCTAGCTGCTCAACAAGTCTTGTCCACATTACCTCTGCCTGCTGGTTAGTCTCTGCCAGATGTGGGAATGGTGACCCGTCACTCTTCATCACTGCATACATCCCTTTGTAGTGATTCTTCAGATAGTTATACGCCTACGACCCTACGTTCCAATGTCTGGTGTTGTACTCATCGGTGCAGTAAGGCTTGGCAGCACATAGCCTATGTAGTTGGTGTAATCATGCAAAGCTCTCCATATTTCGAAAGGACTTCGCCCGGCGTATAATTGATGCAAAGCATTTTGTTGGACAATGAGCGTAAATTACGGGAGCATTAATCAGAAAAGAATCGATTATCTATGCCGTGCTATTGCAAACAGATATTTGTAATCAAGGAGAAGAGGTTGCAGCTCTATTCTTTGTTGCCGGTACTTCATGACGCGCAGCAGGCAAATGTGGATATTGTCGCTGCTCTTGCGCCAATAATTGAAGACGCCCCTGGAAAGATTTATACCGGAACTAAGAGCGCAATAAATTGCTGTAGGAATGTTGATAATCTGTTCCCGCTTCTTGAGGTTCAAACTGTCAACGAGATCAATGCGTTAAATGCAGGGCTTGCACTTCTGGAAGCCGCTGACGAAAAATATCACCAGTCCCTTGTGGAGCCAGCCAAATTTGAGAGGAGTGTGTTCAATGGAAATTAAGGCAGTCCTCAGTGATTTCTCTACTACAAGAGTGCAACAAAATCTTGCTCTGACTAGTCTTAAGAACTCAAACACAAAAGAGCTAGCCGCTCTTAAAGCATTGAGTAATGCTTGGCAAGGGTCGGGCGGAGACGCGTTTCGTGGCTATATGCAGGAGCTTTCCTCTGAGGCACTCATTGGAGTTTTCACAATCACTTCCATGCAGAATAAGACTGATTTTGCTGCGCAAGCTCTCAATGCGGCTGACCTAAACGCCGCCCAGAGTTTTTTGAAATAGGGAGGGAGGCTATGCCGTGCCACTGTACTGATATCTCCAGAGTAAAAAGCGATATTGCAACGCTTACTTCTATTCAGTCCAAGCAAGCTCAGTTGGATAGCGTTGATTCCTCCCAGACTTCGCTATGCAAACAGCTTTCAGGTCAGCTTTCCAAAGCGGTAACGCCCGCTAATCTTTCATCCTTAACTAACCATGCTGCAAAGTTTAATGATTCCCAAAAATCAAAACATCTGTTTATGAAGACGCTTGTTACCGGGGAGATAAACTCGCTTAGGCAAACGCTTACGCTTCTGCAGGATGCAGATAAGGCCTACCATCAGGCGCAACAACAGCAGAGGGCGAACGGATAATGGATTTCAGGCTCGATCTAGATGTTCTAGCAAAGACGAAAACGGCTTTGGTGCAGGTGGTCGATGAGCTGAAAAATTTGGCGACAACCTTTTTCAATACTAATGCCAGCCTGACTGCGAAAGGCTGGAAAGGGTTGAGCGCACGGAGTTTTGACACGGTCAATAGTGAATGGCAAACAACTTTTCTTGCTGGTGTAACTAATGTATCAAACCTCCAGCAAATTCTTACCAGTGTCTTACGCCAGGGCACTGACGCAAATTCGCAAGCTCTCAGCCTTGCTCGATCAATCGGGGGTTCATCTTCTAGAAGCAGTAAGAAAGTGTTGGGACTTTCACGCTCAGATAAGGATGCCGCTTGTAAAACTGATGTCAAGCTGGTAAACGGCTATGACAGCGCGCTTAATCTTTACAGGAGCATACAGTCCGATTTGAGCAGTCTAAGGTATACAAAGTTCTCTATGGCTTCTGAAATCGGTTCTGCACGCTCGGGAGCACAAACAAAGCAGGCTCAACTCACCAATCTAACTCGCGGTCTTAATAACTACGGAAACACCATCAACCAGATCGAACAGGGTATGAAGTCAGGCATTGCCAACTTGAAGCAGCCTAAGGGTTGGTCTGGTGCGTTGGCCCAAATAGGAAGCGATCCTGCCCTAAAGCTGAAACTTGCGAATCTAGGTTTTGGTGCAGAGCTAGGACTAATAATTCCTGTCGTATGGGATTTGGTCAATTTTGGCGCATACGGCGGAGATCAAAATGGGCCGTATGACGTGTACAATAACCAAAAAAGTAATCCTGCAGCTTGGGCTTCACTTCTTGCTGTCATTAGGCAGTATCATCCCAATTGGACAGACCAACAGATCGGCGACTTCTTACAAAAACTGAATAATGAGGGCTGCGGCTACGTCGCGCTGGTTAATACGATATTTGTTCAGTACAAAAATAATCCTGCTGGTTTTGAGCGCGCCTTTGGCTTCCCTCTGTATGTACTTGATCCTCTCAGCGGTGAGTACAACCTAAACTACAATGCACTGTTGCTCGATTTCTATTGCGCAACTGACAACCATAATAAAGGTTTCTTTGGCGGTGACACTGTAAATCCGCATGAGGATTCAAATGCGATAAAAGGCTTCGGTGTAACCGCCACTCAGCTCCAGTATCGTGCGGAGACGTATTTGCAAAACCGTGGGGTTAAGGTAACGGTAACGACAGCAGTTATTCCGGAGGCAAAAGTTGATGTAAGTTCAGCCATGTATCATAGTCTTTCAAAAAATGGCAGCCAAGTTATTCTTTCTATGCATCCGCCGAAACTCTATCATATGGATGGGTCTTACGATAAAGGCAATAGTGGATCGGGCGGCCATGATGTAGTTGTTACTGGCACAACTAAAGATGGGGATCTTGTGGTGTCCTCCTGGGGGCAGCAGTATCTTGTTAAGCCAAACGACTTCAAAAGTTCCGGATTCGATTATGCCTATTTCCAGGTGGTAACTTATGGCAATAAGTGATTTGTGGCATAGGGCGCAAGAAATGCGCCGCGCAATAAAAGTTGTAGCTGCCGTAGCATTAATTCTTTTGGGGCTTTTGCTCGTCTTTATTCTGAGAGGTGTTGTCATTATGCATGAAAATAATCAGCTTAATATTTCTGGTCTTTCGATTCCCGATGTCAAGTATATGAATACCTACTTTACGACAAGGCCGCCAGATGGTGTCTATGATCTTGCTCTTGCCCAGCGCAAGGGGCTTTGCGGGGAAGCAAAGTTCGATAAGAAATATCTTTATCTTCAGGCCCTTTATGAAAAATCACTGAGTGCTTATTTCAACCAGAAGCTTGACCTTGCGAAATATGACAAACTAATCAACCAAAGTAACTTGAACTTTAAACCAGAAAAAGGTACCAGCTCTGGTGGTCTTAATTCCCAATATATCTATCTAATTAATACTGCCTATATCGAGAGGCTGGATAAGACCGATATCAAAGTTTTAGAAGAACACTTAAGCGTTACTGGTGGCGCGGTTGATGATGAGCTTGTCAATCTTGCGGCAAAAACCTATCCTTCAGTGCTTGATGCAGATTTGGGTACCAAGAATGACTACCGTCCGCGAGATCGAATAGTTAATTTATCGTGGTCGAATCCACTTTTTGGCGTCGCGTTTCAAAAGTATTCAGCTAGTGGTGAGTTCTATGCTGAGGACTATCCAAAACAAAGTGCTTTTATCAACTCTCTGATTCCTCAGATGGAGACTGACTTCTTAAAAGAGCTGAACCATCCAACTGCCGTTTTTCTTAGGCAGTAAGATAAATAAGGTCAACAGGTAAATCATAGGGCTCTAAATGGTTTATTATTTAATGTGCTTCAGGGCAATTCTGAGCATACGACGTGAGTTGGAGAGCGTAGGTAGTGTCAATTTGCAATAGGCAGGGGATTCAGCATTCGGAAATGGATGCAAACACCAGGTGCCCTATGCAAAACCGATAGGTAATCACTAGTAGTTATTCAGGTACTTTTACGACACCCGCTCCATTTACCCAACGCATTATCCTTACTTCACCCCCCGAATACCTTTTATCTTGCCCATTGAGAATAATTGCCACATGCGTCATAATTACTCAATGACCATGCAAACGAAGGAGCATACGTGGAGATCAAACGTGATAAGTACCTCGGTGATCTTATCGATCGGATGCACAACGGTATGATCAAAGTGGTCACTGGCGTGCGAAGATGCGGCAAGACCTATCTTCTATTCACTCTCTTTAAGAATCATCTTCATGATTCAGGCGTAAAAGATACCCAGATCATCGAACTTGCTCTTGATGACGAAGAAAATGCCCGCTATCGTGATCCAACTACTCTATCAAAATACCTTCGCTCTCGCGTTGCAGATGATGGCAACAGGTATTACGTACTGCTTGATGAAGTTCAGTATGCGATCTCCGACGACGAGCTACACGGCGATGAGCCGCCTCGGCTCTACGGAGTGCTTAATGGCTTATTACGCCTCCGCAATGTAGACGTGTATGTTACTGGCAGCAACTCGAAGTTGCTATCGACCGACGTGATGACGCAATTCCGCGGACGGGGCGATGAGGTTAATGTCAGGCCGTTTTCATTCGCTGAATTTATGGAAGGTTTCAACGGCGATATCTATCAGGGGTGGTCAGAGTATGTCACGTACGGAGGGATGCCGTTGATCCTGTCCATGAAAACTGACCAACAAAAGGTGCGCTACCTGGAGGGTCTTTTCACTGAAACCTACTTGAAGGATATTGTGTCGCGTAACAAGCTGACAAAAACCCAGGAACTTGATGATCTCGTAAGTGTACTGGCTTCCACTATCGGCGCGCTTACAAACCCAAGCAAAATCGAAGCGACATTCAAAAGCGTGCTCCATTCCAGGATTAGCGCCAACACTATCGCGGCATACATCAGTTATTTGCAAGAGGCCTTCCTTATCGAAGAGGCAAGGCGCTATGACATCAAAGGGCGAAAACATATCGGGAGCCCAAAGAAATACTTCTTTGTGGACTTGGGGCTTCGCAACGCTCGGTTGGGTTTCCGACAAGTTGAGCAGACGCACCTTATGGAAAACATCATATATAATGAACTTCGAATGAGAGGCTACAATGTTGATGTTGGCGTTGTTGAGAAGCGTGGCAAAGAAAACGGCAAGGATTATCGCACGTGGCTGGAAGTAGATTTTGTTGCAAGCCTTGGAAGCGTGCGTTATTACCTCCAGTCTGCTCTACATCTACCCGACGCGGAAAAGATCGCTCAGGAAACAGCCTCTTTCAGCGAAATAGCAGACAACTTCAAGAAAATAGTTCTCGTATGTGATGTAATGAAAGCAAGTCGTGATGAAAGTGGAATCTTATTCATGAGCGTTTATGATTTTCTTTTGAATGCGGACAGTTTGAATTGGTAGCTGGGCAAGTTGAACGGAAGGAGAGCACCATGGGCGCCTGTGTAAAATGCGGCAAAGAGACGAGTAATGTCTACGCATATCATACTGCTGATCGAGTGGCCCACCAATACTTGAATACCACGTATTCAGGCAACATGAGAACTGAGCACTATAGAGACACCTACACAAATTTTGGACACCACAGCGACTACCTCTGTACGCGCTGCATATACGGCGGGGAGTATACACAGTTACTCGCACTTGCCATCGGGGGGACTATCTTTTGCGTGGCGCTTGTGGTGTTGTTGATCGTTTCTGTGCGAGCTCATAATCCAACCGTCAGAGCTGGGTTCGTCGCACTGGGATTTTTTGTTGCCATGACCGTTGGCGCATGGTTTGGGTGGGCGCATGAGCGTCAAGCTATCAAGGAGGATCGACACATGAAAGAGGGGAAATCCTCTGCCTCAAAAGGGGAGGTAAAAGTCAAAGAACTTGCGATGAAAGAGTATCCAGGCCCTACCTACTTCACTCCGCAGGAATTCAGTAAACTCAGCTGACTTGCTTTTTCCCTGACGTTAGTCCATGCTTTAGAGCGCAGACGCGTAGCGTCAGAATCAAAGGAGCCCAGAGCCACAATCTGAGTTTCCCAAAGAAAGGTGACAGTGATGAGATCGAAGAAGTTTTTTGCCCTGCCCCTTGCGCTTGCCTTGGTGCTCAGTTTGTGTGTTGGAGCACCAGCGGCAGCAGGTGCTGCTGGAGTAAGCAGGTTCTGGGGTACCCCGACCAGCTTACCCAAGAAATCCAAGACGCACTCCCAAGTGACCACTGATACGGCTCCTGGTTCGGTCGGCTCGACCGGGAAAGCGGGCACAAGCGGCGTCGCGATCATCACGTCTTTGGGCCCTGTCTGCGAGATAGGGGGAGTTCCTTACGACACGCTCGACGATGCGCTGGCGACTATCGCGCCCAATACGCCGACTACGATCACGCTTCTGGCAGATATTGACTACACAGATAGCCTCAGCCTGACCAATCGCACTATCACATTTGACCTTGCGGGCTTCAACCTTAACTTTGATTGCGCAACTGACATAGCGCTCGATCTGACAAACTGCACCATCGACTATACCGGCGCGGGCAGTTTCAATGTCGCGTCAAGCGCTGACTATGATCCGAACACCGATACCGGTGGGGTGTCCCTGTCAGTTGATGGGGGCTCTTGCCATGTAACCTCCGTCTCGAATACGGGCTTTGGTTCTGCGGCGGTTATTTGCATGTCAAGCGGGACGGTCGTTGTTGACGGTCCGGTAAGTGCGAGTGGCGATGACTCTATAGGCGTTGCAGCGGATATCGGAAGTACGATCACCGTGAATGGTGACATCTCTGCAACTCTCGGCGGGATTATTGCAAGTGGTTCCAACATCAAAGTGAAAGGTAACATCACGGTCAAAGGCCCTGACGCAGGTTTCGGGATCGATATTGAAGACTTTGCCAGCATGGGGACTGCCCCGCTCGCTACCGTTAAGATGACGGGTGACATCACGGTCGAAGGTTCGGACCCGAACGGTTTTGTCGTTGGTCTCATGCTCAATGCTAAGTCTGACACTACTATGAATGGAAACATTTCCGCCAAAGGCAACTATGGCATGGGTATCTCTGCTGATTTTGGCTCGACGGTCACGATGACGGGAAACATCACCGGGTCGGGCAGCTCCCACAATGGCTCCATCGATGGTATCGATACGTATGATGCGAACGTGTCGCTGACGGGCGCTATCGCCGTCGATGGCGCCGGAATCTTTGCCATAGATGGAACAACTAAAGTTACGGGTAATATTACCACTTCGAGCGATGGCTCTGCGATCGATGCCGAAGGCGGAATAGTATCGGTGACCGGCGCCGTGAAGACAACTGGTGATTACACCAGCGCGATCTATGCTGATACTTCAAAGGTTACCGTGAATGGCGCGGTTACTGCTGCTGGCAAAGATGGCTATGGGGTCGAAGCCTATGACGGAGCCAAGGTCACGGTATCTGGCAATGTGACCGCTGACGGCTATGGCGCCAGTGCGCTCGATCGTGGCACCGAGGTGTATATCAAGGGCAACATTGTCTCGAAAGGGAGCGCAGGCGCCTCTGTTGATGACCGGGCAACCGTCACAGTCGACGGTACCATCACGGCTGCAACCGACTATGTTGAAGTTGGCGCGCTGACCAAGGAGAAAGAGGATTTCACCACACCGACCACAAAGGCGGGCTATAAGACTTATACCGACGGCAAGAGCACGGTATGGGTCTTGGACACCTCTACGCCGAAGCCGCCAATCAGCCCAAAGCCAAAACCGCAGCCGCAGAAGCTCAAGACTCCCGGCGGAGGCCTTCCCAGCACGGGCGACGTCACGGATATCGCGGCTCCGGGCGCCCTGCTTATCGGAGCTATCGCCGCAAGCGTGCTTGTTGGCATGAAAAGAAGGGCGAACAAGGAGTCGTAAGCTCTAGCATTTCTTCTGAAGACACTTCTGAAAAGGGATCGTGCCAGAGAGCGCGACCCCTTTTTTCTTACCAGTTTCTTACCAGAAATCGCGCTTTTTGAAGGGGCTCTTGATAGGGGTCGGTTTGCCGTGTATAGTGGGGTTCTCTCTTCGACCGGTGTATCCGTGAAAGCGGGACATCATGCATACTACCTACCCCCTTGCCCGGCGTTGCAGTCAGTTGGCTATCTCTACCTTACTTTGTTTTCTGCTTTTGGCAGCAGCCTGCGCGCGCATGGCTCCGGCAGTCACGACCCAGGCCACCGCTTCGCAGGCAAATACTGCGATCATCCTGGGTTTCAAGCAATATTACAGCGACCCACCCAAGCAGCACCTGGGTGTTGACGTCGCCTATGAACCAGGCGCGAAGCTTTCTGCGCCGGTTGACGGAACGATCTCGTTTTTAGGGCGGGTACCCGGGTCTGCCGGGCTGAACGTGACCGCGGTCACGATCGAGCAGCCTAACGGCGACCTGGTGACCCTTAACCCCTTCGCTACCACAGTCGTCACCAAGGGCCTTGCTGTGCAAAAAGGGCAGCTACTGGGAACGTTGAGCGCGACGGGAGATCCGTCATCGATGACCAGCCACGCGCATCTGAGTTTGCGCGTCAACGGGATCTATCGTGATCCTTCTGCCTTGATAGCCCCGGCGCTCGATGCGTCCCAGATGATACCGGCGGCTCCCACGGTCCCGGTGGTCTCGCCCGTTATTCCGCCAGCTGTCAAGCCTGCGCCTTCAGGGGCAGCTGAAACGGCGGCGGCGCCAGCGGCTCTGCCAGCCACCCATCCGGCTATGGCTCCGGTTCCGGATAGGGCGCCTGCCTTAAATCCTGCGGCGACTGCCGATCCTGTTGCGGGGCATGTCAGCGCTGATGAGCCATTGGTCGATGCGGCGGCGCCTGCCACAGCTGCTGCGGTGACCGGCGATCTGCTTGCGCTCCCTCTTGGGTCGTCACTGGCGGGAGCCGCGGGAGCAGTACATGTGGCAGCTCCGGCTGCCCCGGCGCCACTTTTTGCACAGCTTCGCGCGTTCCTTCTTTCCCTTAACCCAGTCCTGCGCTTCGGCCTGATCCTTTCTGCTGCGCTCCTGCTCAGCGCTTTGGTGTTTGGCATCTATCAGGCAGCTCGCCGGGCGCCTGAGCTTATGCGCACTACTGGCGACCTCCTCTCTTCATGTTTGCAGTCCGCGATGCGTGGTGTTACTATGGTTAGTCGCACGTTCCTGCTCCGAACAAAGCCTTCAAGCTTCGGGGCCACTAGTCCAAAGGAGGTGATATAGTGAAGGCATATGAGGCATTGATAATCCTTGACCCTGCTCTGTCCGAAGAAGACCGGTCCGCGGCGCTCAAGCGCATTTCTGACCTGGTGACAGCTGGTGGGAGTACCCTCGACAACATCGATGAATGGGGCAAGCGCAAGCTTGCTTTTGAGATCAACAAGCAATCCGAAGGTGACTACCTGCTGGTCGAGTTCCACGCCGATCCCTCTGCGATCGACGAGATAGATCGTGTTTTGAGTATTGTTGATCCGGTCATTCGGTTCATCATCACTCTGCGCGATGAGAAAAGTTAGGCGGGTGTGATTGATATGAGTATCAATCGAGTATTTGTAACAGGAAATCTGACACGGGACCCAGAGCTGCGCCAGGCAGGCGCCAGCACCGTGCTGCAATGCGGTATCGCGGTCAACGACCGCAGGAAGAACGCACAGACCGACCAATGGGAAGATGTTCCGAACTTCTTTGACGTTATCGTCTGGGGCGCGCGCGGCGAGGGTCTGGCACGCTTCCTGCATAAAGGTATGAAAGTAGCGGTGTCCGGACGCCTGCGCTGGAGCTCCTGGCAGACTTCAGAGGGCGATAAGCGCAGCAAGGTCGAGATCGTGGCCGATGACATTGAGTTCCTGACCCCGCGCAGTGACCAAAGCGCTCCTGCTGCAGGGAGTGGCGCGTCATATGAGCCACCCAACCAGGCAGCGCCCTCAGTTGAGGTACTGACCGAGGACATCCCGTTTTAGAAAGAGAACTGACAGAAAAGAACCAGAGAAAGAGAACCAACATTTCTCATGTGAGATACGGAAAGGAGGTTGATGATGGCAGAATATGCCCATATTCCCCACAAGAAACATTGTCCATTCTGTAAAGATAAGACGATGACGATCGATTACAAAGATACGCAGCTGCTGCGGAGGTATGTTACGGATCGTGGCAAGATCAAGCCCCGCCGTGTGACCGGCGTGTGTACCCAGCATCAGCATGATTTGGCGGTCGCGGTCAAGCGGGCGCGTGAGATGGCCCTGTTGCCCTATGCGGTGCCTATTGTGAGTGGCCGCATCGGACGCGGCAGGTAGGAGGAGACCCATGAAAGTAATCCTGACAGGAGAGCTGAAGGGCCACGGCGGCGAGGGCGACGTGATCGAAGTGTCGCGCGGCTATGCCAACAACTACCTGTTGCCCCAGCATAGAGCTATTCCGGCGACGCCGGGTAACCTGAAACAACTTGAGGCTCGCAAGCATCACATCGAGAAGCGCGAAGCCCAGCGCCTGGCCGAGGCCGGCGACTACTCGAAGCTGTTGGATGGCAAGACCGTGACCATCACCGTCAAGGTCGGTGACGCGGGCCGTCTGTTTGGTTCGGTGACCGCCGCGATCATCGCGGACGCTATCCAGGAGGCCTACGAGGTCGAAGTCGATCGGCATAAGATCGAGACCCATGGTACGATCAAGACCATCGGCGAGCATCCCGTTGATATCGCGGTCTATCGTGATATCAAAGCGCACCTGACCGTCAAGGTACTCGGCGAAGGCGTCGAGGAAGCGCCTGAGCCCGGCGAAGCCGAAGCCCTGGCTGCTGCTGACGCGCTGGATGCGGAAAAAGCCGTGGTTGCGGAAGAGGCGAGCGATGAGGCTGCTGAGCCCGAACCCGAGCCCGAGCCTGAAGCTGAGGCTGCCGAACCAAAAGCTGAGCCGGAACCAGACCCCGAGCCTGAAGAGGCGCCAGCAGACGAGTAGCTTTTCTTTGAAATGGTACCTGGTAAGAAAGCGGCCGTTTGGCCGCTTTCTTCGTGTGTGTATGATAAAAGCGCGTCACTTTGTGGAAAAGGGGGAAAACTGCAAAACCTGCAGGATATAAGCTTGCGTTCTACACTGCGTGTGTCGCTCCCGGCCTGATGAGAACATATGTCCGTATTTTCTGCTATTATTATAGTATTTCAAGTACAAAAAACGAACAGTTGAAATCAGGCAGACGGACACCAGAGCAAGAAAGCAAAGACGTATGGCAGAACTACAGACCCGGGATCACCTCCCTGACTTCCAGATCAACAACACCAGCAATGTGGGGGCAGGGGGCCGCATCCCGCCTCATGATATGGATGCCGAGCGTGCGTTGCTCGGCGCGATGCTCCTGTCTTCCGAGATCCAGAACGAGGCGCTCACACGCCTGTCGATCGTTGACTTCTACCGGACGGCCCACCAGGTCATTTTCGATGCCATGTTGCGCCTGGCCTCGCGTAACGAGAACTTCGATGCGCTCTCATTGGCCGACCAGCTCAGCAGCATGGGAAAGCTCGAGGCAGTCGGGGGCCGCGATTACCTGGCCGACCTGACCACCAGCGTGCCAACGACGGCATTCTGGGAGCGCTACGCAGACATCGTGCTGCGTCTGTCCACCTATCGCCGCCTTATCGGCGCGGGTACCCGCATCGTCGCTTTGGGCTATGAGACGCCCGAGGACGAGACGACGACCATCAGTGACGCCGAGGATACGCTTTTCAAGGTCACGCAGGAGCGCCTGACCAATAACTTCACCCCGCTCCAGGAAGAACTTCCGCGCGCGTTTCATCGGTTTGAGGAGCTCCAGGCGCAGGGGGGCAAGACCGCCGGGGTCCCCACGGGCTACAGCCTGCTCGATAACATGACGACGGGGCTGCGCGGAGGCGACCTGATCATCTTAGGCGCGCGCCCGTCGGTCGGAAAGACTGCCTTTGCCTTAAACGTTGCGGTCGAGTCCGCAAAGCTTGGCACGTCGGTCAGCTTCTTCTCGCTCGAGATGGGCATCGCCGACCTGACCGCGCGTGTGGTCAGCGCCGAGGCGCTTGTCAACAGCTCGAATTTGCGCAGCGGCAAAATCAAGGCAGAAGAGTGGTCGGCCATCACCCAGGCGATGTCGCGCCTGTCCTCACTCGACCTTGCCGTCGATGACTCCCCGTCGCTTAATATCATGGAGCTGCGCGCCAAGGCGAAGCGCCGACTTCATGACGTCAAGGGCAACAAGCTCATCATTATCGACTACCTGCAACTCATGCAGCCGGCCCGGCGCAACACGGAGAGCCGCCAGGTCGAGATCTCGGAGATCTCGCGTGGACTGAAGATCCTTGCCAAGGATCTGGATGTGCCCATCATCGCGCTCTCGCAACTGTCGCGCGGGATCGAGCAGCGTACCGACCAGCGCCCCATCCTCTCTGACCTGCGCGAATCGGGTTCGCTTGAACAGGATGCCGACATCGTGCTCTTCCTTGACCGCCGGACCAAGTCAAAGAAGGACGACACCCAGGAAGACGACGCTCCGATCCAGCTTGATGACGATGACCCACGCAACGCGAACCAGAAGGCGACGCTTCATGTGGCCAAGCATCGTAACGGGCCGACCGGCCTGATCCGGCTCTCCTATGTCAGCCGATTTACAAAATTTGTGTCGGTTGCGCCCTCGTATCTTGAGGAAGGCTAAACTGGTACAGTACATGAGTACATTGTCAGCGCTGTACGTTGTTGGCGCGATACTGTGACTGACAGTGACTGACAGGAATTGACAACCCCCGTTTGAAAGGCAAGGCTTGTGGCCGGTTTCATCATCTGTGGCGCCCAGTGGGGCGACGAGGGCAAGGGCAAGATCACCGATGTGCTCTGCGAGGATTTCGATTACGTTGCGCGTTTCCAGGGGGGCAACAACGCCGGGCACACGGTCGTGCATGGTGGGCGAACGCTCAAGCTCCATCTGATCCCCAGCGGCATCATGTATCCCGATATCGTGCCGGTCATCGGCAACGGCGTCGTGATCGATCCGCGGGTACTTCTCGAGGAGATGGATGCCTTAGAGCAGCAGGGTGTCAGTTGCGAGCGGCTGGTTATCTCGACCAACACCCACCTGATCATGCCCTGGCACCGCGACCTCGACGGGGCTAACGAGCATCGCCTGGGCGCTAACGAGATCGGTACGACGCGGCGCGGCATCGGCCCGGCCTATCAGGACAAGGCCTCGCGCCTGGGGCTGCGGATGCAGGATCTCTTTGATCGCTCGATCTTTCGCGAGAAGGTCGCCACGGCGCTGGAAGAGAAGAACGACCTGCTGGCAAAAGTCTATGGCCTTCCTACCTATACCGTCGATGAGATCGCCGAGGAGTACCTGGCCTATGGCCAGCGCCTGAAACCCCATGTCGCTGAGATCAGCCCGCTGCTAAACGAGGCGCTCGACCAGGGCAAATGGGTGCTGTTTGAGGGAGCGCAGGGTACCTTGCTCGACATCGACCATGGGACTTACCCGTTCGTGACCAGAAGCAACCCAACGGCTGGCGGCGCCTGCGTAGGCACCGGCGTCGGCCCGACCCGCATCGACCGGGTGCTCGGCATCGCGAAGGCCTACCTGACGCGCGTGGGCTCCGGACCCTTCCCGACCGAACTTGCAGGTGAGATGGGTGCGCGCCTGATCGAGGCAGGCCATGAATACGGGACCACCACGGGACGCCAGCGCCGGGCAGGCTGGTATGACGCGCCGGTTGTCAAGTATGCGGTGCAGGTCAACGGGCTCACCGACCTGGCGATCACGAAGCTTGATGTGCTGTCATGCGCAGAAACCATCAAGGTCTGTGTAGCTTACGAGCACCTGGGGGTGCGCTACACGACCGTGCCCGGCCATCAGAGCGCTTTTCACCACGCCCAACCGATCTACGAGGAGCTGCCGGGCTGGAAGACTGACATCAGTGGTTGCCGGACTTTCGGCGAGCTTCCGCAGGCGGCGCGCGACTACATAGGCTACCTTGAGGAGCTGGCGGGCGTCCCGGTCTCGATCATTGCGGTCGGCCCTGATCGTGAGCAGACCATTCTGCGTGATTGGCCCCGCCGATGAACGCGGCGGCTCTGAGGGAAAAACTATGGCAGCATCTGACGTCCGGTAAGAGGAGTACTATGGCTGGCAAAAACGCATTGAGGATCAACATCCTGGTAGTAGGCAGTGGTGGCCGTGAGCATGCGATCGTACGCAGCCTTGATTACTTTGACGAGGCGGTATGCCTGTATGCGGCGCCCGGCAATGGCGGCACCTTGCTTGAGCCGCGCACAAAAAACGTCGACCTGGAAGTCAGCGACCACGCGGCGGTCGTCACATTTTGCCATGATCATGACATCGGGCTCGTGGTCGTAGGTCCCGAAGCTCCGCTGGTCGACGGGCTGGCGGACAGCTTGCGCGCGGCAGACATTCCGGTCTTCGGGCCGGGAGCGGCTGGCGCGCAGTTGGAAGGCTCGAAAGCCTTCGCGAAGGCCTTCATGCGCCGCCATGACCTGCCGACTGCGGTCTATGAAGAGTTCACGGCTGAGACTGCCGAGGATGCCTATGAGTTCATCGACCAGCAAGCGGGCCGTGTGGTCGTCAAGGCCGACGGCCTGGCGGCGGGCAAGGGCGTTGTTGTCGCGCAAAGCGCTGCCGAGGCTAAAGCGGCTGTCGACGCGAGCTTCGCTGGCGCCTTTGGCGCATCGGGCGCGCGGGTCGTCATCGAGGAGTGCCTCCAGGGGCCCGAGTGTTCGCTGCTTGCGCTGGTCGACGGCGCGACGATGCTCCCGCTCCCGCTCTCCCAGGACCATAAGCGCGCCCATGACGGTGACACCGGGCCCAATACGGGCGGCATGGGGGCGTATTCTCCCGTGCCGATGGTCACCGCGCAGCAAAAAGAGCAGATGGTCGACATCATGGCACGCGCCGCCGCCGCACTGGTCGAGGAGGGCATCGAATACCGCGGTGTGCTCTACGGGGGCTTCATGCTCACCGGGAAAGGCCCGCAGTTGCTGGAATTCAATGTGCGCTTTGGCGATCCGGAGACGCAGGTCGTCCTGCCGCGGATCAGGAGCAACCTGGTGCAACTGATGTATGCGACGGCAACGGGTACCTTGGCGAGCTCTGAGCTTGATATCGACGAGCGTCCGGCGGTGGGCGTGGTCATTGCCAGCGAGGGTTATCCTGGCCCAGTGAAATCAGGTAAGCCGATCTTTGGCCTGGGTCGTGCGCAAACCCTGCCGGGCATCGAGGTCTATCATGCGGCGACTGCGGTGACCACTGACGCTGAGGGAGCCGAGCAAGTTGTGACCACCGGCGGCAGGGTCGCCTGCGTCACAGCGCTGGCCGACACCTTCAAAGAGGCTCGTGAGCATGCTTACGAGGCGGTGAGCCGGATCACGTTTGAGGGTAGCTGGTCACGCAGCGACATTGGCCTGCGCGCTTTGCCGCAAAAACCGTCGAAACCGCAGGGATCGCCGAAGTCGCCGAAGTCACAAAGCCCACAGAAGCCGCAAAAACCACAGAAAGGGAAGTAATATGACAGATCAAACGCCACTGGTAGGAGTCATCTTAGGCTCAAAGTCCGACAGCGCCGTGATGGACGCCTGTGTCGAGCAACTGGATGCGTTGGGCGTCCCCAATGAGATGATCATCGCCAGCGCGCATCGCATGCCGGACAAGGTGCACGAGTGGGCAGGCAGCGCTGCCGATCGTGGCCTGAAGGTCATCATCGCAGCAGCTGGGAAAGCAGCTCACCTGGGCGGCGTCGTGGCGGCCTATACTCCGTTGCCGGTCATCACGGTGCCGATGAAAACGAGCGACCTGGGTGGCCTGGACTCGCTGCTGTCCATGGTGCAGATGCCGACCGGTGTGCCCGTGGCCTGCGTGGCCATCAACGGCGCGAAGAATGCCGCGATCCTGGCCTGCCAGATGCTCGGTACCTCGATGCCCGAGTATCGCGCAAAGATCGTGGAGTATAAGCAAGCCCAAGCTGGCTAGGATAAAATTGAACCTATGATTTACTTATCACAACTGCTGGATACGCCGATCATCGACAGCGAGGGCGTCGAGGTTGGCCGCGTGAGTGATCTTGCCGCGAATGCCGGGGATGTTTTTCCCCGGATCACAGCGGTGGCCGCTGCGCAGGAAAGTGGCGACACGATCCTTATCCCCTGGAGCCCCGCAGTCGCCGACGCCACGCCCGAGGGCATCACGCTTTCTGTGTCCCGTGCCAGCATCGAACCCTGTTTTTTGCGTGACGAGGAGTTGTTCCTTGCGCGCGATGTGCTCGACAATCAGATCGTCGACGTGGTCGGCAAGAAAGTTGTTGTGGTCAACGACCTGCAGCTCTCCGACGCGGTGGGCATCCTGCGCCTGACTGCGGCCGAAGTCAGCTCGGGCGCGAAGCTGCGCCGTCGCTCGCCCGCGATAGAAAAGCTGTTTGGCGGCATTCTGCGCTTGTTTGGCAAGGACTTTAAGACCGAGCTGATCGCCTGGAACTACATCGATCTGCCCGGGCGCGACCTCTCCAACATCCAACTCTCCGTCTCGCACAAGAGCCTGCGCGAGCTGCATCCGGCCGACGTGGCCGACATTATTGAACAGCTCAAGCCGGAGGCGCGCGCGGCGGTCTTTGCTCACCTGGATGCGGAGCATGCGGCTGAGACGATCAGCGAGCTTGAGGAAGAA
This sequence comes from Coriobacteriia bacterium, assembly GCA_009778715.1. Classification (GTDB taxonomy): domain Bacteria; phylum Actinomycetota; class Coriobacteriia; order WRKU01; family WQUG01; genus WQUG01. The sequence goes on along the minus strand of WRFR01000023.1, from coordinate 15,162 downwards.
TACCAGGCCGATGTCATCGACGAGCTCAACGAGCGCCATGCGAGCCACCTGCTCGCCGAGATGGGGCCTGATGACGCGGCCGACATCATCGGCGACCTGGATCGTGACAAGGCCGAGCGCCTGCTGCGCCTGATGGGTTATGAGGACAGCGAGTCTATCCGGCGGCTGCTCGGCTACGGCGAGGAATCCGCCGGTGGTATCATGACCAGCGACGTGGCAAGTATCGACCAGGCGGCAACAGTCGGCGAGGCGACCGAATACCTCCACTCCATCGCGGAGAAATACGAGGACTTGCATTACCTCTACCTGATCAACGAGCATGATGAGCTGGTTGGCGCGGTCGGCCTGCTTGATTTGCTGGTGTCACCGCCGGACAAGCTGGTCTCTGAGTTCATGCAGCCAGAGGAGAGCTTCTTCACGGTCAGGCCGGACGAGGATCAGGAGGACGTGGCCAAGCTTCTGGCGCGCTACAATCTGCTGGCCGTGCCGGTCGTTGATGACGGCAACCACCTGTTGGGGATGGTCACGATCGATGACGCGATCGACGTGCTGACCGAGGAAGCCCAGGAGGACCTTGAGTTCGCAACGGGCACGCCTTCAGCTTCTGAATCGGCGGCCAAGCCGAGCGTTGGGCGTCGCATCATCGACACGGTGCGCTGGTTCTTACCACGCCATATCATCTGGGTCGTGATCTGGCTGGTAATGCTTGCGGCAGCCCAGGTCTTCAGCTACTTTATTACGAACTACTATAACCAACTGTATTCAGCGGCGATGGCGGGTGGTAAGGTCCCAACCTGGGCCTGGGCCGTGGAGCTGTTCTATAACTACACCCCGATACTTACCCTGGCGATAACATTCCTGCCGATTTCATTGCTCACGATCCAGCACGTGTTTTTGCACGGCGTCGAGATCCTGGTGGACACCGACGCTCAGGATCGCCCTCGCAAATCCCGGCGCTTCCTGCACGCTGCGGCGATCGCCGTGGGCGCAGCGGTGCTGATGACCCTGATATTTGCGCTCTATATCTGGATCCTTTCCGGCTTTGTTAAACTTCAGTGGATCCTGATCGCGTACTTTGGGATATCTGAGCTTTTGACGACGCTCGTGGCCGCCCTGATCATCATGGCGGTCATTAACCGCCTGGTTGCACGCAATGACAAGGATATAGATATCGTACCGATGCGCACGGCGAACTGGATGATGCTCATCTTCACCGTGTTGCTGATCATCTTGATGGTTGCGGTGCCCTTTGTCCATACGTGGCTCCAGGTCATGCACGTGTAGTGCCCGGGTGTCGGGTATCGCCGAGCTTCTGAGTTCTCATGCGATCCAAGGATGATCTTCGTCGTGTGGCCCGTGAGGCTCGCGCGAGCCTCTCGCCCGCGCGCCGGCAAGCCGCCGCGGCGTCGGCGGCGGAGCAATTGCTTGCCTTGCCGGAGCTGCGTGCCGCACGCTGTGTGCTGGTTTATGCTCCTTTAGCCGACGAGTTAGATCCGCTTGGGTGGATTGGTGTAGGGGGCGATTGTGACAAAGGGTCAGGTACTTTGTCACCCCAGCTGGTTTGGCCGCGGGTGGCAGATCGCGCAGGGGCGAGGCTGACGCTCCATGCTTGTGCGGAGAGCGACTTGGTTCCTGGGAGTTTTGGCCTGCGGGAGCCACGCGCCGATGCGCCGCAGGTTGCGCTGGCCGATATCGACGTCGTGCTGGTGCCGGGCCTGGCTTTTGACCGGGCGGGCTACCGGGTCGGCTATGGCAAGGGTTACTATGACCGGCTGCTCGCGGATGCTCCCGCCGCGCTTCTCACTATCGGGCTGTGTTTTGAGGAGACGCTCTTCCCCGAGATCGAGCATGAGGCACATGACGTTTCGGTCGCGCGTGTACTGGTAGCTTAAGCTCAAAACCAGTCAGCCTCTACGCTCGCCTTTGATACACTGGAAACGCGAATCCACCGTATCAAAGGAAGGAACCCAGATGGACCAGACCCTTAACTTCGTTGCAGGCCGCGTACGAAAGATGCTGCTTGTGCGTGCCTGGATCAGCATCGTTATTGCTGCGATCATCGTTGGCATCGCGGTGGCGGCAGGCGCTCCTTTCAGGAGCCTTCTCAAACCGGTCCAGGATCTGGGCAGCAGTACTCAGGTCAGAACTTCTCAGATAAAGACAAATATGATTGTTCGCATCAAGGCTGAAAGGGTCTATGACACGGGCATCTACTACTACGGGGACAGCAGCGGAAAGGTGGGGATCGTCAATCTTGAGGACGGAGCCCTCCTGATCAACATTCCAAGTGCGCAGGAAAGCGTTATCGGCAAAACAGACGTGCAGTTGACCGGCGCTATCGGTGATGTTTCTACGACTCGGAAGAGCAACGTCGATAAGTTCGTTGGAGCGATCGCCCAGGATGAGAAGATGACCGCTGCAGATCAGGCTCAGCTTCGTGCGAGTATCCCGAACGTGCAGCTCAACTATAACGGTAGCTGGATGATCGGGCTGGTTGTCACTTGGCTCGCGGTCGTTGCGGTAGCATTGCTTCTTTTGGACGCGATCTCGCGGTTCGTGTTGCTCGGCGCTCCGGAGCGCTCGTCAACCTACCGCCGCCTGGTCAAGAAGGGTTCGCCTGTGTCGGTTGCGGAGCTGGCGGCCAAGCTTGATGAGGCAGCCGCCAACGGCATCGTCAAAGAGGTAGGCAAGACGCTTTACTTCTGCCCCGAAGTCGTGGCCTCTTTCGCGGGAGCAAGCGGGCAACTGCATCCGGCCGACGATCTTATCTGGATCTATGTCAAGGTGATGCGTCGCCGTATCTATGGCGTCATTCCTTCGGGCAGTAGTTGGAGCGTGATGCTCTGCTTTACTGACAAACGGACGGTCACCATGGCCGCGCGCAACGAAGCCCAGGCTAACGATCGCATTCAGGAGATCCTCAGTGTTCACCCGAATGTCCTTTCAGGTCACTCGTCTGACCGCCAGGCGAAGTTCAACATGGGCAATATGGATGCATTGCGCCAGGACCTGCAGAACCAGGGGCATCCGGCCGCTGCGGCCGCTGCTCCCACGGCAGCGGGGCCGCAGGAGCCTCATGACCCGGCACTGCTGTCAGGGCCCGGGACAGCGCCCACGCCTGCGCCAACATCGACTTTAGAGCAGAAGCAAAGCTGGACAACCGGGCGGTTTACCTCGAAGACCGATAAAGAGGTGCGTAAGCTGACGAAGGCGGCGAAGAAGGAGACCAAAGGCAAGAAAGGGCGCGGCGAGCTTGACGCGCGTGATGTCTCCGCTCCACCGGAGGGCATGCAGGCGAGCGCGCCCAAGGAGGCGACGGCTCCGCCCGAGGAGTCGAGCAGCTTTGGCCTGGGCAACGACGAGTTCGGCGGAGACTTCAAGTAGTAGGTATAATGGTTCTACCGCACAGCCCGATTTAGCACAGAAAGGTTCCACCCGTGGCACATTTCTACAATGACCCCTCCCGTACGTTCAGCGAATATCTGCTTCTTCCGGACTATACCGACAAGGACTGCGTGCCGGACAACGTGAGTCTGCGTACGCCGATCGTGAAGTTTGCGCGCGGCGAGGAGTCGGCGCTGCACCTCAACATCCCGCTGAGCTCGGCGATCATGCAATCGGTCAGCGGCGACCGGATGGCCGTGGCGCTGGCGCAGCAGGGCGGCATCAGCTTCATCTATGGGGCGCAGTCCGTCGAGAGCGAAGCGGCGATGGTGCGCCGCGTCAAGGACTACAAGGCTGGCTTTGTGCGCAGCGACAGCAATCTGGGGCCGGACGCGACGCTTGCCGATGTCATCGCGCTCAAGGAGGCCAACGGCCACTCGACGATGGCAGTCACCGAGGACGGCGCCAGCAGCGGCAAGCTGCTCGGTATCGTGACCGGGCGCGACTACCGGGTCAGTCGCATGACGCCAGAAACGCCCGTTACTACGTTCATGACGCCGCGCGAAAAGCTGTGTTATGCCAAGGAGGGCGTCAGCCTGGCCGAGGCTAACGACATCCTCTGGGACCACAAGCTCAACTCGCTCCCGATCCTGAAGGACGACGGTTGCCTGGCGTACTTCGTGTTTCGCAAGGACTATGACACGCACAAGCACAACGCGCGCGAGGTGCTGGACTCGCACAAGCGCTACCTGGTGGGCGCGGGCATTAACACGCGCGACTACACCGAGCGCATTCCCGCGCTGGTCGCGGAAGGCGCCGACGTGCTCTGCATCGATAGCTCCGAGGGCTTTACCGAGTGGCAGCGCGAGGTCATCAGCTGGGTGCGCAGCGAGTTTGGCGACGCGGTCAAGATCGGCGCGGGCAACGTGGTCGATCGCGAGGGCTTCCGTTTTCTGGCAGAGGCGGGCGCGGACTTCGTCAAGATCGGCATTGGCGGCGGCAGCATCTGTATCACGCGCGAGACCAAGGGCATTGGCCGCGGCCAGGCGAGCGCTGTCATCGAGGTGGCCGAGGAGCGCAACCGCTACTTCGCCGAGACCGGCATCTATGTGCCGCTGTGCAGTGACGGCGGCATCGTTTATGACTACCACATGACGCTCGCGTTGGCGATGGGCGCCGACTTCCTCATGCTGGGGCGCTACTTCGCCCGCTTTGACGAGTCGCCCTCGGCGCGCATCAACCTCAACGGCACGATGGTCAAGGAGTACTGGGGCGAGGGGTCCAACCGCGCGCGCAACTGGCAGCGCTATGACAGCGGCGGCGAGGCGCCGAGTGCGGCGGCCCAGGCGCGGCTGTCTTTTGAGGAGGGCGTCGACTCCTACGTGCCCTACGCCGGCCGCCTGAAGGACAACGTCGAGTTGAGCCTGAAGAAGGTGAGATCGACCATGTGCAACTGCGGAGTGCTGACGATCCCGGATCTGCAGAGCAAAGCGAAGCTCACCGTGGTCAGCGCCACGAGCATCGTCGAAGGCGGCGCGCATGATGTCATCCAAAAGAACCCAGAGAGAAGATAGATTTTGCCATTAAAATATCAGGATGGTAGAATAGAAAAGAAGGCAGCCCGATGTTTGGTCGCAAACGGTTGCCCCAAATAGTATGGGAACCGCCGCGGTTAGCGGCGGTTCGTCTTTATCAGCTTTATGAGAAGCGTCAAAAGAGCAACGATCGTCCCCGCCAATCGAAGAACTTCGATAATAAATTGGAGAACAATCATAATCATCACCCCTCTCCGGGGCAAGATTTACCGCCTGCAACATCAGGCTGCCAAATATATTATCTCATACAGTACGGACATTAGTGCGACTATTTTGATACAATAGATACAAGAAAACTTAACGCCGGGGCAACCCGGATCGTTGCTCGCCAGCCAGAGCTGCGCGAAGCCTTCGATACCATCGTTATCAACATCGAAGGAGCGTGACATGGAAGAAAAGATCCAACTATTTGAGGGGCAGCAAGTTCGCCACGAGTGGGACGATGAACGTGAGGAGTGGTACTTCTCAGTTGTTGATGTGGTGGCGGTGCTGGCTGAACCAGAGAATGCGCGCCGATACTGGAGCGACTTGAAACGCAGCCTTAAACAGGAGGGGAGTCAACTGTACGAAGAAATCGTACAGTTGAAAATGCAGGCGGCTGACGGCAAGATGCGAATGACTGATGTTGCCACAACTGAGCAACTCTTGCGCCTCATCCAATCCATCCCCAGTAAGAAGGCGGAGCCGTTCAAGCTCTGGCTTGCCCAGGTGGGCAGCGAGCGGCTGGACGAAACGGTCGACCCCGAGCTGTCCATTGACCGTGCCATCCAGAATTACCGGCGTTTAGGTTACAGCGAGAACTGGATCAACCAGCGGATCAAGTCTATTGAGGTGCGCAAAGCCCTGACGGATGAGTGGGATAAATCGGGTGTCCAGCAGGGCGAAGAATACGCTGCGCTGACCGACCTGATGAGCCGCACCTGGAGCGGCATGAACACGCGTGAGTACAAAAAGTACAAAGGCCTGAAAAAGGAAGGCCTGCGTGACAACATGACCAACACTGAGCTCGTACTGAACATGCTTGCCGAGGTCGCCGCAACAGACATCTCAACGGTTCGCCGCCCCGACGGTTTCAGCGAAAGTGCGCACGTTGCCGAGGAGGGCGCAACCGCCGCAAAAGTCGCTCGTGAACAGATCGAGATGAGCACCGGCAAGCCCGCGATCAGCAGCCTGAACGCAAAGAATCTGCCCGGCCGCCTGGATGGCGGACGCGAGGTTATCATGATCGAGGGCGATCAGTAAAGTCATAAAAATCAGGATTCTATTCTCGGTAAGCAGAGAAAACGGGAGCGGGTTCCTGCCTTTCCTGGTTATATCCAAGAAAAGCAGCACGTCAAAACATCTGTGCGCCTGATCTTGTCTGAGCTGTTTGCAAAACTACTCTTGCTAAACAGAACCAACAAGAAAAGGAGCACATCATGTACACCCCAAGCAGAAACATCGTCAGTTGCCACCTGAGCGGCTTCGCCTACTACGAGGGCATGGAAGTCTTTAAGGAGCTGGAAGTAGGTACCCCCCTGGAGCTCGCGGCAGAGCCAGACAACCCCTACGATAGCGCATCGGTGCGCGTCGGCTATCAGGGCAAAAAGATCGGCTACATTCCCCAGGCGCACAACGACATCATCAGCCAACTACTGGTATTCGGACACGGCGACATCGTAGAGGCGCAAGTAAACCGCATTACTCCCGACGCCGCGCCCGAGCGTCAGATTGGCATCGTCGTACGCGTCAAGGACGCCCGCTAGAAGAGCGGATGTTGCTGAAACCAGGGAAACCCCGGGCAGTAGGGAAAAGGCATGATGACAGACACGCCGAAACAGACAGATACAGGCGAAGCGCCTCATCCGGTAAAGAAGCCGAAGCTCTATCTGATAGATATTGAGAATCTTGCTAATGGAGCCACTTCGCTTCAAAGCGTGATATTCCTGCGAGAGACCATTATGAAATGCATTCCAGTAGAGTTAGATGATGTTGTGGTAATCGGCACGGGCTTTTATTTTATTGCGAGCATAGTTAAAGATGTCTGGCCACAGGCTCAGTGTATTATCAGGGAGGGAAATGATGGAGCGGATCATGCCCTGCTCCGCGAGTTGTGTCTCAGGGATCTCTCATGCTTTTCAGGAGTGGTGATCGCGTCAGGCGACCATATCTTTGCTGAGGAAGTTGCGCGATTGCTGCTTGAAGGATTCTCGGTGACTGTGGTAAGCAACAAGAGAAATGCCAGCCATTTGCTCCAGAAAACTGGAGCGCAAATGATTGGGATTGGGGACGAAAATCAAGCGTCACATATCATCAGTTTTGGGATCCCAATACCTCAGCTTAAGCCAGGGCAGCTGCGGCGTGAAGCGAAGAAGCAGGCAGGCAATAAACACAGCAGAGTAAATCAACGCCCTATTTTGAAGTCACCACTGGAAGAGTATTGGGATGACTACGGCGACGAGGAGCAGCTGGAGTGACTTCGGATGTCATATTTTATAAGGCTTCTCCTGCTAGCCGCTTGATATGCGAGTTGAGCTTTTGTAACCTCAGGAGGAATGATATGCGCCTTGATGGCGTCGGTATGGATACGGTAATTGATCTTAGCAAGGGTACGCTGCAAGTCCCACTCAGCAGAGAGGCGCTTCTGCTCTTCGGTTTTAAGGCGATCGAACTCGCGGATCAGATAGACTTTGAACTCCGGGCTGATCCACATGCCAAACTCGAAGGCGATATCTTTATGAGCATAAGTGCCGCCATTATGGCCTTTTGTTGCTCGAATACCGATTGCTCCAGTCGTTTCCACCCATTCTTTAACGCTGATTCGAAAACTATTCAATCCTGCACGACTTCTTAATAGGGCGAATTCGCCCCATTTGAAATTTGGATTATGGAGGCGTTCCCAGATTCCAAGAAATTCCATTGTGTTACGATTTCTCAACCAGTCTTTGATGAAGAAATCACCGTCTTTCGCTTTTAGCATGTCTGTTAGAGAGAGGTAGTCCTCTCGATTGATTTTCGCAATGGTTATTTGTGTACCTTGCACCGCGATGATCTCATTGTTCTTTGCCATTGTGACCTCCGTAAGATAGATGTGGAATGTGGAGGCACTTTTCGCCAACGCATGGCGAAACAGGCGGAATAGAGCATCGACTGATGGGAATGCCTGACACCTAGCATAGCATGGAATACGGACGTGTGTACGATATTGCTGTGTTTTAGACTTGAGCGGCGTCTGTGCGCAGAAATCCGAAACCGCTAAATATTACCGCGTGGCACAACGATAAACACCTGTCCGACCTGTCATGTCTGAGCTCTGTCTTAAGGTATGTCCATGTTACTAAATTAGGGAGCGTCCAGATATCAGGGAGGCAGGAGCATGATGGCAGATACATTGGAACAAACAGATATAGGCAGGGCAATGCTAAAAGGGGTAGAAACGCGCGAGGGGAGCGTTCTGTCGGCAGAAAAGACCAAGCCGAAGCTCTATCTGATAGATATCGAGAATTTTGTGGGCCAGATCAATCGAAGAAACGTTGGTCTTGCACAAGCGCTCATCGATGAGATGTGTCCCGTTGAGAGTTGGGATCGAATAATCGTTGGTACGGGAGATGCCATTGCGCTTAACCATTTTTCGTGTCTGTGGCCGCAGGCAGAATGTGTCTTCAAGCCCGGATTCAACGGCGCTGATCTTGCGCTGCTTCGCATGTTGAACCATGTAGAGCTGTCAAACTTTTCTGAAGTGATCATTGCATCAGGAGATCACATATTCGCGCAGCCTACCAAAGAACTACTTAAAGGTGGCAAGCCAGTCACCATAGTGAGTCGGGAGACAACCATCAGTGATCAGTTCTACCAAACGGATGCGCGGATCATTACTTATAACAGTCGTAGCATTGCATGGCTTTGCCCCGGCGGTTTCTGATGTGCTGCTTGCTTTGCCTCCCCCATATATCTTGTTAACCTGTCGTAAGTGTGGTCTGCCGAAAGATCGATGCGAGACGCAGCGTCTAGAGTGGGTATTGCAGGAAAAGTATTCGGGGGTTAGCCGAAATAGAATACCTGCTCTGGCACACATCTGTTTCGCGGTCATGTCAGAGCCGGAGAGTAGTATGTCTATCGTTATCAGAATCGAGGCGGCTAAACGGGAGCCCGACCAGCAGAAAGGCGTGGGACGTGACACCTATCATGAAACTTCCTCCCATTGTGTACTCAGATGATATAACCTTGCTCGATATGATCATGACAGAGTATCGGCGTGCTGAGATGTTGGCTCTGCGCCAAGCTCTCAGAGAGGCCGGTTATGATCCCGATGAGGCCGACTCTGGTGAGTTGACCTTGAGGAAGCGACCGGTTCTGCCTTATCTAAAAATTGCTTACCCAGTGGCTGTGGTGGTACCGGCGCCCGTATTCGAGATAGCTGGTCGCAATGTAAGGAGTGAGTAACAGATGGCACTTATTTTTGGCATTGCCTGCGTGATCGCATTCTGCGTAGGCATTTCTGGATAGCGAGATTCGTCAGATTCTAGTGCTATCGGCTTGGCGCAAAGATGACTGCCCAAGGATTGGAGAGGGGCTCAATGCCTTGAGCAAGTACCGCGAGCGAAGTATCTGGAGCCAGGGAAGCAGTATTAAGTTTAGTTATAGATGCAGCTTCGTACAGTCCACTCGCTATAATGAAGTAGGCATCCGTGTGGGCAGGGCCTTCATGTTCAAGACGGAGTTCAGATAAACTGGAAAGAAGAGGAATGGCTGAGGAGAAGATCATAGAGCCGGAGAAAACTCCAACAGGCATTTTAAGTGACGCAAGCGTAATGTGCCCGTCTGACGTTCTGGAAAATGACATTAGGTCGAATATGCCGCGCATACTTGAGATCCTCCTCATTGATAGGACAACCTCAACGCCGAGCACCTCAAAAAATATCATCTGGGCAAACGATCACTATAAAGAGTATGGCGCCGATGAGTATGCTGCGACGGCAGAGATCAAACCGGAACTCATTACGGGCGAGAAGGGCACGTTGATCATGCCACGGGCCTTGAAAACAAGGGCGCTTCAAAAGACACGAACGAAAATGCAGGCTGAAGTTTTCACGCCAACTTGGATTGTGAAGAAACAAAACGACATCGTCGATGAGGGCTATCAAACTGATGACCTGGAGGCGTACACCTGTCGTACCTGGCTTGAAGTTGCCTGTGGTGAGGCGCCCTATATGGCGACGCGCTATGACATGGGAACAGGCGAGCCCATTCCTCTCGTCGAGCGTACGGGGTTCGTGGACAGGAAGTTTGCTCGGATCAACAATGAGGTAGATGATAAGGCCGAATGGCAAAGGCTGGTTGAACTCGCATACAAATCAAGTTACGGCTTTGAGTGGAATGGCGATTCCTTACTGCTTGCCCGTGAGAACCTGCTTTACACGTATCGTGACTACTACGTTTTTAAATGGGGAGTGGAGCCGCTACAAGGTCTCTTTGAGGAAATCGCAAAGATCATCAGCTACAACATATTTCAAATGGATGGACTCAAACTCATCATCCCGCTGACAGAGAAAAAAGAGAAAGTCAACAACGAGCAACTATTATTGTTTGAATCTCAAGGTATGGGGGGGTCACAGCAGGAGCTGTTCGACAGGGAGGAGTTGGAAGAGGAGTGGAGGGTTATCCCAGGCAAGCGGGTCAGGGTGATGAATTGGGATACCAATAAGATGGAATACTTCGATAAGGGAGTAAAACGGTAATGGGCGACAAAACGACGATCACAACCACAAAGATCATTTATCCGCAGATCTATGCCTATGTTCTTCCTGATTACAATCAAAAAGACGGCTGGATCAAAATCGGTTATACCGAGCGCCGTGACGTTGATGACCGCATCAAGGAGCAGACGCACACGGCTGCGGTTAATCTGAAGTTTCAGAAGCTCTGGTCGGAGCCTGCGAAATTCATTGGATCTGATGAATGGTTCCTAGATACCCAATTCCACACGTATTTACGCAAGTTCAAAAAGGTCGACCAAGAACCAAATACTGAGTGGTTCTATTATGATGGAACACCACAGAAGGCCCATGCTGATTTTGATGATTTCAGGAACAACCGGTTTGACAAGTCAGTCAAGGCGAGTAGCCAGACCGGATACCTGCTTCGCGCAGAGCAGGAACAAGCGGTCGTGATGACGCGTGCCTATGCCAAAGCGCATCCGGAGGGTGAGTTTCTCTGGAACGCGAAGCCGCGTTTTGGCAAAACCTTAAGCACGTATGATCTGGCTCGAAGAATGGACGCGAAAAACGTGCTGGTCGTTACGAATCGCCCAGCTATCGCCAATTCATGGTTTGATGATTATGCAACTTTCATCGAATGGCAAACGCACTATAAGTTCATTTCCACCACGAAGTCTCTAAAGGAGCGTCCGGTATTTACCCGGGAAGACTATCTCCGCCTGCTCAGAGGTGTGCCGAAGGAAGAGTCCTTGAAACAGAGATGTATCGCGTTTATCTCTCTACAGGATCTGAAGGGCGCGATTGCATTCGGAGGAGAGTACGATAAGCTTCAGTGGGTCAAAGAACTGAAATGGGACTTGCTCGTGATTGACGAGGCGCATGAAGGTGTCGATACGTTCTTGACTGACGTTGCCTTCAATAACATCACCCGGGACTTTACCTTGCATTTGTCTGGTACGCCGTTTCGAGCTGTCGCCTCGGGCAAGTTCTCTGCGGACCAGATATTTAACTGGACGTATGCAGATGAGCAAGAGGCTAAGGCCTCATGGGCCGATCCAGAGCAGAATAACCCCTATGAGAAATTGCCCTTCCTGAACCTGTTTACCTATCAGATGAGCCAGATGATCACCGATGAAGTAAACCAAGGAGCAGAGATCGATGGCGAAGAAAGAGACTTCGCTTTCGACCTGAATGAATTCTTTGCCACCAGCGACAGCGGAAAATTCCTTCACGAGGAAGAGGTGAGCAAATGGCTCGACACACTGACCCGAAACGAGAAATATCCGTTTTCTACAAAAGAGTTGCGCGATGAGCTCAAGCACACCTTCTGGTTGCTGGATCGTGTCGCGAGTGCGAAGGCCCTTGCAAAGCTCTTGAAGAATCATTCAGTGTTTAAGGACTACGAGATCATCGTGGCGGCAGGTGACGGGAGGACAGAAGATGATCTGGATGCTCTCGAGGCATCATTTGACAGAGTTCGCAAGGCAATAGCAGAGCATGAACAGACGATAACCTTATCAGTGGGGCAACTCACGACGGGGGTCACCATTCCTGAATGGTCGGGTGTCTTGATGCTCTCAAATGTGAAATCCCCCAGCCTGTATATGCAAGCAGCGTTCCGGGCGCAGAACCCCTGGTCCTTTAACGTAGATGGCGAGAGGCGTGAAAAACAAAATGCATACATCTTTGACTTTGCGCCAGAGCGCACTCTTATCATCTACGACGAATTCGCGAACAATCTGAATGGCACAACAGCTGCTGGCGGTGGCACGACGGAGGACCGCGAGAACAACGTCAGAAAGCTTCTCAACTTCTTCCCGGTGATTGCAGAGGATGATGAAGGCAAGATGGTTGAGCTTGATGTGAATCAGGTTCTGACTATCCCGAAAGTTCTGAAGGCGCGCGAAGTCGTTAAACGCGGTTTCATGTCGAACCTTTTGTTCCAGAATATATCCGGGATCTTTGCCTCAGCAGAAGCAAGAGAGATTTTAGAGCAACTCAACCCGGTTGATGCAGGTAAAATTATGCCACGCCAGACGAGCGGGCCCATCAACACGCAAGACGTCAAGGTAGACTGCTATGGTAACGCGATCGCAGATCCCACAATAGTTGTCTCTGAGACCGAAGCCCGCTTTGGCGACAAGGTCTATGCGGATATCACTGAGGTTGCGCGGGACGCAGCTGAGCTATCTACCTCAGATCTCACAAGCACCGTTGCGACAATGTTCAGACATACGGTTACCGATCCTGTCAAAGAGCTCGCAAAAGAACAGGGTGTTACCATGGCGCAGGCGGAGCAGGTGGTGCAGCAAAACGCGAACGTTCTTGCCCGCGAGGTTGAAGTTGTTAAACGACAATCCGAGATCAAGAAGGCAGAAGCGGAGGTCGAGTACAAACGTCAGGTTGCTGCCGCGCAGAGCGATGAGGAGGCTCTTGCTGAGGCAAAAGCGCGCTTTAAGGCGCAAACGCAGCAGATACAGGATGACTTCAAGACGGATATCGCTTCTGTTGTTGAGGAGAAGGTCAAGGTGCTGACGCAAGACTCGACTGAGTCGGTCTTGCAAAAGGCAGAAGAGAAAAAGAAAACGGCGGTCGAGGATGACATTCGCGCCCGTCTGCGCGGTTTTGCCCGGACTATCCCGTCTTTCCTGATGGCCTACGGTACACATGATACAACTTTGGCAAACTTTGATGAGAACATCAAAGATGAGGTGTTCCAGGAGGTTACGGGTATAACGCTTGATCAGTTCCGTGCCTTGCGCGATACCTACAACTTCTTTGACAGCGCCGTGTTCAACGAATCAATTCAGGAATTCCTGCACAAGAAAGAGCAGTTGGCGGATTACTTCGATGAAAGTCAGACCGAGGACATTTTCGATTACATCCCGCCGCAGAAGACCAATCAGATTTATACCCCTCGTTGGGTGGTAGAGATGATGATCGACAAATTGGAGGAAGAGAACCCCGGTATATTCACTGACAAGGACAAGACTTTCGCGGATTTGTATGTCAAATCAGGCCTATATCTGACAGGGATTGTCAAGCGTTTGTACGCGGGGTTGGTGCAGCAGATACCGAATGATAAGCAACGGCTTAAACATATCCTCGAGAATCAGGTATACGGCTTTGCGCCGAGTGAGATCATCTACAACATCGCAAAGAACTTTGTGTATGGAGGCTACTCTGATATTGAGAGCTCGCACTTGGTGTGCCGCGACCTGACCGAACTTGCTAAAAGCGGAGGAGAACTTGAGATGAGATTTGACGTGGTAGTGGGCAATCCGCCATATCAAGAGAGTGGCGAATCGAGAGATGAGCCAATTTATCACTATTTTTATGACCTTGCGGAACAAGTCGCACAAAAATACTGCTTAATTTCACCTGCCAGATTCTTGTTTAATGCAGGACAAACACCGAAGTCCTGGAATAGAAAGATGCTTAGCGATGAGCATCTAAAGGTTGAGTACTATGAGCAAAAAAGTGCGAACGTATTTGCGAATACCGATATTAAAGGTGGAGTAGCTGTTCTCTATCACGATAAAGAACAGAACTTTGAAAGCGTTGGCTTTTTCACGTTCTATGATGCACTGAGCACAATAGTTCGTAAGGTTACTAATGTAAATGGAGTGGCATTTTCCACTATTGTCTCGCCTCGTGCACAATATCGTTTCTCAAGGGAATTCTTTGTCGATTATCCACAAGCAAAAGAATTGTTGGGCAAGGGCACAATTGATCAGGTCGTCGCCAAAGCATTTTCACTAATGGACTTTGCCTTTCATGAAGAATGCTCTAAAACTGACGAGATACATATGCTGGGCTTAGTGGAGGGGAAGCGAGAATACAGATGGATAGAGGCAAAGTATCTTGATGTACCAGAATCATTTGAGAAGTTCAAGGTTTTCCTCCCTAGTGCAAATGGCTCCGGCGTACTTGGAGAAGTCCTTTCAACGCCACTCATTGGCGCACCCACCACAGGAGCAACTGACACTTTTCTTTCCATCGGCGGCTTCAATAGCAAAGAGGAAGCTCAGTGTTGTTTAAAATATATCAAGTCAAAGTTTGCTCGGACTATGTTAGGTGCTTTAAAAATCACGCAGCATAATCCACGAGAAAAATGGTTAAAAGTTCCCCTACAGGATTTCACACCGCAGAGCGACATTGACTGGACAAAATCTATTCCTGAAATAGACCAGCAGCTTTACGCAAAATATAGCCTGGATGAAAAAGAAATCGCCTTCATTGAAGAAAAAGTCCAACCAATGGCCTAGCTTTTTTCACCCCTCAGGGAGGTAAACTGATTCAGAGGCCGCTTACTGTTTCGATGCAGATTTCTTGGGGGCGGCGTTAATAGTAACCGCATAGATCCTGACTTGACCGCGTTTTTTGAATAATCCAGCTCAAATTATTAAAGCCGCAGGTCAGGGGCTTGAGGGCAGGACGATTTCCCCCAAAATCTGGTAACTAATCCAAACGCCCTGAGGCTCTTT
>WRFR01000022.1 GCA_009778715.1 Coriobacteriia bacterium | reverse complement strand
CTTGTCCCAACCAGTAAAGCGATATCCCGGGCGGGTTGGATCAGTTGGAGGTGTAGCGTCTTCGCCATAGCCTACCGTCTCAGTAGTGATTACCGAGCCATCGAAGTCTACATAGGTTACGGTCAATATTGACTTCTCATAAACATAGATGATGTTCTGATCATCAAAGACAGAAGGGATAAGGGGTATCAAGGATGACGGATAGCCCTCCTGCAAGGGGGCAGAGTCATTGCCGATCTTGTAACCCACGTAGCTATAACCATTTATGCTGGCAGGCGGACCGGTGCTATAGAAAGGATCCCCGCTTGCTACCGAGGTATCCTTATCAGGAGCAAGCACTGTCGGAGCATCGTCTTCTTCAGGGTTGTAAGCCACGTGATATTTTTCGGTGACCGTGTAGTTAGTCGAGTAATACAAGGTAATATCTGCCGGGGCGGTAACCGTACCAGGGGTTCCCGCAGAAGCGCTGGCGCCACTATCCAGGGAGTAGGTAGAAGTATAGGTATAGGTCTTAGAGGTCGCCGAGTCATTCAACGAGCTTATCACCGCGCTTGCCGCGTTATAGGTCGAGTCCACAAAATAGGTCGCGTCCGGGTGCAGGATATGAGAGGGATTGCCCTTTTCGACATAATGCACCGTGACGGCCTTTTTCTTGGTGAAGTACAGTGTGACATCTTTATCTGATGTCATCTGGGTCGCCGTAAAGGTCGGAACTGATCCATCAGGATAGACCGGGCTGGTAGAAGGCGCCAGTGCCGGCGCTGGCATGGCCTGGTCTTTGACCGACTTATCTGCGTTTGCTGCATAGTTGTAGTAGGTATAGGTGTCACTGCCGACCGTAATCGAGCCAAAGTAGCTATTCAACAGATAGTAATCCGTATTAGGTGTCACTCCTACCACAGTAGGACTGGCGATCTCATTACCCGTCTCATCGACATAGTGAACCGTGACCGTCATCGCGTCTTTGGTGTAGTAGAGCTTGATCGTCTCGGCATTACTGCTGGCAAAGCCAGAGCCGTGTACCGCGGGACTCGCGTCAGTATAAGCCGGCGCCGGAGGTGGCCCGGTCTGAACCGTCGAGTCAATACCCACACGTTGATAACCATAGTAAGAATAACCGGAGAGTGAGGTCAGAGGGCCGATGGCCGTATAAGAACCCCCGGGGTCGACGATCGTGTTCGCGTCATCCTGAAGCTGGGTCGTGGTCGGCCCGCCATGGTAGACATAGTACTGCTCGGTGACATTCCAGCCCGCTTTAAACTTATGATAGGTCGCATTGGTATTCTGGGGACCAACTATAGCCATATTGGTGAACGGAGTACCGTCAGTCAGCCCGCTGTTGACTTTCACCTTTACCGAGACATCCACCGGAACCATCGTGTTGGGAACAGACCAGGTGATTGTTTGGCCATCGCGCGTCCAGGTGATAGCGTCATCTTGAGTAACTGTGTTCTTGTCCCCTGTAATCGAGGACTCATCTATCGTCAACCCAGAAGGAATCGTATCGACAATGACCGTTTGGGGAACACTGGAGCCAGTCTTCACGACAGGGACAGGCGCGATCAAGGTCACGGGTTCCGGCGCGAGCTGGGAGCCTGTAGGCGCCTGAACCGTCACGGTCGGCGGCGCAGGTGACAGTGCCATCATCCAGGTGCGGTCTGCTGCTGTTCCGACATAGACATTGAGGCTCATGCTCTGATTCAGGAACATATTATTTGAGTTTGGGATCGTCGCCGCGTTAAAGTCCACACTATTCAAATAGATTTGGGTAACGTGCGAGGTGTTACTGAACATCTGCTGCAACGTAGTGCCAGCCGCCGGGACGCCGATCTTGAACCACCGTAGATCAAGTGTGACGGGCGATGCTGAGCTGTAGGCATAACCGTTGAACATATTGTTCATGTTCGTGACCTTCACGGTGTTAAAGCGGCTCAGGTCCAGCGTAGGCGGCGTCGTTGCAGTGTAGGCATAATTGCTGAACATACTACTCATGTTCGTGACGTTCGATGTATTAAAGTGCGTCAGATCCAACTGGGGAGGTGTCGTTGAATAGTAGGCGAAGGAGCTGAACATGCTCCCCATATTCGTAGCGCTTGAGGTGTCAAAATGCGTCAGATCAAGGCTTACCGGCGTCGCCCCTGCTACACTATATGCATAGTTCGAGAACATACTGCTCATGTTCAAGGCCTTTGCGGTATTGAAGTGTGTCAGATCCACAGTCGGAGGGGTTTTAGCGCTCCGGGCGAAGCCAAAGAACATACTACTCATGTCCGTAACCTTTGCGGTATCAAAACTGCTCAGATCCAGGGTTGGCCCGGTCAGCGAACTGTAGGCATAGAGGTAGAACATGCTACCCATGAATTGAACATTCGAGGTATCAAAGTGAGACAGATCCAGTGTTGGAGGCGTCGTTGAACCATAGGCATATTGGTTGAACATGTAGCTCATGTCGACAACGTTTGAAGTATCAAAGTTTGACAGATCCAGAGAGGGCGCCGTCGTCAGGCTTGAACCCAAACTTGAGAACATGTAGCGCATGTTTCGCGCCCTCTCAGTATGGAAGGCGGCGAAGTCGATTGTAGAGACATTCGTAAAGTTCTGGAACTGATATGAATATTGATCAGTGCTAGATGTGCCGTCGCCGCAGCTCATCCAGACGCCATTCTGACCACCGACATAGAGGTCATAGGTTCCCGCAACGCTGCCCGCAGTCACCCAGGCAATGACGCGCTGGACACTTTGATCTGGGTTCGACATCGTCGTATCAGTCGCATCCCAAGCTTTTAGTACCGGCTTGCCGTTCCAAGTGGGATTCTCGTCAAGAAACTGGATAACCGCTACACTTGGCGAAAGATAGCTGGTGAGATTGACGAACTTGATAGTTGCGATCTGTTGCTTTTGTACCGCGGGCGCGGGTGAGCCATCAGGCGTACGTCCTGTCGTAGCCTGGTTCCACCAGGTGGTATCAGTCCCCGCTGCACTGTTTCCCCGCATCAGCATCGGTACCGCCGTCGAAGGCGCGTAGGCCGTGATGTTGTAGTTGATCTCAGATCCTGCGGTCACCTGTACCGGCTTTGTGGAAGTGCCCGTATCCCAGTCACCGCCGTTGACCTGAGCGTTCTTCTCAGGAGCTTTTGTGGTCAAATCCTCGGGCAGCATGTAGTAAAGGGTGGTGACGTTCTGACTCGGGTCAGCTTTATATCCCAGTTTGATATCGCTGCGAGTATTGGTGCCTGCACTGTTGCTTACCAGATAGTACATTTTTCCTTCGAAGCTGATTTTTTGGGGCTGCACGATGCGGTAGCCCTGATTGACCAGCCCGACCTCAGTCTCTGGGATACGGATCTCGTTGCCCGTTGCCTGCTCTACAAAGTTGACCTGGCAGTTGGCAGGTACCGCGTCGTCCATTGAGCCAGATGCGCTGATGATCGAGATGTACTCATAGCGGATACGTGTCAGGATAGCGCAGTTATGAGCATAGTAACCCGTGTAAAAACCAAAGCCTTTCGGGCCTGAGGCACCCCCTATTACCTGGCTTGCATCGACACTTGCCCAGCAGACACCATCAACATAGACCTTGAAGGCGCGCGTTGCCGGGTCGATCTCGACGCTCGTACGAAATGCGGTCGTACTCAGGTTGGTAATGTCTGTTTTGATCGTTGCGACCAAGGTTCGTGTGTTCGTTGTATTGCCCGGCTTGAAGTCCTCAGTATTCCAAAGCTCATTATTGATATAGTAAACGCGCAAGGCCGCTGTATTGGGAGAAGTTGCGTCGTTTTCCTGCATACCCGCGTCATTTGCGCAAGACAGAGTTATAGCATAACCCGTGTAGTAGGTATTGCTCCCCACTTTGGTCATCTGGCCATTGAACAGATAACCCGTCTCAGAAAGCGTATGGAAGTTCATGTTGGCGGGGTTTAACACAAAGGACAAGCCACGTGTCATAGCACTACTGGTCGACGTAAAAGCATAATCCATGTAGGGCATGATGCCATAGCCATAAAACGCGATGGTCCCCTCGGTCACTGGATCATTGCTAATGACCATATGGTTAGGTGTGGCGGTTCCGTTATATTGCTCAGACAGGGCTTCCGTATAAGCCTGTTCATAACCTTGAAGGGGAGTATCTGGACCGCTCAAGCCCAGACCTTTCTGGTTCGGGTCAGTGTGATCGACCCGATAGTTCCAGTCGATATCAGTAGGATTGGTCGGCGTCATCGACGGCGCCGGAGAGTAGGGATAGTTGTGGATGACGTCGCCCACCGGCTGGGAGGCCTGCGCCGTCTGCGGCTGTGGGCTCCCTATCACGCTGAAGAGCAGCACAGCTACCAGCATGAAGTTGACGGCACGCTTCCACAGCGGCGGTTGTTCCCTTTTGATCGACTGTGTCCCCATTACTTTTCCTCTCGGTCGCACATCACTCTCTTGTTGCCAAGTTCCCATTCCCATCACTTCATCGTGATGCGAATCAATTGCGTTATCGCCTCGGTGCCTTCGCTGTCTCTTGCGCACGCAAATATCGTCGTCGTTCCTAGCGTGTTTATATCGATGGCCTCTGTTCGTTCCAAGGTCACTGCCAGCGCATTGCCCTGCGCGTCCCAGGCTGTCACTCCCGCATCACGCAGGATGCGAGCGATCGTCAGCGTGGTGCCGACCGGATAGGTCAGCGCAGCATGCGCGACCGTGATCACAGGGCGGACTGGCGCAGGCGTTGGTACAGGCGCTGGCACGTGTGCAGGCGTCGGAGTCGGCGCGGGTTGTGGCGCCGGAGTCGGCGCGGGTTGTGGCGCCGGAGTCGGCGCCGAGGTTGCTCCCGCAGAAACTGAATCGGTCGCAACCACCGATGTGATCGCGGTAGGCGTGGACACGATCGACGCTTCCGGCTGCACGGCAGTATTGACAGGCGGCACATTGAGACGGCGCGCACTACGCGAGGCGCCCAGCCCGTAGTGGGCGAGCGCGAAACCACCGCCGACCAGCAAGGCGAGAACGGCTGCGACGCCGATGGCCTTAGCCACCGTCGGCACCTTAGGCGAAGCCTTGGCCGTGACCACCTCAGGCAGAGCCTGTCCCAGGTGACCGCCTGCTGCAACGTGGCCAAGCGCTCCTGTTTTTGCCAAGTCCAGAAAGTATCCTGCGCGCGCAGCCGCCTGGGGATCCGCCATACCCGTTGCCAGAAGGCCCGGGATGGCAGCCATCAAACCTGCGGTTATCGAGGTTTCCGCCTGTGGTTGCGCCACCTCTGTGCTCTCTTCACGCAGCAGACGGGTCAAAACCGGCGTCTGCCCCGCCGCGCCTGATACCGTCAGGTCCTTACGTCCGCTCTCCGCCTTATAGGCCGTCTGCAACGCGTGGCGCGCATCATGCAAGCGCTTATCAACCGCACTGGTGGAAATCTCAAGAATGCGGGCGATCTCGGGTGAGGTGAAGCCCGCGTAATAACACAGAACGATCGCCTCTTTCTGGACATCGGTCAGCGTGTCGATCAGACGCAGAATCAGCGCGCGATCCTCTTTGATCTCAAGCGCGTCCTGCGGCAGGAACTCCACCGTCGTTATCTGGGCGATCCTGCCTTGCGCCGCATTGATCGTATCGATCGAACGGTAGTCACCCTGCTCAAGCTCTTGCCATTCGATGGATGTCTGCATCTCACGCGTGCGGCTGCGCAACGCGGTGAGGATATTGTTGTTGGTTATGCGATAGACCCAGCTACTGAAGCTGGCAGGGTTGCGAAGCTCGCCGATCTTGAGCAACACGCGAAGGAAGGTCTCCTGGACCACATCGCGCGCCGCTTCCTCGGAGCCCAGACGCTTGCACGCGTAATAATACAACTGCTGGTAATAGGCCTCATACAAGACGCCAAAGGCTTGCTTGGAGCCCTGTTGTGCTTCTTGCACTGCTGCGATCACCTGATCGTTTTCCATGATGTGGATTTCCCCCGCTTTTTCCCTTAAGGTGTCTCCAACAAACCAGACAGATTGCGCGGATCGGCTCAGCTCTCAGAGTACCCTGCCCCCTCTGATCTACGCTTATGAGCGGATCACGTTCACATATAAGACGAAGAAGCAGGCTGGAACCTTACCCCTTCTTTAAAATTTTTTAAAAAACTTTGAAAACCCTTTTTTTCACACTGTCTTGAGCTGATTGGAGACCAACTCGCCTTGCCATATCCTCTTCAAGATATAGTAAATATTGTTAATAATAGTACCATATCTTAGGAAAAATGGGAGATTTTAGAGGATTTTTTTGAGATTTGAGCGGCTCAACGAAACCACAAGCAGCCCGCAGAAAACGCGAGCTGCTTAAAAGATGAGGGCGGATAGCGCGCTCTTTATTAGAGAGCGGTTACGGTCGACTCTGGGAAGTTCGACGTGCTTTCAACCTCTTCTGAGGCGCGATCCAGGCGACGGCGCACACTCTTGAGCTCGGTGACTGCATCGGCCAGGCTGCTCTCCGCCTCAAGGCCCGCATGGCCAGCCAGGTGCGCCAGCTCTTTGACCCAGTCCTCGATCAGTTCGACCTCAGACTGGCACATTTCCATCATCATCTGCAGTTGGTTATGATTCACTCCATCAGTACACATTATTCCTATACGCCTTTCTATGCTGACTGGACTTCTGAGAGAAAACGGGCTTCGGGCATACCGCCTACGAAGCGCTTCGCCGCCTGGCCATCCTTAAAGACCACATAGGTCGGGATGGACATGACGTCGAACTTCTGTGCCGTCTGGGGATTCTCATCAACATTGAGTTGCGCGATGCACATCTCCGGATGCTCGTCGGCGATCTTTTTCAGGATCGGCTCCATGCCGCGGCAGGGACCGCACCAGGGCGCCCAGAAATCCAGCACGACAGTACCGGTACTTTGCTCGACGTCAGCGGAAAACGTTGCGTCCGTAATCTGTTTCAGTTCTGCCATGGTATTTGATCCTTCCACTCTGTAACTTTCATTTTTTCATTATAGGCGCATACGTTAAAAATCCATCAGCAATCCAGACAGACGGCATGTTCACCTGTCTCACCCGTCCCCCTGTCTCAGCCGTTTAGGCATGCTCCTCAAGATAATGCAAGGCGGCAAAGCCTGCGGCGGCGCCTGAACCTGCGGCAGTCACCACCTGCTTCAGCGTCGTATCAGTCACGTCACCGGCAGCAAACAAGCCGGGCAAGCAGGTCGTCCCATCGGCGTCAGCATGGATGTAGCCTCGCTCATCGGTGTTGACCAGGTCGCGGGCTACCAGCGCAGAGATCGGCGCCGTCCCAACGAATTCGAAGACGCCAGCGACCTCCAGGGTGCGCTCACTCTCATCGGCGACACTTTTCAGGCGCAGGCCGGACACCTTGCCACTCTCCTTGTCGCCTAAGATCTCGAGCGGCACGTAGCCGAGAACCGGCTCGATCGTAGCCGTGCACTCAAGGCGC
The DNA here is from genome assembly GCA_009778715.1 of Coriobacteriia bacterium. Taxonomy (GTDB): domain Bacteria; phylum Actinomycetota; class Coriobacteriia; order WRKU01; family WQUG01; genus WQUG01. The sequence goes on along the minus strand of WRFR01000022.1, from coordinate 26,351 downwards.
TCGATGACGACGCGAGCCGCGCGATACTCCTGGCGCCGATGCACGAGATAGACATGCGATGCAAACCTCGTCAAAAAGATCGCCTCTTCAAGCGCCGCGTCGCCGCCGCCGATAACGGCCACAACCTTGCCCCGATAAAACGCCCCGTCACAGGTCGCGCACCAGGATACGCCGCGTCCCGTGTAGGCGTCCTCGCCGGGAATCCCCAGCTTGCGTGGCACCGCTCCGGTCGCTACGATCACCGTACGCGCAAAGACGCGCGCAGCCGGATCGGTCGTCTCAAGCATGAAACCACCGCCTGCGGGCGCCAGAACCAGAGGCTCCCCCGCTTGACTGGATCGCCGCGCTTCGCCTTCGGCTTCGCTCGCGCTGACAGAGGGGGATTGAAGCGGCTCCCCTTCATTGACGTGATGGATTGCTGTGATCTCCTCGAACAGCGCGATCTCGGCACCCTGGGATGTTGCCTGCTGCGCCATACGCTCGCCCAGCTCTGCCCCGGACACCCCTTTCGGGAAAGCCGGGTAGTTCTCGACGCGATCGGTCGTGATGATCTGCCCGCCAGCGGCCTGGCGTTCAAAGATAACCGTGTGTGCGCCTCCACGGGCAGCATACAGGCCAGCCGTAAGCCCTGCGGGACCTCCACCGATCACCGCAACATCGATCATGCGTGTCGTCATTGGTTATACTCCTTTGCGGCACTGATTATTGTGCCTGCGCCGTCGTGGTCGCCTCTTCGCTTTGTTGGCGTGCCTTGATCGATTTTAACAATTGGGTCGCCTTGTCATAAGTCGTCTTGTCCGCAGTGCTGCCTTTGGTCAGTTCGAGGACTTTCTCCATCTGCTTCATTGCGCCGTCAAGGTCATTGCGCCCAAAAGCATAGAAGATGCCCAGGTTATAGTTTGCCTTGACGTGATTGGGGTTCAACTCCAGGACCTTGCCGATCTCCTGGATGGCGGTGTCAGTGTCGCCGCTGTAGTAATACAGCGCTGCCATGTCGCTGCGCGCGTCGGCGGCAGTCGGAAAATGCTCCAGGTATTTGGTGAAGTAGGTGATGCCGTTCTTGGCGTCGGCCATCATGCTTGCACTATCGTTATTGGCCTGGTCGAGATTCGTGCGATCGTAGTAGAAATTCGCCAGGGTCAGCATGGCGTCGGTATCGTTCGGGTCATTTTGCAGCGAGACCAACGCATCATAAGCGTTTTGCTGGTCTGAGGTCAGCAGATTGCGAAACTCCGTCGAAAGCGTAGTGCGCTGTGCGCGAAACAGGCCGCCCTGGGTGATCCCGATCACAGTCACTGCGGCAAAAAGCGCAATGGCCACCATCAGCATCAGCAGCGGGACCCGGTAACGCTGGAACGGGCGGATGATATAGCGCTTGCCGAAGCTGATGTCGTGCCCCTTGCCAAATTGACTGACCTCAAGGCCCACCGTCTGCGCTTTAAGCAGCATGTTCAGGTCATTGGTCAAAAGCGTCAGTGACGACTCGTCGTCCAGCTCTTCATTCAGGAGCCACGCAGTGGCCAGTATCTTGTCATCGGGCGTCTTAGTTGAAAAACCCTCGGGCAAAGACTGGTTGTTGTACTCGAAGGGCACCACCCGCAGCAGCCCGCCCTCGGGCAGGTCGACGCCATCGATCAGGGAGTTCCCGTCGGCCAGCTCGAAAATCAGCCGCGTCACTTCACGTCCCCTGAACCTCAGGTCAGGATCGGAGTGGCTTGTCTTCAGTTTATCAAGTTCTGAGAGGACGGTCTCGGGGATAATGATCTCTGCGTTGGGATACGCGAAGAGTGTCTGAGGATCGGTCAGCAGGACGTTCGTATCGAAGACGATCATTTCGCTTTGGCCTGTATCAGCTGGCACGAGTCCCACCTTCCTGTACTTTTCTGGCATGGCGCCAGATATAAATCACCAGTCCTGCGCCGACGATAACCACTATAGCAACGATACCGATGATATCGAGATATGAACCAGAAATCGCGACACTATCTTCACAGATAGCATACCCTCCTGCCATCAGGCGCACCTGCATCATGCTGGATCCTACCGTGTGCAAGGTAACTTTAGGGCTGTAAAGGGCTTCGTTGCCAGCTACTACCAGGGGGGGGCTTTTGGGCGGCTCAACCTTTAGACCGGTTCCCTTTGCAGAGAACTCAAGGTGAACCTGCATCTGAGTGTTCGTGCTGTTTGCCACTGTGATCGGCACCTCGCCCGAGTTGCCAGCAAGCGTTACCGGCCGCATCTTCAGGCTCAAAGCTGAGAAGAATTTCCTGACAATCCTGAGGGCGCCGGTCGCATAGCTTTCAGCGCCGGGGGCTGAGGCGGGGTGAGGCCCAAACGCATTCTCGGCAACCAGCGAGAATCGTGCGGCATCCTGCACATTCTGGTCCTTCGTATCGACCGCGCTGGCCAGGCCGAGCGCCGCCTGGCGTGCATACCAGATCGCCGTGAAATCATGACGGGGAGTCTCCAGGGGCTGGTAGGTCAGCGCTGGGTCGTCAGTGATTGGCCGCAGAACCGTAGCGTCGGGCGCCTGGAACTTGATCCATGCACAGGTTTGCAGGGTTTCAACGCGCTGTATCAGTGCGGTCGCCGCAGGCTCATCCAGGGGTAATCCGACCACGACTGCTGTCGCTTTCGCCTGACCGCGCTGGGAGAAAAGGAGAGCCTGGGTTGCAACCACCGTGCTGGTCTCCAATGACTGCGAAACTTTGTTGTAACTGGCAGGCAGCACCTGCTTGACCCCCAGAGGAGCCAGAAGCTTTCCCGCCTGCTCGACCGTGGCGCCGCCAAAAGGAGCGGTCACGGGAGCCGGGTCGATGCCCAGCACCGTTTTGAGGACGGCCCTCCCCTGTTGATACTGAGTCGTAATGTCAGCCGTGAGCTTATACTGCAAAAGAGCGCCGACATCTGGGTCTGCATACCCCTGCCAGGCAAGCTCCAGGCGTCCGGTCGCAAGGGCTGTGCGCAGGTCACCAAGCGCCTGGGCGCAGGCATACGCAGCCGGGCTGCTGGCGGCAAGCTCGACTGTTGCTCCGCTCTTGTCCTTGTATGAGCAACCATCAGCGATATTTGCCAGCTCCCCGATCAACAGGGGTGAAGGCGCCAGAGTCAGCCGAACGGTCGGATGAGCGATGACCCAGCGTGACAGCTGGCTAATCTCTCCGGCTCGCAGGGCAGCCGTACCGGTCGCCGGGTCGCTGGCGAAAACGCCATCCGTACGTTGCAGAGGCGGCGCTCCGATACGCAGTACCAGAGCCGCCGGGGCTGGCGCACCTGCTGGATCATAAATGAAAAGATGGCTGTTCAGTTGCTGTATCGTAGCGCGCTCGGGCGTACTGGTATGGATCGTACAACTGACTTTATAATCTCCCGGACTCAGGTTCAAGCTACTCAAGTCGTTGGTGAACGTGTAAGAATAGCTCCCGTCCTGAGCGGGACCAGGACTGAGCGGGACGGGCGCGGCGCTCCCATTCGTCTTGAAGGTCCAATACTTCGTACGCCAGTAGATCCGGCGGCCATTCAGGTCCGAAAGCTCGAAGCGCGCGCTGATGCTGTCAGCGCTGCGAGCGGGGATCACCCGCACGGTATAACTGAACGTACCGGTCGCCGTCACGCTGGCCATCCCGGCATTCAGACTGGCCCTTGTCGACTCCGGCGACGAAGCCGACGGCGACGCCACAGCCTGTGTCGGCGCAGCCACCGCCAAGGCTGGCAGGCAGAGCATCGCACAGAGTACTCCTGCGATGATTATGGTGACATAACGTCTTAGCATGGATTCCGATGTTGTGTGTTACAGTACAGTTATCCATTATCGCACAGAGCATCCGGCCGCCTTTGGCAGGAAAGCTCAGGAAAGGACAAAAAGGTGAAAATTCTTGTTACGGGCGGCGCCGGGTTTATCGGATCTGCGCTGGTACATCAACTTGTTTCGCTCGGCGGAGAAGTGATGGTCATCGACGACCTTTCCACAGGCTTCTTTGAAAACGTCCACCCTTCCAGTGAGTTCCATAAGCTGGATATCTGTGACCCCGCTTTCGGCGAGACCGTTGTACAATTCTCGCCTGAGGTCATCGTGCATCTAGCCGCCCAGTCCTCCGTGACGCGATCCCTTGTTGATCCGGCGGCCAACGACCGCATCAACCTGGATGGCACGCGTACCGTCGCTCAGGCTGCCGTTGACTGTGGCGCGGTGCGGGTCGTTTTCGCCAGCAGCGCGGCAATCTATGGCGATCCGGCAGAGATACCCCTGGTCGAAACGTCTGCAAAGAGCCCACAGAATCCCTATGGCGCCAGCAAACTTGCCGGGGAGGCGATACTGGCCGAGACACTGAAGCCCGCCGGTGTGGACTATGTATTCGGGCGCTTCGCCAACGTCTACGGCCCACGCCAAAGTACCCTGGGCGAGGCGGGCGTGGTCGCGGCGTTTTGTTCCCGTATCGCAGCCGGAAACGCCCCGATCGTCAATGGGGACGGGACACAGACCCGTGACTTCATCTATGTAGGCGACGTTGTTTCAGCTCTGACCCTGCTCATCGGCCACGACCTGAAGTTCTCAAGCATTCCCGGCGCCGATGGCCCGGCGTTCAACATCAGCACGGGACAGGGGGCCGACCTGGCAGAACTGCTCGTCACCTTACGTCAGATTACCGGCTTTCATGGGGTTGAGGAGCATGGCGAGCCGCCGGTTGGCGAAGTACACACGAGTATACTGTCCGCTGAGAAAGCGGCCGATATCCTTGAGTGGGGCACCGAGGTCGAGCTGGCAGACGGCCTGGAGGCTGCCTGGGGCTGGTTCAAGGAGCAATCATCACGGATTTAATTCCCCGCTATAGCCAAAGCGTTGGGGAGCTGGACCGCTCGATCCGTGAGACTGCCATCGCGCGCCTTGGGGCCGCAGGCCTCGACCTTGAGGCGGTCGGCCATCAGTATTATGCGACAGCGCTTGCCATCACGGGGCGCGTACGCGCAGCACTCAGCACAGATGAGCGTGAGGCGCTGGGCAAAGCGATCGGCGCCCTTGGCTGGCGCGCACCCGAGATCGCGCTGCTCTGCACCCCGGAACTGGCCAAACCCTTCAGCGCAGAAATCCTGGCTGCCTATGCCCATGCGCTTAACGCTGAGGCCCTCATCCTGCTGGAGCGTGACCTGCTTCCGGAGCCGCCACAGATCGGCTGGGCTAAGATCGCCGCCTGTGACGACTTCTTTGGGTCACTGCCCGACCAGAACGAAAAACGCACCGCCTGGATACAACTCCAGGCGGCCCGTCGAACCCTTGCTTTGATTGATTAATTCATGAAAATGCGATCGGCGTCATCTGATAATAAAATACAGAGGCAAAATGAACGCTGACTGAGCAGGCGCCGCAAAGCGTATCGTATAACGATACTAAAGCTTTGCGGGAACGAACTCAGACAGCGTTCAGGTGTCCCTGTTAGTCCTTTAGTGGGGGAAACTTGTGAGTCTTCAGCCCGGATTCTACTTCCTCGACCGCTTTTATACCGATGCCAGGAATGTCGAGCAGGTCATCGACACTGCAACCAATCAGGTCGCTCACCGTCGAGAAACCTGCCTCGGCGAACTTCGTTGCCCAGCGCGTTGACACGCCGATCTCCTTGAGCGTCTGCTGCAGCGGATCGGGCGCTAACTCAGATTTGAGCAAAGCTGCCTCACGTTCAGCGCTCGGTATCAGTACCGCATCGGACGGTGTCTCAGGGGTTGCGCCGCCGATCAACTCATCGAAGTCATAGAGCACCGCGTTCTCACCTGCGGCGGGCGTCTCGCCACCCAGCATCACATCTGGGTCGAAGCTGACTCCCAGGTACTTCGATGCATCGAAATCGACGTCGAAGTCATCCTCGTTCCAACTCATCGAACGAACAAAGTCATCAGGATCGACGTCCCACTCAGCTGGCTCGGGCGTCATCGCCTCGATAGCCGAGAAGTCATCGCGCAGGACATCCGGCGCGGCGTCGATGCTGGTCGCCGTCTCGCCCTGCAGGCGCGTACCCTTGTAGCTGACCTCGACGTTACGGTAATGCTTCATGCCGGTACCTGCCGGGATCAGCTTGCCGATGATGACATTTTCTTTCAGGCCCACCAGGTTATCCTCGCGCGCCTCGATAGCCGCCTGGGCAAGCACGGTCGTCGTCCACATAAACGATGCCAGCGACAGGAAGCTCTCGCTCCCCAATGACCTCATGGACGCACGAACGATCTGCAAAGGTCCGATGAGCGTGTCGTGGGCCTCTGCTGGATCCTTACCCACCGCAATCAGCTGATCATTCTCTGCCAGGTACTGAAGCCGGTCGACGTAGGAGTCGACCAGGAAGTCAGAGTCGCCGCTGTCAGTGATCTTGACCTTTGAGAGCATACGTGCAGCGATTATCTCGAAGTGCTTGTCGTTAAGTTCAACGCCTTGTCCGCGATAGACCGACTGCAGCTCGTTGATGATCCAGTGCAGCATCTTCTCACGTCCGACGATCTTGAGGCGATCAGGGCCATAGGGGCGTCCCTTTGTGAGCGGATCGCCCGCTGCGATCTTGTCGCCCACCTCGACGATCAGGCGTGCCTCGCTGCCCACCATCGGGCTGCGCCACTGGGCGCGCTTGGCGCCAGTGATGACCACAACGCTGCCGTTGTCGTCTTTCTCGATCGCAGTGACTGTACCATCGATCTCTGCCAGGACCGCGAAGACACGATTAGCTTTGGGCGACTCAAGGATCTCATTGACAAGCGGCAAGCCTTCGGTGATGTCGGAGCCGGCCACACCGCCGGTGTGGAAGGTTCGCAACGTCAACTGGGTGCCTGGCTCGCCGATGGACTGCGCCGCAATGACGCCGACGGCCGTACCGATGTCAACGGGTTTGCCGTTGCTCAGGTCATAGCCGTAGCACTTCTGGCAAATGCCGCGGCCCTCAAGGCAGGTCAGCGCCGTACGGATGCGCACAGTCTTGACCCCAGCCGCTTCAAAAGCTTCAAGTTGCTCGAGTGATTCGATATACTCCCCGGCGGCCAGCAGCACTTTGCCTTTGGCGCCCTTGACCGGGTCGCTGAGGACGCGCCCGATAAGGTTCGCGTCAAGCTTGCCATTATGTTCCGCATAGAGCGAGAGCTCGACGCCCTCATGGGTACCGCAGTCCTCCGTGCGCACGATGGCATCATGAACGAAATCCAGGAAGCGCCGCGTGGTATAGCCACCGGTCTCAGTTCCCAGCGCCGTATCGGCCAGGCCTTTGCGGGCGCCATGGGTCGAGATAAAGTACTCGAGTACCGTCAGGCCCTCGCGGAAGTTCGTTTTGATCGGGCGGTCGATAACGTCACCCTTTGGCGACTGCATGAGCCCACGCATCCCCGCCAGCTGGCGAATCTGTTTCAGGTTACCACGGGCGCCAGACTGCGCCATAAGAAAGATCGGATTGCGGCTGTCAAACGCCTTGACCATGGCGTCGCCGACCTCGTCGGTCGCACGGTTCCAGATGTCGATGGTCTGGCGATGGCGCTCGGCGCCGGTCAGAAGCCCCGCCTCATACTGCTCATCGATTTTGAGCGATTCTTTCTCATAGGCGTCAAGGATCTTCTGCTTGTTTTCCGGGATCATCGCGTCATACAGTGACACCGTGATGCCGGAGTGGGTCGCGTAGTGGAAACCCAGATCCTTGACGTGGTCGAGGATCTCAGCCGTCTCAGCCGTTGAATAACGCAGAGCCTGATCCTCGATGATAGCGGCGATGCCGCTTTTATCGAGCGAATAGTTGATAAAGGGATAGTCATCCGGAAACGCCCGATTGAACAGGATACGCCCGATCGAGGTCTCGACACGGGTGCCAGCGCTGACCAAGGTACCCGCGCGGTCATCCGCGCTGTTCTTCACCAGGTAGTCGCGCGTCAGGCGTACGCTGACCTTTGCTTGCAGATCCAGCCCCGAACGGCTGTCGTAAGCCAAGATGGCCTCTTTTGCGGACATGAAGATGCGTCCTTCTCCCGGCTTGCCCTCGATGATCGAGGTCAGGTGGAAGATGCCAAGCACCATGTCCTGGGAAGGGACTGCCAGCGGATGCCCGTTGGCCGGTGATTTGATGTTATTCGTGGACAGCATGAGTACGCGCGCCTCTGCCTGTGCCTCAGTCGAAAGCGGCAGGTGAACGGCCATCTGGTCGCCATCGAAGTCAGCGTTAAACGCCGTGCAGACGAGCGGATGCAGATGGATCGCCTTACCCTCGACCAGCACCGGCTCGAAGGCTTGAATGCCCAGGCGGTGCAACGTCGGCGCGCGGTTCAGCAACACGGGATGGTCCGCGATGACCTCTTCGAGCACGTCCCAGACGATCGGACGCTGGCGCTCGACGAGCTTCTTGGCGGCCTTGGTGTTGGCCGCGCCCTCGCGCTCCTCGCTCTCCTTATAGCGATCGACCAGGCGCTTCATGACGAAGGGCTTATAGAGCTCCAGCGCCATCTGCTTGGGCAGGCCGCACTGGTGCAGTTTGAGCTCTGGCCCGCCGACGATGACCGAACGCCCTGAGTAGTCGACGCGCTTGCCGAGCAGGTTCTGGCGGAATCTACCCTGCTTGCCGTTAAGCGAATGCGAGAGCGACTTCAGCGGGCGCCCTGAGGTGCCTTTGACCTGGCGGCGGTCGTCACGGCGGTTATCGAAGAGCTTGTCAACAGCCTCCTGAAGCATGCGCTTCTCATTGTTGACGATGATCTCAGGCGCGCCGAGATCCAGGAGCTTCTTCAGGCGGTTGTTGCGGTTGATGACGCGACGATAGAGGTCATTGAGATCGCTCGTCGCGAAACGACCGCCATCCAGCTGCACCATCGGGCGCAACTCCGGCGGCATGACGGGGATGACGTCAAGTACCATCCACTCCGGATCGATACCGGACTGGACGAAGGCGTCGACAACCGACAGGCGCTTGACGATCTTTTTCACCGAAGCCGAGAGCGAAGCGCCCTCATCCAGCTTGGTATTGGCCTCACGCAGCTGGGTACGCAGCTCGCCGCGCAGTGCGGTAAAGTCAGTCGCGCCCAAAAGCGTGCGGATATGCTCGGCTCCCATGCCACCGGTAAAATATCCCTGGTCACGAATCTTGCCATCAGCAGAGACCTGGGGTCCATAGAGGCGATACATCTCACGATAAACCAGCTCGTCATCAAAGATCTGCTTGGCTGTGAGGCGCTGTAGCGCATCAAAGGCCTCCTGGCGGATCTCAGTACGCTCGGCATATTCATCTTCAGCGTCGGCCAGAGCCTCTGAGGCGTCACGGATCACCGCACGCACGCGGTCAGCAGTCTCCATATCCTCATGCGATAGGAAGGTCGGATCGATCTCAAGTTCACCAGCTCGCAGGGCTGCCAGCTTGGACGCAGCACCTGGGAATTTCGCCGCAAGGCCCTGGGCTGCAACGAGCGCATCCAGCTTGTCCTGGGCGCCTTTCTCGCCTTTTTCGAGCGATTTGAGCGTGCTCTTCAGGCTTCGGGCCTCGGCTCCACGGACCAGCAGGGAAAGGATCGCTGTCTCATCAAGATCCTTGAACAGCCAGGCCAGGGTCGTGTCACGCTCATCTGCAATCGCCTCAAGTTCAGCGATGCGCTCGCGATCGAACTCCTCCAGCGAAGCCTTCAGCTCCTCCTGTAGTTCAGGAAAATCAGTATCGCGGCGCTCCTCGTCAATGCTGGTGATAATCGGCGCCACAAAGTAGAGGACTTTCTCAAGATCCTTATATTTGACGTCGAGCAAAGTGCTCATGTGTTTGGCAACACCCTGCGAATACCAGACGTGCGCCACCGGGCTTGCCAACTCGATGTGGCCCATGCGTTCGCGGCGGACTTTCGCACGCGTGACCTCGACGCCACAGCGCTCGCATTTCACGCCGCGATAACGGATGCGGCGGTACTTGCCGCAGGCGCACTCCCAGTCCTTTGTCGGACCAAAGATCCGCTCGCAGAACAGGCCGTCTTTCTCCGGCTTCTGGCTGCGGTAATTGATCGTTTCTGCCTTCTTGACCTCACCGTGGGACCAACTCCGGATCTCATCCGAGCTGGAGAGCCTGATGCGAAGACGATCGAAACTGTTGACATCGATATCCGGCACGGCTTATTCCTCCTCATCAGCAGGACGGGTAGCGCCTGCATCTGCATCATCATTTTCAGCGGAACCCGCGTCGGGATCCACCGTTGAGAAATCGATCTCGACGTCTTTGTCGTCGTCAAGCGTATCGAGACCCTCGCCTGCAGCGTCTTCTATCGCCAGCAGGTCATCAAAGCTGACCTCTGCGCTGGGCATATCGGGCGTCGCCGAGCCCTCAAGTTGCGCATCGAGGTTCCAGCTCAGGTCATCGCCTCCCTTGTGGGCCAGAAGCGCCTCACGCGTATCATCTGACAGTTCATCAAGGATGTTGAAGCCCGGATATGGACTCGCCAGCCCGGAGACTTCCTCGTCGGTCTCACTCAACTCGATATGCTCGCCTTCGTCAGTCAGCGCCTCGATGTTGAGGCCGAGTGACTTGAGCTCGGTCGCCAGGACGTTGAAGGATTCCGGCATGCCTGGCTCGGGAATGTTATCACCCTTGACGATGGCTTCATAGGCTTTCACGCGGCCGTTAAGGTCGTCGGATTTGACCGTGAGCATCTCGCGCAGCAAATAAGCGGCGCCATAGGCGTAGAGCGCCCAGACTTCCATCTCACCGAAGCGCTGGCCACCAAACTGCGCCTTGCCGCCCAGCGGCTGCTGGGTGACGAGGCTGTATGGCCCGGTCGCACGCGCATGGATCTTGTCGTCGACCAGGTGGTGCAACTTGAGCATGTAGATCTCGCCGACCGTGACCGGCTCGTTGAAGGGCTCGCCGGTACGGCCATTGAAGAGCCTGAGCTTGCCGGTCGCACTGACCTGCGGAGTGAACGCATCAAGCGCCGCCGCGCCGAAGCGCTCCTTGGATTGCAGTTTGATGTTGCGGTTCGCCTTGAGCATGATCTCTGATATCTCAGTCTCGCGCGCACCGTCGAACACCGGGGTCGAAACCGGGATGTGGCCCGGTACCGAAGTCTTCTGGGCTTCTGCATCGACCCAGCCGTACTTCGCAGCCCAGCCCAGGTTGGTCTCAAGCAGCTGACCCACATTCATACGGCTCGGCACGCCCAGCGGGTTTAAGATGATATCGACCGGCGTTCCGTCGGCCAAAAAGGGCATGTCCTCCATCGGCAGGATCTTCGAGATGACGCCCTTGTTGCCGTGGCGCCCGGCAAGCTTGTCGCCCTCCTGGATCTTGCGCTTCTGAGCGATGAAGACCCGGACCATCTCGTTGACGCCACGCTTGAGCTCGACGCCTTCCTGCGTGTTGTTAACTTCCTGGACCTCGATCACGCAGCCCGAGACGCCGTGCGGCACCTTCAGCGAGCTGTCGCGTACATCATGGGCTTTTTCACCGAAGATCTGGCGCAGGAGGCGCTCCTCCGCCGTCGGGTCAATCGACTCGCCCTTTGGCGTGACCTTGCCGACCAAAATGTCACCGGTACGCACCTCAGTGCCCACCCGGATGATGCCGCGCTCGTCAAGATTGGCGAGCATGTCCTCGCCAACATTGGGAATCTCGCGGGTGATGTCCTCGCGGCCGAGCTTGGTCTCACGCGCCTCGACTTCGTACTCCTTGATGTGGATCGAGGTCAGTATATCGTCGCGCACGATGCGCTCGCTGATGATGATGGCGTCCTCGTAGTTATAGCCCTCCCAGGGCATGAACGCCACGGTCATATTCGTCCCGAGCGCCAGTTCCGCCTTGTCGGTCGAGGGGCCGTCAGCCAAAGGCGTCTGCTCCTCAACGCGCTCGCCCTCGACAACAATGGGGCGGCAGTTAATGCATGTGCTCTGGTTAGAGCGCTGGAACTTAGCAAGCGTATAAGTGTCGGTCTCGCCCTCATCGGTCGTGATCACGATCGTGCGCGCATCGACCGATGTGACGGTACCGGCGCGCTTGGCGCAGGTGACCTCACGCGAGTCGACCGCGACGGTACCCTCGATGCCCGTGCCCACCAGCGGCGCGTGCGGACTGAGGAGCGGCACGGCCTGACGCTGCATGTTGGCGCCCATCAGGGCGCGGTTCGCGTCGTCGTGCTCAAGGAAGGGGATCAGCCCGGTGACGGCCGAGACCATCTGGCGGGGGCTGACATCCATGAGCGTCACGTCCTCGGGCAGAAGCTCTTCCGGTTCGCCAAATTGTCCATCGACGCCCGCGCCCTTGACGCGGCACAAGACACGCTCATTGAGGAACGCGCCGGTCTTTTGGTCGAAGGGCTCGTTGGCCTGGGCGATGACTTCTTTTTCTTCCTGGTCGGCCGTCAAAAACACAATCTTCTTCGTGACCTTGCCATCCTTGACCTGGCGATACGGCGTCTCAATGAAGCCATAGCTGTTAACGTGCGCATAGGTGGCCAGGCTGCCGATCAGTCCGATGTTCATGCCTTCTGGCGTCTCGATCGGGCAGATGCGGCCGTAGTGGCTGGGATGCACGTCACGTACGTCGATCTTGGCTTCACGCGCGCTGCGGATGCCGCCGCGACCGATGGCCGAAAGGCGGCGTTTGTGCGCCATGCCTGCGACCGGGTTAGTCTGGTCCAGGAACTGAGAGAGCTGGCTGGATCCAAAGAACTCCTTGATCGCCGCGCTGATCGGGCGGATGTTGATGAGGTTTTCTGGCGCGATATCATCAGGGTTCATCGTCGTCATGCGCTCGGCTATCGTGCGCGCCATTCTCGAGAGGCCGATGCGGAACTGGTTCTGTACCAGCTCGCCTGCTGTTGAGATGCGGCGATTGCCAAGGTGATCGACATCATCAATGGAGTAGTTCTCATCATGTTCGGCCAGATGTGTCAGATACTCGACGGTCTTGAAGATGTCATCAGGCGTCAGGGCTGTCTGATCGTCGCCATAGTCAAGGCCGAGCTTCTTGTTGATCTGATAGCGGCCGACACGCGCCAGGTCGTAGCGATGCTCCTTATAATAAAGGTTCTCGACCAGGTTGGTAGCCGACTCGATCGTCGGATGCTCTCCAGGACGCAGGCGTTTATAAAGCTCAAGCAACGCCTCTTCTCGCGTGGTCGTCAGGTCGTGTTCAAGTGTGTTGGCAATCGTCGGTGAGTTGTTGAACATTTTGAGGAGGTCCTCATTGCTCTCCGCCACGCCGACAGCGCGCAGAAACATCGTGACCGGAACCTTGCGGCTGCGATTCACGTTGGCCTGGATGCCACCCGCGCGATCCACCTCGAAAGAAAGAGGCGCGCCACGATGCGGCTTGATCTCTGCCGTGTAGTACTCCTCCTTGTCACGGCGCTCTGAGACGGCGAAATAGACGCCAGGCGAGCGCTGCAGAAGGCTGACGACCACACGCTCGCTGCCATTAATGACAAAAGTCGCGCGGTCGGTCATGACCGGAAAGTCGCCCAGATAGATAAGGTTCTTCTGGAGCTCCTCTCCCGTCTCACGGTTAATGACCGAGACGTTGACAAGCAGCGAGGACTGATAGGTCAGCCCTTTCTCCTTGCATTCCTCGACGGTGTTCTTTGGCTGTCCAAACGAATAATCGCCGAAGACAACATAAAAGCGCTCGTCGCGATCGGTGATCGGCGAGAGCTCTTTGAAGACTTCTTTCAGGCCCTGATCCTGGAACCATTTGAAAGAATCGAGTTGTACGGCAAGTAGGTTGGGAACTGCCAGAATCTCGGGGCTTTTTCCGAAGCTGCGGCGCTTCACTGCCGCCCCAGACAGTACAGAAGAATCGATGGTTTTAGCCACTAAATGACTCCTCCTCGGGGTAAGAAAATGATAAATTCAGCAATATATCATTGTATTATTTTTCATGAGGCGCTGTCAACCTCCACGGAATTTCCATATAAAGGGCGGCTGGTCCGTTCCCCCACAGACCAGCCGCCCACTCCCCCCCACAGGAATACGCGTAGGTTATGCCGGAGCTCCTACCCCTGAGCCTCGCCCGCCTGGCGGCGGCGGCGGCTCAGCACCACAGCAGCGCCCGCGGCCAACAACAGGATCGGCAGGTCGAAGCTCACCACATCACCGGTCTTTGGCAGTGAGGCGATCGGCGTCACCGGTGACGTTATCGGGACCAACTTGTACGTGAGCGTCTTATCAGCGTTCAGGGTGCCGGACGTCGCGTCGCTCCCTGCCTGAAGCACGAAGCGATACTTCACGCCGTTGATCGTCACAGTGCCGGGGTTCGTCACGCTGTAGCTGGAACCGGTCGCCTGCGTGAAGTCATAATCCTTTGAACTCAGCGGCTTGCCGTTCTGATCAAGGAACTTGACCGTCACGGTGTTCGCTGGTACGTAGGTGTAAGTCACGTTGACACTGGTCTTCTTCAGGGTGCCAGAGACCGGATCGGACGTTTTGCTGGGACCCTGGAGGATGTACTTCTTACCCGTGCTGGTCGTGATGACCTTTGGGGCCGTGGTCGAGTAATCGCTGCCCGAAGTCGAGCCCTTCGTGGTCGGGGCCTTGATCGGCTTGCCGTTCTCATCCACGAAGTTCGTGGTCACGGTAGCCGGAGCTGGTTTATAGACATAAGTGACGGTGATGTCGCTATCGCCCATCGTCCCCGACGCGTTGCTCGGGGTCTTGACCGTGTCAAGCACGTAGGTCACGCCATCGCTGCCCACAACAGTTGAGGGAGGAGTCGTCGAATAGGAATCGCCGTTGTTCAGCGGAGAACCCGTGGTTGAAGGCGCGATCGTATTACCGTTCTCGTCCACGAATGTCGTCGTGACCGCGTGGGGCGTGGGCGCCGCTACGGGTTGTAGAACATAGGTGACGGTCGCGTTGGCCGTCGCGCCGGTAGCTGACGTAGGATCGCTGTCGCTCTTCATCGCGACGAACATGTAGTCCACGCCACCGATCGTGACCGTCTGGCCCGCGGTATAGCTGGGATCAGTGTAAGAACCTGCGTAGGAACCTGCCGCACAGGCCATCGGTACCGTTGTCGAGGCGCCGATAGGCGTGCCGTCAGCCAGCTGGTACTGCGTCGTGACGAGCGGCTGGATAATCAGGGTCGAGTCGATCGTATCGGGCACCGAAGTCTGCAGGTCGACGGAAGGAGTGGTGGTGCCCGCTACCTGGTCCATCGTCGGCGTCAGGGGTTGCGGCGTTCCGCTCGCATCAAGTTTCTCGATCTTCACCGGAACGGTATAGTTGCCTGGAGCCTGCCTACCGTCAGGGTCCAGAGGGACCGAGGAGTAATCAGGAACGGCCACGTAGCCCGGAGCCAGGTTCTGTACCATCGCCGGGGCGCCGGGGTCGGCATTGCCGGACGTGATCGTCTGGATATTAGGTTCAGCGATCTCAGCCCAGGTAGCGTTATCGACGAAGTTACCGATCGTCCTGTCGCCACCGTTTGACGAGACCACCATGAGCCCAAAGATCGTCTGGGCGGCCGTTGCTGAATAATAGCCCGCGTACGAACCCCATTGGGTGCTGGGAGTACCCGATGCTGCGGTCGGGTCGAGCAGGGTGCCAGCGGCATCATGCATCTCCACCTGGACCGTTGAAGCAGTAGGCGTCGGAGGGTTGGCTGTTAAAGAGGCCAAGGGGGCCGTGCTGATAGATCCTGTAGGACCGACCAGGACGTCGGCAACATCCGCAGCGGTCTGGCTCAAACGGCCACGATGCAGGACCGACCAGGTGTATAGTGCGCCCGAGGTCGTTTCAAGCGACTGATAGAGCATGCCATCACCGTTCGCGTTGATCTCAGCGAAAGTTTTATTGGAGGTATCCCCTGCGAGGGGGCCTGCTGCGGTATAACGATAGGCAGTGCCACCTACATTGGCAGCACGAGCGCTCGCTGTACCGGGAGAGAACGCGGTATTCCAGAGCTCGATCTGGCCATCAGATTCAGTGGTGCTCCAACCTGATACCAAGCTTTGGTCGAAGAAGTTCGAGCCAGTAGACGTGTTGCTCTCGAATCCTCCGTTCACCATCGTTGTCGAAGTACCGGTCGTTGTCGCCCCTGCTGGCGCGACGAACGTAAGAAGCATGCCCGTAGAAACCAGGAACGCCAGCACCTTGTTCAGGTAGCTCCCCCGTTTCATCGGGCTTCTCGAGTTCTTTCCGGAACTCTCCTTGACCGTCACGAAATCATCTCCTCCTGATTCATGGCACATGCCGCTGTCATCCCTGTGGATGGAGGGCATATTCCTCCTTTTGACCTTCCTCTGATGAATAAACATACTCATCCGATTTTTATTCTGACCACTCTGCGTAAGGATAGCCAGGCTCGTTACGTATCTGTAATCATTTCAGCGACATATCAAAACAATGCCGCTCTGCAGGCGAAAAGGGCAAACGGGGCCCCTGTCCGCCCTCTCAGCGAGGGAGTGAGGCGAAAAGAGCGATGAAATCCGGCATCTGAAGCGCTTCGGCGCGCACGGTGGCAGGCAGTCCGTGCTCCTCCAACAAGGCGACCAACTGCTCAGGTGAGCGATCAGGATAAGCAGCTTTCAGGTTGTTCAGCAGAGTCTTGCGCCGCATCGCAAAGGCCGCATCGACGAAGGCCGCCAGGTCGGAGTAGCTGGCGCCATCGGTGCATGACGGCGCATCGCAGCGCTCAAGGCGGATCACCGTTGAGTCAACGCGCGGCGGCGGGAGAAAGCTCGTGTGCGCTACTGAAAACGAACCCGCCGGGCGGGCAAGCAACGCCAGCTTGATGGTGTAGGCGCCGTAAGCTTTCGTGCTTGGGCGCGCCATCATGCGCTCGGCGACTTCACGCTGGACCATGACTGTGGCGGACTCAAGCTGTGGCACCTGCTCGAAGTACGCCAGGACAATGGTTGCCGCCACCTGGTAGGGCAGGTTGGCCACAAGCGCCAGCGGAGCCTGCGGCAGGTGTGCGTTGAGCGCCTCCAGGTCGAGCGCATCCTGGTGGAGGAGGGTAAAAGATGCGGTGTCCCCCGTTACGGTGCGCAGCACGGGCAAAAGAGCCGCGTCCTTTTCGACCGCAATGACCGGGCTACCCGTTGCCAGCAGCGCAAGTGTCAGGGTCCCGATGCCCGGGCCGACCTCCAGGATCGTTGCGCCCGGCGCAGGCGCTGCCAGGGCAAGGATTCTGCCCACCACACCATCATCGATCAGGAAGTGTTGCCCCAGTGACTTCTTTGTATAGAGCCCGTGGTCTCGCAGCGTGGCGATCGTGGCTTTGGGACTGGCCAAAGGCGAGTGCTCAGGCATCGCCACGCACCTGGATCTGCTCACGTGTCCGCTCACGTGTCCGCTCTTCGAGGGCGTCTGCCAAGACAAGCGCCTTTGCGTGCTCAGATACAAGCGAAGCGCTCATAAGGTCGCCCGGCTTATCTATGCCGGAGATGACGAGCGGTTCTGGCAGCGTAAACTCCGCCATCTGCGAAGCGCTGCGAAGCGTAAGTATCGCCGCTTCAGCGCCAAAGGGGTCGCCGCCTGCACGCAGGATGACCGCTGCCGCTGGTCGGCGCGCTGCGGTAGGTTTGCCGTGCAGCAGGCGACGGCCATAATAGACTTGCAAACGATCGATGAGTCCCTTGAGCTGGGCAGGCACGCCGGCAAAGTACAGCGGCGTCACCCACAGAAGCGCGTCACAACTATCAAGTGCAACAGAGAGCGCGGGCATGGCGTCATGCTCGTTGTCGAGCACGCACTTCCCCGTCTTCAGGCAGGCGTTGCAGCCGTTGCAGGGCTCAAAGTACTGCTCGGCCACAGAGAATCGCGCAACGTCAGCTCCGCTTTCCCGCAGATGTTCTGCCAACAGCGCGCCAAGCTGAGCCGTGTTGCCACTTCGCCGGGGCGAACCCTCTATCAACACGATCTTTGCAGCCTGAGCGCTCATAGTCGATACACCTCACGCGCGCAAGCTGTGGTTTGCGCGGCGATTTCATCAAGGCTGACGTCGCGCACTTCTGCCAGGCGCGCTGCCGTAAACGCCGTAAACGCGGGCTCGCAGACCGTGCCCCGCAGAGGCTCGGGCGCCATGAAGGGCGCGTCGGTCTCGACCATGATGCGACCCTGGGGCGCAAGGCGCGCGGCCTCGCGCACTTCTTCGGCTTTCTTAAACGTGAGCGGGCCGGCGAAGCTCACGACGCAGCCCAGCTCCACAAACGGAGCGGCCACCTCATAGTCCAGGTTGAAGCAATGCAGGACAGCGCCGCGCGACGGGACGCCGACCTCGCGCAGGATGCGCAGGCCATCATCGTGAGCCTCGCGCAGGTGCAGGCATACCGGCAGGTCAAGCTCACGGGCCAGGCGCAGCTCAGCGGCAAAAACTTTGCGCTGCACGTCGCGGGGCGAGTAGTCATAGTGGTAATCCAGGCCCATCTCGCCCAAGCCGACGGTGTGGGTATCTCCTGCCCGCTCCCGGATCTGAGCTTCAATATCGGGCGACCAGAAGCGCGCATGATGGGGATGCAGGCCTATGAGCGTGCGCACCTCCGGAGTCGGCAGGTCGCTGCGGCCTTCTGCGTCAAGGATCTCACGAGCCTGGGCGCGCCAGCAATCGACCGTGTCGTAGGTCAGCGCCACTTCATCGGTGTGCTCGCCCTCCGGTTCAAGCAGCTCTCCCGGGTCACAGATCGTGATCAGCGTCCCCAGGCCTGCAACAGCCGCGCGCGCGATCCGCAGGGATGGATCGGCCTGCATGCCTAAATGCGTATGCGTGTCGATGAGCGACGCCGGCGCAAACGCTGGCAGCTCGACCGGCTGGCCTTTTTTGTTCGTGATCGCAAGTACTGACACGAATAGCTCCCTTCAAGGTAGTACCATTATAAACATGCCCAGCCTCGTTGACTCTTACCACGTGCCGCGCGACGCGGATCTTGCCCGGTTCATCTGCAAGGTGAGCGCCGAGGGCGCACGCCTCTATCGCGATTTTGGCTGGCGCCGCATTCGGGATCCTTACGCCATCCTGGTCAGCGAGGTCATGCTGCAGCAGACCCAGACCACGCGCGTCCTGCGCTACTGGGAGCAGTGGCTGGAGCGCTTCCCCACCATCGACGCTTTAGCCAGCGCCAGCGTGGCCGACGTGCTCCGCTCCTGGCAGGGCCTGGGCTATAATCGGCGCGCGCTCGCGCTGAAGCGTGCGGCGGAGATAGTGAGCGAGCAGCAGGGCGGGCGCCTGCCCCGCGACCGTGCCGCATTGCGCGCGTTGCCCGGCATCGGCCCTGCAACCGCGAGCGGCGTGATGGCTTTCGCCTACAATGAACCTGCTCCCTATCTGGAGACTAACGTACGGGCCGTATTCCTGCATGAACTCTTTCCGGAAGCCGAGAATGTGAGCGATCGTGAGGTGATGGCACTGGTCGAGCGCTGTGCGCGAATGGCGCTTGAGCTTGGTGTTGACGCGCGCCGCTGGAACTATGCCTTGCTCGACTATGGCGTCGAGCTCAAGCGAACACTGCCCAACCCCTCGCGCCGCAGTAGGCATCACTCGCACCAAAGTACCTTTGAGGGGTCGCACCGGCAAAAACGCTCCGCACTGCTACAAGCCGTGATGGCAGACCCGGGGCGCAATACCGAACAGCTTGCCGAGGTCTGCGGCTACCCTGTCGAATTGGCGTTTGAGGTGCTGGAAGAACTCGCTGCTGAAGGTTTTATCACGCGCGGCAACAACGAGCACTGGCAGATCACTCCCTGACGCCGCCCTAGCTCCGGGCGAGAACTGAAGAATACCCCCGCTCCCCTCTTCTGGCGAAATGGAACTGGCCAAAATTAACAAATCCCCGGTAAGCTCCTATACTTGAAAGGATGGCTTAAGCCACTGACGGTCATATGCCAGGAACAAAGAATGGAGCAGATCATGAAACTTGCGGACAACGTTGAAATGCTGGAAATCGAGGGACGGGGAGCCTACTATCCGACGCTCCTCTGGGATGAGCAAGACGTTGTCTTGATCGATACCGGGTTTCCGGGCGAGCTGGAAAGCATTCGGGGCGCGATGCAGAAAGCTGGGTTCGCGCCAGAGCAGCTCACGAAAGTGATACTGACCCATCAAGATATTGACCACATTGGAAGCGCTCGACTGCTCCGCGATGCTGGCGCCCAGATCATGGCATATGAGACCGAGGCGCCCGCTATCCAGGGCGATGAGCCGCTCATCAAGGTGGCGGATATGGAGGCGCACCTCGACGAGCTCCCCGCCGCCCAGCAAGCTTTTTATCACCAGCTTAAGGACGCTATGCCGAGCCTTGTCGTACCGGTAGACGTTCTGCTCTCCGACGGCCAGGAGCTTGCGATCTGCGGCGGGATCCAGGTCATCCACACGCCGGGACACACACCCGGTCATATCTCGCTTTTATTGAGCGAATCAAATATCGCCGTGTGTGGTGACGCGGCTAATATCAACGAAGGTAAGCTTGTTGGCGCCAATCCAGGTATGACGCATGATATGACGACTGCTGCACAGTCCTACGCAAAACTTGCTGCCCTCGATGTAGCTGGCTACGTCTGCTATCACACCGGCTATCTGGCCAAATGAGAGGTGTATGGTTGTCCACCCTGGCGGATAACAAAATTTCTGAGTTGCTTATTGCCGTTACCTTTTAATAGGTAATCGGAAAACTCAGCACAGCATGATGAATGTGAATCTCATCTGTCAACTCGCGAACTAAAGCCATCGTCAGCTTAGTGATTTTAGAATGCCTTTCGATGATTTCAATAAACTCACCCACGGAAACTACCTTTTCTTGATGTTGCTCAGCCTCTCGTTTTGCCTCGCTAAGTATTAGACTGATTATTTTGTCTGAATGGCTTGTGATACGGGAGACTGGCTAGAAAGCGTTTCATACATTAGAAGAGCTCCCGGGTTGACCCAAAGCGTATCACCTGATCCTGGCGTGATGTTCTTCTGAGGAACGAGCTGCAAATCATCAAGCGATTTGATAGGTTGATTACTTTTTCCAGATAGATCTTTCCGCGTCATAAGATAAGAGTTCTTCACCCCTATTTGAGTACCATTATGAACGATCGTACCAAAAAGTACAGAATCATCGACAAGGAACACGGCAGAAAACTTTGCATTCTTGATGTCTGCTATCTTTGGCTCAGCTACTTCGGCATAGCCATCTGTTTTCTTGATCGCCTGAAGCACGCTGGAGGAATCGGAAAGATCCTGCCAAGTGTAAAGGACTTGAGGATTGATAACTAGATAAGGGAGCGGTTTATGCAGTTCACTGCCTACTCTGCTGTAAGTGGCAGTCGCTGTGCTTGTAGTAGAGGTAGATGAGTCAGTATTAGAACGCCAGGCATTCCAAAGCAGATAGGCTCCTAAAGATTTATCGTAAATAAGACGTCCATAGTAATGGTCACCGGAGCTTAAGTTCACCACTGCCCACTGACCATGTGAAAGGTTTTGATTCTTGGCAGCCGTATTGCCGTTTGTTGAAACAGCAGAGGTGTTCGCTACCGGTCGAACGGCTAAGAAGACCATAATAGCCAGTACTGCAACCAGCGTGATGACCGAAAGTAGCAACGATAGCGATACACGGTGAGCGGGCACAGGGGGTGTCTGAGAAGCAGTTTTTTGCTTCGAGGAATCAGTTGCTTTCTTGGGTTGTGGTTTTTTTGGCTGTTTTACTACAGAGCCTGCTTTTTGTTGTTGTTTCTTTTGTTGCTCAGCCATAAAACCAGCCTTTTCTAAAATGAGTTGATCTAATTATTCACCGCGATGCAGTCGAAAGTAACATCAACAAGAGCAGGCGCTGCCAGATTGATGACTCCTGTACTGCTATCGACCCACCAGTAACTGCCTGGATCAGAAGTCGGAGTTGCTACAATCACTGAACCCTGCGGCAGCGGGTAGGTGCTCGGATCAGATTGTTGCGTCCCTGCAAGTATCTTCACCCGTGCCGTGCCATTAGTGAGCTTCAGCGTGTTGACAGTCAGATTGCCGTTAACATCAACTGACATATTCCCGCCCGTGACAACCAGCGTACCGACATTCAGGGCACTTGCCATGATAGTTCCAGCATTAGTAATGTCTCCACCAGAAAGATCAAGTAATGTTCCAGTAATAGCTCCACCTGTGATGCTTACACCGCCAGCATTCAGCGAACCGCCCGTGATAGGACCAGAGCCAACATTGAGTGACCCACCGGTAATAGGGCCCGTTTCTGCATTAAGTGAGGTCGCAGTAACCCCATCGGTCAGCTTAAGCGAACCACCAGATATGGCGCCCGTTGCCGTTATTGTCGTGACATTAAGATCAGAAGCCGTCAGCGTGCCGCCGCTGATGGCAACATGATGAAGTTCGCCACCAACCGTAAGATCACCAGTAACATCAGCATCGTTATTCACGGTAAGCTTGCCCGACGTAGTCACCGCTGCCAGATTGCTACTACCTACTACGGTCAGATCACCCTTGTTAGTAAGACTCTTGACCGTCGCATCTTCGGCAGTCAGTTTTGCTACGGTCGTATCTCCTACAACCGTTAGAGTACCGCTGTCAGTGAGATCGGTTACTGAAATAGCCGCAAGTGTCGAGGCGCCCGCAACCTGCAAGGTACCACTCGCAGTGAAATTAGTGCCCGCCACATTACCTGCAGACACATCACCTGCTTTCACATTGGCAAGTGTCGAGTCGCCCTTGACCGTCAGGGAGCCCTTATCAGTCAGGCTATCAACAGTTGTCGCCGCAAGTGTCGAGGCGCCCGCAGAAAGCGTGCCACTGTCAATTATATTCGTTGCACTCATCCCAGCAAGCGTAGCGTCGCCAGCAACTGAAAGGGTACCTTTGCTCACTAGTGCTACGTTCGCAGTAATGGTGTCGGTACTAAACGAATCCTTATTCAATGTGGTAGCGGTACCGATCCGAATCTCAGACGCAGAGATCGGACCATCTAACGTAAGCGAGCGAACCGTATCTCCTGGCGCAAAATTATACTGAAGCCCGTAGGTCCCATCACCATTTGCGCCGGCATAGAAGTCTCCGCCTACTGCTGTCTTGCCTGCAACCGAAAGATCCTTGCCCACCGCAGCGTTCGCCGTTGTTTTCACAGAAGCAAAATCAGCACTTCCATCATTACCCAGTAAAAACTTGGATCCCTGAATGCTGTTCACCGTGAGCATACCCGATGACATGTCGATATTTCCGCTGGTGATATCACTAACCGTGAGGCTCCCGTTGATGCTTACCGGAACTCGGAACATCGCAGCACTGGGACTGTCGGGGCTATTAACACTGAACAAGTAGGTCTTGCCCGTCTCATCGGTGACCACCAGGGCGTTTTTTGACCATATGTTCGGCGAGATGACTTCTGAAGTTTCCACGCTTGCAGCAAGGTCTCCACTTAAGCCATTGAACTTTGTATCAGTATACGTCTTACTCTGTTTATCGCCCTTATTGGAGGTGGCTAACGTAGCGACATTAGCCGTATTTGCTTTAGAGGCAACTGCCTGCGCCGTTTGCTCACTGTAGCGTTCGGCTGCATACGTGGCCATTCCAAAATACTTGTGAGAAATCAGCAGATGAGCAGCAAAAGGAGACCGCATGAGATCAGATTACGTCGGACAACTCATTGAAGACGAATACCTGATACAGAGCAGCATCGGCGGAGGAGGTATGGCACAGGTGTATCTGGCCACCTCGAATAAAACCAATCAGCAAGTTGCCGTCAAGGTTATGCACAGCGACCTGCTCCGCAAACCAAAGGCGGTCGCTCGTTTTAAGCGTGAAGCCCGGCTCCAATGCCGCCTGTCCCATCCCAACCTGGTCAAAGGTTTTGTCACAGGCGAGCTTGATGGGGTTCCTTTCCTGGTAATGGAATATATCGACGGACCAGCTCTTTCCGATGTAATTGAAAAACGCGAGATGCTTCCCCCGGCAGAAAGCATCAAGCTCATCTATGACATCTTTGCTGCCTTGAACTATCTTTTCATGGAAGGCAGCCTACATGCTCATCGTGACATCAAGCCGCAGAACATCATGCTTACCAAAGCAGGCGACCTGGCAAAGCTGACTGACTTCGGCATCGCAAAAGCATTTGATGATAATGAGCAAGTCACCATGACCAGCTCGTTTCTGGGCAGCCCCCACTACATGTCACCTGAGCAGATCACCAATCCTCGCGACGTTGACATCCGCAGCGACATCTATGCCCTGGGCGCGGTGTTTTATGAGATGCTGACAGGTAAAAAGGCCTTCGACGGAGAAAGTACCAAACAGATTCTCGATTCACACTTCGAGCTAGACCCGCCCCAAATCACCGGCGATGACCCACTCGTTCCGGTCTGCAATGAAATTTTTGAGAGGACCATGGCTTTCTCGGTAAGTGATCGCTACCAAACACCGCGCGAGGTACTCGCTGTCCTGACCCCCCATATTGATGAAGAAGTCCAAGTCAAAGCACCCAAGATGGCAAAATCAACGATGCGCTTGGTGGTGGCCATCGCAGGTGTGTTTGTTATTACTTGCGTATTGATCGCTGCCGTCTTCGCTTTTGCAAACAAAACCCCAACTACCCCCCAAACACCGTCTGCCTCTGGAGGTAGCACGAACAGCCAGACAACGGCTACGACAGCAGACACCACAAACGATAGCAGCGATGCCTCACAAACTGCTCCGACCTCTACAAAGCAGCAGCAAGCCTTACCCAATGGGCAAGGTGGCAATGTCGGAATATCAGGCGGAGGAACCAGTGCAGGAAATGCAGGGGGCGCGAATACGGTCAATAACGCAGGAAGCGTACAGAATAAGAACAAATAAACAAACACTCGAACAGCTAGTTAAGAGTAGTCTGAGAGAAAGGACACCGTCGTGATCGACACAACCGCACTTTTCAATACAGCCATGGGCTGGTGGTACTGGTTTGGCGTCTGGATCGCCTTGATTTTCAGTATCGTTATGATCTGGTGGTCCTTTTACGATGCTTATCAATATGGTAAACGAACCGGGCATATGTCAAAGCGGCTAACCCTGCCCTCCATCAGCATACTCGGCCTCCTTCTGCAGCTTCCTGCGCTTCTCCTCACCTTAGCCAGTGGTGGTGACGGGAGCCTTTCAACCGGTTTGGCGATACTGGGAATTTGCGGGGTTATCATCGTTGGCATCACTATGATTATGTTCTTCTATCAGCCTACCTCAAATGACAACGCTTCACGTACTGCAAGCGGCGTTACACATAGCCGTACCAGCGATACCGAGGACACTGCGTCCGTATCAAGTTCTGAGGACCGCCACGCTACCAGGCGCGCACATGTCATACGGACCAATCCAGGAAGCTTCGCCACGCCACCAACGCCAGAGAACGGCACAGCATCGGCTCAACCCGCATCTCATCCGACAGATAGAACGAGTAAGACAAAACCGACATCTGCCGCGTCCAAAACTGAGGGCGCCACACTACAAGCTACCGCTGATAAAGATGCAACGGTCATCGATGACGAGCCGGAAGACATGGCAAAAAGCCCCTCCCCTGCTGCTGCAAGCGATAACAAAACCGGTCGCACGCGCGCCTATGAGATGACTTCTGATAAAACCGTGATCGACGAAGAAGACGAAAACGCTTAGCATCAGGAGAAAGAAAAAAGAAAAAACTCAGGCCTGCGACGTTTCGAGAAGCACACAAGAAGCCAACGTCATCAGTTGCGATTTTGGAGACGGCGCCAATACGCAATTGTATTGCGTCGCCGTAACTGACGTAGGTGTCGAGCGCCCTCATAATGAGGATTCTTGTTTAGTACTTGGCAATGCAAAAAATGAAGAGACACTCCTTGTCGTAGCTGATGGCATGGGAGGCTATCAGGGTGGCGATGTCGCCAGTAAGATCGCCGTCCAAAACATTCGCCAAGTCTTTCTGGACCATGAACTTAGCAAGCCTGGCGCTTTCGAGCGCGTCTATGCACAGATCGATCTTGACATCCGCGCGCAACTCCAGGACACCAAGGGTGGAACTACTTGCGTAGCTGCTGTGATCAGCAACAACACTCTCACCATCGCTAACATCGGAGATAGCCGGGCATACCTTTACCGGGAGGGTTTTCTTCAACGACTGACCAAGGATGATTCGCTTGTACAGATGCTCCTCGATTCAGAACGGCTTACGGAAGCTCAGGCAAACGATTTCCCCAAGCGTAACGTCATCATGAAAGCATTAGGGGTCGGCAAAGAGACTGAGCCTTGTGTTACCAAGTCCTCATTCATTGCAGGTGATCTTGTTCTCCTTTGTACCGATGGGCTTTGTGGCACCCTCAGTGACCCTGAGCTTAGCCAGATGCTACCTGACTTGACCGCGTTTTTTGAATAATCCAGCTCAAATTATTAAAGCCGCAGGTCAGGGGCTTGAGGGCAGGACGATTTCCCCCAAAATCTGGTAACTAATCCAAACGCCCTGAGGCTCTT
>WRFR01000021.1 GCA_009778715.1 Coriobacteriia bacterium | reverse complement strand
CTTTTGAGAGAAAAAACTTTTACAAACCACCCCCCCCCCCCCAACCACCTCTCCCCCACGCCTAAAATGTGGGGCAAACCCCCCCCCCCCCCCCGCTCCTAGATACTTTTCCTAAACCTTGGCACAGGCGCCTCTGTATCCTTCTTTCTGTCATTCTCGTGTTTGCCCTTATCCCTGTTTCGGCCACAGCTTCTTCACATGAGAGCACTTCAGTTCCTTCCCAGGAGGCATCGACTCCTCCTCTCGGTTCAGGTGAAACCACCTATTCAGCTCCTGCTGACGCTACTCCTGATCCTGCCTCTGTTGTTAAACCCCAAGTCAAAGATCCTCATGCTAAACGCATCCGTGAGATCATAGAAGACCGCACCGCTACTACTTCTACCTATGAGCTTTCTGATGGAGAGCGCCAGATCGTTGACTCCGCAGGGCTTCTTCACTATAAGAAAAATGGCCAATTCGTAGATATCTCTACTAATCTGGTTGCAGCAACATCTGATGCTCCTGTCGGCAGCGTCGAAGCTCTTTCTACTGAAAACACAGCTTCGTTTTCTTCCTCAGGAGCAGGAGCTGCTACCCTGTCCAGCCCTGAGACTACAACAAGCGCTGGCTATAACGTTTCATTTACTTATTGCGGCCAACAGCTCTCTTCTCCTTTAGCGCTCGGAGATACCGCGCTTTATCTTGACCCGACAGGGAATATGACCCTGCAGTATCAAACGCTTTCTGATGGCGTAAAAGAGACCTTGTTACTTAATACCCCTACTACAAAAAATACTTATGACTTTCGCCTGGATTTCTCAGGGCTGAGCCTTAAAGAAAACAAAGGCATTTTCGAGCTTATCAAAGCAGACGGAAGCGTGGCCTACATTCTTTCAGATCTGGTGGTAGGTGATTCAAGTGCGGTAGAGCCAGGAGGCAGCATCTGCCCTGACACCTCCTGGCAGCTTTTGTCTTCTTCTGAAAGCTCTGCTCGCTTTCGGGCAACAATCAATGAGGACTGGCTTACTTCAAAAGATCGCATATGGCCGGTAAAGATTGACCCGACAGCGAAAGTATCAGTAGCTGCAGATGCCTACGTCAATTCAGCAAACCCCACTTCTACTGCCCGTAACTCAGAGCTTGTTGCTGGTTGCATCGGCTCAACAAGCGCAAAATACAGAAGCTATCTCACCTTCAATGCTTTGCCTAACCTAGCAGGGGTTTCGGTCAGTAAAGTAACCTTTAGCGCTTACTCAGCCCGTTGTTTTACCACATCAGCTGCTGTCAGCTATCTTGCTCAGGCATCATCTGCTATTCCTACCAATGTAACCTGGAATAATAAGCCTGCTCAGTCTGCCTATATTGCCTCAACGACTATTACCGGGACAAGTAAGTGGGCTACCTATGACATCACTTCAGCGCTGAGCGCCCCGCTTACTACCGGCTCTGCTTTTTATGGGTTGGTACTCTATAACTCTGAGGCAACGCCTTCAACGAGTAACTGGCATGCTTTTTCTTCTGTTGCAGGCGGTAATGCTCCCTACATCACGATCACTTGTTCATCTTTAGTCCAGCCCGTAAAAAACCTTACCTATACCACTTCTGCAAGTGATACCTATTTCAAAGAGACTGACAAGAACAAAGACGGTATCGCTGATAATAAAAACGACTATCCAGATGCTGGACGTGGATCAGTCAAGCTTTCCTGGTCAGCAGACTCCAGTGCAACGGGCTATCACATCTATACCTTTGATGGGGTAAGCTATCGTCAGGTAGGAACCACGCTTGGGCGCAACAACACCACCTGGTCAACATCGGGGGCAGGTATCTATCCAACTGACAGCACTATTGCAGGATACGGGGCAGACGGAACCTACAGTGGTAATCCCTATACTGCAGGCCAGAGTCCCAGCCCTGCGACAAGAATCTCTTCTACTGCGCTTACCTATCCGTCAGGTACTCCTTACACCACAGGAACTAACGGAGGCGCAGGAGGTTCAGGTATTGTAGTGCCTGATGGCAAATATATCTATGTCAAAGCCTGGGGAACTTACAAAGGACCGGCTAAGTGGGTACGCTTTACCCAGACCAACTATCCTTCTGCTTCTCCCGTTTATGGGTCACCCGTTATCTTAGGTACCACCGATAGCGTTCCCCAATCTCTCGGCGCCTTTGTGCTAAACGGGGTTTTATATGATGGGGCGGTCACGGCTTCAACAGCAAACTCCACCACCATTGCTGCCTACGCTGAGTCAACCTTTGAGAGTACGAGCGCCCGCCGCCTAAGCTTTACTTTCGATAAACCCCTGCTGGGCTACGGTACTGGAGATGACGTAGCAGCTGGATCTACGGGCTATGGGATCATGCTTACCACCGATGGTACTCACATCTATTCAGTAGGCAAGGTGGGCCAAGGCTTCAAGGTAAGGCAATATAGTGATACCGGGCACTTCGAAAAAGACTGGACAATTGCTGTAGCAAACACCACGGCCTTTACCAACTTTGATAGTGTTACTTCAGATGGAAACAACCTCTATTTAATGGAATGGACAGCAAACGCTACTGCGCGTACCTATAAGGTATCGCTTGCAAGCCACCTGCTTACCGATGTTTGGCTTCAATCAGACCAGGCTACCAAAAACATGGTCTCATTTAGCTATGACGCAACCTCTAAGCGTTTTATTGGTGGCAACGCTATGAGCGGAACCAATGTTGATACCTTCAAAGGCCCCGGTCTTGACTTAAGAGATAACCCCAATGCCTTGTACCGCAAATCAAAGACCACGAACTATCAGGCAAACGTCAACTACTGGTTTAGAGTAGCGGCCTATGACGCCAATGGAGAGACGGCAGTCGGCTCTGCAACATGCGCAATTCCTTATCTTGATAACCGCACTATCAGAGTCTCTGATGATCCCAATCCAGACTATACCCAGCTCGGAGCCGTTGCGGGGCAATCCATTGAGGCAGCCGAGGGAAGGGTAGCCACCAGCATTACCTCTGATGACCTCTCGATTGCTACCTATGGTCCTGCGGCCGCAGTAAGCCGTACCTACACTTCAGATATGGCTTCCACTTCAGCCTACCTGCCGAAGGGTTGGCGTTTTAGCTTTGAGCAAAACATGACCGCGCTTTCCTCGGGTGCTGTTCAGTATATTGATGGAACAGGCACGGTCATGCTTTTTGCCCAGGACTCAAAGAACCCAAATACCTATATCTCACCTGCCGGCATGTTTTCGGTATTGACCAAAACAAGCTCTGGCTTTACTTTAAAAGACACAGACGGCACCCAGCACAGCTTTGGAACTGACGGAAAGATCACCTCAGATACTGACCGTAACAACAACAAGACTACCTACAGTTATTCTTCTGGGGGAGTAACCATCACTGCTGCCAATGGGCAGAAGTTGGTTTTAGTAAAAGCCTCTGATTCCAGTTATAACCTTACGTTAGATGCAGGAGGCGTCCATAAGGAGTTTGTCTATGACATCTCTGGCAAAGACTTGATGGTTACCGAATACAAGGAAAGTCCTCGTCAGGTAAGCGATGCCTTTATAGAAGACAGCACGGGGCGCATCACTGAAGTATCGAGGGCAGGCGATAGCGCAAATATCTCTTATGGAACAAGCACGGTAAGCTTTACCCACTCGGTCACAGGAGCTCCGCCCGTACCTGCAACCATGACCTATTCGAAGCGTTCAACTAACGTTGGTCAGGCAATACTTGCCCGAGGTTCGGCGAGTTCTTCTGGAGGTTTTGCAGCAGGGCAGGAGAAGAAAGTGTTTCTGACTGACCCAACAGGTCAAGAGACCTGGGCATCTACCTCCGCTGACCAGGTATATGGAACTACTACCAGCTACAATGCCTACAACCAGGTCATCTCGACCAAAGATCCGGTGTCAGCATCTGCTGATGGACTTACTTTTGCTAATTGCCCGACTGCAGTCGGTGTCGTAGGCGCTACCAAGTCAGACTATGACAGTAGGGGGAATCAGACCTATTCAGTTGATAAGTCGGGCCTTGAGACCTGGAACTATTACAACGCTTCCAATGACTTGATCAAGACCATTGACAATGCCCGAGGTGTTACCTGGAATGATGTTGACGCTAAAGGAAATATAGTCGTTACAGAAAAGCTGATCGCAGCCAACGGAGCCCGCAAACGTACCGAATACAGCTATAACGCCCAAGGGCTTAACACTCAAGAGAAGACAGCAATATCAAAGGGCGCAAATGGTACCTATGTCTTTGACGTTAAGGACTACTCAAACTTTGCCCCTAATGGCGACCCTCAGAAAACAGTAGAGAGAAATGTCCAACTGTCACCGGGTGCAGCGGTGCAAGATGTCACTACCAGCTCATCTATTGATGACTTTGGCAATACGCTTTCAAATACTGACGGGAGAGGAATTGTCACTGATACCTCCACCTATGACATTGCAGGTTCAATACTGTCTACGACCGATAAGACCGGGCTTGCTACCAAGAACAGTTATGACCCCACTGGCAACCTGACTGAAACTTATCAGCTACCATCTGGTTCAACGACTAAGAATAACTGGACAAAGACGATCTATGATAAGCAAGGAAACGTTACTCTAACAGAGACGCTTACGAGCGGTAGCGCTGCGGTAGAGACCACGAAAAAGACCCTTGATGTGTTAGGGCGAGAGGTAGCTTCAGACTCTGACTCAGAGCTGGGACACTCTACAACCAGCTATGATATGGCAGGTAACGCCACCACTGCTAAGTCAGAAGGCACGCTTGCGGGCACTGTCACTGATACCAAATACGATGCAAATGGTCAGGAGACCAAGAGTAGCGATTCGCTGACGCCGGCAGCTCCGACTACTACTACCTATGATGCGGCAGGCAATGTGACCTCAACGATAACCCCCGGGCAGCCGACTACAACTACCCAATATGACAGTGCAGGAAATGCTACTGTACAAACTGATGGAGAAGTCAAAGATACCTGCGTCTATGACCTTGACGATAACGAGATTTCAGATACGCAAACAGCGCCCGGAAAGCCAGCGATCACTACTACCTACATCTATGACTTGGCAGGCAATCTCCTTTCTACTAAGATGGGCAGCCAAGCTGCTTCAACCAGCACCTATAATGTACGTGGAGATGTACTTTCAACTACTGACTTCGATGGGATTACTACTCAATACAGTTACGACGGGGCGGGTAATCAGCTGACAGAAAAGGTTGGAACTGATAATCCAACAACCAAGACTTATGACACAGCGTCACGTGTTACTTCCCAGGTTAACCCCGATGGAACCAAGATAGACTACACGTACGACAGCTTATCCAGGATTGCGACTCAGAAAGAATCCGAAGGCTCAGAGGTGCTCAAAGATACTGCGACCACCTATGACAGCGCTGGACGTACCGCCTCTATCACAGAGGCAGTGTCAGGATACAAGCAAGCCTTCAGCTACCAAAACGTCGGTTCGGGAAATGATGCTCATACCGTAACAACCAAGACTGAGACCTTTAAGGATGGTACTACTCAGACCTCTGTTACCAACGGATCATTGTTTATCTCAGCCACCTTGAAAAATGGCGCCTCAACTTATCAAGCACACAATGCCACCTATGACAATGGGGGGCGTCCCTTAACACAGGCAGTAGGAACCCAGAGCGCTGACCTCAAGTACGATGACAGGGGAAATCTTGTAACCGATACCTTCCTTACAAACGTAACAAACACAGGACAAACCACCTATAGCTACAGTTCAGATGACTCGAAATTGGCTTCTGTTAATTACTCTAAGCTTTCCCAGAGTGCTAGCTACACGTATTCGGCAGACAGAACTCAGCTCACTTCAGCAAAGATCGGAGCAACGACTACTAATTACGCTTATAACGCGACAACCGGAAATATCACCACTGCTAGTTCTAATAATACTAGTAAAGATGCCAAAACTTTTACCTATGACACTACGGGTAGGCTTACGCAGTGTTCATCTGGTAGCGGCAACAACTCGCTTTCGATGGCATTGCCGTTTACTTACGACAGTCTTGGCAGAAGGACAAAAGATGGATTACTTGCCTTTAGTTGGACGGGGCAAAGACTGACTTCAGTTTCTCCTGCCGTGACTCCCATGACTGGCAGTGGCAGTAACACAACACTGGCGAGTTACGTCTATGACAGCTCAGGGCAAAGGCTTTCTAAGATGGCAAGAAACACTAAGACAAGCTATGTTTATGATGGAACAAAACTTACCTCTTTAACTTCAAAGGAAGCCAGCACAACACAGACCCTGATCTACCTGTATGGCTCTGGAACAACTCCAGTAGGCGCCCGTTACAGCTCTACTGAGACAACAGAAGCGGTTGATTTTCAGATTGTGTCAGATCAGCATGGAGATGTTTGTGAGCTGAGAGATACCTCAGGCGCAGCTTTTGCTCGCTACGATTACGATGCTTATGGAAACATCACCTCAAGTCAGACCTTTGCGACAGCGCTGATTACTCTTGAGCAGGCGCAGGCAATATCTGCTGTTCAACCACTGCGCTATGCAGGTTATGTCTGGGACGCTGAGACAGGGCTCTACTACTGCAGCCAGCGCTACTATGACCCGAGTACCATGAGCTTCATCTCAAGGGATCCCGCAAAAGCTGACGGTGAGAAGAGTCCATATTTGTACTGTGCTGGCGAGCCGGTGGGTGGGGTGGATCCGAGTGGGATGTGGGGTTATAATCGTAGTGCAGCAGTGAAATATGCTTATCGCTGGGCTTATAGTTTTAATCCACGCTATCCGCATTTTAAATATGATTGTGCGAATTTTGTGTCGCAATGTTTGTATGCAGGTGGGATGAGGAGCGGATCGAGAATGTGGCACTGCTGGCTATTGCCGGGCTATTCTGCTAGGTATGCTAAGTATTCAGTTACAACATATTGGAATAATGCAGATGGCTTGCGGAGGTATTTGATTTACTATAGAAGAAACTCATACAAAACTTTTGTTGGGTATAATAACTTTAGGCCGACTGGTGCTGCCCGCTGGGGAAATACTTACTATGCAGCGGCAAAACCTGGAGATGTTATTTTTTATGACACTGAACATCGCGGTCGTGCAACACATGCTGCAATTATTGTAAGTAATGGACCAAGTGGGGGGACATGGCGTGCTCAACATTGGTCATATCCAATATCGAGAGCTCGAGGAAATAATGTGGATTCGAAAACCCGCTACTGGATTGTTCGGCCGAGCTGATTGATCGGAAAGTAACATGAAACGAAAAAAGATTATTTCATTGCTTGGTCTTGCTCTTGTCTTGTGCACTACTTTTCTTGTTGCGAACGCAATTAAAAGGGCATCAATAACACCGACGAAGTTCGCTACTTACGAAAGCCGAACAGAATATTCAACTCGTAAAGTATATGTTCGTGTGTATCCTATATGCAGTAAAGGAGATCTGAGACACTACTTGTCACAAGATCCGGGTTTAACAAAGGCCATCGCACAGTCTCTACCTCCTTATGAAGGTGAACTTGGTCAGGCGCCAAGGGGATCTCTTGGCTGTATCGCAGAAGCGACGACGCTCATTGCTTCAATAACACAGGGGCGCACCATTATGTTCTATGGTTATTTCAGGACCACTCAGTTCTTTCCCGGGACAACCAGTGTGGATGGCTCATTAGATGATGGCTTGGATAGTAAAGTTATTGCAGTGATCATCAGGACAGACTCCAGTTTTCGGGTTACCTCTTTAGAAAGTGCGATGACAAGTGCCAATGAAGATGGCGTCGCAGATATTATTGATGCAAAGTTGATTCCGGGGTGGGTGACGATGCGTCTTACGAATCTGATTTTTCCAACAAACTTTGATGCTGGCATTGATACGGCTGCTGTTGCTAAAAGCATGTGCAGAACAAACCGAAAGTGGGAATGAAATGGCGTTGCGTGAATACAATAAGTGGATCTATATTGGGATAGCAGCAGTAGTTATTCTTGTCGCAGGCTTCATTACTGCCTATTTACTCTTGCGCCCCCATTCAAAGACTGTGGTGCAGGTAAACGGAGTAACTATCACTCAGGCAGATATTGATAGTCAAACTGCCTTTCCACTCTCGCAGACTCCCGGTATTTTTGACGCAAACGGGGGTGCGGCTAACAAGAAAGACATTGATCAGCGCAACTTGAATGCAGCAATCAACCAACAACTGCTTTTGCAGGAAGCAAAGAAACGCAGTATTAAGATCTCAAATCAAGCTGTTGATGCAGCGTATAACTCCATTGCTAAAAGTTATCCTTCTCAAGCTGAATTACAAGATAAGCTCAAGCAAGCGGGCATGACGGAAGCGCAGCTCAAAACAGCGGTCACCGATAATCTCACGATCTCAGCGCTCACAAAATCTCTTATTCCTGATGCTTCGGCTACCGCTGCGAAACTGCAAGACTATTACAACTCTCATAAAGATCGTTACGCAGGCGCCGGGAGCTTTGCAGACCTTAAAGACGAGATCAAAGCAGACTATCTTAACGACGCTCGCACCTCTGCAGTTGATGCTCTGGTTGCTCAACTTTTGAAGACGGCAAATATCAAGGAGTAGCCTACTGGATTATGTACAGCTCAACTGAGACGACAGAAGCGGACAACTTTCAGATTGTGTCAGATCAGCATGGAGATGTTTGTGAGCTGAGAGATACCTCAGGTACTACTTTTGCTCGCTACGATTACGATGCTTATGGAAACATCACCTCAAGCCAGACCTTTGCGACAGCGCTGATAACCCTGGAACAGGCTCAAGCAATTGCTGTGCAACCACTGCGTTATGCAGGTTATGTCTGGGACGCTGAGACAGGGCTTTACTACTGCAGTCAGCGCTACTATGATCCGAGCACGATGAGCTTCATTTCTCGCGATCCTGCTAAGGCAGATGGCGAGAAAAGCCCGTATCTGTACTGTACGGGGGAGCCTGTGAATGGAACGGATCCGAGTGGATTGTGGTATGCGGATAATCACTACGGCCTTACCTATCGAGCGGCACGGGCTGTGGGGTTTTCAACAACTTTTGCTGATTGGGCAGGCAGAGGGTCAAAGAATGTGGATTCAATTTGGCCAGTGCCTGCTTATTTCTACATGCATTTCAATCGGGCAAAAGGGGCAAAACTTGTTGGGACTATGAGTAATCCCTGGAAGAACGCCTATTTTGGTATGCCGTCAATAGACTCACGGCGTGATTGGTTTAATAAATATTATGCGGCGGCAAAGAACACGTGGAAAACAGACCATAAGAAAGCTGAGATATACTTGGGCTATGGTTTGCATGCTTATCAAGATTCATATGCTCATGGTAACATTACTCCTGCAGCGCATAAAATACCACCAGGGACCGCGTCATATTGGGATGATCGAAATCAAAAATCCTGGCGCTATAGCGACGCATACAACGGAACCGTACGTATCATGCGAAACTTCTCGGATTTCATTAATGGTAAATAGAATCGAAATGATGGAAGCTTCATAACTGAAGACTAGAGAGCATGAATTTGATGACTTCAAATAATAAAAAGTTTCCAGATCGTGGCGCGAGAACGAAAATCGGCGTGGGGAAAACACGTTCGCAGTTAAACACAGGCGATTGGTTCAAGACGGGGATTTTGCTTGATGTCTCTGCCTGCATACTCTATGCACTTTTGCTTGCAGTTTCACCGCAGTATGAGACTGTAATTGTGGGAGGATGGTCGGAGATTCTTTCTTCCATCTTTTTATTCAGTTTTGTCATTATCAGGGTCGTACTCTATCTGTTATTTTCGCCGGGGCGCTTGTCTCGAAACAAGATGCTTGTGGAAATATCAGTAGCGGCATTGGTGGCATTAATACCGCTAGTAGCATCAAACGCATACGAATACATTCTGCAGGTAATGCTCTTTTATCCAATAGCCTGGCTAATCAACGGGGCTCTCTATTGGTTCGCACAAAGGCTTCCCCCGCTCTTTTCGAAGAAAACCTTTTATGTGGTGAGCTTTACTTTTATAGGTATCAGTGTTGTAGGCTTAACGATTCTCGTAGTTCTGGGCGCCGTTCCCGTTCTTGATTTCTATTCTGGACTCGGGTCTATGGTCGCTCTCTATGCTCTTGTTCTGGCTTCTGGCAGTATACTCAGGGCGTTGACTGGTTCCAAGAGTCGTGTTGCAAGGAGAATAGCACAGAAGAGAGGGGAAGGCGCTGTGCAGGCGCCAAAGAGATCCCTGCGCCCTGCCCTCCTTGTCGCGGTAGTAGTCTTCGTATCATTCTTTGTGCATGCAGTTCTCAGGAGTTATATCACGGCTGATCTGTCTTGGGCGCCTGTTAGCTATCCTGTTTTGGCTTATAGTCTTACAGCTGCGATAGTTATTATCGTTGGATTTATCTTAAGCACTGTCCCGATCTGCAAGCGGAACCCCCTTAGCTGCCTGATCGGGAATTGCCTTGCTTTTATCCTGCTCTTTTGTTGGTCGATATTTGGGGCGCGTGAGCTTTACTATGGCTATCACAATGTCGTTTTGGCAAGCATTCAACACTTCTGGCCCCACTACCTGCTCTTCTTGAGTTGTAGCATTACGCTGATCGTGCAAATCTATCGCAGAAGAAAACCGTCACCAATGAAAATTCCCAAATGGCTAACCTATAAATTGCTGTTGGCCGTCGCGGCTGTCTTTGTTGTTGTTTGCTATGTTGCGCTAAGTCACTTTTGCCTGTTCTCGGTTTGAGTTGATCCAGTTGAAAACACGCAGGTCTGATCGCTGCTCTTTGATTGCTTTTCTTGTATATTACGGAACCAAAGGTGTCATGGGGTTTTCGAAAATCATTAAGCGAAATAAATTAGTAAGGGGGGTGCGGACGTTTCTTTGGACACCTCAGGCTGCAAGCCCAAGGCTTAGAGGATGGTCACTTGTATGATAGTTCACACCATTATGGAGTACGCGATGTCACATTCAAAAAAACGTCTACTAAGTATCTTTATTTTAGTTATTGCGCTCGGGGCTTGCTTTATTGTCCCGCAAGTTATTCAAAATGTTAATGAAATGCATAGGAGGCAACAACAATTTGGACAGCTAAGTCCTGGATTTCACAGCAACTTAGAATTGAAATGTAAAAAAATGGAGACGGGAAATTGGGAAAATGTTTCTCCGGAAGATGTCTCTGTACAAAAGACTAATAAAGAGCCGATATTTGGAGTTTTTCACTATACTGATTACTCTAGTGCATCTGCAACCTCATCAACAGTCTGGATAATTGCAGGAAAAACGGTAACGTTCTCAGATTTCTGTACTTATATAGCTAACAACCCAAAAGCATGCAAGAAAATACAGTCAATGACAATGATGCCTGTACCCGACCTAGGTACATCATTGCCGATAGCAATACTTATTGGGTGTGAGTAATTGTGAAGCGAACCAATACTAATTCTGGACAAGGGCTTTTATCGGTCTTCTGCGCAAACGCTATACTAATTATTCTACCGTCAGTATTGGTAATAATAATATCGGGCATAAGTTTCTTTCAGGCTGGTGTACTGAGTTTTTCAAGAAATATTTCTCTCCCTGGTGTCGGTGTCATACACATGAAAAAGGGGTGGGTATTTGATGAGCCAACTCTCTTGGTGAATAAAAAAACTCTCGAAAAAGGCACTACGTTAATCCTCATGAAAGATAATGAGAGTATTTCAATAAATACTTCTCGGGATTTCTTCGCTACTGTAAAAACCAACAATCGAAATCAAAGCTATGCGACAGCAGTAACTATTCAAGGGCATATTTTCTATACGGCGGCATGGTTTTTGGGTGCAAATCCTTTTGGGCAAAAGGAATATACATTCACTCTTGAAACATTAACATCCTCGCAGGGAGTAGTTACAATTTCTTATGAAAATGATCCAACAGTAACTGCAATGATCGAGCGCAATGACTCGGCCGACCAAATTGCACATTATGTGATACAACAGTGTGCGCTTGTTTTGCAAGTAAAAGAATAAACCTGAAAGAAGAAGGGCAGCATGAGACAAAATTTAAAGCTGAGTTATCCTTCTCAGGCTGAATTACAAGATAAACTCAAGCAAGCGGGCATGATGGGGACGCCTTCCGCTCGAATTGTGGAGACAATTGTGGAGACGCTTGATGCCGCGCTACACTTAGAGGAACAGGAAAGTCCACTATCGCCATAGCTGGGGAGGCGTTTATGCCAACATCAGAAACACGCAAGGTCGAGACGCGGCGGATCCTTTTGGTCGAAGATGAGAAGACCATCCGTGACGCCGTTGCCGCCTATCTTGAGCGCGAGGGTTACTGGGTCACTCCGGCTGCCGACGGTCGCGCCGCGCTCGACGCATTCGCGACCCATCGTTTTGACCTGGTCATTTTAGACCTGATGCTCCCAAAGGTCTCAGGCGAGGTCGTATGCCGCGAGATTCGTAACCATAGTGATGTGCCGCTCATCATGTTGACCGCCAAAGGCGAGCTTGATGATCGCATCATGGGTCTGGAGATGGGCGCTGATGATTACCTCATCAAGCCTTTCAGCCCCCGCGAGTTGATCGCGCGTGTGCGTGCGCTGCTGCGCCGGGTCCACACAGGCGACGAGCCGCAGCGTGACAAGCTGGTCTATGGGGATCTGGAGCTTGATGTCACGGCGCACCAGGCGCTCCTTGCTGGCAAGGACCTTGACCTGACGGCCAGTGAGTTTAAGCTGCTCACTACGCTTGCGCGCTATCCGGGCCGCGTGTATTCGCGTATGGAGTTGGTCGAGAAGGTGCTGGGCTACGACTTCGAGGGATACGAGCGCACGGTCGACAGCCACGTCAAGAATCTGCGCGCGAAACTCGGCGATGATCCGCGCAACCCCCGCTTCATCTACACCGTGCATGGCGTCGGGTATCGCTTTGAGCCTCAGGAGGGCTCTGTGCCAGAAGATGGCCCAGCAGAAGATGAGCCCCTGATCGCAGCCGAGCCGGAAGAAGCTCTTGCTGAGGCAAGTGAAAAGAAACGTGGCGCCAAGTAAGCTGATACAGCGCTTTTCCCGGCGCTCTGAACAAGACTCTGCTTCCCGGCGGCCGAGTGTCTTTTCTTCACGCCTTGGGTTCGCATTCGCTTTAGTTGCCGCTTTCACGGCGATCCTGGCCGGGGTCATCACATTCTTAGTGTGGGATTATCAATTCAATGACTACGTACGCAGCAGTTTGCAATCTATTGCTGATACAACGGCGGTTTCTGCCGGTCAGGCCTATGATGTGTATGGGGGTTGGAACCTGTCTGCCTTCACGGTGATCCCGCAGGTCGGCGCGCGTGCCGATATCGGGGTCCAGATACTCGACATGAGGCAAAACGTTGTGTATGACGAAGCCGTGCTACGCCAACATGAGCAGAGCATGACCGGTCAGGGTGTGGGTGGCGATCCCCTTACTGACGGGCAAGCCGATGTTGATGAACTGGCTGCGCCTGACCGGCCCAATGGTACTATCACTACGTCCAATGTTGTTTCCGGTAGTGGCCAGGTTGTGGGGACCGTCCGTGTCTGGGCCTATGGGACCGGTGGCTTGCTCAGCAGCCGCGACGTAGCTATGCGGACGTCTTCGATGGTCGCGTTGGGGCTTTCTGCCTGCCTTGCGATACTGATTGCGACGCTTGCGGGCGTCACCTATTCCCGGCGCTTGGTGCGCCCGATCAACCGCATCACCGACGCCGCCGCCGCCCTGCGCGACGGGGAATCTTCGGCCCGTACCGGGCTGACCGGTACCGATGAGATCTCCCAGCTGGGCGAAACCTTTGACAATATGGCTGACGCCATTGACGCTGATCGTAAACTTGAGCGCCGGATGACAAGCGATGTAGCCCATGAGCTGAAGACGCCGCTCATGGGTATCCAGGCCACCGTCGAGGCGATCGAGGACGGGATCTTTCCGGCGGACAGTACGCATCTGTCGACCATCAGCCATGAAACACAGCGCCTGACGCGGCTTACTAATGGCATCCTGGAGCTCTCACGCCTTGAGGCGGGATCTTTGCTGTTTCAGATGAAGCGCATACCGGCAGACCAGCCCGCGCGCGCTGCCCTTGATATCCACGGCCAGCTGATCGAATCCTCCGGCCTGAGGCTACTTTCTGAGTTCAAGACGGGCTACTATATCATGGGCGACGCCGACCGCCTGCAACAAGCGATCGGTAACCTTCTCTCGAACGCGGCGCGTTATACGCCGGAGGGGGGTACGATCATGATACGCGGGGACTACGAGAAGAAGACCAGATCCTATCGCATCAGCGTGATCGACAGTGGGATCGGCATCAAGCCAGACGACCTGGAAAAACTGTTCACGCGCTTCTGGCGCG
This sequence comes from Coriobacteriia bacterium, assembly GCA_009778715.1. Lineage (GTDB taxonomy): Bacteria > Actinomycetota > Coriobacteriia > WRKU01 > WQUG01 > WQUG01. Next base: position 21,672 of record WRFR01000021.1, on the reverse strand, counting down.
CCGATGAGGCCCGGGATCGCGCAACGGGCGGCATTGGCATTGGCCTGCCCATCACCAAAGAGATCATCGATCGCCATAAAGGGACGATCGATGTCACCAGTGAGGTCGGCAAGGGTACCTCGTTTTCTTTCGCGCTCCCCACGGTAAAATAGGGACGGATGTTTTTGGCGATCCAGATGAGAACGGAAGTACTGATGCAGAAGCCAGGGAAGATAACGTTGTATGCTGTGGCGCTGGGCGCTTGCATGATCCTTATTGTCGGCGGCCTTGCGGGTTGTGGAAGCCCGAAGTCGTCCTCGAACAAGACCGGCCCTGCTGCGTCTCAGGTCGCAACAACTTCTGTGGAGCCCGGCACAAAGGGCAGCTCTGCGAAGGACGCTGGGCCAACAGACACGAGCGGGCAGAAGAGCACCCATACTGCCCCGAATAGTTCCTCAGAGGCTGAGAGAGCGGCTGCCAGTAAGGTGGCTGCGGAGAAAAAGGCGCTTGCGGCCAGGAAAGCCGCGGAAGCCCGGAAAGCTGCCAACAGGAAGAGGAACTCAAACTCTAACAGCAGGCAGAAAGGCAATTAATGGACGAAAGGCCTGCTCCTTAAGTAGCCCTCGACCATACCGGCTTGCCTAGAGCTCGCCAATGCGGCCTAACAGGAAGTCGATGATGCTCACGATGCGGATGCCGTCGATGTCGGTCGGATAGGTTCCTTCGCCAAAGATGAGGTAGCGTGGGTAGGCGTCATCAAGAAGCTTAAAGGGGCGCAGCTCGCGGTTTTGGGTATCTTCATTTTGCAGGGTGCTGGCGACTTGGATGTAGACGCGCTTGCCGGGCTTGGCGGCGATGAAATCTATCTCCGTTTGCCCAATCTTTCCAATGCTTACTTCAAATCCATTGAATAGCAGTTGCAGATACACGATGTTCTCAAGAATGCTTCCCTGATCAAGGTTGCGATATCCCAGCAGGTAGTTTCGGAGTCCCACATCGGCGATGTAGTATTTGCCGAGCGTCTTCAGATGATCTTTGCCCTTGATGTCGTAACGTAAAACGGGATAGAAAAGATAGGCGTCGACCAGCGCGGCCGCATAGGCCTCAACGGTCGCGTTGGCGGGGCTCAACTGCTCCGCCTTAAGTGTATTAGTGATGCTGTTAAATGAATTGCTATTTCCAATGTTTTCAGCGAGGAACAGGACCAGTCTTCTCAAAAGCTCAGGGTTTGTGATCGTACGTTTTGCGTGTATGCGCTCGCGGTTTAAGATGTCGCGCGTGACAACGGACTGATAGAGCGTGTTTAGATAGCTGCGATGTGTCTCTAGGTCGATGTTTTCGGCTGCAAGATAGGGCATGCCACCAAATTGGCAGTAATCCTGGAAGAGCCGGTCTAAGGTGAAGAACCCTTTTCCATCAGTGGCCATGTTCGACTGTGGCCCCTCAACGTCAAAGAAAGTCAGTCCCTTGAAATCCAGGTATTCCTTGAAAGTGAGCGGCAGCATCTTGATCTCGATATAGCGGCCTGAGAGATAGGTCGCCAACTCGCTCGACAAGAGGAAGGCGTTTGATCCGGTGAGATAGATATCGCAGTCGAAGTCAATACGCATTGCGTTGACAGCCTCTTCCCAGCCCAGGATCCGTTGGACCTCATCGATGAAAACATAGGCGCGTGCGCCGCGATCCATCCGCTCTTCAAAGTAGTGATAGAGAGACTTTGGGTCTTCCGGTACGCTGGCTTGCATGGATTCCAAATTGAGAGTGATGATACGTTGCGGGGGGACGCCGTCCTGGGCAAGCTTTTCTGCAACCAGGGTAAGCAGGCTCGACTTCCCACAACGCCGTAATCCCGTCACAACTTTGATGAGATCTTTATCCCTGAAGGCAAGGACTTGATCGATATATCGTTCACGCTGAACTAACTTCATAGTACTCCCATTTCATGTTAAAAACTTTTATTTCAAAGAAGTTTTTAACATTATAGCGCACATTTGAGCGGGATTGATTGATCTGTAGCCATTTCATGTTAAAAACTTTCATTTCAGAAAAGTTTTTAACATTGCTGCCGCGAGTATGCCTATGCTTATCTTGCGGACTTGCAGGGCTTACTTGTGGGGTAAGTTGCGTGCTAAGAGTGCTCCCGGTAGAATAGAAAGGTTCACTTTCACACAGCCCCGTGATAAGTAACACCCCGATCCTATGGAGGAGCACGTGAAAACTTACTATGCAAAACCTGGCGAGGTCGACCGTGAATGGTTGCTCATCGACGCGACCGATATGGTACTTGGCCGCCTGGCGACCCAGGTCGCGATGATCCTGCGCGGCAAGACCAAACCGACCTATACCCCGAATGTCGATACAGGTGACTTCGTGGTTATCGTCAACGCTGATAAGATCCGCCTGACAGGTAATAAAGCCGAGCAGAAGGCCTATTATTCGTACAGCGGATATCCCGGTGGCCTGAAAGAGACCAGTTTCAGAACCATGATGGAAAAACATCCTGAGCGTGTGATCGAGAAAGCGGTATACGGCATGCTGCCCAAGGGCACGCTGGGCCGTCAGATGGGCAAGAAGCTCCATGTGTACGCTGGTCCCGATCATCCACATCAGGCGCAGGATCCGCGTCCGATCACTTTGGAGGCATAAACGATGGCTGAAGAGAAAAAGACCGCGAAGGCCGAAGAAGCTGAGGCCACCGCTCCCGTAGAGGCTGCTGAGAAGGCTCCCGCGAAGAAGGCAGCACCCAAGAAGGCCGCTGCGAAAAAGCCTGCCGCAAAAAAACCAGCGGCAGAGAAAGCGGCGGACGAGAAAGCCGAGGAGAAACCGGCAGCGAAGAAGACAGCTGAGAAAAAGCCAGCGGCAGAGAAAGCAGCCGAGGAGGCTCCTGCAAAGGTGAAACCAGCCGCGGAGAAACCGGCCGCTAAGCCTGTCGCTGCAGCAAAGCCTGCGAAGGAGAAGCCGGTCCTGCCTAAGCCGACGGTCGCGTACCAAGGTACGGGACGCCGCAAGAACGCGGTGGCGCGCGTACGCGTGTTTGCGGGCACGGGCAAGATCTACTGCAACGGGCAGTATGCTGAGGATTACTTTGGCCGCGAGGCCTTAAAGACCTTCGTTGAGGCTCCACTGCGGGCGATCGACGCCGTAGGGAAGTTCGACGTCATCGCGCTTCTGAGTGGCGGCGGCATATCCGGCCAGGCCGGCGCTCTGCGGCTGGGCATCGCTCGTGCGTTGCTTGCAAGCGACGAAGAACTTCGTGGCGAGCTGAAGCGCGCGGGCCTGCTCTCGCGTGACCCTCGTATGGTCGAGCGCAAGAAGTATGGTCTGAAGAAGGCGCGCAAGCGTCCGCAGTTCTCCAAGCGCTGACGGCGTCTCGTTCCGTCTAAGCCACTCAGAGCGGTTCTCAAGGGCGATAGCCCGACACGAACCGCTCTTCAAGGCTTACGCGAAACGATCCGCTCGTCAGGTGGAAGCCTTTCTTTCCCATCTTTTCTGCTGGCTATCCTCGTACTATAAGGGGAGGTTCTGATGGCACACAACAAGCTTTTTGGTACCGACGGCATCCGTGGCGTGGCCAACGCTGATCTCAGCCCTGAGCTGGCGTTCAGGCTCGGGTTCGCGCTGGGGCGTTTTCTTGCTGACGGCCAGGCACATCCCCGTTTTGTTATAGGCCGCGATACGCGCCGAAGCTCAACGTTGCTTCAGGCGGCCCTGACGGCGGGCATCATGGCGGCCGGAGGCGACGCGTTGACCTGCGGCGTCCTGCCGACGCCCGCGGTCGCTTTTCTGGTGACAGAGCTCCAGGCCAACGGCGGGATCATGATCACTGCCAGCCATAACCCTCCTGAATACAACGGGCTTAAAGTCTTCTCGCGCGAGGGCTTCAAGCTTTCTGATGAGCTTGAGGCGCGTATCGCCGACGCGCTGGCGACTGAGCCTTCTGCCGACAGCCGCCCGACGGGGACAGGCGTAGGGCGCCGCCATGACGTGAACGACGCAGTTGAGCGCTATCTGGCGCACGACATCGCGCTCTTAACAGGAGAGGGAGCGGGAGCAAGTGGCGCGGGAGCGGGTGGCGCTGCAGGAGCGGAGGCGATCGATGGCGGGGCCACAGATGCGCGCCCGCTTGCTGGGCTGCGGGTCGCTATCGACTGCGGTCACGGCGCATCGGGCCGCGTGACCCCGAGGGCGTTTCAGCGACTGGGCGCTGAGGTCACGGCGATCAACACGGACTATTCGGGCGACGATATCAACGTCGGCTGTGGTTCGACCTGCCTGGGGCCCCTGTGCGCGCTGGTGCAAAGTGGCAGTTTCGACCTGGGACTTGCCCATGATGGCGACGCGGACCGCCTCCTGGCAGTTGATGAAACGGGCGCGGTGCTTGATGGGGATCAGATTATGGCGCTGGTCGCGCTTGACCTTCAGGGCCGCGGCAAGCTCAAAGGCGGCGCTGTGGTAGCCACGGTCATGAGTAACCTGGGATTCGTCCGCGCGATGGAGGCGGCGGGTATCGAGGTCCTGCGCACGCAGGTGGGCGACCGTTACGTGCTGGAGCGCATGCGCGCTGACGGCCTGGTCGTCGGGGGCGAGCAGAGTGGTCACATTATCTTCCTGGAACATAATACGACTGGCGATGGGCTGCTCTCAGCTCTGATGCTGGCACGGATCATGGCGAAAGCGCAACGCCCGCTCTCTGTGCTGTCTGCTGAGGTGATGCAGCACTATCCCCAGGTCCTGGTCAATGTTGCGGTTACAGACCGGGAGGGGGCAGCGGATAACGCGGCAATTGCTGCCGCGGTCGCGGCCGTTGAAGCTGAGCTCGGCAATGAAGGCCGCGTCCTTTTGCGGGCCTCAGGGACCGAGCCATTGGTCCGGGTCATGGTCGAGGCTTCTGATGAGGACCGCGCGCACGTAGCTGTCGAGCGTCTGGTCGCCGTGGTCCAGGCCGAGCTGGGCTGAGGCGGCGAGGTTTCCAGAAATGTTGTGGGTACCATGAACACTCCGTTCACTTTCCACTTGATTGGCCTGGGGCAGGGCGGCATCGCCGCTTGCGCCCAGTGCGAACGATCAGCAGGGGCGGCGGCGCCTGTGCCTCGCTCCACTGATGAGATCCTGGCAGAGCTCGCTGGCCTGTCCGCTGGGGCGGCCAATGTGGCCTTTGGGGGGTTTGAGCCGTTTGCGCATCCCGACCTGCCCCGCCTGATTGCGGCGGCAAGTGAGCGGGGCGACGCTGGGTTAAGCGGCGGCGCTGGGCGGCTGCTACTGCAGACCGACGGGGGAGCGCTGGCGAGTGGCGGCAACGCAGAGGGGGCGGCGCTGGCCGGCGCGCGCGTCTTCGAGATCTTCTATCATGCAGGCGACGAGGACGCTGACGACGCACTGACCGGCAGGCCAGGCCTGGCGCGCGCGCGTCAGGCAGGGATCGCCGCGCTGCGCCTCGTCGCGGCCACACACCCTGAGGCGCGCCTGATGGTGGTCGGCGTGGCCGCGCTCTGCCGCCACGGCGGCAGGGGGGCGGCGCTCGTGCCTATCGCCCAGGCGGCCGTACGTGATGGCCTGGATGGGCTGCGCATCGAAGCTGAGTCCGGCGCCGCCCCTGACGAGGCGCAGCTGGCCAGCGCCGCCGAGCTGCTGGTGCCAGCGGGTGTCTGGCTGTTTGGGGACGGCTGCGAGTCGCTGCTGGGCGGCGCGGCTCCCTATCAGCTTGCTCGCTCTGCCGCCCCTTCGTCACAGGAGGGGACGCCCCGATGACGCCGCGCGAGAAACTCGTCCACGACAGCGCGACCGTCGTGCTGGTCAGCCTCGACTGTCCGGGCTACAGCAGCTACGCGACGGCGCTTCTGCGCGAAAGCCTCAAGGCCGATCCGCGCCTGCCGGACCTGCGCGTCGCCACGCTCAGCATACCTGCCGGCTATGACCCCTGGTGGCTGGTCTGGCGCCTTGCGCGCCTTCAGCCTGCGCCGGATTTCGTGTGCTTCTCGGTCTATTGCTGGAACAGCGCCGAACTCACGACCGCTGCGCGCCTGTGTCGCCAGGTATTGCCGGAGGTCCAGATCGTCTTCGGTGGCCCGGAAGCGGGTCCCCAGGCAGACGAGTGGTTGGCTCGTTATCCCTGGCTCGACGCGGTTGCGCTGGCGGAGGGCGAGCAGGTCCTGCCCGAGCTCATCTGGTCCTGGGTGCGAGGCGGCGACCCGACGACCATCCCGGGCCTGGCAGCACGCGACCACAATAAGACGCCCGTGCCAGCCACCCCGGCCGTTCCCCTGGAGCCGCTCGATGACCTGCCCTGCGCCTACACCGACGAGCACCCTCCGGCGACCGACGGCAGCGCTTATCTGGAAACCTATCGTGGCTGCCCCCATGCCTGCAGCTACTGCTTTGAGGGTAAAGGCCTCAAGCGCATCCGCTCGTTTTCTCAGGAGCGCATCGCCGCCGAGGTCGCCCGCGTGGCCACAACGCCCGGCATGACTTCGTTTTCAGTCATCGACGCGGTGTTTAACCTCTCCACCGACCGCCTCGAGCGCCTGGCGCAGATTTTCGAGCCCTACGCCCAGCGCGGCCTGCGCCTGCACACGATCGAGGTCGACCTCGAACACATCGACGACCACCAGGCGCACCTACTGGCGCGCTGTGGCGTTGCCAGCGTCGAGAGTGGCCCGCAGACCACCAACCCACGCGCGCTGGACCTCGTGCATCGCCGCTTCGACCCCGAGCGCTGGCTGGAGGGCCTGCATGCCTGCCAGGCCCAGGGCATCCTCGTCGAAGCCGACCTTATCATCGGCCTGCCGGGGGACAGCCCCGCCGATGTGCGCGCCTCACTGGACTTCGTGGCGCAAAGCGGCGCTGATATCCTGCAGGTCTCAACCCTGCGGGTGCTGCCAGGGACCGATCTCTGGCAGCGCGCGGACGAGCTGGGCCTGCGGTTTGACCATGAGGCCCCCCACGAGGTCATCTCGACGCCCGACATCACCTTCGACGAGCTGCGCCAGCTTGAGACCTACGGCTTCGCGGTCCAGAAGCTCCTGCGGGCGCGCCTGGATGCCCGCTGAGGCAATCCTTAGAAAACTTAAGGGTAACAGCTTACCCTTACAATACCTGAAGCATCTTCGAAGGTATGCTATGATACTGCTGGGTGCCATATCTTGAGTCTGAATATGGTATCTGAAGTCAGGATCGATGATGATCAGCAGAAGAAAGGAGTAGGTTGGAGTGACGCTTTTAAAGCGATCGATAGCGCTTGTGGTCGCTTCGACACTTCTTCTCATCGGGCTCCCTCTTATGCGCAGCTATGCGCTCGCCTCTTCGCGGGATCTCAGCAATGTGATAAGTGTTGGGACTACCTACTACCTTCCCCAGGGGAGCAGTTGGAGCAGTTGGACGAACTCGGGCCAAAGCGACCCGGCTCGTTTACCGTGGGGTAAAGGGGTGACCGAGCAGGTGGTCGCGGTCCGTTGGGCACTGCGAACCCCGGCGACAGACCAGATCATCACGGGAGACACGTTCACCTTCTCATTGCCGCTGACGTTTACCAGGGAAGCGACCAGCACCGTACTGAGCCCTACGGGGACGTGGGTCGGCGTTGCGACTTTTGCGAAGAACGGCACGATCAAGGCGGTCTTGAATACTTCCGCCCTTTCCACCGATGAAATGCCTCTCCAGGCTGGTTATATACCGTTCATAATGACGCGTCCTTCATCGGGGCACGGTGGCGGGTCTTCTTCCGGCGGATCCGGTTCAAGCAGCTCAAGCACTTCAAACAGTTCGAGCAATTCGAGCAGTTCAAGCGCTCACCAGAGTTCCTCGTCATCGAGTTCCTCGTCAGGGAGCGCGGCAAGCACTCCCTCAAATGAGACGACTCCTGTCGCGACGAGCGTGACGCCCACGGACACGGCGCCAAGTTACGATCCCACCACCACTCCGCCCGTTACGACCACTACCGCCACGACCCAACAGCCACCAGCCTCGGGATCCGGAGGCAACATCTTGAACCTGGACGTAAGCCAGATCGGAACAGTCGCCTTGGCCGTCCTGTCAGCGGGGATCGTTTTCCTTGCTCTCCTGATAGCCTGGAAACGCAGGCGTTTGCCGGTGTAAATTCACCGGATGTGTAACCTTAGTGTATAATATTGATGCTTATGCGATGTAGATTGTGATGATGAAGCAATTCTTTTACGCATGAGCATTATTAGGTTTGTGAGGAAGCGATGCAAAATCTGGGGATAGTGTTGGCGATAATAGCGGGCGTGTTCGTTGTGGCACTTGCTGTCGTTCTGATATTTGTCAAGAACAGGCAGAAGAAATTGTCCGCTGTCGCGATCCTAGTCTATGTAGCGTTAGTGGTGACGCTCTTCTACGTTGAGGTCGTCCGCTATGAGCGATGGTGGGCCATCCCCGTCTATGCTGTTTTTCTTGTTGTCGTCCCGATCGCGCTCAACTATGTGGTGCTTCATCGGGGCGCCCTGAAAGGCGAAAAAGAGGAGAAGAAAGAGAAAGAGAAAAAAGAGAAAGAGGAATCTTCCCTGTCTTACCTGAAGGGTGAAGAGCGCTCCACCTCTGTTTCGAAGTCCAGGCCTCGACCGGTGCTTTCGGCGATCCCGTCCTGGGAGGAGAACCCGATCTCGTCCTCAAAGTCAGAACCTGCGTCAGGGCAAGGCTCTGCCTCGGAGCTTAAGCCCGAGGTTAAGGCCGAACCCAAACCCGAGGTTAAGCCCGAGCTGAAACCCGAGGCCAAGCCTGAGGTTAAGCCTGGGTTGGGGTCAGCGCCTGCCCCTGCCCCAATGCCTACGCCTGCTCCGACGCCAGCGCCTAAGCCAGCCCCGGCCTTCGGGCAAAAGCCCGAGTCAGCGACTACTCCGGTGCCAGCGCCTAAGCCATTACCGTTCACGCCGGATAAACCAGCCAGTACCGGTATCCCGGCGCCTAAGCCAGCTCCGGTTCCCGCACCTGCTCCTGCGCCCAAGCCAATCCCGGCTCCCGCACCCGCTCCCGCGCCGAAGCCAACCCCGGCCCCCGCACCTGCTCCTGTGGCGAAAGAGATCACGTTTGACTCCTGCTTTGCGAAAGCTGATAAGATCAAGGATCTTGGCCATGGCCTGGCTGCAGCCGACCTCTATCGCCAGAGCCGTTCATACGCAACCTCAAAACAAGATGAGAAAAAAGCGTATTTTGCAGAGATCAAGTGTTATCTTGATAGTAGGGAGTTTGCCAAGGGGAAAAGTTGTGCAGCCGCCCTTAAAACTGGATATGAGCTCAGTCCGATCGAATCACTCAAGCTTGATGCCTTGTTGACGCTTATGGAGGAGTGATGGTCGATTCAGTTTTGACGCATGCTATGATTAAATAGTATACAGACCAGAAAACAGGATCCTGCAGAAAGAAGGAGAAACAATATGGAGACTAATAAGACAATACTGATGCGCGAAGTCGTTTCGCTTGAGGATCGGGAGACGGTTGGTACCATCAAAGACCTGATCGTTGATTGCGCGCAGAGCAGGGTGGGGCATTTCCTGGTATCTGGTTTGGCTGATGGCAGCGTGTCACTTCTTGCGTTCAGCGATATCATCTCCATCGGTGATCCGTATATCACTATCAAAAACAAGTCGCTGCTAACTCCGAAAGAGAGCGTCAACGGTGGCAACATCCTGGCCAAGGAATGCAGCTTGACTGGTATCGAGATGCTTTCTGATGCAGGCGATCACTTCAGCTTTGTGCGCGCCTTCGAGTTCGACCCGAAGAGCGGCGCCGTGACCAAGCTCATGACCTATGATAAGTACGATAAGGGCTCGGTCGAGTCACAGGGTATCCTGTTCCTGTCTCCTGAGTATGTCTTTGTGAACGTGTCGGGCGTTTCGGTCCCTACGGCCGCTCCGGCGCCTCAGCCATCTTTCCCTGAGCCTGCTCCGGCGGCTCCCAAGCCTTCGTTTGTTCAGCCAAGCAGGCCAATTGGTTCCAGCATTCCGGCGCCGAAGCCCGCGTCGATGTCGGCGCCTGCTCCGAAGCCTGCGCCTGCGCCTGCGCCAGCTCCGAAGCCCGCTTCAGGTTCAGGCAGCGATGACCTGTCCGATCTCCTGATCGGCGCTGTGGTTGGCGAAGATGTGACAAGCAAGGATGGCAAGTTCACGGTCAAGAAGGGAACAACCATCACGAATGCGATCCTTTCAGACGCACTGGCGCATGACGCCGCATTGCTTCTGACGATGAGCGTCGACATCTAGTTTGACGCGCCAGACAACGTTCATTTCGCGTCAAAGAGAAATAAGATCAACAAGGAGCGCCGCTGCCTTCGGGTAGCGGCGCTTCTGTACCCTCTGCTATAATCGAACAGGTTCGGCTAAGATGAACAACCTGTTTTTTCAAGCTCAAAAGAGCTTCATACTGGAGGAATATAACTCGTCATGCATCTGGCACTGGTAGGCTTAAGTCATAAGACGGCCCCGGTCGACATCCGTGAAAAGGTAACGTTTCCCGCTGACACGCTGGCGGATGCCCTGACGGGCCTTGCTGCTGAAGAGGGCATCCTTGAATCCCTTATCGTCAGCACCTGCAATCGTACTGAGTTCTATGCGGTAACGACCGACGAGGCCGATGGCCCGGCACTGCTCGGCTCCTTCATGGCGAACTATCATGGCCTGACCGTCGATGCGCTGCAACCCTTCCTCTATACCCAGACTGGTGAGGACGTTGTGCGTCACCTGTTCCGGGTTGCGGCGTCGCTTGACTCGATGGTGCTGGGTGAAGCGCAGATCCTCGGCCAACTCAAGGACGCCTATGATGCGGCCTTCGAGGCGGGTACCACGAGCCGAATTTTTAACGAGATGTTTCGCCATTCGTTTACGGCGGGCAAGCGCGTACGCACTGAGACTGCTATCGGCTCGGCTCCCGTGTCAATCAGCTATGCAGCGGTTGAGCTGGCCAAGCAAGTCTTCGAGACCCTTGAGGGCCGCAACGTGCTGGTGCTGGGCGCTGGCAAGATGAGCGAGCTGACGGCGACGCACCTGGCGGCCAACGGGGTTGCGCGGCTACTGGTCGCGAATCGCACTTTCGCGCGCGCCGAGCAGCTGGCAGCGCAGTTTGAGGTCGGATGCGCGATTCCCTTCGAGGAGCGCTACGAGCACCTGCGCAATGTCGATATCGTGGTAAGCGCTACAGCCGCTGAGGACTACGTGCTGACCGCAGACGCGCTTGAACCCTCTGCGAAACGCCGACGTGACCCGCTGTTTTTGATCGACATTGCGGTGCCGCGTGATATCGATCCCGCCTGTGCGGATTTCCGGCAAGTCTATGTTTATGACGTCGACGCGCTCAACGGTATTGTCGATGCGAACCTTGAGCAGCGTAAGCGCGAGGCAAAGGCAGCGGAAGTTATCGTTGCTGAGGAGATGGAGAACTTCGAGACCTGGCTGGAATCCATGGAAGTTGTCCCGACGATCACCGAGATGCGCGAGCAAGCCGAGGCGATCCGCGCTGAAGAGCTCAAACGTGCCTACAAGCGCTTGGGCGAGCTGAGCGACGCTGACCGCAAGGTGGTCGAGAAGCTCACCGAGGCGATCACGAACAAGATGCTTCATGAGCCCACGACCCAGCTGCGCAAGGCTGGCGGCGGTCGGCGTGGCGTTGCGGTGCTGGAGACCACGCGCTACCTGTTTGGCCTTGACCGCGAGGGCGCCGAAGGCGAGGGTTCCGGCACGGCTGGCCAGGATACGGGTTTTCGTCTGATACGCTCTCTGCTGGGACGCCGCGCGACGAGTGCGACCAAGCAGACCGATCCGCTCGAGTTAGGAGAATGGCATGAGGAATAAATTAGTGCTGGGAACACGCGGATCGGCGCTGGCGCTGTGGCAGGCGAACTGGATCAAAGAGCTGATGGAAGCTGCGTCCGGTTTGCCCGTCGAGATCCATACGATCAAGACCACGGGAGATAAGATCACTGACGTCCCGCTCGCCAAGGTCGGCGGCAAGGGACTCTTCACAAAAGAGATCGAAGTCGAGCTGGCCGACGGCCGGATCGACCTGGCGGTGCACTCGATGAAGGACGTACCGACCGAGCTGCCCGCGGGCCTCGTGCTGGCGGGGATGCCGCCCCGTGCTGACTCGCATGACGTGTTGGTCGCGCACGCAGGCGAGAACCTGCTCACGCTGCCGCAAGGCGGACGGGTGGGTACGAGCTCGCTGCGCCGCATCTCCCAGGTGCGCGCGTTGCGTCCCGACGTCGAGATCGTCGATGTGCGGGGTAACCTTGACACGCGCATGCGCAAGGCCGAAGAAGGCGCGGTCGACCTCGTGATCCTGGCGGCCGCTGGTATCAAGCGCTTGGGCTGGGGTGAGCGCATCACGGCGACCATCCCGACCGAGCAGATGGTCTCGGCCGTGGGGCAGGGCGCCGTCGGCATCGAGATCCGCGGAGACGATGAACTTATGGCCGGGCTCTGCGCTCAGATCTCTGATGCGGATACCCTGGCTTGCGTACGTGCCGAGCGCGTTGTGATGAACCTGCTGGAAGGTGGCTGCCAGGTGCCGATCGGCGCCTACGCGCGCTTTGCTGATGACAAAGGGTCAGGTACTTTGTCACGTCGCATGGTACTTGACGCCTTGGTCGGCTCGGTCGATGGCAAGCGCATCGTGCGTACCCAGGTCGAAGGCGCTGCGGACAGTGGCGAGGAGCTGGGCCAGCGCGCGGTCGAAGAGCTGAAGGCGGGCGGCGCTCTGCCGATACTCAACGAGATCCGCCAGGCCAACGGCGCCGCCGAGCTACTGTGATCCGCGGCAGACGCATCATCCTGACGCGTGCGGCTGGCAAGAACGAAGAGATGGCGGCGCGCATCTCCGAGGCGGGAGGCTCGCCGTTCATCTTTCCAACGATCGCCTCTGCTCCTGTAGCTGATGACCATATCATCCGCGAAGCGCTTGCACAGGTCGAGCGCTACTCATTTATCGTATTCACGTCAGCCCAGGCGGTTGAGTACTTCACGCACTATCGTAAGCCCTTGCCCCAAGGGGAGCGGCTGCGCTATGTGGCGGTCGGCTCAGCGACGGCCAAGGCGCTACGCGCGCGCGGTGTGGCTGATGTGCTGGTTCCCGATGACTTTCGTGCAGAAGGAGTGGTCAAGCTGTTCACGGGCCTCGCGCTCGACTTGAAGAAGTCCGGCGCCATGCCGATGACCAGGGAGCCCGCTGCTTCGTCAGCTCCAGCGGTATTGGTCCCGCGTGCGCTCGTCGCGCGTGAGGTATTGCCCCAGGCATTAGAGCAGCTGGGTTTCGAGGTGACCGTAGCGCCGCTCTACGAGACGGTGCTGCCGGAGGTCAGCGCGGGGGAGCTGAGCCGTGTTTTGCAGGTCGGCCCTGAGGGACAGGCGCGCCTGGCTTGCGATGCCGTGGTATTCACCTCGCCCTCAACGGCGAAGAACTTTGTGACGCTGATTGAACAGGCAGCCGCTGACAGAATGGGGTCAGGCACCGTTTTGTCATCTGCTGCTATCAGCGGTGCGACGCTGCTTGCGGAGGTCGACTGCTACTCGATCGGTACTCCGACGACAACCGCTCTCCGTCACCTCGCTGTCCCGGAGGATCGCATCTATCAGGCCCCCCAGGCTACGACCGACAGCTTGTTCGCTACCCTCTCTGACTACTCCACGCTTTAAGCGTGACAAAGTACCTGACCCTTTGTCACAGGCCAGCTTGATACTTCTTCAGGATCTCGGTGTAGCGCTTGCCGGTAACGCGCGAGTAGATCTCGCCGATTATCGCTAGGGCGCCGATCCCTGCGGTGACGCAACCGATGACGATCCACCAGAGCTTCGCCCAGTAAGTGGGAAAGGGGAAGAACACCAATACGCAGGCTACCAATGCTGCCATGAGCAGCAGAGCGAAGATGATCAGGCGCGCTGAGAAGCGCCACTTGATGGGTGCGTCGTCGCTGATCAAAAGTCGCCACAGTGCGGCGACGACCACTGAAAGCACTACGCCTTCCAACACAAAGATGAACGGTATCGTGAAGTTGAACGCTGCACGGGGAAACACCAGCGAATACAAGTAGCCAGCTACCACGTAGGCGCACATAAAGCCTGCGAATATCATCGCTGCGAGCGTCTTTGCCGCCAGCACCTCACGCATGAGTGTTTTCATTTCAACCCCAACCTTTCCTTAAGTGCTCGCGCATATCGTCGCGAGACGATCACGCGTTCCTCGTTCTTCATGACGACCTCAAACCGCCCGGCAATGTCTGGCCAGAGCGAGGCGATCTTTGCGATATTGATGACCTGGGATTTCGAGCTCCGGAAGAAGAGCGCATCAGGGAGAAGCCGCTCTATCTCATAGAGCTTCAGGTGCGTCTCATAGACGTCGTGTTCCGTGTAGATGAAGTAGCGCTTGTCCACGGTGTCGAAGTAGAACACGTCACGGGGATCGATCACGTGGAGGGCGCCATCCTTCAGGCCGCTCAACTTTTCGTCGGTGCCTTGCAAAAGAGCGGCGATCTTCTGTATGCTCTCATTGTTGCACTGACAATTGATGATGACTTCTGTCTCAGGAAAGCCCTCATGGATCTCGATCTTCACGCGCCTCTCACCTCTTCGCGGTCTCAGCATAGTTTAATTATAGAGATTCATAATTGCCCGCATGCGCAACTCAGGCGCCCAAAACCGCAACTTAGGATCAAGTTTCTGCTGGCTGAGACCGTCAGATGCGTCCATGCGATTCTTCCAGGTAAAGGCTACTTCTGGTTGCCAAGCACTTGTTGCAACGCGGAGCAAACCTCAGCAAAAGTAATCCCATTCGCATAGGGGTATCTTTTGCTATAGTTCTTCCATATCCGCGCAAGATCAGGACTTTCAGTGATCATCTTCAAATAGCGATCAGCGTTTTCAATCACCCCTAAGCTCCCTCGTTCATTCGCTTTTATCCTGAGCGCTTCACTCAGCTCGCATTTCGATACAATATCTTTGTTCAAGGTTAACAACAGATAAACGTCATAAAAGTCACGCGCACGGGTGTTGGAAACATTACGTGTCAAAATCCCCTCGATCTTCTCAGCCAAGATGGTGATAACGTTATACGCCATGAGAGGAATGGTTCGGTCTTCAAACATCAATTGATAGGGATACTCGATCTCACGGGGAATGACCGTGTCGCCAACAGTCAGGTCGATTTTCAAAGGAACCCGCACCGTAAACAAAGTTGCTTTCAACCCGATACGAAAGTCATCGTAACCGTTGATTTCGTGGATGCTATTGATGCCGGTTATCTCAAAGCTGACTTGATCTCCAACATCAAGAGCGATAAGCTCCCGTACGATCTTCTCGATTCGTATACGATCGATTGGCAGGCTTTTTATAGTTGCGTCAATATCCATGGTGGAACGCTTATCAACTCCCACTAAAGCGGTGATCAAAAATCCACCCTTAAGAATGAAGTTCTCGCGATAACGAGAAACCGATACGCGCTCTAAAAACCGCTCCATCATATAGTTTTGCAAAAGGGTATTCGCGGGCGCCCCTGTTTGTATCGTCTTGTTTCTAAGCCAGCCCTTCAATTGGTTGGCATTAGAGAAGTTCATGAAAGCACCTCCAGGTAGCGGCGAACTACATCACGAATCTTGAAAACCTCAGCATACTCAAGCAGTTGAGCTTTGTTGCATTCAGGATCCTTCGCATAGCGTTTAAGAGCAGTAAGCACCAGATCTTTATCGAGTCTATCAATGGCTCTCAGGCAGTCGCATAATGTTCGTTCCCGATTGTAGGCGATGACGGACAATCCGAAAGGAGTAGCCATTTCCAGAGATCCCAGATCGACCAATGATGGTTTGCTGTAGAAAAAGAGCATGTCAGAATCAGTCAGGAGACGCGTGTACCCTCCGGTCGGAATAGTCATCATAAGTTGGAGGGGCGTGCGATCCGATAAGTCGTGTAAGAATAATGCCGTCTCATGCGAGAAAATCCCTTGTGGGCAGCGATACTGTGCAATAAAGTAAGGATCAGGGATGATCTCTGGAGCAACGTAGAGTCCTTGCGCAAGGCGAATAAGTTCTCCGCGATCTGTCATGCGATGCAAAGTTACGCCACTGACGCCCTGTTCGTGGGCCGCCTTGGTGGTGAGATAACCATGATTGTTTTCCAACAAGGTTGCAATTAGCTCTTTTTGATTTGACATAGGTACCAATCATCTGTAATTTTAGTTTGTATATATTCTAATATGCACAAACTAATATTAC
The DNA here is from genome assembly GCA_009778715.1 of Coriobacteriia bacterium. Lineage (GTDB taxonomy): Bacteria > Actinomycetota > Coriobacteriia > WRKU01 > WQUG01 > WQUG01. Next base: position 5,492 of record WRFR01000021.1, on the reverse strand, counting down.
AATACCAATCAAGTGAAAATAAGTTCAACGTGACAAAACTACCTCCGGGGTGGCTTTGTCACGCGAGTTAGAAGGTGTTTAACCAAGTCTGGTGGAGATGAAGGGATTCGAACCCTCGACCCCTACGTTGCGAACGTAGTGCTCTCCCAGCTGAGCTACATCCCCACAATGGTGAAAGTCACGGACAAGGCGCCGTGAAGCTTTACTATTGTACCGTAAAACTCCCGGGAAAGGGGACGTGACAGAATGGGGTCAGGCACCGTTTTGTCAGGTGGAGCTGACAAAACGGCGCCTGACCCCATTCTGTCACGAAAAAAGCGCGCGGCGTTACTTTCTGCGACAATCGATAAGGCAGGTAATTCGTCCAGGAGGCTCACGCGCTATGCCGTATGTTGATTTCAAGCATGTCCGCAAAACTTATCAGACTGGTGAGGTCGCCGTGGAGGCGCTCCGCGATATCGACTTTGGCCTGGAGCGCGGGGAGCTCACAGTCGTTGTCGGTCCTTCGGGCGCCGGCAAGACCACGGTGCTCAACTTGCTGGGGGGCATGGACACCGTTACCAAGGGCACGATCACGCTCGACGGCGACGAGGTCAGCGCCTACCGCGGCAGGCGCCTGGTCGAGTACCGCCGTCAGGACGTCGGCTTCGTGTTCCAGTTCTACAACCTCGTACAGAACCTGACCGCGCTTGAAAACGTCGAGCTGGCAAGCCAGATCTGCCGCGATCCGCTCGATCCGGAGACCTGTTTGTGCCAGGTCGGCCTCGACGATCGCCTGCAGAACTTCCCGGCCCAGCTTTCCGGCGGCGAGCAACAACGCGTCGCGATCGCGCGCGCGCTGGCAAAAAACCCCAAGCTGCTGCTCTGCGACGAGCCAACCGGCGCGCTCGACTACGAGACGGGCCGCAACATCCTCACGCTGTTGCAGGACACCTGCAAGCGCGAGCAGCGCACGGTCATCATCATCACGCACAACCAGGCTTTCGAGGCGCTGGCCAACCGCGTCATCCACATCAACAACGGCACGGTCACGCGCCAGGAGACCAACGCGCACCCCATGCCAGCCGCAGAGATCGAATGGTAGGGGAGCGGCTATGAGAGCGAGTAGGGGAGCGGCTATGAGAGCGGGAGCAGAGCTCTGGTGAAAGCCTATCTCACGAGTATATTTCGATCGGCCTGGACTTATAAGCTGCGGCTGCTCGCCATTGCAACGATCGTCTTTTTAGGCGCGGGTATCTTTGCGGGCCTGCTGGCGGTTTCTCCCAATATGCAGACGGCGGGCGACCGCTACTTCGACGAGAACAACATCTACGATCTGCATCTGCGCAGCGCCTATGGGTTTGACAAAGACGACCTGGCGGCGATCCGCCAGACTCCCGGGGTCGACGAAGTCCAGACAGCGAACCTCTTTGACGCGGTCGCAACGATCGGGAGTCGCGACTACACGATCCAGCTCAACAGCTACGACGCCAGCAGCACGGCGGGACAGGGACAGACGCAGACGCAGGGCCAGGGACAGGCTCCGATACAGGCGACCCGCGGATCGATGAACCAGCTCACGCTCACGCAAGGGCGCTGGCCCAAAGCAGCCGATGAGGCGGTCCTGATCCGTCCGGCGCTCGGCACTCAGAATATGCAGCTGGGCGATCAGGTCACGCTGAAGTCCAAATCGGGTGATGGTACCGCCGACATCCTGAAGCGCACTCACTTCAAGCTGGTCGGCTACGCGACCACTCCCGAGTATCTGTTTTTCTTCCTGGGGGGCACTGCCAAGGGCTCAGGCACGCTTGACTACGAACTGTTTGTTCCCCAGAGCAACTTCAAACTGGACGACACGGTCACCGATGTTTTCGTGACGGCGAAAGGCGCCCGCGCGCTGAACACCTTCCACGATGACTACAACAAGAAAGTGGCGGCAACAAAGGCGCAGCTGGCCACGCTGGCTACCCAGCGCCAAAAGCTGCCCTACAGCGACGCGCGCGATTCCATCACCAAGGCTGAGGCGACCCTGGTCGATAACCGCACAAAAGCCAACAAAAGCTTTGCCGACGCTGAGGCGACGCTCGCTGACAGCCAGAAAAAACTGGACAGTGGGCAGGCCACGCTGAATACGCAGCAAAAGCAGTATCAGAGCGGGCGCGCGCAACTTGCCGCCGGGCAAAAAACGCTGGCGCAGCAGAAAGTGGCCGGCCAGGCAAAGATCGACGCGGCGCGCCAGCAAGCCGCCGCGCAATTTGCCGCGGCCCAGAAAAAGCTCGACCAGCTCAAACAGCTGATCTCGATCACGCCAACTTCAACGCCCGAATATGCAGCGTTGCAGGCCCAGTATGAACAGGGGAGCGCGACGCTGGCCGCTCAAAAGCAGGCGGTCACGGCACAACTGGCCGCGGCGCAGTCCCAGCTGGACAGCGGGATCGCGGCGGGCGCGGCCAAGCTCGCGGCATCGGCGCGCCAACTGGACGCGGCCCCGGCGCAACTGGCCGCAGCGCAGCGTCAGATCAACAGCGGACGCGCGCAGCTCAGCGACGGGCGCAAGACGCTTGCAGACAACCGCATCACGGCAGACCAGAAGTTTGCCGACGCTCAGAAAAAAATCGATGACGCGCGCAAACGCCTGACTGATCTGGGCACGCCCCAGTGGTATGTCCTGCAGCGCAGCGACGACTATGGGTTTTCGGCCTTCCAGCAGGATACCGAGGCGATGAAGAACCTCGCGACGATCTTTCCGGCGCTCTTCATCCTGGTGGCGGCTCTCGTATCACTGACGACCATGACGCGCATGGTCGATGAGGATCGCCTGGTCATTGGGACTTATTTGTCGCTTGGCTATAACAAGTTCACGATCAGCGCAAAGTATCTGTCCTACGCCGTGGTCCTGGGTGTCATTGGCTCATGGGCCGGTGCGCTGTTTGGTATGTGGCTGTATCCGACCGTCATCTGGAACACCTACTCCCACCTGTTCACGCTGCCCAAGCTCGTGACGGGTTCCTATCCGGGCTACGCGGCCTTCAGCATGGCGCTGCTGACTCTGGCGATCGTGGCAGCCGCCTCGGTCTCGATCATTGCGACGCTGCGTGAGTCTTCCGCCGCGCTGCTGCTGCCCAAAGCGCCGCATCCGGGCAAGCGCACGTTTCTTGAGCACGTCAAACCACTGTGGCGCCGTCTGCCCTTCATGCAGAAAGTGACCGTGCGCAACATCTTCCTCAACACACGGCGCATGCTCATGACGGTGGTCGGCGTGGCGGGTTGCACGGCGTTGCTGCTCATCGGCTTTGGCCTGCATGGTTCGATCTCATCAACGCTGGACCGTCAGATGACACAGATTTTCCGCTACAACATCGGCGTTGGCTTCACGGGCAAAACGCCGTCAAAGCAGCTGCGGAGCACCATGAGCGACCCGGCACTGTTCTCTCACTCGGTACTGGGCATGCGTGAGGTCGCCACGGTCGCCCATGTCCGCGCAGACGCTCACGCAAAACGCGCCACCACCAGCGGCGTCTACCTCACGAGCTTCGAGAACGCAGAGCAGGGTGGCAAGCTGGTAGCATTCCTTGACTCGAAGACGGGCAAGGAGCTGGCATTTACCGATGACAGCGTGTTCATCAACGCAAAGCTTGCCGAGATCATGGACCTTCACGTGGGGAGCAAGCTCAGAGTCTCGCCTATGACTGATCACAGCGGCAGTCACACCATAACCATTAACGGCATCGTGCAGAACTACACAAGCAACTACCTCTATATTGGGCAGAGCGCTTTTAAACGCGACTTTGGCAAGGCGCCGGCGTTCAACCAGATCCTGGCGCGCACCGCGACGGACAACTTCAACAAGGACGCGCTGAAGAAGCGCCTAGACGCGATCAGCGACGTGAGCGCCATCAGTTTTGTCGATGAGTCTATCGAGCGCATCGGGCAGATGACGGACAACCTCAACTCGGTCATGTTGGTGCTGATCGTGGCCGCCGCCGCCCTGGCCTTTGTGGTGCTCTACACCCTGACCGACATCAACATCGCCGAGCGTAAAAGGGAGCTGGCCACGCTGAAAGTTCTGGGCTTTTATCCCGGCGAAATGAACAGCTATATCTTCCGTGAGGTCTTTGGGCTGGTGGGCCTGGGGACGCTCCTGGGCCTTGTGCTGGGGCAGACCTTGTTCAATATCGTTTTATCGAGCGTCGAGCCGGATGGTTTCCGCTTTGTCCGGGCGCTCTCGCCCTCAAGCTATCTGCTGGCGGCCGCGCTGACCCTGGTCTTTGCGCTTGTTGTCAACCTGGCAATGATCCCCAAGATACAACGCGTCGACATGCTGGAGTCGCTAAAGTCCGTGGAGTGACAGAATGGGGATGACAGAATGGTGCCTGACCCCATTCTGTCATCTTACCCTGCGTTGTCGACGGTGCGAATTCTTATTCCGCTAACTTAGATTGGATGAACTCTCTGAATTGGGGCATCTCAAAGGTAACTTTCCCACGCCCTCTTTCGCCGATCACTCCCTGCTCAATGAGGCGCCGCCGATACTCTCCTGCATACTTTGTCGATACATTCATTCGCTCGGTAATATCTGACATCATGCTGTACTCTCCGTCATCCAGCATGGCTGAAAGAAAAGAGATTTCTTTGGGTGATAGATCTTGGTATGTCTGATTAAGGATCATGCGTTCCAAATCGTTTTGCGCAAACAGAACGCCTTCTTTCGCATCGCTCAGCGTGATGGTCATTTTTTCTGGATTTTGCCTCCACATTTGATAGCCAATTAGTTGAATCATAAACGGGAAACCTTCTGCATACTTAACAGCGTAGGACAGTGCTGTTGGCTCAATCTTTCGTCCGGCAAATTCTACGGTTTTTCTCATAGATAACCGCACTTCGTTCTCGTCGACCGGGCCAAGATGATGTTGAAAAGCCCTTCTCATAAAAGTAATTTTGTCATCTCTTAAAAGCTCGGATATCTTTTGCGGCAATCCGGCCATGATAAGAGCCGCTTCTCTACGCTCGCGAACAAGATGCTGGAAAGTGACAATCAACGTCTTTGCCTCTTCAATATCAATGGCCATCTCGTCGACTGTTATTAAAACTCCAATTTCCTTTTCGTTCAATTCCTGTATGAGCGAAGTCAGTTCTGACCTCCAGGTAGATTTACGAGAGCTCTGTTTAACTTGTCGGGATATGCCAAATCCTCCAGCTGAAATTGAAGTAAGATAGGCGAGCGACTCGGGAGTAAGGAATTCCTTTGCATTTGTATACAATTGAACCAGTATTTCATCAAGCATTCCGGCTTCTGCGTTGATGTTTGCGCTGATCCAACCGCGAGACGCTGCTTCCTCGGCTATCTTTGCGAGCAGAACAGTCTTTCCAGTTCCTCTAGCGCCAGTGAATATCGTTGCCCGGTTTGGATCTCCGGGGCCATTATCCAAACCCTCCAGGATGTCATTGATAATTTGATCCCGCCCAGCCATCATTAATGGTATGCTGCCAAATGAGGGCGTAAAGGGGTTTTT
>WRFR01000020.1 GCA_009778715.1 Coriobacteriia bacterium | reverse complement strand
TGCGTCCAACCGGGCGCCGCACTGTCCAGCTCTTCGAAGACCGTCGCGCCCAGGTCAAGCGCCTCAAGCTGATGTTGCGCATAGTAGGCAACCTCAACCTTTGTGCCCAGCGTGCGCGTGCCAGCGGTTGGCGCGAGCGCGCCCGCAATGAGCTTAAGCAGCGTGGACTTGCCGGCGCCATTGGGACCCACCAATGCGATTTTCTGCCCCCGGTAAAGTTTCAAATCAAGGTGGTTATAGACCTGGGTGGCGCCGTAGGACAGCGCTACCCCGTCAAGGCTGATGACCTGGTCGCCCGTACGAGGCGGCTGGACAAAGTTGAAGTGGATGTGGTGATGCTCCGCCGGCACTTCGACCAGCTCGGAGCGAATCTTCTCGATGCGCCGGATGCGCTCCTGGGCAGCCTTGGCCTTGGTCGCCTTGTAGCGGAAGCGGTCGACAAAGACCTGCAGGTGCGCCATCTCCTTTTCCTGGGCCACGCGTTTATCACGCAAAAGCGCCCGGTACGCCTCGCGCTCTTTGAGGTAAGCCTGGTAGTTTCCAGAATAGAGCGTGAGCTGGTGATTGGCGATCTCAGCTGTCTTGGTTGCGATCCCATCGAGAAAGGCGCGGTCATGGCTGACGATGAGTACTGCTCCCCCGTAACCACGCAGGAAACCCTCCAGCCAGGTCACGCTGGCCAGGTCGAGGTGGTTGGTCGGCTCGTCGAGCAAGAGAATGTCGGGGGCGCGCAGGAGAAGTTTGGCGAGCGAGATGCGCATCTGCCAGCCACCGGAAAACTCATCGACCGCGCGCTGCGCGTCAGCAGGCGCAAAGCCGAGGCCCCCAATCAGCGCGCGTGCCTTGGCCTCCAGCGTATAGCCATCGGCTGCTTCAAAAACCTCGCGCGTCTGGGCATATTCGGCCATGAGATCGTCGGTATCGTCAGGATCTGCCGCCTCCAGCTGATGCTCAAGCTCGGTCAGGCGCGCCTGAAGCTCAACGGTGCCCTGCGCTCCCGCCAGCACCTCATCGAGCACGCTGCGCCCGCTCATCTCGATGGCTTCCTGCTCAAGGTAGCCTAAGATGGCGCCCTTGCCCAGCATGACCGCGCCCTCATCAGGGGACAGGATGCCCGCGATGATCTTGAGGAGCGTAGACTTGCCAGCGCCATTATCGCCGACCAGCGCCAGGCGGTCGTGCGCTCCCAGGCGTAGATCCACGTGCTCGAAGAGCACGCGCTCGCCATAAGACTTGGCAATGTTGGTCAGGGTCAACATGAAGAGAACTTAGCTCTGTTGGTCAGGGTCAACACTTAGGAATGGTACCAGGCCCAGGCATGGGCGACCATATCTGTCAGCGCCGGGTACTGTGGGCGCCAGCCAAAACGCTCGCGCGCCCGGGTCGCATCGGCGATGAGTACCGCAGGATCACCCGGTCGTCGTGGCTCTTCGGTAACTTGCAGCGCATGACCCGTGACCTTTTCTGCGGCAGCCACGACCTCACGGTTGCTGTAACCCTGGCCGTTGGCCAGGTTGTAGACGCCGCCGTCTTCGCCGCGCGAGAGAGCTTCAAGCGCAAGCGCATGGGCGCGCGCCAGGTCGCAGACGTGGATGTAGTCGCGCACGCAGGTACCGTCCGGCGTCGGGTAGTCCGTACCAAAGAGCGAGAACTGCGGCGTCGCGCCGGTTTCCTCCGCATCAAGCAGCGCTTCCAGGATGCGCGCGATGATGTGGGTCTCGGGCACATGGGCCTCGCCGAGCGAGCCATCCGGCCAGGCGCCCGCCACGTTAAAGTAGCGCAGCCGGATCGAGCGCAGGCCCCACTGCGCGCCTGCGGTATCCAGCGCTTCTTCAAAGACCAGCTTCGAAGCGCCATAGGGGTTGATAGGTTGCTTGGGGTCACTCTCAAGAATCGGCACGCGGGCCGGCTCGCCATAAACGGCTGCTGTCGAGGAGAACACGAGCGCGGGCGTACCGACCACCCGCATCGCCTCCAACATCCGGCGGGGCGCCTCCACGTTGTTGGCATAGTATTTCTCTGGAAACTCCTTGGACTCGGCCACCTCGATATAGCCCGCCAGGTGCATGACCGCGTCAATCCGGTGCTCACGCAACAAGCTTTCGACCAGCACGTGATCGCCCACACTGCCAACCACCAGCTCCGCGCGCGGATCGACCGAGGTCAGATGTCCATTCTCCAAAGTGTCAAGTACAACACAGTTATGCCCCCGCTCACAAAGCAGGCGCGCGGTGATCGACCCAATATAACCGGCTCCCCCGGTCACTAAAATGTTCATGCCAGGACTTCCTCACGGGAAAGGTCATCTTTGGTTGTTGCGGTGTTTCCGCCAACAGCGCTTGTCTCATAAATCATAAAACTACTATACCAATAATCGCTGGGTGGGAGATGGAGAGGCGCTCGAACTGAAAGATGGCTCCCCGGGTAGGACTCGAACCTACAACCCTCCGGTTAACAGCCGGATGCTCTGCCGATTGAGCTACCGAGGAGTGTCGCGCATATGTCAGTATAGGGGATGCCACGGCCCGCGGCAAGACCTCGGCATTACGATCCGACGTCCTTCCCTTATTTTCCATAAACTATTGATATAATAACCAATTAATATTTACTTGTTAAGTATGCTATTTTAGTTTAACAACTTGATTTCTATTGATTAACTTGCAACAATGGAGTAAAAGAAATCAACAGAACCTGAGGTGAACCGCATGGCAATAAGAACATCAGAAGAATGGGAGCAGTTTGCGGGCAAACAGGTCCGCGCGTTACGGCTCAGAAAGAACATGACACAACAGGAGGTAGCGCAGCGCGCGCAGATATCGGTGTCAACACTGGCTAATCTTGAAGCTGGAAAGGGCTCCACACTTAAAACATTCGCAGCAGTTCTCAATGTGCTCCAGAAAGCACAAGTACTGGAAGGTCTGGCTCCAACTGTCGCTGTCAGCCCCTTGCAACTGGCAGAGCTTGGTAAAGAGCGCCAACGCGCGCGTCGAACAACAGCGGAAAGGTAGCCTTCGATGTACAAACCAGTCAACATCATAAAAGTGTACTGTTGGGGTGAGTATGTTGGAGCATTGGCCCTGGATCAGGGTTCAGGCTACTATGCCTTCGAATACGACCCCCGCTTCAGAGCGCGCGGAGTAGAACTAGCTCCCTTGGCGCTTCCGTTGCGCGAGCCCGAACAACAGGTCTTCACTCACTTGCCAGAGAAGACCTACTATCGCCTCCCCCCTTTTATCGCGGATTCCCTCCCGGATAACTTTGGCAATAGCCTGGTCAACGCCTGGATGGCAACTCAAGGTATCGCTCCTGGCGCTATCACTGCCCTGGACCGGCTCGCCTATACCGGATCACGAGGGATGGGCGCGCTTGAGTATGTCCCGGCGATCAGAGAAGTGAATAAAGCGCGACCAAACGCGCTTGAGATGAACGAACTGGTTAATGAGGCGCGCAGAGCAGTAGAGGTTGGGCTGGCGACAAGGGACGCCCATGAGAGCGATACCTATCTCGCGCAGCTCATTGGAGTCGGCACTTCAGCCGGCGGGGCGCGCGCCAAGGCAGTGGTCGGGTTTGATCCGCTCACAGAGAAATTCGTTTCCGGACAATTCGACGTGCCTCCCGGCTACCAGCACTGGATTATCAAGTTCGACGTTTCCTCCACGACCCCTGGCGACCTGGGCGGCTCACGGGAGTATGGGCGTATTGAATACGCCTACTATCTTATGGCGCGAGATTGCGGCATCACTATGGAACAGTCGCGACTCTATGAGGCGGGCGGGCGGGCGCATTTTATGACCAGGCGTTTTGACCGCGGGGAGCACAATGAACGCCACCATATCCAGACCCTTTGCGCTATGGCGCAGCTCGATTTCAACCAGCTCCATACCCATGATTACGCTCAGCTCTTTATGACCGCAGCTGAACTTAATCTGCCTCTGGCTACCCATGATGAGATCTTTCGTCGAATGGCATTTAACGTCGCTTGCGCAAACAATGACGACCATACAAAAAATCACTCTTTTCGCCTGAAGAGAAACAGCATCTGGGAGCTGAGCCCCGCCTATGACATCACCCATGCGCACGGGGTTGATCCCGACTCGTGGACCCGTCAACACAGCATTGGCGTTGGCGGCGTATTCAGTGACATCACTCGCGAGGACGTGCTTGCTTTAGCGCAACGCTATTCGGTACGTAATCCGAAAGGGCTACTTGACTCTGTGTTGGCTATCGTTGACAACTGGGCGCAGTATGCTCGCGAATCCGGGCTGAGCGCGTACGAGAAGGATCGCGTTGGATCAGACATCAGGCATTGCAGCGCGCTCCTGAGGAAATAGCCCTGCGTACACGCGAATCGAAGCATAAGAGTACGCTATACTGATAACAGCGTTAAGGCGGGCCCGTAGCGCAACGGTCAGCGCAGAGGACTCATAATCCTTTGGTTGTAGGTTCGAATCCTACCGGGCCCACCATTTCTTTTATCATCTATTGATAGAAGAAGTGATTTCGGAGGCTGCTATGAGCGATCAAATTCCAAGTTTGTACCAAATGAGATGCCCCTATTGTGGCAATGGGGACTATATTCCGCTCGGCAAAAAGCGCAGCGCATTCCAACAAGTAGCAGGCGGCCTGGCTGCCGGCGCACTGCCCGTTACTGCCGCCATGGTAATGAATCGCCAGGCAAGAGATCTATCAGAGATCAAACCCCTGCAGTACAAGTGTGCACAGTGCAAGAAAAAGTATGAGTTCGCCCCACTGGCAGCCGCTCCTGAAGAGATGCTTGAAAGCCCCTGCACCATTAACTTCCAGAGAGTTAAAGCGCTTAAAGGCTCTGCCGAAGTCTATACGGTATACCTCAATGGAGCTCCGATCTGTACCGTTTCGAACGGCGGAACGTTTTCTTTCGAAACAAACATTACGTACAATAATATTTTTGTGGGGATGGGCGATGGCATAGTATTTCATGATCTATTCCGTTTTGAAGCAACTCCAGGCGCAGTTGTAAACGTTCGTTTTGCTGGAACCTCTATGGTAAGATGAGCGCTTATTTACTGGCAGCCAGGTCCCGAAAAGTCACCCGATTCAAAATATTTATTTTTAGGAGGATATAGTAATGGATGACCATTTGATTGATAAATTCCGAGCTCTTGAGGAGAGCCTCCTCTCCGAGACTCTCAGAAAACAGCCTGAAAAGTACGCTGCCCTACTCGCGGAAAGATTCACCGAGTACAGCTCCTCGGGACAGGTTTATTCCAAGCAAAACGTTATGGATTCACTGGAAACGCTCCCCGATATTGAAGTACCTCTTAAGCATTTTGCAGCAACAGAATTGTCCCCAGGCTCTGTTCTCGTAACGTATGAGAGCGCAAGGATAACTGATACCGGTAATAGGGAACGAGCTTTGCGTAGCTCTATCTGGATCAACACAAATGATAGCTGGGAATTGCTCTTTCACCAGGGATCCCCTGTCAAAGACTTGGTCGAGTAAGGTTTCGTTCACCTGAGCACTTTTTGGAAACTGAAAAAATCTGCTAGGTGAATCGACCGTCACTTTGAACTGCCTTATGGATGCGGATCTTGCCAACGAATTCACGCATGAGAGTCATTGGAGACCAATGGAGTGTTTTGCTATACGTTCTTCAAGGCGTTTGGGAGAAATTGAGCGCGTCTTGCCGGCCAGCCTTAGCTTTCTCGCCCTTGCTTCGAAAATGCATAAGCCAGGGAAGGTGCAAAATACAGACACAACATACCGAGAGCGAAAAATATGGCGCCACAGGCGCAGATCAGTATAAGAGCCTTTGGCGCAAAAGGGGTTCCATTGACAACTACCGTAGTAGAAGAGCGGGATGAAAAATGAAACCTTGTCGCCAGGGATACGCCAACGAACACGGTCGATGTCAGCGAGCCGAGCGCAGTGATCAGCATAACCAGGATGTCATAACCATCCCTGCGGTGCTGTTTCATGAGCTTTTCGTTAATATAGTCTTCCCCGTATTGCAGTGCTTTCGTAGCGCCCTGAAGCAGGAAGTCGTGCGTCCCCTTTCTGATGGCAACACTAAGCACGATCGCATCCAATAGCACTGTGAGCAGGAAAACAGCCGACGAGGCAATCCAAAACTTCATTGCTCCCCATTCTATTTCCTTGATAACGCCTTATACGCATCAGCATCGAATACTACCTTGCCGTCCACTTTCCATCCTCGGCCAAATCTTGCTCCCACAAGACAGTTGGCCCCATAAAGGTTTTTCCATACTGCTGAAACCGCATCGAATTCTTTTACACGCTTGTCCATTGATCTCCTGATGATCGGTAAGCCAAAATTGTAAATGAGAAACAAAACGCCGACAAAACAGAGGGCGCAGAGAACAACTCCCATGAACCAATTTCTACTTTGCGCAGCGCCTGCAATGATACCAACGCCTAAAAGCACGAGCAGGACAGTCCCCCCTATAAGCAACAGCAAACCACCACTACCAATGTTCTGTGTTCCGCATTTACTGCAAACAAAATCTGCATGTTGAACCACATTGGTATACTCATTCGTGGTAACGGTCGTCTTCCCTGCTACTCCTTCATACGTGCTTGTTGAGCTTGAGACAGGATCTGCGCTATACCAGTTATACAGATGCTCAGTCTCACCGCCACATATCGAGCATTTACCCACGATAGCCACCTTTCATAACAAGGAAACCTGATGAGGTCTATCACTCAAATCATAGCATGAGGCCTAAAAAATGAGCCTGCGATCTCTCAAGATACGCTTCGTGACAGCTTTTCTGAAATTCTGCATCAAAATTGTGACCTCGGTTCCTATTTCTGAAATGTTCAGAGTCACTTTAGGGCAACTCGCGCTTTTAATTCTGTTGTCGATTGCTCCATAAGCTCAGTGATGTTGGAATCTTTGGCTTCAAGCCACCGATCAGCCTGCTGGCTGGTAAATACCACCGGCATGCGATCATGTATGGAGCTAAACTCTGGCGTTGCCTCTCGCGTCAGTATTACAAATGAGCACTCAGAAGACTCGTGCTCAGTCCGGTAACAGCCTGCCAAATAGAACAGTGAATTGTCGAGCAAAGAGAACTCGTACTTGATTTTCCTGCCACCGGTCCCCTGCTTCCATTCATAATACCCACTCGCCACGATAAGACAGCGCCGCTCAATCATGCTCTGCCGAAACATCGGCTTTTCCATAGCCGTCTCCGAGCGAGCATTGATAACGTTTCTTTTGTCTGTCCGAAACCCCCAACGCATGATCTGGTATCCATCGATCATTCTGATAGGCACGGTATCAGTCGGGAATATCTCCCCCTCCATCTTGACGGTCATCATTACAGCTTCACTCACGGTGTGGGACTTGACCTCTTCGAGAATCTCGTCAAGCACCTTTTTGTCAATATCGACAACGTAGCGTCCGCACATAGCTTGCTGCCTCCTCTAATTTCACATCCAATCATATTGTACCTGCTGGATGCGTAGATACTGCCCGACCTTGTTATTGATGGAATCTTCTACCTTGCAAGCAGTACCATCTTCTCCTATTCTTCTTTAGAGAGGGTTTCCTCATTCATAATATGCGTAAACACATGTAGCATATACAGAAATGGCATATAATAATCTAATAGTTAACAGGTACTATAGTGCCATCAAGATCTTGCATACGCCCTGAGGAGATAAATAGATATGGCTCACACATCTGACTCCAGAAAAAAGTTCGACAGAAAAAATATCGTTCCTTTGATAGTGGTGTTGGTCGCCATACCCCTGTATATAGCCGAAGTAGCTTTCTTCGGATACCGATTCGGGATCGATATCGGAACCGGCCCATTTGCAGTGCGCTTTGGATCGGGCATCGAGTACCCATTCGGAGGACCGCCGACTGTACCGGAAGGACCAAGGCTCAGTAGTGTTGCCCTTCTACCAGTAAATGCATCAGGCGAAGGTACGATACAAGGGATGCCGACTGGCGCAGCAAGCTGCGATGAAAGCGAAGGGTCATTTGTCCTGGTGCTTGATCCCGCGCCTGCCGACCTACCAGCCAAAACGACGCTTAATGTCTACTTCAACTATTCAACAAAATCCTACAGCGGCACCCGCCTGCTTGGTGATCCACTCACCGCCATGAATGCTCTTTCAGGATCCAATGACGCTGACCCAACTGATGTCGCCGCCGTGAGGGTACATTTCCACATCAAGGGGGGCAAGGTTTTCGCCAACCGTCTTGACCTCTCAAATGAGTTTCCTCCAAACTTTAAACCCTAATTAGCCTTGATGTAGTCTTATATTGACGTTGGATCTTACCAAGCATAACTACCGAAACTATTTCAATTTTCAGAAATGAATGAGGTCCAGGTGCTCAAGGAGAATCTTGAGACCGAGCAAGATCAGAATAACGCCGCCAGCAAACTCTGCTTTTGCTTTGAACTTTGCGCCGAAGATGTTTCCGATCTTTACGCCGAGCATCGAGAATACGAGCGTGACCACTCCGATGAGCACAACAGCCGGGAGGATGCTGACCTCCAGAAACGCGAATGACACCCCTGCAGCCAGCGCGTCAATGCTCGTCGCAATGGCCAGCGGCAGCATCTTTGCAGGCCGCAGATGAGCTTCTTCGCCGCCAGACTCCGCTTCGTCGGTCTTCTCTTTCTTGAGACTCTCAAAGATCATCCGAATCCCGATAAGTCCAAGCAGGATAAACGCGGCCCAACCGCTGAATGACGCAACCCTTTCGGCGAACAAGCGCGCCACAAAGTAGCCGATCAGCGGCATGGCAGCCTGAAATACACCAAAGTACAGGCCTACAATCAGGGCGTTTCTCAGCGAGGTCTTCCTCAGTAATAACCCAAGGCTGACCGAGACGGCAAAGGCATCCATGGAAAGCCCTACGGCAGTTAATAACAGCTCAATAAATCCCATGGGTACATCTTACCAGCTCGGAACATTCCTGGAATCTGCACCCAGCGTGCGAAATACCCAGGCAGACCCTATTATGCTGCGCTCCTACCCTCAACCCACTTTTTTAGTTCCAGCAACGCAGGAATCAACTTTTCCCCATCACTGGATAACGAGTATTCAACCATCGGGGGAACTTTATCATATTGAACTCGCGTTACTAATTTATAGCTTTCTAGTTCCTGGAGAGAACGCGTCAGCATGATATTTGTAATCCCGTACACCTGTCTTTTCAGCTCATTGTAGCGCAACGTGCCAAAAGACAGGCGCCATAAAATAGGCAACCGCCATTTACCTCCCAATATATCCATAGCCTCCAAAATCGCGCAATTTGCGTCACGACTATTTTCTTGTGTCACAGCTTATCACCTCATTTTTAAGGAACAAAATTGTGCGTACTTCACTATTTGTTTCCATGCTTCTATACTTAGTTAATTACGAAACAACCATATTGTAAAAGAAGGATCTACAATGAATATTCTCGCTATCTGCGGAGCAGCCAATAAGCACCGCAACACCGCCACACTGTTGAAAAGCGCCTTTGATGGCGCTCTGAGCGTACCCAGCGCCACGGGGGAACTTGTCAATCTGTACGATCTCAATTTTCGGGGCTGCGTCGGCTGCCATTCGTGCAAATTGCTCGATGAAAGCAAATTCGCAAAATGCGCCACAAAGGACGATCTTGCCCCGATTTTGAAAAAAGCCATCGAAGCAGACGTGCTACTTATCGGCTCACCAATATATTTCAGCGATGTCACCGGCGAAACGCGTTCATTTCTGGAGCGGTATCTGTTCCCCGGTATAACCTACAACAAAGAACGGAAGCCAGTATATCCAAAGCGTACCAAAGTAGGCTGGGTGTTCACCATGAACGCGCCCGATGGAACCTATAAAGACCTCTTTGCGCGCCTGATAGGTATGACCGGCCAGATCATCGGTGAGTCAGAATACGTCACAGCCTGCCAGACACAGCAGTTACAAGACTATTCAAAGTACGCCGCAACGATGTTTGATGTAGAGATGATAGAAAGGCGCCATCTTGAGCAGTTCCCGAAGGATTGCGAAGCGGCGTTTCAAATGGGAAAACGACTTGCCCAAAAAGCCTCATAGAGCAAAGCAGAGTATTCTTAACCATCCCCCACAAAATGCCAGATTTGTAGGTTTCAACGAGGTCTTCCTCAGCGATAGCTCAAGGCTGGCCGAGACAGCAAAGGCGTCCATTGAAAGCCCCACAGCAATTAATAACAGCTCGACAAATCCCATGGGTACATCTTACCAGTTGGGACTGGCGAGGCGCCGTAACTAGTTCGCACGCGCGACAATAGCGTTGGCCACCGCCAGTGAAATTACCAGCAGCACCAGCCCGCCAATCACGCCAAAGATCGGCATCAGATACTGATGGGCCGTGAAAAACTGGACCACGCTGTTCAGGTTGCTCGCAAAGTTTTTGCGACTCATGAGTACTACGCCTAAGATTCCAAGAAAATAGGTGGGAACCATCGTGAAGATATAGGCCTTGGTAAAGCCGAACTTGAAGTAGAGCGGATAAGCGACCCCCACGGCGAAACAGTAGTACGCAAACGCGACCGAGAGCACCGCCAGGAACATAAAACTGTCAAGCTTCACGTTGAAAATACGGGAGATCGCAAAGGCCACAATGCTGCCAATGATTAGCGCCGCTACACTAAAGATCAAGGCATAAAGGTAGCGCCCGATCATCATCTCAATTTTTTTGAGCGGCAGCACCCCATACATCACGTCAGCATGGTTCTTCTCAAGCGTGGAGAACACGGTCCCGCCCAGCACCACAGAGAACAGCAGCACCAAAGCCAGCGACAGATAGGGCTGCTTGGCGCCTGCCCCGACGATGACCAATGCCATGATCACGATCATCGGCAGACGCAGGCCCGCTTTTGCCGCAAAGAAATCAAGTTTTAGGGAATGCAGGATGCGCCCTGCGCTGGTAGTTCCCGTATTCATCGCGCCTCTCCTTTGCTGATATAGACCAGGATCTCGTCGATGGTCGGCGGCTCGATCGTCAGGTCGGCGGCAAGCCCCGTCACCTCGCTTGCCGGCAGCATCCCGATAAAGCCGTCGCGCGTAGCCGACTGCCCAATAAGCTTATGGCGAAGCTCGTCGGACAAATCCTCTTTGCCGCCTTTGACGATGCTGAAATGTTCCAGCAACTCATCCTTTTTGCCGGTATAAAAGATATGCCCGTGATCGATCAGCGTGATGTAATCAGCGATCCGGTCCAAGTCGGAGGTGATGTGCGTTGAGAAAAATACGCTCTTCACCCCGTCGCCAATGTAGTCGAGCAAAATATCGAGCAGCTCGTCGCGCGCGACCGGGTCAAGACCACTGGTCGGCTCATCAAGAATGAGCAACCGCGCGCCATGCGACATCGCCACCGCCAGCATGAGCTTCATCTTCATGCCGCGTGACAGCTCGCTGATCTTCTTGTTGCTCGCCAGCTCGAACTGCTTGAGATAGCCTGTGTACTGGCTGTGATCCCAGTTCTGATAGAAGCCAGAGACGACTTTCTCGACTTCAGCGACGCGCCAGGTGTCGACGAAGAATATCTCATCGAAAACCGCCGCCAAATCCTGTTTGATCGCTAGCTCATCGCGCAGATTATCAAGCCCGAGAACTTTGATCTCTCCCCCATCACGCCCGATCATATTGAAAATCAACTTGATCGTGGTGGTCTTACCGGCGCCGTTCTGCCCTACAAAGCCCATAATCGAGCCCTCGGGCAAGGTGAACGAGACATCGTTGAGTGTAAAGTCATCATAGGTCTTACGGAGGCCACGCACCTCCAGCGCATCAGACATAGATTCTCCTTTTTCTTTAAAGCCATTACTAGGCTACCACTATGCCCTATCGAATTCATTGCCAGGCAAAAGTGTCGCGCCGAGATCCCGGGTCAAGCCCGGGATGACGAGGGCGCCTGGGATGACGTTGGGGAACTTACTCCAGGAAGTCGCGGAGCTTGGTGGAGTTGCTGGGGTGGCGGAGCTTGTTCAGCGTCTTGCTCTCGATTTGGCGGATGCGCTCGCGGGTCACACCGAACTCGCGCCCTACCTCCTCCAGCGTGCGGGCATGACCGTCAAGCAGGCCAAAGCGAAGCTCGATGACCTTGCGCTCGCGTTCGCTCAGCTCTCCAAGTACCCAGTTCAGCTGCTCCTGCAGCATCGTGAAGTTCGCAGCGTCGGCTGGGCCCTGGATCAGCTCGTCTTCCAGGAAGTCGCCGAGCTGGCTGTCCTCCTCCTCACCGATCGGGGTCTCAAGGCTGACCGGCTCCTGGCTGATCTTTAAGATCTCGCGGATACGGTCGCCATCAAGGCCCATGCGTGCGCCGATCTGCTCCGGTGAAGGATCCTCGCCGAGTTCCTGAACCAGCGCGCGCTGGACGCGGACCAGCTTGTTGATCGTCTCGACCATGTGGACCGGGATGCGGATCGTACGTGCCTGGTCGGCGATGGCGCGCGTAATGGCCTGGCGGATCCACCAGGTCGCGTATGTCGAAAACTTGAAGCCTTTGGTGTAGTCGAATTTCTCGACCGCACGGATCAGGCCGAGGTTACCCTCTTGGATAAGATCCAAAAACGACATGCCGCGACCAATGTATTTCTTCGCGATGCTGACCACCAAGCGCAGGTTTGCCTCGATCAGCGCCGCCTTGGCCTCCATGCCGATCTGTTCCTGGCGAATCAGCTTGCGCATCTCCTGGCGCGGTAGCACTTTGCTGGTCTCATCGGCCTCTTCAAGCTTTTCAGTCGCTTCAAGGCCGATCTCGATCTTTTTGGCCAGGTCGACCTCCTGGGCCGCATTTAGAAGCGGCACTTTACCGATCTCTTTCAGGTACATGCGCACCGAGTCAGCCGTCAAGCCACCGGACGTGCGCTCACGCCGCCTGCTCTGCTTGCTTTTTGCCGGAGTCTTGGAGGTCTCCCGGATCATGCTTTCAAGCTCTTTGATATCAATATCAGCCGAGGCGCTCAGGTCAGGAGTCTCAGCAGTCAGCACGCCCAGATCGACCGCGACCTCTCCGTCCTCGCCTTCCGGGGCCAGCGTGGCAATGACCTCTTCGTCGCCTTCTTCGGCGCTCCCTGTCGCCGCTTCTTCCTCTTCTTTCAGGATCGAGAGCGCCTCTTCGGCATCAAGCGCTTCATGCGCTTGCGCGTCACGGATCGTGATCCCTGCATCCTTGATGAACGTATAGATAGTATCGACGTCATAGTTCTGCTCAACCAGGTGGCTGAGGGCATCCTGGATGACGTCATCGTCAAGGACGCCGGTCTGCTTCCCCTCAACGATCAGCTCCTCAAAATGCTGCGTCATGTCATCATCGAACTTAAGTTGCTGGGCAAAATCCTGCACGGCCTGATGAGTCTTTGCCTGGTCGACCTTTCTCGTCGCCGTCGCGGATTTTGTATTTGAAGTCCTTTTAGGCACAATTATCTCTTTTCTGCTGTACTAGTTATAGCGTTTTGCACGAAGCTCCTGAAGCTCTCTTTCCCGTCTGATCAAGGTCTCGAAAAGCTTGTCAGAATCCTGAGAGGAACGCATCTGGGTCTTAATCTGTATGACTTCAGACTGAAGCTTTGCTTCGTGCAACTGCTGTATAAGGACCCTGGTGCGAGTTTCCAGTGCGGACTCTTCCTCATTCATACTACCATACCGCTCTGCCAACACTGGCAGTGACGGAAAACTCTTCAACAACTCTTCATCAAGTTTTTTCTGAGGAGTTTTCGGACTATATGTGTATAAGGCTTCAGCTACTTTACGATAAGCTGGCTCGGTGAACAGTTCAGGAGAGAAGTCGGCCCAGCACGCTTGACGTACTTCCGGAAAGAGAAGCACCAGCGCGAGCAAATCCTGCTGGCTGCTGACCCCCGGCTTGACCGGATTTGCCAGAAGTGAAACAACACTGCGCGCCTTCTGGCTCTCCTCTGGAAAAACTTGTCCGCCAGAGGCGCCTTCTGCCCCCTCATCGGCTACCACACCACGAAGAGAAGCACCTCTTGCCTGGCGATCGCGCCGTGCGGCGGCTGCCTCAAGTTCAGCCAACACCTGGCGCAGCTCGACAGTAGAGCCTGCCGCAGCAAGCTTGTCCGCAATGAGTTGCGCATATTCCGAGCCCAAAAGCGACCCGTGCAGGCTGGCGATGACCTCGACCGCGTCGCGCAGCGCACTCTGACGTTGCTCGGGACGATCAAGATTCCAGCGAGCCAGGCGCCTGTCGATCGCGAACTCAAAAAGTGAACCCGCCGCATCGATGAGCTTCTGCAGGTGCTCCTTGCCCTGCGGCGTCGCTACCAGCTCGGCCGGATCAGCCTCACCCGGGATAAGGACAACATCGAGCTGGAGTGGGTTGCTCGCGAACTCCGGCATCACCGTCTGCTCAATGAATTCGACGGCCCGGTCGGCCGCTTTCTGCCCCGCCGCGTCGCCGTCGAACACATAGACGATGCGCTTCGCGAAGCGTGAGAGCAAGCGCACCTGGGTGGCGTTGAGCGCCGTGCCCAGCGTGGCGACTGCAGTAGTAAAGCCCGCCTCATGCAGGGCGATCACATCGGTATAACCCTCAACGACCAGCGCGCAGCTTTGCTCGATGATGCTGCGCCGCGCCTGGGCGATACCGTAAAGATGGTCTGACTTATGAAAAATGGGGGTATCGTTGCTGTTAAGATATTTGGCCGCAGGCATCCCCGCGCCCGGGGCGGCGCTCAGCCCCTCGACCACGCGCCCACCAAAGGCGATCGGTCGTCCTTGCAGGTCAGAGATCGGAAACATCACGCGCTCGAAGAAACGGTCACGATAAGCGCCATTGCGCTGAACCACGACGTTGGCGGTGACCATGTCGGCAGGTTTATGGCCTTTCGACTTCAGGTGCTCGAAGAGCTGCCCGTGGCCCGGCGCATAACCCAGCTGCCAGCCGGTCGCAACGTTAGTGCCGAATCCGCGCTTACCCAGGTAGGCGCGCGCCGCATCCTGCGCCGAACCTTTGACGCGCAAAAGCTGCTCGTTGTAGAAACGCGCGGTCTCAGCACAGACGGCGCGCAGGGCGTCAGTCTGGGCCTTGCGCGCGGCAGAGCGTGGGTCGATGGTCAACTCGATATGGACGCGCTCGGCCAGGAAGCGCACCGCTTCAGCGAAGTCCATCCCCTCGGTCCGCATCACGTAGCCAAAAGCGTCGCCGCCTTCGCTGCAGCCAAAGCAATGCCAGAGGCCGCTGGCCGGATCAACCTTAAACGACGGCGTCTTCTCATTGTGAAACGGGCAGCACCCCCACCACTGGCGCCCCCGCTGCTTGAGTTGGACCCGCTCGCCAATCAACCCTACCAGATCGGTCGCGTCACGAACCTTCGCAATATCTTCATCGGAGATGTAGGCCATCGGGCGCTCCCTGTGCTTTATACGCCCTGAAGCGCCCAGCGCGAGGGAACATAGAGCTCCTCATAAACGCGGATCGCAAAACGATCGGTCATGCCACTCACATAATCGATGACCGCCTGGACCGGGTCGGTGGCAGCGGTCGCCTGATACTCTGAGGGCAAGGCTTCAAGATGATCCAGGTAGTGGGAAAAGAGTTGCTCGACTAAGCGCTGCGCCTTGGGACCCTCCGATTTTGCTGATGGCGAGGAATAGACTGCCTCAAACATGAACGCCCGCATGTCAAGCAAGGCACGTTCGACTGGGCCGGAAAGCGCGATGTGATCACGGCTGGCGCTCGCTTCCACCATGTCCTCGATCAGCGTTGTGAGGCGCTCAGCCAGGCTGTGGCCCAGTACCGCGGCAGGACCAACAGGCAGGTCATCCTCGGTAAGTAATCCCGCGCGCTGCGCGTCGTCGATGTCATGGTTGATGTAGGCCATACGGTCGGCGGTTCGTACGATCTGGCCCTCCAGAGTGGCCGGAAGGTGCTTGCCCGAATGCCCCAGGATGCCGTCGCGGGTCTCCCAGCAGAGGTTCAAGCCCTTGCCGTCATACTCCAGTTGCTCGACGACACGCAACGACTGCTCCACATGTTTGAATCTGCGTGGCGCCTCCGGATAGCGGTCGGCGATAGCGGCCAGCGCCGCGGTCAGCGCCTCCTCGCCCGTGTGGCCAAAGGGCGTATGCCCCAGGTCATGCCCTAAGGCGATGGCTTCTGTTAGATCCTCGTTGAGCGCCAAACTGCGCGCGACCGTGCGCGCGATCTGGCTGACCTCAAGGGTGTGCGTCAGCCGCGTGCGGTAATGATCCCCTTCCGGGGCGATGAATACCTGCGTCTTGTGCGACAGGCGCCGAAACGACTTGCAATGAAGGATGCGGTCCCGATCACGCTGAAACTCGGTGCGCCGCGGGTCGGCCGGCCGGGGCCGCTGGCGTCCGCGCGTGGCGTCAGAAAACGCCGCATACGGGGACAACTCACGATGCTCGCGCGCTTCCAAATCCTCGCGTGTCAGTCCCGCATTCTCCGTCATGAAACCCTGTCTGCCCTGCTTATTTGTCGACGAACTGCGTCTCGGCTTTGCTCGCGATCGCCGCGCGCGCCGCCGCCAGTCGAGCGACCGGCACCCGGTAGGGCGAGCAGCTCACGTAGTCGATGCCACCGATGTTGTGGAACTTCACGACCGATTCCGGATCGCCGCCGTGCTCACCACAGACGCCGATGTGGATGCCCGGGTTGGCCGCCCGTCCGCCCTCGACGCCCATCTTGACCAGCTTGGCGACCCCGTCATCGATCGTCTCGAAGGGGTTGCGGGTCAGGATCTTGCGGGTCAGATAGTTGGTCAGGAACTTCGACTCGATGTCATCGCGCGAGAACCCAAAGGTCGTCTGCGTCAGGTCGTTAGTACCAAAGCTGAAGAAGTCAGCGACCGAACCGATCTCTTCGGAAGTCACGGCCGCACGCGGCAGCTCGATCATCGTGCCAATCGGGATGTCAACTTTGACGCCTTCTTCAGCGATGACCTCGTCGATGATGGCCTGGGCTTCACCACGAAGCGTTTCAAGCTCAGCCTTCACCGACACCAGGGGGACCATGATCTCGGGCCGCGGATCAAGCCCGCGCGCCTTAAGCTGGCAGGCCGCCCGCGTTATCGCGCGCACCTGCATGCCGTAAAGTTCCGGGAACATAATGCCCAGGCGGCAGCCACGCATACCCAGCATTGGGTTCATCTCAGAGAAGAAATCGATCTGCGCCAGCAACTTCTTCTTCTCCGCGACTACAGCGGCGTCAGCGCCGGTGCATTCTTCGCGCGTGATCTCAACTTCAAGTTCGCGTGGGCTGTCGAGGAACTCGTGCAGGGGCGGATCAAGCAGGCGCACCGTCACGGGCAGGCCATCCATTGCCTCAAAGATGCCGAGGAAGTCGGAGACCTGGACGTCTGCCAGCTTAGCCAGCGCCGCCTCGCGCGTGGACTCCTCGTCTGCCAGGATATAACTCTGGAGAATGGCTTTGCGCTCGCCAAGGAACATATGCTCGGTACGCGTCAAGCCAATGCCCGCCGCACCAAACTCGCGCGCCAGCTTGGCGTCCTCGGGATTGTCCGCATTGGCATGAACGCCGAGCGTACGATACTCATCGGCCCACTCAAGCACCACGCCGAAGTCACCGGAAACCTCGGGCTCGATCAGCTCGGCCGCTCCCAGGACGACAACGCCCGTCGTACCATCGATCGAGAGCAGGTCGCCCTCATGGATGACAACGTCGGTGCCCACGACCACGGCCTCTTTCTTCTTCGCGTCGATGCGCAGCGCCTCAACGCCGCAGACGCAGGGTTTGCCCATGCCGCGCGCGACGACAGCCGCATGCGAGGTCTTGCCGCCATGGCTGGTAAGGATGCCCTGGGCAGCTATCATGCCGTGCAGGTCATCAGGAGTGGTCTCCCAGCGGACTAAAATGACCTTCTTGCCCGCTTCGGCGGCTTCTTCAGCCTCATCGGCCGTAAAGATCGCCGTACCGACCGCGGCGCCTGGACTTGCGTTCAGGCCGCTCGCCAGCACATCATAGTGCTTGGAGGAGTCAAACTGTGGGTGCATGAGCTGGTCAAGCTGCTCCGGCTTGACGCGCATGAGCGCCTCGTCCTTACTGATGACGTCCGCATTGACCAGGTCGACCGCGATCTTGAGCGCGGCGCGCGCGGTACGTTTGCCGACACGCGTCTGCAGCATATAGAGCTTGCCTTGCTCGATCGTGAACTCAACGTCGCACATATCACGATAGCTCTCTTCAAGCACATCGAAGATGTGGTCGAGCTCCGCGCCTGCTTGCTCCAGGCCGGGCAAAGTCTTGAGTTCGGCGATCGGGCTCGTGTTGCGGATGCCTGCGACAACATCTTCGCCCTGGGCGTTAGTCAGGAAGTCACCGTAGTATTCATTGGTACCGTCGGCAGGATTGCGCGTGAAGCCGACGCCGGTGGCCGAGGTGTCACCCTTGTTGCCAAAGACCATCGTCTGCACGTTGACGGCGGTACCCAAATCATCGGGGATCTTCTCCATGCGGCGATAGTCCTGGGCACGTTTCTTGTTCCAGCTACGAAATACTGCCTCGATCGCCAGGCGCAGCTGCACCTGTACGTCCTGAGGGAACTCTACCTTGCCGTCTTTGACCAGCTCGGGGTTCTCCTCTGCGCTCACATTGTCACTGAAGATCTGCTTGAACTCCGCGGTCAACTCGCGCAGGTCATCGGCTGTCAGCTCGGTATCCGCGCTGACGCCGCGCTCGTGTTTCTTCATCGTGATAGCGTTTTCGAACAGGTCGCCATCGACTTCCATCACGACGCCCGAGAACATCTGGACAAAGCGACGATAGCTGTCCCAGGCAAAGCGCTCATTGCCCGTCTGGGCGATGACGCCCTTGATCGATTCGTCATTGAGGCCAAGGTTTAAGACGGTGTCCATCATGCCTGGCATAGAGAAGGCCGCGCCGCTGCGTACCGACACGAGCAGCGGGTCGTTAACGTCGCCGAACTTCTTACCCGTCTTGCGCTCAAGCTCGGCGTTGTGCACCGCGATGTCTTCTGCAAGCCCCTCCGGAAACGCCATCGGTACTGCGGTGGAATATTCGTTGCAGGTCTGGCAGGTGATGGTGAATCCAGGCGGAACCGGCAGGTCCATCCGCGCCATCTCGGCAAGGTTGGCTCCCTTGCCGCCGAGAATGTAGTTCATGCTACGATCGCCTTCGGTGTTGTTGACACCGTCGAGTCCCATCCCAAAGGAATAGATGCGCTTCACGTCCGACACGATGATCTCCTTTTCTCAAAGAATGAAGGTGACAGGAGGACGCCGCGTGCGCGACGCATCTCCACTCAAAATCATACCGCATCAACGGTCGCCTGTGGGTAACAACCATAAGAGTAACGTTGATCTGAGGATGTGTTTATTCCTCCATAACTCACGTTTTATTCAATTTTTCGGCTCTTTGGTAAGAAAAAGGTAAGGGCCTCCTGCTATGGTTTTGACAGACTTACCGCAAGCAACAGCAACCGCAAGTTTGGTTCATAGTCCGCTGCAGCTTAGTATATACTAGAATATATACTTTTCTGCCAGAGGAGATAGGGATATGATGACAGCAAAACTGTTCCAGAACGGCAATAGCCAGGCGGTCCGCCTTCCCAAGGAGTGCCGCTTCAAAGGTGAAGAAGTATGCCTGAAAAAGATCGGGGATCTGGTGGTGCTCTTCCCCTGCGATAAAGAGTGGGATATCTTTATGCAGGGGATCAATTCCTTTTCTGAAGACTTCGCGATCGACCGCCAGGACGGTCTGGCGCAGGATCGTGAGCCGCTATGAGTTATATGCTTGACACCAATACCTGTATCTTTGCCATCAAGAAGAATGAGCAGGTACTCGCCTCCGTTAAGAAGCACAGAGACGAAGGCCTCTGTATTTCTGACGTAACACTTTCAGAACTCGAGTATGGTGTCTGCCACAGCCGCTTTCAAGCGCAGAACCGTATCGCCCTGACACAGTTTCTTTCGATCATCACGCCACTGCCTTATGAAGAGAGGGCCGCGCATGAATATGGCGTCTTGCGAGCCGACCTCTGCCGACGCGGGTGCGTGATCGGCGCCATGGACATGCTGATCGCGGCACACGCGATCGCCGCTGGCATGGTTCTTGTTACGAACAACACCAAAGAATTCGAGCGGGTCAAAAGGCTGCGCCTTGTCGATTGGAAAAAATAATCCCCCTAAAACGATCGACACACCAAGCTCACGCTTACGCGTCGAGCGCTTCTACGTAGCGCAGGATGTCCTGGGCAACCTCCTCGATGGCACGGTTGGCTGTGTTGATTACGATGCAGCCCAATCGCCGCATCAGGTCGCGGGCATCGGCTAGCTCATATTCGATTGATTCACGCGAGGTGTAGTTGTCCAGGTGCGTGCCCAGTTCGGCAGCGCGCGCTGCCCGAACCTTCAGGAGCACCTCCGATGTCGTCATCAGCCCATAGATGCGACGCGGGTCGACTTCGAAGAGCTGATCGGGCGGATGGGATCCAAATGCAAGCGGCAGGTTGGCCACCTTCCAACCCTGGTATGCCAAGAATGTCGAAAGCGGCGTCTTACCAGAACGTGAAACCCCCACCAACACGATATCAGCCTCCAGCAGGCCTTCAGGGAGGCGCCCATCATCATGATTGATCGTATACTCCATGGCGTCGATGCGCCGGAAATAGGTCTCGTCGGTCGAGTGGATCGCGCCCACCTTACCGGTCGGCCGCTCGCCGGACAATCGGTAAATGTAGCGCACCGCGCGCCCCAGCAGATCGACCGCCTGGCAGCCCTCGTTGCTCAGGTCCTCCATCTTGTCGATCAGGTCCTGACGGGCAAAGGTATAGACAAAGAGATAGTTGTGCTCATGGCAATGCGGGCGCGCGATCTCTTCAAGCTCCGCAGGGTCATTGATCAGCGAGCTGCGGTTGAGGGAGAACTCCAGCAAGGGAAAGCGTGACTCCAACACGCGCGCAAAGGTCTCTGCCGTCTGGCCAAGCGAGTCACTCAACACGTGCAGGGTGAAGTGCTGGTGCTGTGTTGGCATAACGTGGCCTCCCCTCTCTCAGGCAATAAGCGCGCGAAAATCTGCGAACTGCTCGACCAGCGCAATGAAATTGTTCAGCAGCGCAAGGCGGTTGCGGCGCAAGGCCGGGTCTTCGTCCATGACCATGACCTGCTCGAAAAAGGTATCGACCGGGGTGCGCATCGTCGCAAGCAATGCAAGGAAGCGCTCGTAGTCACCCGCCGCCATCAGCGCGCGTGCCTCAGGCGCCAGCTCCTTGAGAGCGTTGGCAAAGGGGCGCTCTGGTTCTGTGAGCAGCGCGCCATCAACTTCACGCCCCACGGTCGGGTCACTCAGGTTCTTCGCGCGGGTAAAGGCCGTCGAGAGATCCTCATAATCGCTGCCTACCTCAACAAAGCGTGCCAGCGCCTTACAGCGGGCACGGGCATCCGCCGGACGGGCAGCTGACCTCGTCAGCACCGCCGTGACAGCCTGGGAACTGAAGCCTTCGTCGCGCAGGATCGTCTCCAGACGCGAGCGGAAGAAGGCCGCCAGCGCCTTGGCAATCGCGGCACGGTCAAAGTCCAGGCCCTCGTAGCCGGACAAGGCTGCTTCCATCAACGCCTCCGTATCGAGTGCTGATTCCTCCAGACCGATCTGCAAGATCCCAATAGCTGCGCGACGCAGGCCAAAGGGATCCGAAGAGCCCTTGGGGGCCTTGCCTGCCGCAAAGATCCCCGCGATCGTATCAGCCTTGTCCGCAACGGCAAGCAGCGCTGCTGCCTGCGAACGGGGCAACGCGTCGCCAGAAAAGCGTGGCGCGTAGTGGTCGGTTATCGCCAGGGCCACTGCCTCGTCCTCACCCTGGGCGCGCGCGTAGTGGCCGCCCATGACACCCTGCAGGTCGGTAAACTCGATGACCGCAGAACTTGTCAGATCGGCTTTCGCAAGCTCCGCTGCACGAAGCACCGTCCGTCGATCGAGCGTATCAAGGCCCCAGGCGTCAGACAGCCATTCGCTGAGCCTGACGATCCGGGCAGTCTTATCAGCCATCGTGCCAAGCTTATCCTGGAAGTTCAGGCCCGAGAGCTTTTGCGCCCAGGCAGTGAGCCCGACCTTGCAGTCCTCATCATAGAAAAACGCCGCATCGGCCAGACGCGCGCGCAGGACCCGCTCATGACCCGCGATGATCTGACTGTTATAAGCCGGATCCCCATTGCTGACCACGATGAAATGGTTGTCAAGACGCTGTTCCTCATCGACATGCTCGATCGCAAAATAGCGCTGATGGGTGCTCATCGCATCCTCGAGTATCTCACGCGGGACGCGCAGGAAGCTTTTGTCAAAAGTCCCGACCAGTACGGTCGGATACTCGACCAGGTTGACCACCTCATCGAGTACCGCTTCCGGGATTTGCGCCTCTCCGAAAGGTTCAGCAGCAGACTGCACGCCTTCGACGATCATCGTGCGGCGCTGGTCCTGGTCGACGATCACGCGGTTGCCACGCAAGACGTTCTTATATTCATTGGGGGTCGCGATCACCACGGGGCCATGCCCTACGAAACGATGCGGCATCGTCGTAACGCCCGACTTCAACTCACCAAAGGCCACGGGAATCGCCACGGTACCATAGAGCGCGAGCAGCCAACGCACCGGGCGCACGAAGCGCTCATCACCCGAGCCCCAACGCTGTGAACGTTTCCAATCAAGGCCACCAAGCAGATCGGTCAACAGCTGCGGCAGCAGCTCCACAGCTTGCTCGCCCTTCTGCTCAACAGTCGCGCAGACGTAATCGGTGCCACCTTCTTCGCGAACCTCGGTCTGATCAAGCGTAAGCCCTTTGCTGCGCAAGAAGCCCTCTAAAGCCTTGGTTGGCTGGCCTTCGTCGTCGTAAGCAACGGCAGCGGCTGGACCACGGAAGTTGAGCTGGGCGTCTTCCTGACAGTCAAGCAAGCCCTTGACCAGCAATGACAGGCGGCGCGGCGTCGCATAGACCGTCAAGCCCTCGTATCTAAGGCGAGTGGCGGACAAAGCGTCCTCAGCCAACTGGCGCATCTGGATAATTGCAGCGTTAAGGGGGGTCGAGGGCATCTCCTCAACACCGATCTCGAAAAGCAGCTCATGGGCGGATGGTTTCATCATTATTCGCTCACCTCGCCCTCTGGCATAAGCACTTCTGGAGCAGGATTGACCAGCTCCTGGTAAGCGGCACAGCAGGCTTTGGCGAGTGTGCGCACCCGCAGGATGTAAGCAGCACGCTCGGTCACACTGACGGCGCCGCGCGCATCGAGCAGGTTGAAGGTGTGGCTGCACTTCAGCACGTAGTCGTAGGCCGGGAGCACGTAACCCGCCTCAAGCGTACGCAGGCACTCGCGCTCGTAAGCGTTAAACTGCGTGAGGAGCAGATCGACATCGGCAATCTGGAAGTTATAGGCGGAGTACTGCTGTTCATCGGCAAGAAACACATCGCTATAGGTTGTCACACGACCGCTCTCCGGTTCACGCGCCCAGACCAGGTCATAAACGCTGTCGACACCCTGGATATACATGGCGAGGCGCTCCAGGCCATAGGTAACCTCGGACAGCACCGGTTTGACCTCGAAGCCGCCCACCTGCTGAAAGTACGTGAACTGCGTGACCT
Source organism: Coriobacteriia bacterium (assembly GCA_009778715.1). Lineage (GTDB taxonomy): Bacteria > Actinomycetota > Coriobacteriia > WRKU01 > WQUG01 > WQUG01. Next base: position 12,548 of record WRFR01000020.1, on the reverse strand, counting down.
CCATGCCGTTGAGCCAGACCTCCCAGCCCAGGCCCCAGGCGCCGAGCGTCGGCGACTCCCAGTCATCCTCAACCAGGCGCAGGTCGTGCTGCGCGGGGTCAATGCCGATGATCTTGAGCGAATCGAAGTAGAGGTCAAGGATGTTATCCGGACTTGGCTTGATGACGACCTGAAATTGGTAGTAGTGCTGCAGGCGGTTAGGGTTCTCGCCATAGCGACCGTCGGTAGGGCGCCGTGAAGGTTGCACGTAGGCCGCGCGCCACGCGCCTGGTCCCAGCGCTCGCAGGGTCGTCGCCGGATGAAAGGTACCCGCCCCGACCTCGGTGTCATAAGGCTGCAGGACTACGCAGCCCAAATCGCCCCAGTAGCGCTGAAGCGTCAATATCATATCCTGGAACGTAAGCGGAGCAGATGTCGCCATGGCCGTCCTTCTCTATCAATCAAATGCTTGTTTTTTAGTGTAACGCAACGGCCCTTGCCTGAGGTTGCCAGTACAGTGACGAAGAGCGCCTGCTTACTTGTCTTCCTTTATATGGAGGAACCACCAGATAAAGGCCCAGAAGAGCGACACCATGGCCGAGACGCCAACGAAAGCGAGCTGCATCGTCTTTAGGGGTATTCCCTCAAAGCCGCTCGCATGGATGCCGCCTCCGGCCAGATAAAGCATGAACACCAGGTAGGCGCCCCAGATAACGACCAGGCCAATGGCCAGCGGGATGAGCTTCTTTAGTTTCATTCCTCACCATACTTTCTATGCTGCAAGCAGCTCTTTACGTGGTCTGCCGGATTTACGAGCGGAATGCCTTAGAACTTCGACATCAGAACGGCTATGTAAGTAGTCCCTGCCCTGCTTGTAAGCCGCTATTTTACCAGAAGCTCGCAGCTGAGCGACGCGCTGTTTGTTAACGCAAAGCATTTTCATAACATCCTCAGTTGTTAACTCACCATCAATGAGCGGGGCAACATCAACCGATACGATCACATAGATGTCATCAGAGTGGAGTTCAATATCAAGATCAGGCGCCGGTGGGCCATCCTTATCGTGTAAGTAATCAAAAAAGTAAGTTTCGAGGGCGTCGGAGGCCATGCACAACGCGTCATCAAGATCATTGCCCTGTGTCACCAAATCAAGCTGCGGGAACTCCACCGTGTAGCCATATTCATCCTTGCAGAGGCGCGCCGCATAAGTCATACGTTCTTTCATATCCAGTACTCTCTTTCTTCCAAACGCGGGCGATTATCGCCAGCCCACCTTCCTCGCTATGCTCATATAGGTATTAGGGTGTAAGGCTCCTTTCGGAATAACGGTTGTTCCGAACTTTGGGTGCTTAAACTTCCGATGTGAACCCTTCCCGCCTCCTTTTATCTCTTCCCAACCCTCTTTCTTTAACCGAGCAATAACTTCTTTGTCAGTAAAGATGTCCATTTCCCTCTGCCCTATCTAATTATACTAGACTATAGTCTAGTATATGGTCAAGTGCTTTCAGTGCATTATCAACACCAGAAAAACGCACCCTCTTATCCAGCCAGCCATGACCCTAACAGATAGTGCTTACCAACTTCTTACAAAACAGACCGAAACGTGTATAAAACATGACCTATGGAGAAATCTCCACAGTACTCGATACAGAATTTCTCGGAAACGCTTACAGCTGGATTCTGCGACTACGCGCAGAATGGCAGGGGTTAGATTATGGATTGAGTTATCCTTGCTGCTGGTAGAATTCCAGGGCCTTTAAGCGGGCGGGAAAATGTTCCTGGGCGAAGGTGGCAACCAGGGTGAAGAGGTCGCGCAGGAGCTCGGGGGCAAGATCATAAGCCGCGGCTTCGGCGAAGGTCGCACCCAAAAGCGTGCGCAACCAGGCGAGAGCGGCGGCAGGATACGTGTCAAGCGGGATGAACTGCCCGGCGCCACAAGTGGCACAGATGACGCCACCAGCTTCCGCTGACCAGCAGAAGCGCTCGTCGAGATCCCGGGTCAAGCCCGGGATGACGGGGGAGGCAGGGATGACGGGGGCGTCTGGAATTGCGGAGGCGGCAGGCATTGTGACACCGCGCCCGCAGATCGCGCACTCCTCAAGGATCGGGCGATAGCCCAGCACCGCAAAGAGCTTCAGCATCCAGGCAACAAGCAGTTGCAGCGCCTTATCCGCTGCGCAGGCGTCCATCACATCAAAAAGCGTCGCAGACATCTCTGCGAGAAACTCGGAGGCCTGCGCCTGAGCCGCCACGATCTCAAGCATCTCAGCCGCTACGCTTGCCACGAGCAGCTTGTCGTAGTCATCGCGCAAGCTGGCGTGAGTGTCGACCGTGCGCACATCGCTGACAACATCAAGGCTGCGCCCCGTTGCGAACTGGCCTTCCAGCACCGTGAAGGGCTCAACGCGCGCGCCGAGGCGCGACCCCGGCTTGCGCGCGCCCTTGGCCACGGCACGTAGCTCGCGTCCATCGGTCGCGACGAGCGTGATGATAAGATCGGCCTCCCCCAGCTTGGTCTTCTTCAATACTGTGGCGCGGGCGCTGTAGGTCGGCATAGTCGCTCTCCTGTCCTCGCCGACCTAGTCGCCGTAGCCAAAACGCCGGATCTGCGCGGCGTCTCGACGCCAGTTCTTCTTCACTTTGACCCGCAGATCCAAAAACACTTTAGTGCCAAGCAATCGTTCCAGATCGACCCGTGCTTCGCTGCCGATGCGTTTGATCTGCGCGCCACCCTTGCCCACCACGATACCTTTCTGGGACTCCTGCTCGACATAGATGACCGCAGAGATCCGGGTAAGCGCACCATCCGGCGTCTGCTCCAGGTCGTCAAGCGCCACGCCGATAGCATGCGGTACCTCGTCGAAAGTCAGGCGCAGGGCCTTCTCGCGAATGAACTCCGCAACCATCACTTCAAGGGACTGGTCGGTCGTCATGCCCTCGGGAAACCAGCGTGGGCCTTCCGGCAGCGTAGCGGCAACTGCCTCGACAAACTCCGCCAGGCCAGCGCTCGTCGGCGCCGCCGTCTCAAGGATCGCGGCAAAATCTGCCAGCTCCGCGACCGCTGCGCGTTGCGCCGCAATACGGTCCGGCGTCGCAAGATCACACTTGGTGAGCACCGCCAGGCGCGGGATCTTCGCATCGGCGCCCGCAAGCAACTCGGCGACCCAACGGTCCCCTGCTCCAACAGGTTGTGTAGCATCGACCAGGAAGCAGAGCACATCCACATCCTCAATGGCCTTGTAAGCCGCCCGGTTGACTTCCTCACCAAGGGCGTCATGTGGTTTATGAAGACCGGGGGTATCGACCAGGATGACCTGGGCATCCGGCAAGTTCAGAATTGCGCGCAGGCGATGGCGCGTGGTCTGCGCCCGGTCGCTCGTGATGGCAACCTTTTCGCCCACGAGCGCATTGGTAAGCGTCGATTTGCCCGCATTAGGCCGTCCGACCAGCGCGGCAAAGCCACTATGAAAAACCTTTGTCACGCCGTGCGCGTCAGAAGTGACCAAGCAGATCAACTCTTTTCGTGAGGCGCTCGCATCACAAAAGCCCAGAGCGCGAAAGCAAACGCCAGCATGACCAACAGGACGCTCACATTAAAGCTGGGGGTTCCCGGCGCAGGCGCCTGGCGCCCAAAAGCCTCAGCGTACCAGATGATCTTCGGCACAAACACCACGCAGCCCACGATCACCGAACCCAGCGCCATCATCAACACTGCCCCAGCCGCCATGTCTTTGGCATGTTTGGCCAGCGGATGTTGCTGGGGGCTGGCCAGGTCCACAAGCGCTTCGATTGCCGAATTCATGGTCTCAAAAGACAGTATGCCGAAGATGCACAGTAATACCGCCACCAGCTGCCAACCGCTCACACGAAAGTACGCGACAGCCGCGCCGACCAGCAACGCGACGCAGACCTCGATCTGCGCGTTACGCTCATGAAGCAACACTTCGAACAGTCCCGAGAAAGCACAGGCCAGGCTGCGGCCGAAGCTCTGTCGCGGTATGGGCGCCCCGCCACTCACTGATTGATCTCCCAGGCGGCCAGAATCGACTGCTCGCGGTTCTCCATAGCCTCAGCATCCTCAGGCTCGATATGGTCGTAGCCCAAAAGGTGCAGCACTCCATGCACCAACAACAGGTTCAACTCCGCCTCAATAGTCTGGCCATACTCACGCGCCTGCGCCTCGGCGATCTCGGGCGCGATGATGATGTCACCGAGCGTCACGGGCTCATCGCCTTCGACCATCAACTGTGGGTCATCACAGGGAAAGCTCAGGACGTCGGTCGGACCTTCCATCTCACGATAGCGCTCATTAAGTTCTGCCATCTCTCCCACATCGACCAAGGCGATCGACACCACGCAAGCCTCAGGCGCCTCTTCACGCGCTAGCGCGAACTGTGCCAGGCGCACGAACGCCTGCAGGTCAAGCACCTCTGGTTCGCGATGTGAAATGATCTGGATTTCCATCATGCCTCGCTCTCCTCTATGTCTGAGAGCTCCATCTGCCGCGATCCGCTCTCATACTCCTCATAGGCCGCCACGATATGCTGCACCAGCCGGTGGCGCACGATATCTTTGCCGGTCAGCTCGACAAACGCAATGTCATCGATGTTGACGAGTACCCGGGTGACGTCCTTGAGTCCCGAGCGCCCACGCTTCAGGTCGATCTGCGTCACGTCGCCGGTCACAACGATCCTGGAATTGAAACCGAGACGCGTCAAAAACATCTTCATCTGCTCGCGCGTCGTGTTCTGCGCCTCATCAAGTATCACAAACGAGTCATTGAGCGTCCTGCCCCGCATAAAGGCGAGCGGCGCGATCTCGATAACCCCGCGCTCGATCAGCGCAGCCGATTTCTCCGCGTCCATCATGTCGAAGAGCGCATCGTAGAGCGGGCGCAGGTAGGGGTCGACTTTCTCTGTGAGCGAGCCGGGGAGAAATCCCAGGCTCTCGCCTGCCTCGACCGCCGGGCGCGTCAGGATGATGCGGCTGACCTCTTTGCGCTTGAGCGCCTCGACCGCAAGTGCCATCGCCAGGTACGTCTTGCCCGTGCCGGCCGGACCGATCCCAAACGTGACCGTGTGGGTCCTGACCGCGTCCAGATAGGCCTTTTGCCCTGCGGTCTTGGGTCGGATCACCTGGCCGCGATGCGTTGTAACGATGTCACTGGTGAGCTGGCTCGGACGTGCCGTGCCATGCGTCAGGCTGTCGATCGCACCTTCGACAAGCACGCGGGTCAAGGTCTCGCCGTGGCTTACAAGGCTGATCAGCTCACTGAAAAGCGCCTGCAACGTGGCCACCTCAAAGGAGCTTCCGCAAAGCTTGACAAGGTTACCGCGCACGCTGATATCAGCGGCGAAGCGCTCCTCGATCAGGCGCAGCCAGGCGTCGCGCTCACCAAGCAGCGCAACCGGATCAAGGTCGGATGGTAAGGTCAGCTCAAGGGTAGCCGGGGCGTCTGGTTTCTGTGCGGGGCTGAAATGGGTATCGGTCACCGTCGTCACTCCCGCTTACCGCTGGTCCGCCACAAAGAACAGCGCAACAGTACCCGGGCCCGAGTGAGCGCCAATGACCGGATCGATGATGTTGAAGATGATGTCATCACGCGTGATATTGAAGCGCTCACAGACCAGATCGGCCACGTAGAGCGCGTCGTCGGCGCAGTCCCCATGGCTGATCGCGATCAGGCTGGTGTCGAGCGGACGGGTCGCGGTATCGGCCATGCGATCGACCAGCGCCTTGAGCGACTTGCGTCGATTGCGCACTTTGGCGACCGGTACCAGCTTGCCTTCGTCATCGAAATGCAGGATCGGTTTGACATCCAGCAACGTACCCGCCATCGCAGAGGCGCGCGAGAGGCGGCCGCCGCGGAACAGGAACATGAGATCATCGACCGTAAACGCATGCCCCATATGCAGGATGTTCGCGTCCAGCCAAGCCCGTACCTCGTCGAAGCTGGCGCCCTCATCATCACGCAGGCGCGCGGCCTTCAGCGTCAAGAGCCCCTGGCCTAGGCTGGCAGCCAGGCTGTCGATCGCGACGAAACGGCGCTTGGGGTACTTCTCCTGCTGCTCGGCGAAGTAGTTGCTCACCACGTTAAATGAGCCGGAGATCCCCGATGAGATCCCAAGGTAGAGCATGTCCTCATCGCTTGACTCGATGATCGGGTCAAGCACCTCTTTGCAGCTGCCATAACTGATGAGCGAGGTCGAGAACACTTCGCCTTCACGCATCATGTGATAAAAGCTCGTGAGATCGATGTCCTCACCTTTCAGGTAGCTGTAATATTCCTTGTCGCCCGCGTGAAAGCCCATGGGCAATATCTTCAGGTCATAGCGATCGATCAATGAAACGGGCAGGTTACTTGAGTTATCCCCAACAATGATAAAAGACATCAGGCCTCCGATAAGCTTGGAATGGACGTTTCGGGAAAATCGCCCCTCACGCTTTTCATCATATCAAATGGGAGAGAGAGTAACTCCCCTTGCACATGGTCTGCGGCAGAAATCCTCATACTGAGGTGTTCACGCGAAGTGAGTGTTGCCTGGTCGGTGAGCGGATCGAGCCGCTCGACCACCCATTCCAGAGTGCGTCCACGCTGAGATTGGGCATAGCTGGCGGCAAGCTCAGTGGAGAGTTCGCGCAAGCGAGCGGCACGTGCGGCGACCATCTGCGGATCGAGCGGTGGAAGTGTAGCCGCCGGCGTCCCCACACGCGGACTGAAGCGGAACACATGGATCTTCGAGAAAGCGCTGGCCTGGCAGAAGTTGTAGGTCGCTTCGAAGTCTGCATCGGTCTCGGCAGGATAGCCGACAATCACATCAGTCGCGATCGCCGCCTGGGGAGCTGCTGCACGCACGCGCTTTATCGCTGCCGTGAACTCTGCAGCCGTATAGTGGCGCCCCATCGCTTTCAGCACCTCGTCAGAGCCCGACTGCAACGGGATGTGGAGATGCTCACAAAGTACGCCTTCTGCCAGGAGCGCGCAGAGCTCATCGGTAACATCCGGCGGCTCAATGCTTGAGAGCCGGATGCGGTGGATGCCGCCCTGTTCATGAAGCGCGCGGATCAGTGCCGCTAGATTGGCGCCGGTCTCCAGATCGTGGTAGCGCCCGATGTTGATACCGGTCAGCACGATCTCCTGTGTGCCTTTTGCAGCCAGAGCCGCCACGCGAGAGACCAGCTCGCTCATTGGCGCCGACCGGCTCGCGCCGCGCGCATAGGGCACGATGCAGTAGTTGCAGAAATTCTCGCAACCGTCCTGCACCTTGACCGGCACGCGCGTATGAAAGACCGAACCCAAGGCAGGGGGTACGTTACCGGTCTCTCTGTCCGCAATCACCACTTTCTCGCTCAACTCGCGTAGTTGATCCGCATGCATCACAGCAGCGCAGCCGGTCACGAGCACTTGCTCGACATTCGGCAGCAAGGCGGCATGCCTCACTCCTTTGCGCACTTTGGCATCGGCCTCGCCCGTGACGGTACAACTGTTGACGGCATAGAGCTGCGCCTGATCCTCGTCACGCACCAGTTCGTGCCCCTCGGCCACAAGCCGAGCCGCAAGCTCTTCGCTTTCTACTTGATTGACTTTACAGCCGTAGGTTCGGATGTAGACACGCACGGTCAGGCCCCCTGTGATCAGTAGCCGCTGATCCAGTCTTTGAAGTCCTCGACGCCTTGTTTCCAACCGCGGAGCTTCTCGCCGATACCGCTTTTGCTTGCCAGCTCATCAGCGTCTGAGGTCGGCGAATCCCCCAGCTCGGCGCTCAACTGACGCAACAGCTCTTCTGCCTTCGGGCTGACTTTTTTAGGAACCATGACGTCCAGGTAGAAGATCAGATCGCCCCGCTGTCCTTCTTTATGAAGTTGCGGCATACCCGCGCCTTTAACGCGCACGCGATCCTTGGTCTGCGAGCCAGCCGGGACTACGACCTCGACTGGTTCCAGCAGGCCCTCGACCTTTTTAGTCATGCCCAGCGCTGCCTCGGTGATGCTGATTGGCAGACGCGCATGAAGGTTGGCGCCCTGGCGCTCAAAGCGATCATGGGCACTGACATGGATCGTGAAGATGAGGTCACCACTTCGCGCGCCGCGAATGCCCGCCTCACCCGCATCGCGTTTGCGAATGGTCTGGCCATCAGCGATGCCCGCAGGGATCTCCAGCGTGAAGGTCTCGCGGTCGATGACGCGCCCGGAACCCTCGCACTCATGACACGGGTTAGCAATATGTGTGCCGGTACCGCCACAGGTAGCGCAGGGCGTAGCCGTCTGCATCGTGCCAAAGAGCGTCTGGCGATAGCCGACCGTCTGACCGCTGCCGCCGCAGGTGGGACACTTGGTCGGCGCGCTCTTGTCGGCAGAGCCCGTCGCATCGCACTCGTCACAGGGCGCCAGGCGATCGTAGCGGATCTCGCGCTCGATGCCGGTAGCAGCCTCTTCGAGGGTGATCGAAAGCTGCATCGCCATATCGCGGCCCTCAAGCGTCACGCCCGCGCTACGCCCACTGACACCGCCGAAAAACGAGCTGAACAGGTCGCTCAGGTCGAAAGCGACGCCTCCGCCACCAAAGATATCATCATAGCTTCCGCCGAAGCCGCCGTTAGTGCCTACGGTGCCAAACTGGTCATACTGGCGCCGCTTGTTGGGATCTGACAAGACATCGTAGGCCGCGTTGAGCTCCTTGAACTTTTCTTCTGCATCGGGGGCATTGCTCACATCAGGATGGCACTCGCGCGCCTTACGGCGAAACGCCTTCTTTATCTCCTCGCTATCAGCATCGCGCGCTACTCCCAGCAGCTCGTAATAATCAGTGTTGGCAGAAGCCAAAGCCTACTCCTCGTAATAGAGCAGGGCGCGTGAGGCGCCCGCATGTCAGTTTTTGCACGGAATCCTCATTATAGCAGCTTGCCGGGCACTTCACGCCTGTCTCATCTGACGCTCAAAGCTTCAGCTTTACAGATACTTGCTGGCTTCACGGATCGAGAGCGGGGCCATCTGATCGCTGTGTGCGTCAATGAAAGCGCCCACCCATCCAGGATCGATCTTGCTGTACGCACGCAGCGCCCAGCCCATTGCTTTCGTGATGAAAAACTCCGTCTGGCCGAGGTTGTTCACGAGTATCTGTTGCAGTAACTGAGTGTCAGTCTGCTCCTTACGCGAGAGCTGATGGTCGATCGCGAGGCGCCGCAGCCAGAAATTATCGTCAGTACTCCAGGCAAGCAGGATCTTGTTGACCTCTGGATAGTTCAGTGCGATCCCCCCGACGACCGTGTCAAGATTGTCAACGGTATCCCACCACGACTTTGTCGTCGCCAGCCGCTTGATACGGGGGATGTCTTTGACCGTGAGCTTTTTCTCCATCGCATGCAGGTAGTCGAGCGCCAGGTACTGGAACTCTCGCTCCGGACGCTTCCAGCACGCGTCGATAAAGCCCCAGTTGACCTGTTCGGCTTTCCGGACTGCTTTAAGGAAGTCCTTCGCCAGCGCTTTACGCTGCGGCGTTTTGATCCCAAGAAACGCGAACTGATCGCGCATATAGGCGCTCATCTCAACGGCCTGCTGTGGGTCAGCCGCCGCTTCAAACGCCGCAAATACCTCCTGATAGTCCATTCTTTACTCCATTGTTTCTTTCGAAGGCTTTTTTGAAACTATTGGTGGTTTATTAATCTTATCCAATACGGTCTTGACCCAAGGATATCTGGCAATGTAATCATCGCTGCCTATATAGACACGCACCCGCTTTTCACGCTGGAAATAAAAGGTTGGCATAAATGCAAATACAAGGATCAGGCATATGATATTGACAATATCGCTTATTGCATTGTAGGCATTAGGCCCAGGTCCTACCGAAAATAGCCAGATGAACGCAACAATAAGAGCCACCATCCAATAGACAAAACGAACAGCACTTGTAATGAAAAAAACAGGCATGAAGATCGCTTTGCGCCTCACTAAGAGCACCATTGATGCAAGCGTAGCCAATGCAGTCATCACATTAGCACCCAACGTCGTCCATCGTAAAAGCGAGATCGACCCACCTACAGTAAGCGCAGTTCGAAAGCCACTTATAAGAGAAAAGAACGAAAATCCCGACAGAATGATGATATAAAACAGCATCCATCCGCCGAGCTTGGTGTAGTCACGATCTTTCTTTTTGGGCAACGGCTCTTTGGGGACAAACGTGGAGTGAGTTTTGCTTTCAGAATCTGGAGCTGGCTCTGGTTGAACTGGCTGTAAACTTCCTGCAGTTGACATCGGCAACCGACCAGGACGAAGCGTACCGCAAGCAGGACAGGCTACTTCACGCTCCGGAAAGTCCGCTCCGCATCTCACGCACACACTCATACGCTATCCTCCTCTGCTTTTGCTTACCTTTCCCAACACTATACCTTTCCGGCAAAGCCTCCGTCAATGCTCACTGAGACAGGGGTGAGACAGGGGGATCCCCCGTTGCGCTTTGCGTAGTCGAGTGAGTTCTGCATATATTTTTGCAGGATCTGCGTCAATCCGGAGCAGTTCTCTGAGGTATAGTAAAGATACACACCGCTCAGAAAGGATGGGCACTTGAAAGCAGTAGAGAATATCAGTCTTGCTGAGCTTACCGAGATGTCAGAACGCATGTATGGTGAGCTAGTGAAAGCAGTCGTCGACATAGAGCGAAAGGTCGTTGTTGTCGATGCCGACATGCACGCTGACGAGGAGTCCTGGCTGCTAGAGAACGGATCGAGACAAAGCGGCCTATGGGGCATCAATCTTTACCCTGAGTTTTTTGGAACCGATGACTTCATCGAGTTCGATTCGATGATCAATCTGCGCCCGACGCAACATAACCGCTCCCGATCAGTCGAAGACCCTGAAACGCGAGATAAGATCCGCGTCCTTATTGCAGAGGTTGTTCATGAGTAACTATCAGGTCGATCGTGATCGCTGGGCACAGTTGAGCATCTTTGAGCAGATGGGCAACGTTGGCTCTGAGGTCGGGCGCGCGATCAACGCCTGGCGTGCAGGGAAGCGGGAGCGCGCGCAAGGCGCCATTGATCGTGGCCTCGACCTGCTCGACGCAACTGCGGAAGTCTGGGCAAAGCAGAGATCGCCTCGCACGCGCGAAGTACTCCGTGCACGTGAGTGTTTTGCCGCGCTTTTCTATGGCGATACCTTTGAGCAGGACGCCGACGCACTTGAGCGCTACTTCATGCAATTCGCCTTTGCCGCCCGTGCCGGGCGTTAAGTTCTGTACCACAACATCTTTATAGTACGCCTGTAAGTATTTACGATTATGCAACACACCAGAAACCTACGGGCAGGCCGCCAGAAAACAGTTCGCCACAATGCTAGAATGGCACTATGAATACTTCTGAAATCGACCAAATAAGCGAGACACGCGCTAAAGCGCTATTCGGCACAAAGACCCTGACAGAGTTCCCTGTTGGCACCTGGGAGGGTCTGCGCGAGATCCATGAGTATCTGTTCGGTGGGCTGTATGACTTTGCGGGAAAGCTGCGCGAGGCAAATATCAGCAAGGGGGGATTCCGGTTTGCGAACTGCCTCTATCTGGAAGAGGCTCTTGGCAAGATCGAGCAGATGCCCGAAGAGACCTTCGAGGAGATCGTCGAAAAATATGCCGAGATGAACATCGCCCACCCCTTCCGCGAAGGCACCGGACGCGCTACAAGGATATGGCTCGACCTGATCCTGCGGAAGAACCTGGGGAGCTGTATCGATTGGTCGAAGATCGATAAGAGCGATTACCTTGAAGCGATGATCCGCTCCCACGTCAAGTCCATTGAACTGCGTGAGACCTTGCGCCCCGCGCTTACCGAAAAAATCGATGATCGCGACGTCTTCATGAAAGGCATCGAGCAATCCTATTACTACGAAACACCCGACTTCCGCTAGCTTGAAAACCAGACGGATCTCGTTGGCGCAGAGCCCGCTTCTACTCCTTAAACATCTCAAGATACTCAGCCGGGCTGAGTATCCACTCCCTGTCTGGAAAATGTCTCTTGTTTCCGGTTACCAACGGACAGAAGCAAAGTTCTGCCCCTTCATAGAACGGCCGATCAGATTCATCAGGAAAATCAAGATCAGCATGGGGAGGATCGACGTCGAAGCCATACGTTGTGATTATTTGGAAAAGGTCGCTTCTTTTCCTCGGATCAAGCTTTAGTTGGGGACGCGCAAGGACATCGCGGTACTCAGCCATTATGCGCGTGTCGTAGAAAACACGCAGCAGACCCTCAGCTACCAGGTCAACAAGTTCTACCGGTGGCGAACTCTGCATCTTCATAAGCCCGGATACCAGCACGTTGGTATCCATCACGACCAAACGCGATGCGCCCATGTCAGGCGCTCTTCTGTGCGCGTCGCTCGGCGCGTGACTCTGCGATGATCGCGTTTATCTCGTCCAGGCCCATGTTGCTGGTACCATTGGCCACCGACTGTTCGCGGATGGCGCGCAGCGCCGCCTTAGCGCGCGCGCTCCGGATCATAAGCAGGGTTTCCTCCAACTCAGCCGGATCAGTGGAGATCACAACGGCCCGCGGTTTACCGTTATTGGTCAGCACGATCTCCTG
>WRFR01000019.1 GCA_009778715.1 Coriobacteriia bacterium | reverse complement strand
GTTATGGACATGTCCTTCCAAAACTCAGGAATTCCCCATCCCCGTTTTTTCGGGGAATTCCCCACCGTTGAAGTGGGGAAAACTACTCCGTTGTTTTGGGGAATTTTAGACTAACAAATACAATCTGGAAAATCCGCTCGTTTGGCTGGATACCGTAGAGCATTCCGAGGTACTCCTGCATTTCCTCGGAGAGGATGCGGGGCATCTGGATGACCCTTATGCTCTTTGGCGTCTTCGGTGCTGTGATGACATCCTTGCCTTTCAGCCGCTGGTATGACTTCGTGATCGAGATCGTTTCTTTCGTGAAGTCGAAGTCCGACGAGGTGAGCGCAAGCAGCTCTCCAACCCTAAGGCCGCACCAATAGAGGATCTCGAAGGCATAGTAAGAAACGGGCTTGTCCATCATCGCGTTCGCGAACTTGAAGTATTCGTCTTTTGTCCAGAAGAGCATCTCCGTCGCTTCCTTTTTCCCGATCGACCCGACTTTAGCAGCAACGTTCTCCTTTAGCTCGTAGTGTCTGACGGCGTGATTGAGGATGGCCGAGAGTTGATTATGGAGCGTCTTCAGATATGTGGGCGAATACCCTTTGCCGCCTGCACCAACAGCTGTGAGCATTTCGTTTTGCCAAGCGATGACGTCCTTTGTCTGAATCTCGCTCATCTTCTTCTTGCAAAAGTAAGGCAGGAGCTTTGTCCGGATGATGTTCTCCTTGGTCATCCAGGTGTGCTCGCGGATGCGGTTTCTCATGTCGTCGGCGTACACTGCAACGAAGTCCTCGAAGAGCATCGAGAGGTCTGCTGTCTTCTGCTCAAGAAAAGATCGCTCCCATGCGAGCGCCTCTCTCTTGGTGGGAAAGCCGCGCTTCATCTTCTGCTTGCGCTCGCCCGTCCAGTCGGTGTATCGACAGTAGGCAAGCCAGGTGTTTGTCTTCTCATCCTTATAGGCGCCCATTGTCTGCCCCTTTCCTGGCCTCGGCGCTCTTGCCGTAGAGCTTTTCTAAGAAGTACTGTTAGCTGATGCGCCCGTTGATGGTGATGAAGCCACGCTCTTGAAGCTCGGCGTTCAGCTTGCGGATCAGCTTGTAGGCGTAGGCTGGTGAAACGCCCAGCTCCTGCGCCACATCGCTTGCTCTTAGAAATGTTTTTGCTGCCATTCTTCCCTTTCGGATAGTTAAACCTTTTTGTTTAGCTTCTACTAGTTTACTAAACATATTTGCTTTGTCAAGTGGTTTGTGAGAGATTTATTAAACTATTTTGTTTTATATTTTCTTGACATCTGGAATTATTCCAGCGATACTAAAACATATTTGTTTATACATAGTGTATGGAGGTATATCCTATGGCGGTTGGTGATCGGATAAAACGGGTGCGCGTTCTCAGGAACCTCACCCAGAAGGAACTCGGCCTTGCCGTGGGCTTTGAGGAGAACACGGCTGACGTGCGCATCGCTCAATACGAGACGGGCACTCGCACGCCAAAAGAAGAGGCGTTGAGGAAGATCGCCGAGGTCCTCGATGTGAACTATCGCTCGCTCTACGAGCCGACGCTCTATGCGGGAGAAGACGTGATGTACACCTTATTCGAGCTTGACGAGCATTACCCGCTCTCCATACATGACTTTGACGGAAAGAAGTGCGTCGCGTTCAACAGTAAGCTACTCGATGATTTTCTCACCGAGTGGCAGGCGCGAAAAAAAGACCTTGCCGATGGGAGCATCAGCAAGGCCGAATACCTGGAGTGGAAACTTAACTGGCCGCAGACTGCCGATGATTTCGGCAAACATAAGCCGAAAAAGCAGTGGCGCAAATCACCAGAAACGACCGACTAAATCAGCCCGCTCACAATTTCTGCTATCAATCTGCTATCAGCAAATCGCCAGCACCCCGCCTGACCAGCACTTTCTCCCCTTTTTGCACTACTCCCACTCGATCGTGCCAGGGGGTTTGCTCGTGATATCGTAGACCACCCGGTTGATGCCAGCGACTTCGTTAATGATGCGGTTGCTCATCTTTGCGAGCAGCTCGGCGGGCAGGCGCGCCCAGTCGGCGGTCATCGCGTCGGCGCTTGAGACTGCCCGGATGATGATGGGGTGGCCATAAGTACGCTCATCGCCCATAACGCCCACGCTACGGATATCCGGCAGCACCGCAAAGTACTGCCAGACGGAGCGCTCGCTGTCCCAGGCGTCGATCTCCTCGCGTACGATGGCGTCGGCTTCGCGCAGCAGGTCAAGCTTCTCTTGCGTGATGTCTCCGATGATGCGCACGGCCAGACCGGGCCCCGGAAAGGGCTGGCGCCACACGATGTGTTCGGGCAATCCCAGCTCCAGACCCAACTGACGCACCTCATCTTTGAAGAGCGCCTTCAGCGGCTCGATAAGCTCGAAGTGTACTCCCAGTGGAAACGGGATCAGGTTGTGATGACTTTTGATTTTAGCGGCGGTTTTGCTGCCCGACTCGATCAGATCTGGATAGAGCGTACCCTGCGCGAGGAACTGTACTGGCTTGCCACCTTCGGCCAGAGCCTGGGCCTGCTCGAAGAAAATCTTCCAGAACTCCTCGCCGATCAGGCGGCGCTTCTCCTCCGGCTCACTCACGCCAGCAAGAAGCGCCAGGTAACGGTCCTGCACATCCAGGGCGCGCAGGTCAACCTGAAACTGGTCGCGGAACACCTTCACCACACTGGCAGGCTCATCCTTGCGCAAAAGTCCGTGATCAACAAACACGCAGGTCAGCTGCTCACCGATCGCGCGATGCAGAAGCGCGGCGACGACCGAGCTGTCGACTCCACCAGACAGCGCACAGATGACATGCGCGTCGCCTACCTGGGCGCGCACGTCTGCGACCGTCGTCTCGATGATGCTTGCCATCGTCCAAGATGGCTCCAGCCCAGCGACCTTATACAGGAAGTTCTCGATGATCTGCTGGCCGTACTCAGTATGCGCGACCTCCGGATGAAACTGCGTCGCGTACAGGCGGCGCACCGGATCTTCCATCGCAGCAACCGCTGTTTGTCCCGTGCGGGCAGTCGCGACAAAGCCCGGCGGTACCGTACCGACGCTGTCGCGATGCGACATCCAGCAGGCAGACCCCTGCGAGACGCCCTCAAAAAGAAGGGATGCCACACGCACCGCGTTATCGTCCTCGCTTTCGCCAGCTCCCAACAGCGTCAGCTCAGCAAAGCCATACTCCCCTAGATCAGTGTGTGGCACCTCGCCGCCCAGGGCGATCGCCATCTCTTGAATGCCATAACAGAAACCAAGGATCGGGATGCCCAGCTCGAAGATACGCGGATCGGCGTGGGGAGCCTCAGGTGCATAGACACTCGCCGGGCCTCCGCTTAAGATCAAAGCTGCCGGACACCGCGCCGCCAACTCCTCGGCGCTGATCGTAGCAGGCACGATCTCGCTGTACACGCGCGCTTCACGCACACGACGTGCGATGAGTTGCGCATACTGAGCGCCGAAGTCAAGAACAAGGACGGTTGGCTGAATGGGATCACACGTTTCAGGAACAGGTGACCGGCTCTGAGTATCTTCTCTCACGGAAATCCTTTTCAACGATGGGAAGTTGAATACAATTCTACTGTATTTCCAAGAGCAAAATCATGCACGTTATCAGCGCACTACAGGATTATCCCCGCTCCCAATCATGCACATCACCAGCGCGCTCCAGGATTATCCCCGCTCCCAAAGAGGCGTGCCTCTTACCAGCGCGGGTTAGCCTACGCGCACAAATGCTTCAAGAAGATAATCGCCCGCGTTGGTCAAGCTGATCTCATCAAGTAAGAATATGTTATACACGGGTCCCACGGCCTTCAGGTTATTCTTTTTGAGATACTCAGTCATCCTCTTCTCGACCTCATGCGTCTCCCCATAAGGGCCGACCGAGTAACCAGTAAGATAGTTGCCCCCCGGTATCTTGTCTTTACCCTGAGGATCGACACTGAAGAAGTGCGACGGGCGTCCTGGCTCCTCAACAAACGTATCGATGCTGTCGAAAAGCCCTCCTACCGGGAACCGCAGGTCAATATCATAGTGATCCGCCATGCGATAGAAATGGCTGAATGCCCGGTCAAACGTAGGAGAGGTCGAGAAATCATTTTCCAACCCTATCGTGATCGCCTGGTCGGGACGATAGCGTACCGCCAGTTGATCCGGTACCGCCGAAAGCCCTTTAGAAATCAGGTCACAATAGGTCTCGATCACATCACGCTTACGGGACAGCCGCTCCAGGTCAGCTTCAACCTCTTCTTTTTTCTCCACGAACAATGATTGCATACGCTGTGGCGTGCGGTGATCAATAAACGTTTTCACTTCGCTGGTCTTAAGCCCAAACCCATGGAGCAAGTCAATAACGCTGACCGCTATCAACTGGAACGGTTGGTAGCGTCGATATCCATTCTCTCCTCGGTAAGCAGGAGAGAAGATTCCCAGCTTGTCGAAGTAGCGTAGTGTTGATTGCTTGATACCCGTTAGCTGGGAAAACTCGTGTATCGAAAGCAAGCCCTTGCTACCTGTTGTCATGGCTATCGCACCCTTTCGTCAAGCTCGCCCCACGGATCTTGCAGGTACAGAACCTTCAGCCATCTTAACTTTCGTAAAACTTTACAAAAACCGGCCTTGGTGTTGCACTCATGCTTATCGTAACACAAAATCGGGATTTCTACGTGCACTCCACTTTGAAAAAGCGCTTGCCCTGCCAACTCGCCTGTCCTCACTCCAACGATGCTACAATGTTACCCATGTCTATCGCATTCACTGACACGCGCGGCCTCATCAAGGCACCCGTTTCTTTCACCGAGGCGATCCTGGCGGGGCTTGCCCCGGGAGGAGGCCTCTTCGTCCCCACAAGACTCCCCCATTTCGATGCCCAGGAGCTCTCTGAGCTGCGCGTTTTACCCTATCACGCGCGCGCCGAATGGCTTTATCGCGCCTTCGGCGTCGACCTGGAGAGCGAGGCGCTCGCGTCGCTGTGCGCGGACGCCTATGGCGAGCAGTGGGATGACCCCCGTATCGCTCCCATCCGCTCGCTTGCAAACGGCACTTCTGTTCTGGAGCTCTGGCACGGGCCGACCTCAGCCTTCAAGGATCTGGCGCTCCAGCTTATGCCCCGCACCTTCAGTGCTGCGATCAAAAAGCAACGGGCAGAAGGTGGCCTGAACCATGACGTGCTGATCCTGGTCGCGACCAGCGGCGATACCGGCTCTGCCGCACTGAGTGGATTTGCCGAGCGCCCGCACACCAACATCATTGTTTTCTATCCAGCAGGCGGCGTTAGTGAGATCCAGCGCCGCCAGATGGCTTCGCAAGCCGGCAACAACCTTGCGGTCTTCGGCGTAGAGGGCAACTTCGATGACTGCCAGAACGCCGTAAAAGCCGCATTTAACGACGCGGAGCTGTGCGAACGCCTGACGACTGAAGCCAACCTGCAGTTCTCCAGCGCAAACTCGATCAACTGGGGGCGCCTCATGCCCCAGATCGTCTACTACTTAAGCGCCACCGCAGAGCTGTGCGCCACAGGCGCCATCACGCCTGAGCGACCGCTTGACATCGCGGTACCGACGGGCAACTTCGGCAACATCCTGGCCGCCTGGTATGCCAAACACATGGGGGCGCCCATCGGACAGCTCATCTGCGCAAGTAATGAGAACAAGGTACTTGCTGATTTCTTAGAGAGCGGCGTCTACGACATCCGTGACCGCCTGTTCACAACAACCCCGACGCCAAGCATGGATATCCTCATCTCAAGCAATCTTGAACGGCTGCTGTATGAGCTGGCCGGAGACGGTGCCTGCGCTGCCTGGATGGATGAGCTGCGCCATGAGAAGCGCTTCGCCGTTGACGCATCCACGCTGGCAATCATCAAAAACGAGTTCGTCGGTGGCTGGCTCAGCAACGACGGGACGCTTGCCGCGATCCGGCGCCTGTATGAAGAGCAGCGCTATCTCTGTGATCCACACAGCGCGCTCGCCGTTGAGGTGGGACAGCGCCTGCGGTCTGCCGATCGCCCGCTTCTGGTCGCTGCCACGGCCCACTGGGCAAAGTTCGCGCCTGACGTAACGCGCGCCTTAACGGGAACTGCTTACGGCGCTGAGCTGCCAGCAGACTACGCTGCCTGCAGCGAGTTCGACCTCATGCATAAGGTGCAGGAACTGGCGCCAGGCTCTGGCCGCATCCCTACGCATCTGGCAAATCTGGCGAACAGACCCGAGCGTTTTAATGCCGTGATACCCGCTGGCGCCAACGCCGTCCGCGACGCCGTCCTCTCTTTCATCCAGCAATAACTTCAACAATCGATATATTTGGGATAGGTAAAGGGGTTCTCTCACTTCATCTGAGTAGGCGAGCAAACGAGCTTTGAGCGAGCGGGCTTGCGCCCGTGAACGAAACAGCAAGTGCAGTTCAACACCCTCAGATGGAGCGAGAGGAACCCGTAGCTTAAGCAGCTTCGATGATCGCAGACGCGACCTGCTTCTTGCGGCTCAAGACGCCAGGCAGCCAAGCAGAACCTGTGCTGAAGTCCGCATCGAAAGCCTTGGCGGCCAGTGCCGTGTCGCCGGTTGCGAAGAGCTCGGTGCCCTCCTTAATGATATCGGTCGCCATGAACAGGAACAGCCCCCAGCCACTATCTGCGGCCATTTTCTCCATGGTCGCCAGCACCTGAGCGCGGTTTTCCTCAACGGCCTCGAGGTTCACACTCTCATACTGCACGATGCCGATCTTGATACCTCCGGCTTCATATTCCTTGAGATCGTTGGCCAGGATCTTCTCAGGTTCGAAAGGCTCACCTTCTAAACGCTTGTTGAAGAGCTCCATGCCGAACTCAACAGGATCGAGATCAAGGCGCTCGGCGAGAGCAGCCACCAGGTGGCGATCCTGCCCGGTCGCCGTCGGGGATTTGAGGATGACGGTATCAGTCAACACCGCAGAGAGCAGCACGCCCGCCAGCCAGTCAGGCATCTCAATGTCGGTGCGCTGGAAGTTCAGCGCCGCGATGGTCGCCGTCGAGCCGAGCGGTTTGTTGATGAACGTAATCGGGCCGACTGTTTGGATATCACCGATACGATGGTGATCGACGATCATACGGATGTCGGCCTGCGCAATGCCGTCGTAGGACTGGACGGACTCGTTATGATCAACCAGCACGCAGGAGAGCTCGCTCGGATCATCGAATGCAGGAAGTTCGTCAGGTAGCTCTTCGCTCGCGTCAAAGCGCTCGAACACCCAGGCAGTCTCACGCGGGATCGGGCCCAGGCGCGCCGGGACATACTCGTCGCCGCTCGTCTCCGTCATATTCAGATAGTAGGCCGCCGCGACCGCCGCGCAGATGCTGTCGTTGTCGGGGCGTTTGTGCCCAAATACATAGACCGTGCTCATGGGAAAATCCTCTCTTTGCTTCTTGTACTAGATTGTATCAGGTCGTCTGTAAAGGTTCAGATTTCTGAACATAATCGATAACTCGTGTGAGATCCTCTGTTAGATGCCGGTAGCCAACTTTACCTTTAAACATCAGGCGCCACGCCTCCAGGAAGGCGAGCGCCTCTTCTTTGGTGATCGGCTCAAAAGCCTGGGTCTGAATCTCGCTTGCCATAGTTCCTGCTTCTTCCTGCCTGGGTGGCAAAAGAACCCCTGGGGGTTCCTTTGTCACCACAAGGGCACGCCTGTTACGTAGTATTATACTCAGTGCACAGACCTGTCCACGAACAGCACAGAGAGGAGGCGCCGTGCGACTTATCCACCCCTGGCCCGCCACGCATGATGCAGACTCCCGCGTGCTGATACTCGGCACCTTTCCCTCGCCGAAATCACGGGAGCAGGGCTTCTATTACGGCCATCCGCAGAACCTCTTCTGGCGCCTGCTGCCCGAAGTACTGGGAGCGAGCGAGCAAGAGAGCGCGTCCATTGCTCCCGGCGCCTGCGCAGAGACGACCCAGCTGGTAGCGACGCGGCGCGCGTTCGTGCTGCGCCACCACATCGCCCTCTGGGATGTGATCGCTTCCTGCGAGATCAAAGGCGCGGCCGACAGCAGCATCCGTAACCCGGCACCCAACCAGTTTGCTCCCCTGCTGGCGCACACGCAGATAGCCACGATCTTTACCACCGGCAGGACCGCGACTCAGCTCTTCAACACGCTGGCAGCCAAAGAAGCCGGGATGCAAGCGATTTATCTGCCCTCGACCAGCCCCGCCAATCGGGCCACTCAGTCCAAGCCGGAGTTCTACCATGCCTGGCAGCAAGTCGCCGCGGCACTGAGATAGCCGATAATCGAGAGCCAAACAACGGTACCTTTTGATTGCTTTCTTCGATATGGGTACCCTCCTTTTATCTGTTTAGGATCATGGTAAACAGGTGGTATAAAAGGTCGGCATTTTAGAGTATAATTTCAATACTATGATAGTGATCGACATGATCCACGCAGAGAAGACAATAAGGAGGGATTCTATGCAGTGAGGTTTGCGGACCAATAACGGTCTTCGCAGCAGGGCAAGTCGATCATGCAGTAATACACACAAGGGAAGATAACGGGGAGGAGCTGGTTTCTTATGGGACATACAATCACTTATCGCATACGGGTGGTATTGTTCGCACTAGTATTGGTGATAGGTTTACTGCCAGCGCAGGCCGCGTTGGCGGCTGGCGCAGGTTCCGTAACAGCGCTGCATAAAGATACCGCAGGTAATGAGGTCTCTGGCGATATCAGTATGACTGCTGGAGACAAGGTCGAGCTGGGTTGGGATGTAGTGAACCCGGATGGGGTCGAGACTTCCTATTCCAGTGTGAACTGGGCAGGTGGCGGATCCGCGCCTGGTGTGAAAGGTGTGACCTGGTCGAGCACCGATGGCGCTCTTCCATCAGGGATTACTGATGGTTCGGTCATCAGTTTTAGTACCGTCACATTTGTTGGTCGCATACCACCATATGCCGGTGTTCTCTATTCGATTACCGGTCTTGCCGCAGGAACAACGGAACTTACTATAACGGTTACCTTTGACGATGATTCTACGGCTACCGATACGATAACCGTGAATGTAGCCAGTCGGCCTACGCCGCCTACGCCTATCTCTGTCGGGTCTATCGGCCTTGACCATGATGCCGGCGACGGTACTTTTGTAAGCGGGAACTTCTCAGTGGACGTCGGCGGCTCCATCCAGGTGCAGGTACCCTACTCTGCCCCCGGTGGGGTGACCATAGCGGATACTTCCGTCCAATACGACCCCTCCGTGATATCGATGGGCCCGATCGATCCAGCAACGCGGATCGCAACTGTCAGCGGACTGCAAGCCGGCTCTACGACGTTGACGGTCACCCTGATACTAAGCAGTGGCGCCCACCTCTCTATCGGTGTACAGGTAACGGTCACCAACCCCGGTAGCGGTAGCGGGGGCGGGCCGGTCAGCCACTATGAGGAACTGACCGTTGGCAATGTCACGGTTTCCGCTGTCCTGCCCGACACCGTGAAGCTTGAGGTGACTCCTCTCACGCAGGAGACCGATCCGCGTTATGACGGGTTCCAGGTTGCGGTCGGCAACATGCAGATATTGGGGCTTTATGACATCAAACTAGTGGACACTCAGACCGGCCAGAAATATGAGCTGCCCGCAGGCGATGTGGCCATTGTCTCGATCAGCGGCTTCGCGTTCACGGGCACGCCGACCGTCAAGGTCGCGCACCAGAAAGAGGACGGTTCCCTGGAGTACCTGTCCAACGAGGTGGGCGGTGATACGGTGGTCTTCGTCACCTCATCATTCAGTCTCTACGGAGTGGTAACCGAGCCTGCGCAGAGCGCGCCAACTAGCAATGATCAACCATCGCAAACTAAGGTCAAGGTCCCGCCCTTATCAAGTCCAGGTTCAAGCTCTCTTTCGAACCTGCCTGAAACGGGAGATACTGCGAGCACCAATATGCTGGTAGTTGGTAACTTGCTGCTAATCAGCGCTTTGGCAGTGTCTCTGGAGCTGACCAGAAAACGCAAGCTTTCCTGGCAGGCGTTTTTTCTAAAAAAGTAATCTAAACGCAATAATACCCGAAGGAGGCCTGGCAACCTACGCTTTACGCGAACTGCCAGGCCTCTTTTTGTATAACCAGTCCAGAGGTTTAGTGTGACACCCTGTCTCAGTTGTGCGAGAGCACCATGTTAGTGCGCGGCGAGGACGTGCCCGGCGACAGCCCAGCTCACTCCCTGTGGGCTTTCTGGATTGTCGCGTCGCGTCGCTCCTCGTGGCGGACAATAGGTAACTACGCGACAGCTCTCCGGTAGACCCTTGTAGCCCAAGCCATCACGATCGACAACTTGCTATCACACTTACAGGCAAAAGATAGTATGAATCCGTTTTACTTAGCAAGTCTTTTTTTCTACAGTCGATGCCTTAAGACAATCAATCGTTGATTGAATGCGCTTCCAAGCAAGTGCTGAAGTCGTACCAGCAGCAAGGATTTCTGTTCTGCCGCCCATTTCAAAAACACTCTTGATCACAAGTCGTTCCTCCGTGCTGAAGTCATGACTCATTGCTATTGCAAGGGGAAAAATGATTATCCCGAGTACGATACCATGAAAGAGTGATGTAAACCCAGTCACTACTACTGATACAATCAGGGCAAGCCATATAACCATGGCAAAAATTACTATAGCCATATCTTCCGTGGGCCGATACGTTCTTACCAATACGTTCAAATTATCATGACTTATCAACTCGCATTCAGGAACATTGACGAGGTCTTTCTCAAATGCCCGGGTAACCTGATCTGGAGGCGCTGGTACAACTACCTGCATGTCGACCACCACACTTTTAGTTTTGGTAATTACTTTAATATTAGTAAGCGCTCCTTCATTTTGAGTATGATAGATCAATCCTAAACGTTGATCTGATCGCTGCTCAAAAGCTTGGAGCTGCACACTTTTCTCATCGCTTTGTCCACTAGCGTATAAGAGCTCGATGGTAGACTCCTTTTCAAGCCATAAAATATTCTTTTTGTTAAATGGCTGCACTTGACTTTGCAATTCAGCAAAATATTGTTTTGCTTGATCAAGTTCCTCAGAAGTCAGAGCAATCAGCTTATTGAGTGCTAAGCGGTCCGTAGCCTTCTTAAAGATTTCGTTTGAGTATTCAAGCGCTTTTTGATAAGCAGAATCCGGGATCAACTTGGCGCGTCGCATGTCAGGTCCTGGATCTATCCAATCAGTCATGATTTTGCTTTTTATTGCCGCAACACTCTCTGCAACCGACTTGCTTGTAGCAACAATTTGCACTTCCTGATCATCAATGTCCTGCTCTACGTCGTATAAGAATCTCGGCGTAAGGTTAACCCGTTCCTCTTTCGTCAGACCTTCTTGGAAAAGTGGCACCAACTCATTCTGTAGTATTCGTTGCATCTGGTCATAAACTTCTCTGAACCTACTCATTTGCTTCCTTCTTTTCGAATCATTTAACGCGCATTTGAGATATCCTTATCATAAATAGTGATTTTTGCGTTTTTTCGCAAACTTGTCAGCAGAGTTTGCATGACCTCATCGCGCTTCTCATTGATCGTGATCTTTGAAGAGGATGAGTCATCCGGCACTAATAGTTGCGCGATTGCTTGATGAGCTAGCTGATAGTAAAGCTGACTTTTAAGTGTATCGAGTGTATAACCTTGTTGCTGTAAATGCATATTGAATAGCTCTTGAGAACTATATTGTTTTTTTATCTCATTGAGCTGCTGATTGACTTGTCCATCTGTAATTGCTACCCCGTGTGCTTTCGCTTCTTGCTCAATGAGCTGCTCATTAATCAGCTCATCAAGCATTGATGACCGAACTTGTGTCATTGGAACTCCGCTATCAGAAGTAAATGCTTGTGGATTCTGCTTTTTCATACGGGAAACTGCTGCGTCAAGTTGAGTTTCCGTAATCCTGGCTCCGTTGACTATAGCTGCCAAGCTCTTATCACCTTGGCCTTGGAGTGAAGAGTTATTCTGGGAGCTGTTATCGTTCGCCTCAGGAGATCCTTGCTTTGTGTATTGCCCATCAGGAAGAAAGTAAAATATATTACTACCCTCTCCACTATCACTACTGAGATGTTCAAGAGAGAAATTGTTGTCAGCAAACGTGATGTAATATACTTGGGTTTCTTGGAGCCCTGCATTTGTTAGCTGCAGGGTTTTTTTATCTTCGTTTGATCCAAAAGACCATGTATAGCCTGCGTTCTCCACTTCAGTGTCATCATTACCAAGATAATAGCTAACAGTGCCATCGTTATAAAATGTCACAGTCATAAGATAGCCATTCAATGTTCCGCTGCTTGTCCATGTGCCTACCACACTTGACTCTACCGGAAGACTTGCTGCAGATTTCTTACTGCTATTAACTCCATTTTGTTTTATGCAACCGCTTACTGATAAGGCCGCAAACAACAAAACGCAAATAAGAAAACTAGGACCGAATTTAGCTACCATTTTAGGCCACGACGCTTCAAAACCAACACTTGAATCGTAACCTGATTGATTGCCTGGTTTATGTACCTTTGTCATAGTCCTCCTTTTGCTTGCTTAATGTTAATAAGAAGATCAGACACGCAAAAAGGCGCCTAACCCCTTTGCAACAGAACAACTCGGATAACAGTGACTGCATCTGAATCGGTCAAGAGGTTAGACGCCTCATTACCGATTCAGACAAACTTCTGCCAATGCAAATAAGTATTTGATTTTCAGTCAACTGCCTGACAGTTGTTCTGTTGCACCTATGATTCTACCATGTGGGTAAAGTTTAAGTAGAGATAAAACACCCTGGTGTGAAAACGGGGCAAGCTGGCTCGATGCCAGTTTGCCCCAGTGGATTTTTATTAAGGGTATGCAGTGAGCGGAGAAAGTGGAGGGGGTGCGAATGCGAGTTCCGCAGACGCGCAGAGAACCCCATTCAGCAAGAGCATCCGCGTCGAGGACTGCCTGAGCAGGCGCACCCCCTCCACTTTCTCCGCGGACTCCCTTACGCGACTGCCTTGCGGTAGACCCTTGTAGCCCAAGCCATCACGATCACGGTCAGGGGCACGATCACGGCCCATGCTACGCCGATGCTGGTAGCCCAGAGTTTGCCGGTGGCCAGAACGCGCGACGCCTCGACTGTGTAGTAGAGCGGGTCGATGTGAGCGACCACACGCAGCCAGAGCGGCCCGAGCGAGATCGGCAACAGGATGCCGGAGAGCAGGGTCAGCGGCAGTTGCAAGGTGGTGACCACGGCCGCCAGGCTTCCGATCTGCTTGACGATCAGGCCGATCGCCGTTGACCAGGCAGAGACGATCGCGACCAGCAGGCAGAGCATCACCAGCAGGATCAACAGTCCAACCACATGGACCTCAAAGCCGAAGAACGCCGCGATCACGATCACAAGGACTGCCGGCACCAGGAAGCTCGCGATGTCAGCCAGCACGCTGCCAGCCAGCATCGAGAAGCGGTAGGCTGGCGTCACGCGCATCCGCTCGACCACGCCGGTCTCCAACTCATGGATGATCGTCCAGCCCGAGCCCATGCCGGTCGAAAACGCGAGGAGCGTCAGGATCCCTGGCACAAAGCTGTTCAGGATCTGGGCGGTCGTCAGCGGCGGGTGGCTCAGGTTGCGCAACAGCGGAGAGAACAGCAGGATGTAGAGCAGGGGCGTCATCAGCCCCGACATGATCCAGACGGGCTGGCGCACATTTTCGCGGATCTTACGTTGGAAGAACAGCCCGATCTCGGTGAATAGCTTCTTCATGCCACTTCCTCCTCTTCACTCTCAGCGTCGCGCAGACGACGTCCGCAAATCTTGAAAAACACATCATCAAGCGTGGCGCCCGAGGGCACTTCGCGCTGAATGCGCTGGGCGACTTCCTCAGGTGAAACTTGGCGCTTGAGTTCTTCGGGTGTACCCTCAGCAACGATCTCGCCATGGTCGATGATCGCAAGGCGGTCAGCCAACGCATCGGCCTCCTCCAAGTAGTGCGTAGTCAAAAAGATCGTCATCCCCCGCTCTTTGAGGCGTAGGATGTGCGTCCAGAGGTTCGCGCGATTCTGCGGGTCAAGGCCCGTGGAGGGCTCGTCCATGAACAGCACTTCGGGCTCATGCATGATGCCGAGCGCGATCTCCAGGCGGCGCTTTTGCCCGCCCGACCAGGTGTTGACAACACGGTCAAGCGGCTCGCCTAAGTCGAGCAGCTCGCTGACCTCATCGATCTTGCGTAGCGTATCGCGGCGGCTCAACCCGTAGAGTCGTCCTGAAAGCATGAGGTTCTCACGCCCCGTCGCCGGACCGTCCGAGCCGCCCAGCTGCCCGACGGCGCCGATGTGACAGCGCACCTTGCTCGGCTCGCGCGCCACGTCAAAGCCCGCCACGCGCGCCTGGCCCGCGCCGATCGGCAACAAGGTGGTCAGCATGCGCTGGCAGGTAGTCTTACCTGCGCCATTGGGTCCCAGGAACCCAAAGATCTCGCCGTGGGGAATGCTCAGATCGACTCCGCGCACCGCCTCGACCGCGCCGCCCTTGCCCTTTGCAGGGAAGGTCTTCTTCAGCCCTACCGTCTCGATTGCCGCATCCATGTTTCGCTCGCTTCCTCTCCAGTAATCAACATTGACAAGTATAGGAGCGATGGATATTTGATCAACGGGAGAAAGCTGAGCGGCAAGCCAACAAGGATAACAGGTAATAAAGGTGTCACTAACCGGCAACTGTAGCAACCCTGAACAGCAGCGCAATGCATGACAAAGTACCTGACCCTTTGTCACTTTACCCGGGATGACAACCCTATGGAAATGCTACCTGATTTTTACAAGAGGGGCGAAACCCTTCATGAGTTTCTTTTCGCCCGCCGGGCCATCAAAGCGGATATAGAGCGCATCGCCTTCAGTCTTGATGACCGTACCGCGCCCGAAGGTCTTGTGATCGACCTTGTCGCCTGCGGCAAAGGTAACTGCCTCGGCCTTGGTGCGCTTCCTACGTGCCTCAAGACTCCCAACAGATCCGCCGATCTCACCGGATCCGAACGTCCGCCCGGCGTCCTCATCGCGCCTGCGGCCGTAGCCATGATCGCTTTCATACTCAGCACCGTAACCGGAAACCGCGTGGCGATCGCCGCGTTTTTCCCAGCCACCCACGCCACCGAAGTCACGTGAGCCGATCCCAGCGATCTCGAGCAGCTCGTCGGGGATCTCGCCAATGAAACGGCTTGGCGGATTGCTCTGCAAGTTGCCGAAGTTCATGCGCGTGGCGGTGCGTGTCAGGTAGAGCTTGCGGCGCGCGCGCGTGATCGCCACATAGGCCAGGCGACGTTCCTCCTCGACGCTTGCCTCCTCATAGACCGAGTTTGCGTGCGGGAAGAGTCCCTCCTCAAGCCCCGTGATGAACACCACCGGGTATTCCAGGCCCTTGGCCGTGTGTGCCGTCATAAGCGTGACGGTGTCGGTCTCATCAGCAAGCGCGTCAACGTCGCTGCGCAACGCCAGCCACTCGGCAAAGGCGTAGAGGTCGTGATCGTCGTCTTCGTGGGTCTCGGCGAACTCTGCCGCCACATTGAGGAACTCGTGAATGTTTTCCGCGCGCGAGGCAGCCTCGTCACTACGATCGGCCCCGAGAGCGGCAAGCAGGCCACTGCGCTCGATGATCATACCGACCACGTTGACCAGGTCGCCCTCCCAGGAGCGCATGGTGTCGATCGCGGCGAGGAAGTCTGCCAATGCGGCCTTCGCTGCAGGTTTCAGTGATGACAGAATGGGGTCAGGCACCGTTTTGTCAGCCACACCTGACAAAACGGTGCCTGACCCCATTCTGTCATCAACAGCCAGCTTGCGCGCGGCTGCCTCGAAAGTCACGCCACCTGCGCGGGCGGCGGCCTCGACCATCTCGATCGTCTTGGCGCCGATACCCCGGCGCGGCGTATTGATGACGCGACGCAGGGAAAGCTCATCGGATGGATTGATCACCACTTTCAGATAACTCATCACGTCGCGAATCTCCGCGCGATCGAAAAAGCGCGTGCCCCCGACGATGCGATACGGGATGCCCGCTCGCAGCAGCGCATCCTCCAACACGCGGCTCTGGGCGTTGGTGCGATAAAACACCGCGAAATCGCCGTAGTGCCCCACTTCACCTGATAAAAGGGGGTCAGGCGCCGTTTTGTCAGCGCGCGCCAGCCGCTCGATCTCGCCGGTGACATAGCGCGCTTCATCGCGCTCGTTGACCGCCAGATAGAGCGAGACCTTCTCCCCCGCCGCAGCCGCCGTAAACAGGCGCTTGGCCTTGCGCGCCGTATTGTGCGCGACCACCGCGTTAGCGGCCTCAAGGATGTTTCCCGTCGAGCGATAGTTCTGCTCAAGTTTGATGACGGTGGCCTTGGGGTAGTCACGCTCGAACTCAAGGATGTTATTCAGGTCGGCCCCGCGCCAGGAGTAGATAGACTGGTCGTCGTCACCGACCACCATCAAGTTGTGCGAGCGTGCCGCCAGCGCACTCGTGATGAGATACTGCACATGGTTCGTGTCCTGATACTCATCCACATGGATGTAGCGGAACCGGTCCTGATAACGGCGCAAGACCTTGGGATGCTCGTCGAAAAGCCGCGCCACATTACAGAGCAGGTCGTCAAAGTCCATCGCGTTGTTGGCGAGCAGGCGCTCCTGCAAGCGCGCATAGACCTGCTTGACGATGCGATCAATCGGCGCCGACCCAAAGTCACGCAGGTCTTCGGGCTTCTGTTGCTTGTTCTTGGCAGTCGAGATCCGCGCGCGAACAGCCTTGGGAGCAAAGGCCTGCGTATCCAGGTCAAGCTCGGTCATGATCTCCTTGATGAGGCGTCGCGAGTCATCCTCGTCATAGATCGTGAAATTGCGGGTATAGCCCAGCGCTTCAGCCTCGGCGCGCAGAATGCGCACGCAGGCCGCATGAAAGGTCGCCACCCACATGCCCCGGGCATACTCTCCGAGCATCCCGGCCAGACGGCTGCGCATCTCACCAGCCGCTTTATTCGTAAACGTGATGGCCAGTACCTGGGATGGATCGACGCCGCAATCTGAAACCAGGTGCGCGATGCGATACGTTAGCACACGCGTTTTGCCACTGCCCGCTCCCGCGAGCACCAGCAGCGGACCCTCGGTGCAGAGCACCGCCTCGCGCTGCGCCTCGTTCAGCGTCGAAAAATCAAGCAGAGCTTAGAGCTCCTTCATGACCCGCAGGATGGTCTCGTAGATCTCGCGCAGGGGCGCTCCGATAAGCGGACCAGAGCTGACCTCCTGGATGTGCTCGAAGATCTTCTCTTCACGTGCTGCGTCGTAGCGTGGCAGGTCCTGATCCTGCTTCAAGACGCTGATCGTCAACGACAGATTGGCACGCTGGTTGAGCAGGTCCACCAGCTTCTCATCAAGCTCATCAAGTTGATCTCTCAGGGGTTGTATCTCGTTTGTATCCATAACCATGCTTTCGATTGTAACAGTCCTTACACAGCGGTGCTGACAGCATTCCTTACTTTTTTGCGCTCCTTCTCGGTGGGCAGGCGCTTGCGCAAGCGAATGGACTTGGGCGTGACTTCGACTAACTCGTCGTCCTCGATGTACTCAAGGGCCTCCTCAAGGGTAAAGGTCACCGGTGGCGCCAGGATTATCGCCTTATCAGAAGAAGTCGTGCGCATGTTGCTCAACTGTTTTGCCTTGGCAACGTTGACAACGATGTCGCCCGGACGGCTGCTCTCGCCGACGATCATGCCTTCGTAACAGAGCGTACCGGGGTCGACAAAGAGCGTGCCGCGCTGCTGGAGCGTATCAAGCGCGTAGGCCACCGCGGGATCAGTCGACATCGCGATGAGGTTGCCGTTGGTGCGCCCGATGAGCGAACCCTTAAACGGCCCATACTCGCTGAAGTGATGGTAGAGGATGGCCTCGCCCCGCGTTGCGTTCATGAGGCGCGTACGCAGGCCCATCGTGCCGCGGCTCGGGATCCTGAACTCCAGGTGCACCGTGTCGTCACGCTGGATCATGTTGCTCATCTCGCCGGAGGCCGTGCCAAAGATCTCGATGACCTTGCCGGCATACTCGCTGGGAACATCGACTGTGGCCAGCTCGATCGGTTCAAGTTTGGCGCCTTGCTCGTCAGTATGCAGGATGACCTGTGGGCGTCCCACCTGAAACTCGAAGCCTTCGCGGCGCATGGTCTCCATAAGCACGGATAGATGCAGGACACCGCGCCCCGCGACTTCGGTGCCGCGCTTGTCTGCGGTCTCGGCGATGCGCATGCTGATGTTGCTCTCCGCCTCGCGCATCAGACGCTCCTTGATCTGCCTGCCCCCGACGATCGTGCCCTCCTGGCCCACCAGCGGGCTGGTCGAAGCCTCGAAGACGACCGACATGGTCGGCTCCTCCACATGGATCGGCTCCAAGCGAATTGGGTTTTCCGCCGACGTGAACATGTCGCCGATGTCGGTGTCATCGACGCCGACCACCGCGGCGATATCCCCTGCCGCAGCCTCAGCTGCCTCGACATGGCCAAGCGCCTCAAAGGTGAAGAGCTGCTTGATCTGCGCAGAAAAGCGCGTCCCGTCGTTCTTAATGACCTCAATACGGTCGCCTGCGTGCAGCGTGCCGGAGAATACGCGACCCACGCCGATGCGCCCCACATAGTTTGAATAGTCAACCTGGCAGACCTGCAGCGCGATGGGACCTTCAGGGTCGACATCGGGCGCGGGGATGTAGTCAAGGATCGCGTCAAGCAGCGGCGCCATGTCGGTATTGGTGTCATCCGGCTCAAGGCGCGCATAGCCTTCGACGGCCGACGTGTAAATAACAGGAAAGTCGAGCTGTTCATCATTAGCGCCCAGCTCGAGCATGAGCTCGAAGACCTCGTCGAGCACCTCGTGCGGGCGAGCGCCCGGGCGGTCGATCTTGTTGATGACAACCATCGGAGCAAGCTGGTTCTCCAGCGCCTTTTGCAGCACGAAGCGCGTCTGTGGCATCGGCCCGTCAAAGGCGTCGACCAGCAGCAGGCAACCATCGGCCATTTTGAGCACACGCTCGACCTCGCCGCCAAAGTCAGCGTGGCCCGGCGTATCGATTACGTTGATCTTGACGTCGTGATAGCGGATGGAGAAGTTCTTGGCAAGGATAGTGATGCCGCGCTCGCGCTCCTGGTCATTGCTGTCGAGCACACGCTCTGCCACCTGCTGATTATCACGAAAGACGCCCGTAGTCTGCAGCAAACGGTCGACCAGTGTGGTCTTGCCATGATCGACATGCGCGATGATCGCAATATTGCGGAGTTGATTTTGGATCATGAGGGTATCTGGGTCTCTCGTTTAAATGGGCTATTATTTTGCCTACCCAGTGTAGCACTCAGCACAAAACCCGCGCATTTCTCGTGAACAGGGCGTAAAGCTGCGGCAAAGCGCCTGGTCCCGCCCTCGGACCTCACCCGCGCCAAGCTACTTCTTTTCAAAGACAGCCAGGTTGTCCTTGAACGTCACCTGAGTGCCAGCATAGGTCGAGCTACTCTTGATGATCTCAGCGATCTTGTCCCAATCGCTGCCGTCGGCAGGCACTGGTTTGCCACTTTTCATGATATAGGTCGGCAGTGCGGTCACCGCCTGCACGCCTTTATCGGTCAGCTGGAAGTTCAGAAGCATTGTTTGGCGGCTTTCCAGCGCTGAGGTCCCGAAGACGAAATTGCCCAGCGAGTAAGCAATCAGCCCGTTCTTGTAATACTCGACCCCCTGAAGGCGGTGTGGATGGCTGCCGATGATCGCGTCAGCCCCGGCGTCGATCAGCGCATGGGCCTC
The DNA here is from genome assembly GCA_009778715.1 of Coriobacteriia bacterium. Classification (GTDB taxonomy): domain Bacteria; phylum Actinomycetota; class Coriobacteriia; order WRKU01; family WQUG01; genus WQUG01. Next base: position 16,744 of record WRFR01000019.1, on the reverse strand, counting down.
ATTGATCTGCCGCTTATTATCCTGATAGTCTCCCTCAACGCCCCAGTGCATGACCACGATCAGGTAGTCGTACTTTTTGCTTGCTTTCGCTGCGGCCACCGCAGCGGTGATCGCCGTACTGTCTTGCGTGTAAGCGACACCGGGCTGTGTTTCAGTCGCCGCGAACTCGGCCGGCGTGATCTCAGAGAACGCCAGGACCCCGATCCTTGCACCGTTGCGATTTACTGTCTGCGGCGACCAGGCCTGCTTCTTGTTAAGCCCGCCACCTGCTACCGTCAAGCCAGCCTGGTGCAGCGCGTCAAGCTCGGCAGGCAACTGTGAGCGGCCATAGTCAAGGGCATGGTTATTCGCTACCGAGACCACGTCAATGCCAGCGGCAGCCATCCCGCCTGCATTGGAGAGCGGCGCGCGAAACGTATAGGTCTTGTCCTGTGAGGACCCGCCATTGGTCAGGGCGACCTCAAGATTGCCGACCGTAAGATCTGCGGCGCTCAGCTGAGTCTTCATCGACGCCAGCAGTGACTCGGCGCTCCCTAATGAATTATGATTGCTGTCCATAAAACAGATATCGCCTACCGCAGCGACACTCACCGTAGGTCGCGCAGTGGGATGAGATGCAGGCTTTTTCGCAGCCGCAGTCGGCGTACCTGGCGCTGCCAAGTCCTTAAGCGCTGCCGTTGCGCTGCTCTCCGTCGAGTTCTTCGTCACCGGTGACTTTCCCCCGCCGCTCCGGCCGAACAGAACATAGGCTCCACCCCCGGCAATGGCCATCACCAGGACTATTACAAGGATCGGTACGATCGGAACTGAATGTCGCCGCTTCGAGCCATAAACAGGATGCAAATCGGCGCGTACATAGAGATTCCGGTGGCTGGCCGCCGGCACTCGTGAAGATCTGCGCCGACGATCCATCAGGCGCCCTTACTCAGGTCGTCTTTGATGCTCGTCGTCGATATGCCTTCTGTTCGAGGCAAAAAGACCAGCTCGCATAAGTCACACAAGTGAGCGAAGCGCTCATCGTCCTCCCAGTCGCTTCCCATCACCAGAGCATCTATGTCGAGACGACGAATATCATCGGCTTTCTGCTCCCAGTTTTCCTCCGCGATGACCTCATCAACGCAGGTCAGAGCCGCAACGATCTCGGCTCGGTCTTGATAGGGATACTGGGCGCTCTTGCCTTTTATCGAGTTGAAGTCATCGGTTGAGACTCCCACGATCAACTCGTCGCCAAGCGCGGCGGCGCGCTGCAGCAAGCGGACGTGACCCACATGAAGCAGGTCAAATGTACCATACGTCAGAATCCGGCGTTTGCCTTCACGCATAGTCGCTCATGTCCTCTCGCTTGCTCCTGTTCGCTCATCCCGATCCGTTCACGCCCATTTGCTCTTGCGCTTTACACTTCTTTGTCTTTTAAGATAGTCTTGGTGAGCTTCGCCTGGCTCTTGACCAGCTCTTCTAATGTCACCGCTTCCAGTTGCCCGCGAATCTCCTCGTCCAGCTGTTTCCATACATCATGCACGCTGCAGCGCACAAAGCGTTCACACCAGGTGGGATCGACCTCACAAGGCGAAAACACCAGCGGTCCTTGCATAGCCCGAACAATATCGAAGAGCGATATCTGGGAGGCTGGCTTGGCTAACCTGCTCCCTCCATGAGCACCCCGTGTTGTGGTCAGAAGCCCTGCCTGCGCGAGATCATGCTGGATGCTGCGTGCGAATTGGTACGGAACCTCGTCGGTTCTGCTGACTTGACTGATAGAGATCGGCTCCCGGTTATCATGCTTGGCCATGGTCAGTAACATTCGGATGGCATAGTCAGTACGTCGTTTGATTTCCATTCTCAGTTATCTCCGTTCATTTTGTTATGCGCCTTAATAATTCCCTCCCAGCATTGTGGGCCCCAATTTCCTCTTCTCGATAGACACCATTCATTATATTATTTATATTAATAATAGTCACAATTCTAGCACATTTCTTCACGAGGGAGATGGAAGATGCCACAGTGTCATCTTTCAGAAATGAGCGGAGTGCCGTCTTTTATACGGAATACTACTGATAGCTCAATTCATCGCGCATAATAGAAAAGAGGAAGCCTGAAGGAGGATCGTTCGTGCGCAGGAAAAAGTTCATCGTAATTGCAGTCGCTGCCCTTGTTATAGTTGCGGTTCTGATCGTAGTCATCGCGATCAGGCCGAGCGTCCTTGCCCGGTTGAATGATCGCTCATCCTCCCCCGAAGGGAGCGTAGAGAGCAGCAGCGCTGTAGTCGACGGCAAGATCGACGGTCACGACACGGTGGGCGAGTATGGCTCGAAAGTCGGACAAACACAACAGGTAGGAAACCTGGAGATCACTATCACCAGGGTCATCACCGGTACCAAAATCGCCAAAAATGGCCTGCCCTCAGTAGTCACCCTCCAGGTCACCAACAAGGGAGCAACTGAGGTGACCATCGACCCTCAATCCTGGAGCGCGATCGATCGCAGCGAGGGTGACGTCCCCCAGGCCCTTAAGGGCGACTTCACTGCTGCGCAACAAGTAGCGCCTAAACAAACGATTACGCGACAACTCTATTTCGAAAGCAGCGACCTCGGCCGCGTTGTTTATTCTGCCGATGACGCCGATGCAACACAGTTGACCTGGCACATTCAGTAAAATCGCTCCTGTTATCGATACAGCTAAAACTGGGCGCCGATGTGGCTGAGACAGCGTGCTGCAACTTTCGATTATGCTACACTAACCAATGCGCGAAGCGGAGGGTTGCCCGAGTTGGCTGAAGGGGCACGACTGGAAATCGTGTATGCGGCCTGAAACCGTATCTAGGGTTCGAATCCCTAACCCTCCGCCATTTCTGTTTCGCTTCTATACAAGCGAAAGTTTGCACTTTCGATAGATTTCGCTTATACTCATCCTTATGGTTTTGCGTGAAACATACTTATCACAGCTACGGCAGCTTAAGGATCAACACCTCATAAAAGTTGTCACAGGAATTCGCCGTTGCGGAAAATCAACTCTGTTGGAACAATTCCGGGATGAATTGCTGGCGGAAGGAGTGGAGCAGAACCAGATCATTTTTCTCAATTTCGAGGAGCTGGAAACCCAAACGCTAACAGATTACCAGGCCTTATATGCCCACATCAGCAAAAAAATGCAACCAAAAGTTATGAACTATGTCTTTCTTGACGAAGTTCAAAATGTGGAAGATTTTGAAAAGGCCGTTGATAGCCTGTTTGTCAAAAAGAATGTTGATCTCTATCTTACTGGCTCAAACGCGTTTATGCTTTCCGGGGAATTGGCAACGCTATTGAGCGGTCGATACATTTCTATCCATGTGCAGCCATTTTCGTTTCAAGAGTATGTTGCTGCTTTTGACGAAGCGGACAAGCAAAGTAGTACGGGTAACATCAATAACAACACCGATCGCCTCTTTGCGCAGTATCTGGATAACAGTTCTTTGCCCGAAGCAGTGACCTTGTTTCAACAGGCGCCGCAGATGGTCAACGCTTACTTACGAGACGTTTGCGACACGGTGCTCTATAAGGATATTGCTCGACGTCATGACATTCGCGGTATGACAAATCTTGAGCGCACTATGCAGTTTCTCCTCAGTTCGATCGGAAGTACTATCTCTGCAACCAACATCGCAGAAAACTTGGGGGGTATTTCTCATAGCACGGTGATTTCGTATGTAGAATACCTGACAAGGGCATATCTTTTTTATAAAGCTCAACGTTATGATATTCGAGGTAAGCGTTTGCTGCAAACTCAAGAGAAATACTACGTTGTTGACTTGGGTATGCGCACTATCTTGCTTTCAGAATCTCTTGGAACGGATCGCGGGCGCAAACTAGAAAATGTCGTCTATCTGGAATTACTCAGGCGTGGAGAAGAAGTTTGGGTCGGCAAACAGAAAGAAAAGGAGGTGGACTTTCTGGTGCAACAAAAAAGCGGTCAACGAACTTACTATCAGGTCGCTTATACTGCCGCCGATACCGAGACACTTGACCGGGAGCTCGCCCCTCTGAAGTCCATTCATGACGCCTACCCAAAGTATCTCATCACCACGGACTTGGGAGCCGAAGAGTATGAAGGCATTCGGCATCTTAACATTGTGGACTGGCTCCTATCACCGTCCGGCTCTCCTCTTTGGTAAACTGACTTTAATAGCGAAGCCACCGATAAAGCTGTAGATGGTGTTCTTATAGCCTGAAGTGCACCCCGCCACCTGGAAATGCTATCCGGTGTCTGGTCCCGAAACGCATAAGCTCGATTATTCGTTTTTCGCAGAACTCAATAGAGTATCTAAGCTGAGTACTTTGCTGCCTTTGCTCTCGTAGTAATGCAGCATTTCGCCAATTTTCCGCTTATCATAGCTGGTAACGCAGTCTGATAATACGGTGACTCCATAACCTGCTTTACATAGGTTGTAACAAGTTGACTTCACGCAGGCAATAGCGTCCGCTCCTGTGAGATAGAACTCGCAGATCCCATTTCTCTTGATAAAGTCTGCAAATTCTTCGCTTGTCAACGCATTTCCTTTGTATTTTGTAAAGATGTTTGTTGACACCATTGTTAAGTCTGGAGCCAACTCAGATCCACGCGTATCAGGTTTGAAAGTTCTCGTGCCAGCGGACAGATTTTCATGCCTTATATAGACGACATAGATATTATTGCTGACCGCCCACTCTATTGCTTTGTTTATGTTGCCGATGATGTCCTTGTAATTCTTGGTGATGTCATTCTGGATATCGATTATCACTAAAGCTTTGTTTTCCATGGCGTTTGCTCCCGTCACTTGTGTGCTCCCTTAAGGCAAGGGCCTGCCTGCCCGTCGATCAATTCGACACTGCGCTTATGCAGATCGTTAAGCTTGTGGATCGTTTCAAGCGCGTCGCACGCGGACTCTTCGCAGGCTCGTAAAATTTCAATCTGGCCTGCCCTTAGTACTTCATGGGGATCAGATCGATGTAGTCCTCCAGGCTTGCGTCCTGCAGGCAGCAGTCAATGATCTTTTTGCCAAGCGGATTCAGCTCGGGCACATCGAACTTTACGACCTCTTTCTTGAAAAAGTCACTCAGGATCTTCGCGCCTTTATCGTAGCCCTCCAAAGTTACCTCCGCCTGAGTCTCAGGACGAAGGAACGCCTTGCGAACATACTGCCCGTCGATCTTCAGGCTCTCAAGGCAGTAACCCAGCAGGGGCGATCGCGCCGGAATCAGGTGTTCCGGCTTGAACTTTGCGCTGCCGCGTCGCGCCAGGTATTCGCGCATGATCCACTGTGGCATGAAGTCGACGCTGTAGGCGCCAATATGCTGGTTGGGTATCAGGGCATAGCGGGTTGCTGGTGAGTTCAGGATCTGGTCCAGCAGCAAGTTTGCATGGGTCACTCGTTTCCCGGTCGCAAACGGCCAGTATGAACCCACGCCTTCGCTGACCATACCCTCGGTGTCAATAATGCTTGGGCTATGATCTCCCCGGGGAGCAACCAGTCGCCACAGCCAGGCCAGCGCAGGAGGTATGAAGTGCAGCATCCCTAAGATGCCGTAACTGGGCCGGTCCGCCGTGCAAGGAGGCGTGCGCACGCCAAAGCTGCGTACGTCAACCTCAACAGGCTCGTTGACAATGTTGGGCACCATTGCGCGCGGAAGGATCACGCGTGGGTTTGGGCAGGGCTTTCCATTTGAGTCAAGCGTATGCTCCCATACCAGGCAGGTCGCGCCGGGCACTCCCTGAATGTTCAGAAAAACAAGCGGCTCCGAAGGTTGCGTGTAGATCTTCTCGTGGAAGGGCTCAGTTCCGTATTGCCTGATGTTATCGACTCGGAGAAACCAGCCGTCTTCCGCATCGGTGATGACCAGCCGCTTACTCTCGTTTTGTATCTTGGGATGGCACAGCGCCATGTCATCTGCGATCGGGCGCAGCTCGCAGGGTTCATCTATCTGAAGGTAGAACTTCTCGCGCGTTTCAAGATTCTGTCCGATGACAATCTTCCCGTCAGGTTCACGGTGGATACTTTCGCCCATCTCGCTCTTGCCCCCGCCCGAGGCGCCCTCGTGCATGATGACGATCTCGTTCTCGTAAGGGGTGATCACATTCACGGCAGAGGCATGAGCTGTGACCCAGCCTTCCCGCTCCCCAACGTTGAGTAAAAATCCGTAGACGCCCTTTTTCGCGCTAGGCCCCGGGTAGAGATTATAGGTAAATATCTCGTAGATCTCCGGCAAGCGATTATGCACCACGACCTGCTTGCCCGCAAAGTGCGTGTGGCGAAAAGGCGGCGCCAAATAGATGACGGCCTTGGGGCTGAATTTTCCCTCATAGTCGTCGATATCGATGAAGTACTGCAGGCCCGCAAGCCCACAGGCGAAAAACGCAGCGTTGCGGGGAGCGACCAGCACGGCTTCATAGCCGTGGGCGCGCCCACCCGCCATGAACGGGGTAACGATCAGTTCTTGTTTGGTGAGCCAGTCGAGCGTGGCCTGGCGCAGAGAGGAGAAATTCTCTCCATAGAGCTCTTCATACTGGGGCTTGTCGGTCGGGCCGTCGTCGGCAACGACCAGGCAGTCGGGATCCCGCCTTCGCATGTAATCTTCGGGGAAATTGACCACCACGCCATTTTTACAGCGAACAATGTTTGCCTCCGTGATCGGCTTGCCATCAACCTCATAGCTCACCTCAAAGCTGGTCGCCTCGGGGTTGCCAAGCGCCATGGCCAGCAGTTCAGTCCTGCTGGTAGGAACTATGACATCCTGACAGTTATCAAGCACGTATGAGAGATCCGTCGGAAAATCAAATTTGTCCAATTTGGTCATGTGATCACCCTTGTTCATAGTACACCTGTATCTCGGATTAAGTGACCAGAAACCCATTCCTTGCATTGCTGAAATCCACGTGATTTTCCTCTAAGAGAGCTACAATAGTCTCAAGATGAGCTGCTAGGAGGAAACATCATGTTGATCGACTCGAAAAAAGCGGAAGAGCAAGCGGTCCTGGATACCGCCTCTGAGATGTGCGCGGCAGCGCGCACGGCGCCGAAGGCCTGTGGCATCGACCACCTGGATACGATGATACTGACCGGCGAGGACAAGACGCGCCTGGCCGATGAGATGCGCCGGATGGGTGAGGCCCAGGGCGCAAGCGGCAGCGTGACTGTCCGCGACGCCGGTTGCGTGAACGCCTCCGGTGCGGTGGTCTTAGTTGGAGCAAAGTACCTTACGCGCGGACTGGGTGATCGCTGCACGCTCTGCGGTTTTGCAAACTGCGAAGCTTGCGCGGATGCAGGCGCGACCTGTATATTCACCTCGATGGACTTAGGTATCGCCCTGGGCTCTGCTGTCGCCCTGGCAACTGACAAGCGCATCGACAACCGCATCATGTTCACGATCGGCAAGGCGGCCGCCTCGCTGGGACTGCTCGGCGAGTACAAGCTCATCATGGGCATCCCGCTGTCGGTTTCTGGCAAGTCGCCGTTCTTCGACCGCGCTCAGGCGTAACCCTACCGGGCGCCGCCTCCGCCACCGCCGCCAAAGCCGCCGCCAGCAACTTGCCTGACTGCAGAGATGAGCACGCTGTTGAAGCTCTGTGGGGAGCCACCGTGGCCACCTGAGTAGTACCAGAGATGATCGGGCTGGAAACCGAAATCCCGGGTAAGTTTGGGGAGCGTCGCGTTAAACTCAAAAGCAACCTCATCAGCGATACCAAAAACAGTCGCCAAAACCAGATAACGATTCCAAATCTCAACTGAGGTCACCGAATAATCCTGAAGGCGCGAGAAGTCTTTGAGGTATTCGTAGATACCCTGGTAATAGTGATAGAGCCTCCTGCCCTCAGAAGTACGTCGTGGTTTTCGCTGATCAAAAACAACAGTGAAAATGAGAGCGACTCCAGCGCTGATAAGCGCAGGCCAACTCAATATTTTGTCCGCCGCGCTCGATGCAACAAAGAGCAGAAGCACCCCGAAACAGATAAGCACGCGTAACGCATAGAGAACAATCGTCACAATAACAGGACGGTTTTTCAAATAGACACCTTCGGCCATCGCTTTGACCGATGCGACCCAGACATCAAACGTAGAAAGCGCAAGGTCCGGATATTCTTCTCCATGGCTCTTGAGTATATCTTCGCTCTCACCGACAACAGTCCCATAGTCAAAAGCATCGGACTTCTCAGCAAGCGAACCAAGCAGGTCTATCGCCTGCTGGTCGATAAGATCCAGCCCGGTACAACGCGCCAGATCGACCTGCAGGACTGGTACCCCAACTTCACTGAAATAGTTTTTCTTCAAGCCCAGAGAATTCTTTTGATGCTTTACGCCAGGAACTATCTGGATGACATCCTTGTCAATGAGCTGCAGGATCGTAGCTGAAAAGTCCTCTGGCTCAATAACTCCCTCACGCCAGATCGCGCCGACCAACGCGGGCGACAGATCGGGTTCGGGATCCTCGCGCCAGTATTTACCCTCGAATTGTTCGGGAACAAAGCGCTCATGTATAAAGATAAGCCAGAGAACAAGAACGATACCGATGATCAATAAAGCACCTAGCGGATATCCATACCTGAAGAGACCATCAGTCACCACAATATGGGGCCCGACCAAAATAGCCACACCCATTGCAAGCAACACCAGCAAGGCGGCTGAGCCCACCTTGATGGTCAAAGATCTATCTCTCTGCGGTATCTTTGCCACCAGTAACCCTACCGGGCGCCGCCTCCGCCACCGCCGCCAAAGCCGCCGCCTCCAAAGCCGCCAGAGAATCCGCCACCAAAGCCGCCGCCGGATGACCGCGGAGTAGCCGCAACCTGCGCGCTGCTCAGGGCGCTTGCAAATGCGCCGCTGAAGTTCTGCCCGCCAACATTGCCAAAGCCCGCCACATAGAACCAGAAAAAGCTGGTCCGAAACGCCGGATCGTTAGCAACCTCCGGCAATGCGACCTTCAAGTTTGCGGCCACCTCATCGGCTATGCCAAAGACGGTCGCCAGCACCAGATAGCGGTTCCACAGCACGACCGAAGCCACCGGCTTTTCTTCCATGCGAGAAAAGTCTTTCAGGTACTCATACAGACCGCGATAGTAGTGATATAGCCGGTTGCCTTCATGCGAACGACGCAGTATCAAGCGCCCAAAGATAAATGAAGCAATAAGTACCGCAACCCCGCTCAGTACCGCGGGGATATGAGTAAGCAGGCTGACCAACACATCGGCGTTCAGGAAGAACATGAGGACGATTACGCCAAGTGCGACCACGCGAAACGCATGAACAGCGCCTGATATTGCCACGCTCCGGTGCTCAATATACTTACTTTCCGAGATCGTTTTTACCTTATCATTCCAGCCATCATAGGCGCCACGATAACTTGACTGGTGAGCCTGCGCGTAGGCCTTCAGGTCATCAATGGTAAAGCTTCCCTGTGGTTGGTCCGCGGCGACGCCAGACGCCCCAGCAACCATATTCAGCAACTCAACGGTCTGCTGCTCGATAGGACCAAGCCCTGCCGTTTTGCTCGCATCGATCTGGAAGTAGGAGACCGTCTCAGTCTTATTGCTCAGGCCAAAGAAACGCGACTGTGCCTCCTGGCCCTGCGTCATGATGATGACCTTATCGTTAACCAGTTGCAGGATCGTCGCCGAAAAATCGATCGACTCGGTCTTTCCCATGCGCCAGATCGCGCCAACCAGCGCCGGTGATAAGTCGGGCTCTGGATCCTCGCGCCAATACTTACCCTCAAAGGGCTTTTGATCCTTATACTCACGCCCATACACAAACCAGATAATGACAAAACCAGCAATGATCAGCAGCGCCAGCGCGGGAATAACATAGTTATAGATCGCTTCTTGTATCTGCGCGCGGCGACGCGCAGCGTTGGCCTGATCAGCCAGCTTTGCCTCCTCCTGCAAAACAGTCGGCTTGATAAGACCACTTTGCATCTGAGCGCCCGGGAAGGCTGCCGGCGGATACAGAACACGCACTGACAGCGCCGTATTTGCGGGTACCTCGCCAATCATCAGTTTAACGGCGCCATTGTCCTCACGCGTGACCACTCCCGATAAGGAGCCATGCGCCCAGGTGCGAATGTCATCTTTTGTCATGCCCGACCCTACCGGCGGAAGTATCGTGGCCTGCACGCCTTTTCCCGTGATGGGCTTCTCCCAACCACCCGCGATAAAGCTCCAGTAAAGCATCGCCGCATCCGAATGCCTCTCGATAAGACTACTGACCGTATAGGTGATGGTATATCTGACCGACTCATCGGTTACCGGGCGAAAGATACTGAGTTCGATCGTATGGGAGTCTTTGTCGGTAACATTGTAGTGCGTCGTCCCGTCGATATCAGCGCTGGACTGCACAACGGGCGTCATGCCCGTCTGGGTCGCTTCCTGGGAGTTCTCGACTGTCGCTGGCGCAAAGCCAACCGCATCGACCTGCAAGTCATGTCCCGTATGGTCAAGATCCCAATAGACCTCATTGTAAGAGCCAGTGAACGTGAACGTACGCGCCTCGGTCACCTGCATCGAGCCATCGCTCGCTAACTGTGCATTGATAACGACGTCGGCCATCGAGTAATCCCGGGCCACTGCCACGCGCGGCGCAATAAGCACTGCCGCGAGCACCATCGCCAGTACCAACAGGGCACGCACTATGCCACTATGCTTCAATCGACCCACCTGCTTTTGCCGGTTCTTCCTCACGTCATACATCCTTTCGTGCACTCTCTGCTCACCCTGCATCTACTGCTCGATCTCAAGCGGGATCTGGAAGCAGATCGACGTCCCGACAGTTGGCTTGCTCTCGATCGTAAACGCAGCGTCCTCGCCATAAAAACCCCGTGTACGGCTCCGCACATTCTGCAGAGCAATGCCCAGACCCTCAGCCGTCGCCGGGTGGCTCTCGATCTCCTCCAAGCGGGCAGTACTCATTCCTTGCCCGTTGTCGATCACGCACACCCGGCAAAACTGCTCGGTGCACTTCGCGGTAACTGTGACCTGCAAACGGCTGCCGTCCTCACGCATGCCATGGCTGATGGAGTTCTCCAACAGCGGTTGGAGCATGAAAGATGGCATGGGGATCTCGCGCGACTGCTCATCGACGTCGGTAATGAGTTCAACGCGATCGCCAAAGCGCGCCTGCTCGATGGCAAAATATTGTTCAAGGTACTCGAGCTCAAGCCCGAGCGTGATGGGCGCGTCAGCTGTCTCGAGCGTGTGGCGATAAAGCGCCGCGAATTGGCGCAGCAAGTTACGCGCTTTTTCCGGGTCGGTCCGCGTCAGCGCAGCAATAGTGTTGAGCGTGTTGAACAGAAAGTGCGGATTGATCTGTGCCTGGAGTGCCTGGAGCTCCATCTTCGTGGCGAGCGAGGCCTGTTGCTCAAGCCGGTGCAGTTCCAGCTGGGTCGAGAGCAGGCGGGTCAGGCCATCGGCTGCCGCAAGCTCGGCTTCAGTCAAAAAGATCGGCTGCGCATAGTAATATTTGAGCGTACCAACGATCTTTCCACCGATCTCCAATGGCACCACGATGCCCGCCATCAGCGGGCAGTTCGGGTCGTCGCACCCCACCTCATCGCGTGTCGTCAAAACCAACATACGCCCCTCTTTGAGAGCCTCCTTGGTCGAGCGCGTCACGATAGCCCGTGGCGCGCCATGATGGTCAGCGCCCAGCCCTGCGTAACCGATGACATTCGTCGTGTCAGTTACCCCAACAGCGATCACTCTCTCCAGCCCATCTAAAATGATTCGCGTGACCGCTTCCGCCGTTTCGTGAGTCAGGCCCAAACGCAAGAATGGCAGCGTATCGCGCGCGATACCCAGAACGCGCGTCGCCTCGTCAGCACGTACGCGATCCGGGTGGGCAAGTACACGAAAGATCGCGAAGATCATTCCCACAATAAACAGGCAGGCCAGGTTGATCAAAATGATCGTCTGGGACCATTTTGAGATGATGCCGAAAGTCAGGAGACCGGACAAGACCACGGCAACACCCACCCCCAGCAGGTCCCGCATGTCCTGATAGGACACTCCACGAAGGTCTTCTCGATACCCAAGGCGGTTCATCAGCCTGGCAAAAGAGCTCCGGGAACCTTTTACACGCGCCATGGCGCCTCTCCCGCACTCCGGCAGAAGGGGTTATTCACCCGGTCCTTCATTGATCACTCTTTTCAGGATCGTCTTTGAGGTCGGGGTCGGTCTCAGGGACCAATCCGGCTTCCTCGCTGACCCGCGCCGTCTCTTCCTCTTGCTTCTTGATTTCAGACGTGCGGTTGGCCAGCATCTGGTTGATAAGGTCATCCAGGCTGTTTTCCTGCGCCGGAAGCCTTCGTTCCATCGCCATAACTTACTCCTTCTCTATTCCGGGTCGCCCGGTCGCAATTACGCCCTGGTCATGATCCCCGCGGCGCGCCTGAAAGAACTCCCGCAACAAGGCGGCTGATTCCTCCGCAAGCACTCCACTGGTCACCGCGAAGCAGTGGTTCAGACGCGGGTCACAATGAAGCTGGTAGAGCGTCCCCAGGGCGCCGGCCTTGGGATCGTTTGCGCCATAGACGCAACGCTTGATACGAGCCTGTTGCATCAGCCCGCCACACATCACACACGGTTCAAGTGTCACATAGACCGTGCAGTCTGACAGTCGCCACCGTCCGAGCGTATGCGCAGCAGCTTCAATGGCCAAAAACTCTGCATGCGCGGCAGGGTCATGGTCGGTCTCACGCCGGTTGCTTGCTGCAGCGACGATCTCATCATCACAGACGACGACCGCCCCGATAGGAACTTCGTCGCGTGCAGCAGCCTCGCTGGCCTCGGCAAGCGCGCGCTGCATAAATCGCTCGTCATCTGTCAGGTGAGTGGCGCACATGATTCTATTATACGGGGAGTGGGGGCAAAGAGCTGCTATTCACCAGTCAACGTAAGCGGATCGATCATGCTCTGCACGTTGGGTAATCTGCAGGAAGATCTCCTGCCCTGCTACCCTGTGATGAGACACGGGCGCAAGGCAGGAGTTAAGCACGCTTTATTTGATGATCGTGAATTTACCGATCAGTGGGAGCGGCTTGGTCTTACCGGTCACCGCGTTAACGATGCCCATAATGGCAAGAACAGCTGGAACTATCCACAACAGGCTCAGTATCGTGGTTATTACACCATAGATGCCGATCCCCGCCCCTAATCCTGAAAGTGTAGTTGCCGTCGAGATGAAAATCGCTCCAAGTATCGCGGTTACGATGCCATAGACCACTCCAAAGATCAGCGAAGCAATCCAGAGCACGGTACCCTGGTTGGTGTGAAACTTCACGAAGGGTGAAGTCTTATGCGCGCCCGCGATCAAGGGCACAAAGAACAGGATGTAGGCTAACACCGCCATCCCTTTGTTAGCCTCTGCATCATTTGCGGGAGGAGCTGCTTGCGCCGGGGGAGCATAGTTCGGAGCAGGAGCTCCAGCCATCGGTGCTCCACATGTCGGGCACGTTGGAGTCCCATCTGCTACCTGTGCTCCACATTTCTGACAAAATGCCATGATCTGGTCCTTTCTTCTCTGTTTCTCTTACCTCTGCTGTTTCCCTTACCTCTGCATACGGTTTCTGCTGGCCCGCCTTGCGCTAATGATCGTTTGATTCCAGGAGCATCGAATCCAATAATGCGAACTCCTGTTCTGATGTTCTCTCCCGATCCTCCTGTTCCCCTCCAACCTCAAGACGAACGCTGCACCCGCCGCTGTTCCCTGTGACCGTGAACTTGAGTTCCCACTGTAAGCCATACATGCTTATCAGGAAGTGCACCCGTCCATGTGGTGAGTCAGAGAACGTCAGCTCGCCGTTCTGCAGTTCGGCCATGTCAAGAATCGCGGCGAATACGATGTTCGACGATTGGCTATAGTGTTTTTCATCATCCATACGTCAGCCACCGCTCCTTGATCTTCTGCCATGAGGAAAGTTTAGGGCAAAGGAAAGCAAGTTGGCAAGGTGAATTTTGGCACAAAAACTCACCCCTACCGTTTATCAGTAATAATTGAAAGATATTCTCTTTATATTGCATATTACTGCGTTTTATTCCAAAACTCCTGCAGAACTATTTCTTTGCAACAAGAAATATCTATACAAAAGAGGCCGTCTTACCTGGACGGCCTCTTGTGTTTATTTGCTTTTGCAGGGGTTACTGATGAAGATCAGTTAGTGCCCTTGAACGTGATCTCCTGATCCGTCAGGAAATTCGGTGAATAGACTAGCTCAAAACTTGAACCTTTGGGAATATCAAAACCCATATCGCCCTCAACAGTTTTGCCGCTGTTAACGTCCTCCGCGCTGAAATCAACTCCATCCATGTATACTGGATCACACTTCGTGCCATTAACATAAAGATTGAAATCTCCACTTGAGATATACGCCTGGCTTGACCCGTTATTAGTCGCTTTCACATGAAACACTGCGACATTCTTGTTCTTTGTCGTCGTATACTCATCAGGCGCCTTATTTACTGGCGCCGAAACAGTAAGTTGTAGATCGTCTACCGTAATGGTGTCACCGATGTTAAACGTTGGTTTCTTAGCCGCGTCACCTGTCAGAACTTTCCCGTCCGGGCCTTTGATGTCGCTTCCATTACTTACGCTCTTGACCGCCTTATCTACCGTATTGACTGTCGCTGCTGTACAGGAATACATTGCCACAGCACCAATCACGCCAATCACGATCAGAACTATGATGACCTTGAGCCAGGTCGCCATTCCTAAACGCGCCCCACAGTGAGGACACTTCTTTGCGCTCTTCGCAACTTCTTTCCCGCATGATTTACAGGTTTTCAGTTTTTCTGCCATCTTCTGCTCCGATCACTTTGTTGATGAGGCACTTACTGTGGGTGGTCAGTTTTTCCCGTCCTCAATATGCACTACATCAAAACTGTACTGACACTCAGAGGGAGATTCATTAGCTGGCAGCTAAATTTTTATTGGTTAGTGATTTTGTGTGCTTTGATTGTAGGTGTGAGCGCTAATATCTGCTTGTACCTGCGAAGGTTGTAGAAGAGTCAGTATGCCAAGACAGAGACACATAAGAAGAAAGAAAGCGCCAACTGTTAAAGCGATCCGCCTTATCCGTTTCTTTGTAAAGAACCGGATCCGATCGACGATCCTTAAAGGGTTAGTAAGCAACAGGTAGCACGGCAGCACAAACAACAGGCCGATCACCCAATATTCCAGAACATTTACAGCAAACTGAAACGCACCATACTTCTGATAAATCCAAGAGAAATCAGTAAAGGCTGAGATCATCAAATATAGATAAAACGGCCAAAAGATGATCGCAATAAGAATATCTTTTACCCAGTGCTTTTTGAGCGGTTCTTTCGATGAAGCACCATCCCCCGGCGTGGCAACAGCCACTGGTTGGTACGTGGTAGCTTGAGGTGCGGCAGAAACAGCGGGTGCCGGAACAGGTCGGACGAGTTGCATCCTCTGCATTGCTTCCTGCAGGGCAGCGATCAGCTCGGCTATGCTTTGGTAGCGCGCATCGGGAGAGAACTCAGTGCAACGGCAGATGATGCGCGCCAGGTCGGGCGGCACGATCAGAGCAGCTACGCTGCTAGTCCCCGCGTTGCTGGAGCCGCTCTCAACCGTGGCGCCGCTCGCCACTTTCTCCAACGCCCCATGACACTGGGCGTCGAACTGCTCGCCCGTCAAAAGGAAGTAGAGCGTGGCTCCACAGGCATAGATGTCGGTACGGACGTCGGTCTGGCTGTAGCCAAACTGCTCGGGCGCCGCATAACCTCGCGTCCCCAGGTACTCGGTATCGTGCTTCTCTCCCGATTTCCAAGTACGCGCGATGCCAAAGTCAATGAGCTTCACCTGCCCGTCCTGCAAAATAACATGGGCTGGCTTGATGTCACGATGGATGATGGGGCTGGCGCTGCACGTGTGCAGGAAACAGAGCGCCCCGCACATGCCAAGCGCCCAGCGCGCCGCCTGCTGCGGCTCGTAGGAGCCGTACTGTTCGACGCATTCCTGCAGTGTAGGGCCGTCCAGGTACTCCATAATGACCACCTGGAACTCCGCCAACTCATAGAGCGAGATGATCCGGGGAAACGGCGCGTCGGCGCCCTGCAGTCCAAACAGCAGCGCGTACTCGTTTGTCTGCACGAAGCCGCGCCGGAGGTACTTACGAATGAAAATGGTCCCATCAGCAGAACGGACCTTCTCAGTCCGGCCCGCTTCACTCTCACGCAGAGTCTCCTCTACCGTGTACTGGTTGTCGAGGCTGACAGCATGCAGCTCTTCGGCCAAACGCCGACTAATGTCATCGGGCATGGAACACGAACCTTTACGCCTTACGCCTCTGTTATCGTATCTTCATTAAATTTGTACAGCTCCTGATCGACTTTGATCAAAGAACACTTCCGGGAGAGACAGTAAATGATGATAGCATCACGGCGATCCTTGCAGTAGAGCTCGTTGGCGCCAGCGTGTTTCAGGAGCCGCTGCGTCTCGCGCAGAGAAAGCTCCATCGCAAAAGCCAACTGGAGCACCTTGTTGCGGCTGGCCTGGCGGTCACCAGAAAAGATCTGATAGGCAAACGTCTCATTGAGCCGCGACGCCTTGATGACCTCGCTCTTCTTGAGGTCGTGCGCGCGTAGAAGTTCGTTGAGGTAGCTGGAAAGCGAGGAATCCACCATCTGATGGGTATCGATGTAGTGGCCCGCAGACGAGCTGAACAGCAGCTCGTTAAGCAGCTCTTCGGTCAATACCTCTTCCTCTTCGCGAGACTCCATGCGC